>JAPLEZ010000153.1 GCA_026390935.1 Bacteroidota bacterium
CTATCAATTCTGCATTTAACGTGCTGGCCATTTCAGGTGGATTGAATAAACTGGCCAGTGTTAGAAACATTACCATCAAGAGAAACAACACTAAAATCAAGGTGTTGGACGTTTACAAATTTCTTCAGAATCCCACGCCGGAAAATGATTTTTATCTGGAAGACAACGATTATATTGTGGTTGGTGTTATTCAAAATGTAATTCGTGCGGATGGAGAAGTAAAACGACCTGGTCACTATGAGTTAAAAGAGAAGGAAGGCATAAAAGAATTAATAGAGTATGCAGGCGGATTGTCGAAAACAGCGATTAAAACACAGGCGGCTCTCCAGACTTATGAAGGAGATAAATTGTTGTTTAAAGACATCAATCTCGACAGTATATTAAAAGGGAAATTGAATATCCAGCTGAAAGATGGAGATGATGTTCAGTTTTTCAGTGTTGCTTCAGGAGTTAGAAATGTTGTGAGAGTGAGAGGGGCTGTGAATGTTCCTGGTGAGTACCAGTTTACAACCGGTGAAAGAGTTTTGGATTTATTGAATAAGGCGCATGGTGTCCGCTACAACAGTTACTTGGGTAGGGCTTATGTGGTGAGGACCCACCCTGATTTTACAAAGGAGTACATTACCATCAATCTGGGTGACATAATAAAGGATCCGAAATCCACATTAAACTATGAATTGAAAGAGTTTGACGAGTTAATGGTGTATGCTCAACAAGGCTTTACCGACACTCTTTTTGTTGAAATAAAAGGTGCTGTAAGAACTCCTGTAAGAGTTCCATACAGCGAAGAATTATCAGCTCAGGACTTGGTGTTTATGGCTGGCGGATTAAAACTAGAAGCTGCTAACGGTAGAATTGAAATCAGCAGAATTTCTAATTTTACAGCTTCAACGGATTCTGATGAACCCACCAGAATTATCATTGAAACCATTGCTTTATCCAATGATTTGGAATTAGGGAAAGAAGCCCCTGTGAAATTGCAGCCCGGCGATATTGTGTTTGTGCGTCGTACCCCGGATTTCAATATGCAGAAAAACGTTTTGCTGGAAGGTGAAGTTAAATATCCCGGAGTTTATACCCTGATCAATAAAACAGAAAAAATAAGCTCTTTGATTGAAAGAGCCGGAGGGTTAAATGAATGGGCATTTTTAGAAGGTGCTACACTGGTAAGATTTGACGAAAAGAAAGATTCAACTTTCCTCATCATGAACCTCAAAGCTTTGTATGCCAACAAGCACAAAGAATACGATTATATCCTTCAGGAAGGGGATAAAATAAAAATCCCAACCACCAAAAATTTAGTAACCATCATGGGTGCTGTAAAGTATCCTAAAGTTGATTCATTGCACTTTGTATACGCACCTTTTGTGTCTGGCAGAAGTGCGAAATACTATGTTAAAGAGTACGGCGGAGGTTTTCTTAAAAATGCAGAAAGAAAAAGCACCTATGTTGAAAGCGCAGGAGGTTTAGTGAAGCGCACTAAAAATTATGGATTCTTCAAAGTATATCCTAAAGTTAAAGTAGGAGATAAAGTAGTTGCTGTTTATGAAGAGGAAGAAGTAAAAGGCAATAAAACCAAAACAGATTGGAATACCATCTTTTCAGAAACAACAGCCAAGTTGACGGCCTTACTTTCATTGTATTTGTTACTAAAAGTAGCTACTAATTAATTCAGCGCTGTTAAGATCATGATATCCAAAGAAAAAATACTTAAAATCTCGCAGACCATCAAGGACTTTAAAGCCTTGATTCTTAAGAAATTTTGGGTGCTTTCCATATATGTAATTCTTGGTGCTGCATTGGGATTGTTTCTTGCCAGCAAATCAGAAAAAATGTTTTTTGCCAAAACCACATTTATGTTGGATGGTGGTAAAGGAGGGGGATCGTCGCCCTTTTCTGGATTGGCAAAACAATTTGGTATAGGAGGTGCTGGTGGCGCCGACGTTATCACAGCTGACAAAGTAGTAGAGTTGATAAGGGCAAAAAGAATTGTAGTTGGTGGTTTGTTAATGGATGCTACCATTGATGGAAAAAGAGATTTACTGATCAATCATTATTTGGAAAAGGTGATTTACCGTGATTCTGAAAAGAAACCAAATGTGCTCTTTAAAAGAGGCGAGAAGCTGACCTTTAAACAAGATTCTGTTTTAAATGTAGTATACGGTCAGGTTTTAATGAGCGGATTCTCTTCTGTAGCTTCTAAAAAAGATGGTATTATCACCATAAAGTTTAACAGCAATAATGAAGAAATAGCCATTGCATTTTTGCAAAACACGCTTAGTTTCTTAACCAGCTACTTTACTACTAAATCGGTGGAAAAGGAACAAAAATCAGTAGATCTGATGACACGCAAAGTAGATTCCATTTTGGTGGAATTGCAATTGGCCGAATCTCAAATGGCCGACATGAAGGACCACAGTGTAGGAATGAGCAAGGCCATTGGTCGTTTGGGTGAAGTTAAACTTACCAGAAAAATAAAGGTGTTGAATGTGCTGTATGGTGAAGGAATTAAAAATTTAGAAATCGCTCGTTATTCCTTGATGGAAAAGGAGGTTATTTTTCAAACCATTGATGAAGCCAGAACACCTTTGGCCTGGGAAAAACTAGCAAAAACAAAAGCCGTTTTGATTGGCGGAATTTTAGCAGGACTTATCGGACTCTTAATTATCATATTAAAAAAACAATATAATACCATTATCAATGCTTGATTTAAACGGAAAAAGAATACTTGTTACAGGAGGTACTGGATCATTTGGAAAACAATTTATCCGCACAGTATTAAAACAATACCCAGACATTAAAAAACTCGTGGTGTTTTCACGCGATGAACTGAAGCAATACGAAATGTCCATTGAGTTCCCCGAAAGTAAATATCCTGCTATGAGATATTTCTTGGGAGATATCAGAGATCCGCAACGATTGAAAAGAGCTTTTGAAAATATTGATATCGTTATTCATGCTGCTGCGCTAAAACAAGTGCCTGCCGCTGAGTACAATCCTATGGAGTTTATTAAAACCAATGTAATGGGTGCAGAAAACATTATCAACGCTGCATTAGATTCTGCTTGTGTTACTGATGTTGTTGCATTATCAACCGATAAAGCTGCTGCTCCGATTAACTTATACGGTGCTACAAAATTATGCTCCGATAAATTATTCGTTGCTGCCAATAACATTCGTGGATACAACAACAAAAAATTCTCTGTGGTTCGTTATGGAAATGTAATGGGTTCAAGAGGATCAGTGATTCCTTTCTTTCTTGAAAAAAGAAAAACAGGAACTTTGCCTATTACACACAAAGAAATGACACGATTCAATATTACATTGGATGAAGGGGTGGATATGGTTTTATACGCTTTAGAGCATGCATGGGGTGGTGAAATTTTCGTGCCGAAAATCCCTTCTTATAAAATTACAGCTGTTGCCGAAGCCATTGCACCAAAATGTGAAATGGTAGATGTAGGTATCCGTCCAGGAGAAAAATTGCACGAAGACATGATCACAGAAACGGATTCTTTGAGCACCATCGAATTCTCTAAATACTATGTTATTTTACCAACCACTCCTACTTGGGATCCGGAAGATTTAATGAAAGAGAAAAAAGGTAAGAGAGTGGAAATGGGCTTTAAATATTGTTCGGGTACAAACAACGAATGGTTGACTCCTGAGGATTTGAGAGCCCTGATCGTTAAGCATGTTGATTCAAAATTTACGGTGTAATAAATCTTGTTTATGTATAAGATTCCCTACGGTAAGCAGGAAATTACGAACGAGGACATTTCGGAAGTAATTAAAACATTACAATCTGATTTCCTCACCCAGGGTCCAAAAATTTTAGAATTTGAAAATCGCTTCGCTGAGTATGTAGATGCAAAATACGCTGTCGCGGTGTGCAATGGTACTGCTGCTTTGCATATGGCGGTGTTGGCTCTTGGACTCCAACCCGGACAAAAAATCATCACTACTCCCATTACTTTTGTGGCTTCTGCCAACTGCGCTTTGTACGCTGGTGCTGAAGTTGCATTTGTGGATATTGATGCGGAAGATTACAACATCGACGTTGACAAATTAGAGGCGCTTTTAAAAGGTCATCCAAAAAATACTTTCGCAGGAATTGTTCCCGTGGCCTTCGCTGGCTGTCCGGTGCGTCTTGAAAAGATAAGTGCCTTAGCCAAAGAGCACGGATTGTGGATAGTGGAAGATGCTTGTCATGCTCCAGGCGGCTATTTCAAGGATTCTAAAGGAAAACAAATTAAATGTGGAAGTACAATTTACTCCGATTTGTCTTGTTTTTCGTTTCATCCAGTGAAACATATCGCAGCGGGAGAAGGGGGAATGATTACTACTAGCAATCTTGAGCTTTACAATAAATTGAAATTGCTGCGCACTCATGGCATCACCAAAGAAGCTTCTTTGTTAAAGGAAAATCACGGCGGTTGGTATTATGAAATGCAGGAGTTGGGGTACAATTACAGAATTTCTGATATCAATGCAGCGTTGGCGTTGTCGCAGTTGAACCGTGCCGACAAAGGAATCACACGCCGACAAGAAATCGCAAAAAAGTATCGCGCAGCATTTGCGGATTTACCAATAAGCTATCAAAAGGAACAAAACGATTATTTCAATGCGTACCACTTGTATGTCATCGAAACCGATCGCAGAAAAGAACTGTATGATTTTTTAATCACACAGGGCATCTATTCGCAAATCCACTACATTCCTGTGCACATGCAGCCTTATTATAAAGGTTTAGGATTTAAAAAAGGCGATTTTCCAGTAGCTGAAAGGTATTATGAAAGATGCATTAGTTTACCTATGTACGCTTCAATCAGTGATGCGGAATTGGATCATGTTATTTCTTCTGTAAAAAACTTTTTTAATGTCAATTGATAAAATTATTCTTGGCACTGTCCAGCTGGGTTTGAGTTACGGCATTAACTCAACGGGGAAAATTCTTTCGGAACAAGAAGCAATACAAATTTTACAACAGGCAAAATCAGCAGGTATAAAAGTTTTGGATACCGCTAAAGCTTATGGCAATGCCATGAATATCATTGGCTTGTACCATAAGGAAGGACAGGTGTTTGAAGTGATTTCCAAATTTCATATTCATGAAAATTTTGGATTCATTGTGGAATACAAAAACGATTTAAAAGCATTGAACATTTCTAAAATGTATGCTTTGTTGTTTCATGATTTCTTGGATTACCAAAACAATGCAGAGTACTTTAAAAAACTGAAGCAATTAAAAGAAGAGAATTTACTAGAAAAAATTGGTGTGTCGGTGTATACCAACGACGAGTTTGCAAAAGTAATTGATGATGAAAATGTTGATTTGATTCAGTTGCCTTTTAATTTACTTGATAATTATAATTTGCGTGGGGAATTGCTGAAAAAGGCAAAGCAAAAAAACAAGGAAATTCACGTCCGATCTATCTTTTTACAAGGATTGTTTTACAAAGATGTTGATCAGGTTCCCGAAAAACTAAAGAGTTTAAAACCATATCTTACAAAGATCAAAAGCATTGCTGATGATTTTAATATCAGTGTGTCGGAACTCGCTTTTATGTATGCTTTGCAGCAAAAGGAAATTGATAAGGTAGTGTTTGGTGTTGATAATCTATCTCAGCTGAACCTGAACATTGAGCTAATTAAAAAACTGCCTTCATTTTCAGTGACGGAAAGAGTAAACAAAGAAATTTCTGTAAAAGATGTTCAGCTGTTAAACCCTTATAATTGGCGAACTAAAACAGCTTTGATTACACAGGCCAGAACAGGGTCTTCTCGTTTGCCGGGAAAAGTTTTGAAAAAAGTAAATGGCGAAACATTGTTGGATATTCATTTGAAAAGATTGGCGAAATGCAAAACCATTGATCATTTTGTTGTCGCCACTACCGTCAAAGATACCGATGTTGCTATTGAAAAAATTGCCCTTGAAAAAGGTTGGAATTGTTTTCGTGGTTCGGAAAGCAATGTGCTGGAAAGATTTTATAAATCGCTTCCTGAAAATGAATACGATTATGTGGTAAGGGTGACCTCTGATTGTCCGCTAGTTGACGCAGAAATTGTAGATGAACTGGTGAAGTATACCATAGAAAATAAATTGGATTACTGCACCAATTCCCTCAGTCATCAATATCCCGATGGAGTGGATGTGGAGGTGTTTACCTATAAGGCTTTGCAATATTCATGGCAAAATGCAATTGATAAATTAGACAAAGAGCACGTGACTTTGTTCATGACTCGACATTCCAATTTGGAAGGCGGAAAAATATTTAACGGGGCCGATTATCCTTCCAATTTAAACATGGGAGATTTTCGTGTTACTGTAGATGAACAATCGGATTTTGACTTGGTGGAAAAACTGATTCTTAAGTTGGGATCTGATAAAAACTGGAAAGAATATATTGCAGTTCTTCAGCAGGACAAGGCTCTGGCCGAAATCAATAAAGGTATTGTAAGAAATGTGGGTTATTTAAAAGCACTCGAAGAAGAAGAAAAGAAAAAATTAAATAAATAGCATGAGCACTAAATTCAAAAAATCAGAAGAGTTATTGAAAATTGTTGAAACCGTGATTCCACTGGGTTCACAAACGTTCAGCAAAAGTAAAGTAAATTACCCTTTTGGTGTTTCTCCTTATTTTGCAAAGAA
This sequence comes from Bacteroidota bacterium, assembly GCA_026390935.1. Classification (GTDB taxonomy): domain Bacteria; phylum Bacteroidota; class Bacteroidia; order Flavobacteriales_C; genus JAHEZL01. The sequence continues at coordinate 6,653 of JAPLEZ010000153.1, forward strand.
GGCGAAAGGCGCTTATTTGTGGGATGTGGACGACAATAAATATGTGGATTACATCAGCTCATTATTGTCGGTAACCTTAGGTTATGCCGATGAAGATGTAAATAAAGCAGTTGCTGCGCAGTTGGAACTGGGTTCTATTTTTTCCATCGCCAGTGAATTGGAATACGAAGTAGGAAAAGCAATTTGCGAAATGGTGCCTTGTGCCGAAATGGTGCGTTTTGGAAAAAACGGATCCGATGCCACTGCTGGTGCTGTTCGATTGGCACGTGCGGTGACCAAACGCGATGATGTAATCGTTTGTGGATATCATGGCTGGCAAGATTGGTACATTGGTTCTACTACTCGTAATCTTGGAGTACCAAAAGCAACTTCTGATTTAACACATACTTTTCAGTACAATGATATTTCATCGTTGGAAGAACAGTTTAAAAAATTGCAAGGCAAAGTAGCTGCTGTGGTGATGGAACCTACGAACGTTTATCCTCCTGCAGAAGGGTTTTTACAACAGGTAAAGGATCTGGCTCATAAAAATGGTGCCTTGTTAATTTTTGATGAAACCATTACTGGTTTCCGATTTGCAAAAGGTGGTGCGCAGGAATTGTATGGCGTAACTCCCGATTTGGCAACGTTTGGAAAAGGTTTGGCCAATGGCTTCCCTCTATCTGCTATCGCCGGAAAAAGAGAATACATGAAACTAATGGAGGAAGTGTTTTTCTCTTTCACTTTTGGAGGCGATACTTTGTCTTTAGCGGCTTCCAAAGCCAATCTTATCAAGTTAAATACACAACCTATTTTAGAGTCTATTCATAATTATGGAAACCAGGTGATTGATCAACTGGTGAAAAAAATATCCGATCATCAACTTGATGAATTCTTTGAAGTGAAAGGACATCCGGCATGGAGCTTCTTAATTTTTAAAGAGCAAAAACAATTGGACGGGATGGAATTAACCACTTTAATGGTTCAGGAGATGCTGGATCAGGGCTTGATATATTTAGGGACACACAACATGAATTACTGTCACAGAGAGGCTGAAATCAAGCAATTGATGAATGGTTATGATGTGTTCTTCTCCAAAGTAAACGAAGCTTTGAAAAAAGGAAATATCAGCAGCTTGTTGAATTGCAAGCCGTTAGTGCCTTTGTTTAAAGTGCGATAATTTACCTGTTTCTCGAAATCCTCCTTCCTCCGCACAGTCAACGCACTCCTCCTTTTTCAAAGGAGGAAGTAAGTTAGCTGGCATTTCCTGAAAAACATATTTGATAATGGATGAGCGCTGCTCTTCTCCCTTTGGAAAAGGGAGAGTGCGAGGGATTCTGTGTGATGGCAAGAGGGATTTTGGGTCCTGGAATAAAGAAAGTAAAATCACTTTCTCTGTATTCCCAAAAAGTCGAATAACTCCGCTTTTCTTTTAAAGAAAATAATCCCTACTGCAGTGGAAATGATTGCTATCATTAGCGCTTGCGCAATGAAGTAGGCGTTTGTGAAAGGGAAATCAATGATGATAAACTGATACAACAGCGCCACGCCAAATAAAACCACCAGCATTATTTTATTGTGAAAATATCGTTTTTTATCCACGGAAATATTAGAAACCTGTGCGTAAAAAATGCTGAATACAATGAAGTCCATTCCGCCAATAATCAGCGACAAATACTCAAATGGAAGGCTTAAAGATTTGTACAGAAAATAACCTAAGGCAAAAATTCCAATGCTGATAATAGACAAAATCACGTAAGTATTCTCTTTGTCTTTAGCGATGAAAACCTGTTTGAGCATGGCATAAGCACCTTTGATTATTCCCGAAAAAGTCATGAGGTAAAACAATTTCAATCCTTCCTGAAAAGCCGGTTTATCATGGAAAAACAAGCGAACCAAGCAATCGATAAAAATGGATGCGAAAGGAAAAAGGAACAAACAAATCAGGAAATAAAACAAAATAGAATTGTGCAGTAGTTGTTCTGATTTTACTTTATCAGATTCTGCCAGAGCCATGATTTTAGGCTGAAGTGCGGTGATGAAAATCCCTGAAACTGCTATCATCAGCCAACCGAAGGTGAGTCCGAGGGAATAGGCGCCATAGCCCTCCGAAGAGAAGATCCACAGCACAAACCATTGATCGCAGGTGCTGTTCAGGGTTTCCGCAATAGAGATAAAAAACAGGCGCAGATAACCTCTGATGTTTTTGAAAAGTGTGAAATCAAAAGTGAGTTTGGCACGAAGATCCACTCTTTTGTAAATGTACATGAAGAGAAAAAATTCAGTAACGGCCGTTGCCAACACACCACCGATAGCACCATAATAGTAAATTCCAAACACCACGAAGGTCACCGATAAAATGTTGTTTAAAATATCCACCGTTATTCCAAGGCGGTACTGTTGAATGCCCAAAGCGTAGGTCATGAAAAACTCACGCAGTTTATAAAATATGGTGGATGGAATTAAAATCAATAAGGCGATTTGGTAAAATTCTGCGTTGGTTCCCGATATGAAAAATCCTATGATGGTGAGGTAAATGGCAGAGATCGCAAAAGAAAAAACAATGAAGGAATACGCCTGGTCACTCAGTTCCTGCGATTGTTTGATGTTTCCGTTCAAATACAATTGCGGTAATTTTTTGGAGAAATAAGCACGTGCACCAAAATCGGAAAATTGTAAGTAACGTGTGAAAAGTGCTACGGAAGTGAAGAGTCCGTAACTCGCTTCCGACAAAATTTTAGGTATGATCAATCCGCGCAGCAACTTCACCGCCATCATTACAACTGTACCAATGGTGCTCCATTTGAAGCCACTGACAACATTGATTGATTTTTTTTCTCCTTCTGTGCTCATGATTTTTGCGAGGTAAATTCGCGGATGATACTGTCCATCCAAATAAATTTCATCAGGAATGGAAGGCGGTTGGCCTGAATGTTTTTCGACATGTTTTTAAAATCGTTCAGCACTTCTTGGCTGATGATGCCCTCATATATTTCCCATTTCGTTTGCGAAAGGTTGTCCATGAGGTAATCGTAAAATTTCCTGTTGCTCAGCCATGCATTGTAGAGGAAAGTAGTGGACGAAGAGTCGTTCGGATCTGATCGGTTGATGATGTAATCGGGCATGTTCAGTTTAGTTCGACTCAATTTAATGTTGGGATATTTTGCATAAAACCAGTATTTCCAGTTCGGTTTAAGCATCACTAAATTTTCCAAAACAGAAAGATGTGTGTATGGAAGGTAAACATTTCTCCCGTAGATCAAAGGCAAATTGATGGTGGAGCGATTGGCTGATCCCTGCATGTATGTGTGCTGATAAATCAATTGAAAATAGCCGTGAAAACTCAGTCCGGGCCATTTGCTTAAAATAGGCTGAATGTATTCGTCGTACATCCAGTCGGCCAGTTGACGAATCTCTGTCACAGAGCGGTATCCTGGATCATTTTCCCAGAATGGCATATTCTTCATTTCCATGGCCAAACCGAGCAAATAGTCTTTATCGCTAAAGATGTTGGAAGAAATATTGTAGTTCTTTTTATAGTAGATTTTCATCAGCCAGTTGGAGAGGAAATTCTGGATGAAGTTGGGATTGTCTTTGTATGAAAATTGAAAATTTCTTGCGAAGAGTCCGCCCAAACCGGTTATTTTTAATCCTTTCCTCATCGGGAATCCCGCAGCACCAAAAGATAAAACGCTATCGGCATTTTGTCCGCTGATGATTAAATTGTCTTTTTCAATTTGACTGGCTACTGGTCCGAAGGCAATAGCAGGTGCGTATTCATTGAACAAAAAATCTTTCAGCTCCACAAAATCACGCATTATCTGATCGGAAGAATAATCGTAATTGAGTTTTTTGTGTGTGATTTTTTCTTCGGCGGCGAGTTTTTCAGAGTAGTATAAATCGTAGTCATTGTCGATCATCTTATCTTTTTTCAATCCGCCGATGATTTCCGTCACAGTGTCTAGCTTGCTGCGATCGGCGCCGTTGGCCATTAAAAATTTCAAGAGAAAAGAAGAATCCATTCCTCCCGATAAGTACAACGAATAGTGATCGTAATTTTCAAAATAAGTGCTGAAAGATTCTTTGAGCGTGTTGTAAAACTCATCTACAAAATCTTCTCCATCAATTCTCCTGGAAGCATCAATTTGCATGTAAGTGCTTAGAGAATAAAAAGTTCCTTTTACCTCGTAAATACTAGCGGGCTCAAATTTGCTGATTTCATTGAAGAGCGTGTGTTTTGACGGCGTGTAGTTGTTCAGCATGAATAATTTAACAGCGTTTTTGTTCACTGTAAATTCTTTGCATTCTGCTTTGAAATCTTTGTAGTTGTCGCTGATGACGAGCTTTTCCCGACTTTGATACGCATACAATTTTAATGCAGCGTATGGATCGGTCACCACAAATAAAGCATCGTTATTGCGGATGATGAAATAAAAATGGCTCGGAAGACTTTTGTACAATTTATTGACGAAAGTCGCCAATGACATGTTGTTGAAGTGTGCTGCAAAAAACTGTTTAAAAGCGCCAAACATTTTTTCATTGAGTCCGCCAAACACCAACACTGAAGCATCTTTCACTTCAAACTGATAGTTTTTGAAAACAGAATTTTTGTCAATGGATATAGCGCCTGAGGCGTCAACAACTATTTTCATCCTATAATTTTTCTTGCTTTTAGTTCAGCTGTAAATGATTGTTTTACGTTGGAGTAATTTTCTTTGTGATCGGCAAAGGAATCGATTAAATTTTCCATCAGCGGCAATTGTCCTTTGTGCGATCCGCTGTATTTTCCGGCCAATAGCGCCAAAGCGTGTTTTTCAATTTCTTGTTCAGAAGGTTTTTCTTTTTTTAAGATATCTCTGATCATGCCTGGAAGTTCCCAGTAGCTCGGACAGTAATGAATCAAATTGGTGCTATTGAAAGCATATTTGGCAAACATGATGGATGGTTTACCGATGAACATTCCTTCCAGCGCGATGGTTCCCACAATGGTGATGATCAGCTCACAATTTTTTACCAGTTGTATACTGTTGATGCCATGGGCCAGTAAAATCACATTTTTGAGTTTGGTGATTTCGAGGTAAAATTCAACATCTCTTAAGCCCACCATTACCGAGTGTTCCTTCACCACCAAAAAATGTCCTGCTGGAATGCTGTTGGCGGCATTGCGGATGAGGGAAACCTGATCGTTGTAGTATTTGCCCAATCCATCTGTGGAATATTCGGGTTGGTAATGCAGTAAGAAAACACAGTATTTGATGTTTTCCGGAAGTTTAGGCACCGTTAATTTGTTGTAATCGGCATGACGTTTTCTTTCGCGTATCATTCGGCGCACTTTTGCCGACAATCCTTTTTCCTGTGCGCTCAGCAAAATATTGGTGCGTTGTTCCTCTTTGTCGAAGCGCTTGAAAGCACGAAAAAACTTTTTGCTTATTTCTTTAATCGACAATTGCGAAACATCGGTATATCCCGCTGGCGTTTGGGTTTGCAAAACGCTGTAACTCGGCTTTTCAAATTTTTTGGCAATGCGATCGTAAATGGGGTAAACTACCTCATGTACTTCTTGCGGAATCCCTTGCTGTACATATTTGTGGTAGTGTTCCACTGCACTTTTCCATTCCCAGTTGAAAGTATCTTCCAAACAAAATCTTTCAAAATAGCGCGTAGGAATTGGATATAAATATTCTTTGCCTTTGCTGTTGAAAAGGCGTTTGGCGTAACGGTAAAATGCAAGCGTATATTCTCCCAAACCAACAATTGGCTGGTATTTGTTGAAAGCATCAGTTAAAATTTGTGTGCCGTAATTGTAGTATTGAACGATGAAAGCTGGATCATTTTTCGCTTCCACAAAGCGATCCATTTTCAGGTCTTCCCACATAAAGGAAGTATTGGTTTCTTTTTCAAGATTTAAAATGCAATCGTTGATCTTTAAATCATATACCGAAAAATTTTCTTTGGGATTGAAGCCCTGAGTAAGATCGATAATTTCATCGTAGCATTTCAAAGGTTTGCTGAAAGCCACAGCCGATTTTCCCTGCACAAAAAGAATGACTTTGTGATTTGCACCCAGTTCCTTAAATGCTTCTGCAAAAACAGCGTACCACTTGATTTGCGCTACGTGTGAGCAGATGAACATAGTTTTTTCCATCGACTTGATATAGTGAAATTAGAGTGTTTAAAAAGGTGTTTAAATTTCGAACAAAGATATAAATATGCATTGATTTCACACTTTATTTTAATCCCTGTGTATAAATAGTATTATTTTTTATCTTTAGCCTCTGTAATTAAGGTACAGCACATTAATTGTAATATAAAAGAGGGATGTATAATATACTTAAAAAAGTAGGCTTGAATTTTGGATTTTCTGCCTTCAATGCTTTAGGTTTCAGGAATTATTTTTTAACACTTGTCAGTTTAGTATTAAGTATTCCTCAGATTTTTGCCAAAAAAGATTTATCGCCTTTTGATAAAAAGGTGGGCAATGTAACCAATACTTTAAAAGTTAATTTTTTCGGTAAAAAAGTTGTTTTTCCGGTAAAGGAAATTGAGCAAATTATTCAGGAGGAAAGTTATACTTATGGTGTAATCAGAGAAATGGTTTTCAGAAAATGTTATTTTCAAAACATTTCAAAGGAGGAACTTAGTTCGGTTAAAACAGTAGTTGATCTTGGTGCTAACAGAGGGGCCTTTTCTACTTTAATGACTTCCTTTGCTGATCAGATTATTGCCGTTGAATGTCAGGAAAAATACCAAACTACTTTTAGATTGTTGATGAAGGAAAATAATTACACTAATTATAAGCTGGTCAACAAATACATTTGTGGAAGAGAGCAAGGTGAGCAATTCATGACTTTTGACCAATTGCTGGATTCCAATAATATTAAAACGCTTGATTTTCTTAAAATTGATATAGAAGGAAGTGAGTACGGTTTGTTTGAGAATTCAAAGCGCTTGAAAGATGTAAAACACATTGCTATGGAAGTTCACCCCGATAAAGGAAATCCCCAAGAGTTGGTTGATGTTTTTGTGAAAAATGGATTTGAAGTAAAGGCAGTCAATCGTGTATTTGAAGCTACCACTGTCCCTAAGGAAATGGACTTTATCTATGCGAAAAGAAAGAAATCTTAAAATAAAGAGGATTTGAAAACAATTTATTTTCGTGCAGATGGAAATGAAAATATCGGTTTAGGTCACGTTTTTCGCTGCCTCTCTATTGCCCAATATTTCGGGAAGGAATTCAAAAAAAAGTTTATTATTCATGCGCCATCTCCTGCATTGGCTGGGGAAATCCTTAAAATTTGTGATGAGGTGGTGGAGATTGGAGCGCCTGGAAATGAAGCTCGATATATGGCAGATGTTGTGTTAAAAGATGCGCATGCGTTGGTGTTGGATGGCTATAATTTCCGTGAGGAATACCTCAAGGAATTGAACGACGCTGGAGTGAAAACTGTATTTATTGATGATCTGCACGAATGGCCGATGCCGGTGAGTATTGTGGTGAATCATGCCCCTGGCACCACGGCCAAACATTACGAAGGACTTACCAGCGCTCAATTATTTTTAGGAACTAAGTATCTTTTGCTTCGCAAAGAATTTATTGAAGCCAATAAAATACCGCGTCATATCGCCAAACCCGAACGCTTATTTGTAAGCTTTGGTGGTGCCGACGTTCATAATATTTCTCTCAAAGCATTGAAAGCATTGAGAAAGGTGACGACCATCACCAAAATCAATCTTGTTTTGGGAAGTGAGTATACCTTTCATGAAGAACTCAAAGAATATTTAAAAATGTTTCCCGACGAAAGATTAAATATATTCAGTAATCTTTCGGCTGCCGGAATGGTGGAAACTATGTCGGAATGCGACTTTGCTCTTCTGCCTCCCAGCTCAATTTCTTTGGAGGCTTTATCAGTTCAATTGGGAATTATCACCGGATTGACAGCCGATAATCAAAAAGACATACTTTCGGGCCTAAAAAAGTTTATTTTTGTGCGCGGAATTGAGCCCTTTTTTGAGATTAGCGAAGAAGGCTTGAAACTGGAAATAGAAAAGTACATGCTGGAGCACGCCAATGGCATTGGCTTTGACGAAGCGAAAATAGATTTATCGGAATTAATACAAGCAATAATAAAACTATGATAAAAGTTGGTAATAAACTCATCGGCAAAGGAGCTCCCTGTTTCATTGCAGCCGAAATAGGTATTAATCACAACGGTGATATGGACTTGGCATGCAAAATGATTGACGCGGCTAAGGAAGCAGGCGCCGATGCCATTAAATTTCAGAACTACAAAACAGAAGATTTTGTTTTGAATAAAGAACTCACCTACGATTATATTTCGGGTGGAAAAAAAGTGACAGAAACTCAATTTGATATGTTCAAGCGCTATGAGCTGACGCGCGAACAATTGAAGTTTTTGAAAGCTTACTCGGATAAAGTCGGACTGACTTTTTTCAGCACTCCTACCGGTGAAGATGGTATTCAGGATTTGTTGGATGCGGGTTGTGAGTTGTTTAAAAATGGTTCGGATTACCTCGTGAATCTTGAATTGATTCAGGCTTTTGCCCGTACCGGTAAACCTTTGATCATCTCCACGGGGATGTCGGTTTTAGGTGAAATTGATGATGCCGTTCGTGCCTTTGAAGAAGCAGGTGGAAAAGAATTATTGATTCTGCATTGTACTTCTCAATATCCAACACCTCCGCTGGATGTGCATTTGAATAAAATCACCACATTAAAAAATACTTTCCCTTATCCTATTGGCTTCAGCGATCATTCCGACGGCATTATTGCTGCCGTAGGTTCTGTGGCACTGGGAGCAGTTTTCATTGAAAAACATTACACTTTAGATAAAAATTTACCGGGTCCCGATCATCGTTTTTCCATGGATCCGAAAGAATTGAAAGAATTGGTTACTGCAGTGCGCGCCATTGAACAAAACATGGGCTCTCCGGTGATTGGGCCTACGGCTTCGGAAGCGAAAGGTCGCAGAGATTACCGCTTGTCGTGTATCGTTAACAAGGATGTTCCTGCCGGACACCAATTAACGGAAAGCGATATTATTTTCTCGCGTCCGGCTACAGGCTTACCGCCTAAATTCAAATCTCAACTGGTGGGACGAAAATTGGTAAAAGCATTGAAAGTCGGACAAGTAGTCACACTCGATTCTTTAAACGGATAATGAACAACTTCAGAAAAATGGAAGTGGACGACGCCCCATTGGTTTACCAGTGGCGCAATGATCCATTCATCATGAAACTGGGGTCTTTGCAGCAAACTGTTACCTGGGAAGATCATTACAACTGGATTAAAAATACCGTTGAAGGCAATAAGCGCCGCGCATTTGTTTTGTTGCAAAACAACGAGCCCTGCGGACAAATTCGCTTTGATGCATTCAACAGCGATAATATTACTACAGGCGATTCCTGTGTGGTATCGGTGTATCTGCTGGAGCGATATACCGGTAAAGGTCAGGGTGTTCAATATTTAAAAGAAGTTTGTGCTGCGTTTTTTCAAAACAACTGCAACATCAAAAATATTTATGCTTTTGTAAGGGACGATAATGCTGCCGGACAGAAAGGCTTTGAGAAAGCAGGATTTCAAAAAATAAATAACAACGTTCCTGAATACCATCAGGGATATTTAATGCAAACAAAGTGATTCCACACAACCGACTCACATATGACCAACGCGAGGAAGAGGAAGTGCTTAGCACTATCCGCAGTGGTTATTGGGCGGGTGGTCCAAAGGTGAAAGCACTGGAGGAAGCACTAAAAAAGAAGTTGAACAGAGCCTATGCTTTTGGCGTTGGCAGCGGAGTAGGTGGCTTGCGCATTGCGCTGTTAAGCGTTGGTATACGTGAAAATGGTGAAGTAATTCTTCCCGGATATTGCTGCGTGGCTTTAACCAATGCCATTTTAAATATTGGCGCTATTCCTGTACCAGTGGATGTTTCGGGTACCGACTGGAACATTTCTCTTGAAAGCGTTCAACAAAAAATTACTCCAAAAACGAAAGCCATTATAGCTGTAAATACTTTTGGTGCTCCAGCTAATATTGAGGTTTTGAAAAAATTTAATCTTCCTGTAATTGAAGATTGCGCGCACGGTTTTGGTGAAAGCGGAATGGGGGCACAGGGCGATGTTTCTGTATTGTCTCTTTATGCGTCTAAATTTATTGGTTGTGGGGAAGGTGGTGTGGTACTAACCAACAATAAGAGCTATGCAGAACGCATTGAAGATTATAGGGATTATGCCGATAAATTACCTGATAAAAATAAGCTCAATGATAAAATGAACGATCTCGAGGCAAGTATTGCATTGGTGCAGCTGAGTAAAGTTGATTTATTTATTGACAAAAGAAGAGCTATCGCGCAAAAATATAATGAAGCATTATCACGGGAATCACAATTGATTTTACCAGCTTTTTCTTCCAATAGAATATGGTACCGTTATGTGATTTCTCTTAAAAGTGTAGAAGCAAAAAAACTCATTGATTTATTTATGGCAGAAGGTGTGAAAACCGATGCTCCTGTGGAGGATTGGCGAACAGATGTTTATCGCAAAGATCCAATGTTAAATACAGATCGCGCTTACAATTCTTTGTTATCTGTTCCTATTTACCCATCTTTATCCAACGAGGAGCAGGATATCGTAATTCAATCTATTAAAAACGTATTAAAAAAAATATAATGGCAGCAACAGTTTTCGACGAAATAAACGATTATTACAATCAAAGAATTGCACAGTTTGGTTACGATAGTAAATCGTGTGATTACGGGCACTCCCGTTCTCAGGAGATTAAATTTGATGTGATTGGAAATTCTGTGGATTTCAACGGGAAATCAGTGCTGGATGTAGGTTGCGGTTTTGCCGATTTCAATAATTATTTGAAAAATAAGTTTAAGGATGTGCATTATACTGGAGTGGACATTACTTCGGGAATGGTGGAGAATGCTCAGAAATTGAATCCTGGTGTAGATATTTTCCAAAAAAATATTCTCAGCGATGATATGGGTAAAACCTTTGATGTGGTGACGGCAAACGGTATATTTTATTTGTTAGGAGATAACGCTCAGCAAATCATGAATGACCTGGTGACAAAGATGTTTGAATTGTCGAGTGGAGTCGTGATTTTCAATTCCCTTAGCACTTGGGCACCAGATATTGAAAAAGGAGAATTTTATGCTGATCCGGCCAAAACATTGGAGTTCTGCAGAAAATTAACGCCATGGGTGAGCTTGCGTCACGATTACCATCCAAGAGATTTCACAGTGTGGATGTATAAAGAAAGAACAAAATAAGATGATAGTTTCTATCAATCAACCTGCCTATTTGCCGTGGCTTGGCTATTACTACAGAATAGCGAAGTCGGATATTTTTATTTACCTCGATCATGTGCAGTTTGAAAAGAACAGCATGACCAATCGCAATAAAATTAAAACATCAAATGGCGCTGTAATGCTAACCGTTCCGGTGAAAACCAGCGGTAAGTTTGGTGATTTAAAAATTGCCGAACTGGAAATTGATCCGGCACAAAAGTGGGCAAAAAAACATTTGAGTTCCATACAGCAGGCCTATTCCAAGGCGCCTTATTTCAAGGAAATTTTTCCTTCTCTGGAAGCGATTTATGCCAAGCCTTTCACACATCTGAATGAAGTGTTGAAGGAGATGAATAATTTTTTATTGTCATATCTGGAGATCAACACAAAGGTGCTGTACAGCTCGGAAATGAAGGCCGAGGGAGCAAAGAGTGAATTGGTGTTGAACCTCTGCAAAGAAGTAGGCGCAACAACTTATTTGTCGGGTCCTTTCGGCAGGGATTACCTTGATCTTCCTTCTTTTGAACAAGCGGGAATTAAAGTGGAATATGCCGATTACCAGCATCCCGAATATCCTCAATTACACGGCGCTTTTGAACCTTACTTAACGGTGTTCGATGTGCTTTTCAATCACGGAAAAAAAAGTTTAGAAATCATATTATCCAATCAAAATGAATCCATTAGCAAATAAAAGAATATTGGTTGTAGTGGCTCATCCCGATGATGAATTGTTGGGTCTCGGAGCCACCATGCACAAACTTATTTCTAAATACAATGTTACGGCAAGAGCCATCATTTTGGGAGAAGGAATTACTTCCCGTTCGGATGCAAGAGATGTAAAAAAATGGGAAGAGCATTTGAAAGAGCACAAAGCAAACATTCAAAACGCTGCTGCCTGCATTGGTTTTGAAAGCGTTGGTGTGTATGATTTTCCGGATAACCGCTTTGATTCTGTTGCTTTGCTGGATCTGGTAAAAGTGATTGAAAAAGAAAAAGAAGAATTCAAACCTGAAGTGATTTTTACGCACCATGGAGGAGATACGAATATTGATCACCGTCAGACTTTCGACGCTGTGGTGACTGCCTGTAGAACGCTGGAAGGAGAAGGAGTGAAAGATATTTATACTTTTGAAACACCATCCTCTACCGAATGGCAGGCGGCCAATTATCCAAATTATTTTAGGCCCAACATCTTTTTCCAAGTTGAAGAAGAAAATGTAAAGGCGAAAGTAGAAGCCATGGAATGTTATGTTTTTGAAAAACGACCTTTTCCTCATCCTCGTTCAGGAGAAGCGCTAATGATTCAGGCGCAGCGCTGGGGAATAGTAGTTGGTTGCAAATATGCCGAAGCCTTCATGCACATTCGTGGAGTTTACAGTTAATAATTAATGGAAGCAGTAGAAGTAAAAGAAAAAAGTTCCGTTCAGGGTTTGCGTATTGGCCTATACTTGCTGCTCAACATTGCAGGATATATAGTGTGGAGCCAGCATTTGCTTTCTCCTTTGGGAGTTGAAATTTTGTATGTGGTACTTTTTTCTGCTTCCATGATCTTTGAATTCAGAGTAAAAGAAGATCGTTTTTTTGCTTTGCCACCTGCTTTTTTTTCTTTGTATGCCTACATTCAAATTATTTGGTCGGGGTATTTTTTCATGGAATACGGGTTGGGGGAATGGATATATTTTGACGGAGATCCCGACATAGTCAATAGAACTTCCATCTATACTTATCTTGCTACCTGTGTATTGTGGATTTCTTTTTATTTATTTCCCGGTTTTAAAGTAGATCTTTTCAAAAAGATCAATTTTGTTGGAGTATCCAGAAATGTGGTTTTTGGCATGGTTGCCCTTTCTTTGATTTCATTGATCGTTGGTATAGAACTTGGCGTATATGGCTATCAGGCTAAAGAAGATGGTTCAGCTGTGATTTTCTACATCAGGTATTTTGTTGATTTGGGATGGCTCGCAATTATTTTTATTCTGATTTATTACTACGACGATAAAAGATACAGGCGACTCATGTATATGTTGGTAATCATTTATTTTTTTGCCGGTATTGCCTTTGGTTCCAAATCCACAGCGGTAGCGCCTATTTTATTGTTTGCGGTGGGACTTTACATGACCGGCAGGAAAATAAAACTTGCTTTTATCATTGGGGCGGCTCTTACTGTTGTGGTTGCATTTACTGTGATTGAACCTTTCAGGATGTATTACCAATTCATTGGAGATAAATACGATACCAGTAATCCGGCAGATTTAGTTAGAATGTATCGGGAGGCCTATCTTTTATCACAGCAATTGGAAGATGATGAAAAGGCTGATATGGCACTGATGCTGGCCAGCAGGCAAAATAACATTGCGGCATTAGGGCTAACACTTCAATATGCAGAGAAGTATAATTATTATGCTACTGATGAATATAAGCATCTTCTTTTGTCTCCTTTGTACGCTTTTGTCCCCAGGTTTATATGGTCTTCTAAACCTTTAGCAGATATTGGTCATTGGGCCAGTGTAAATATTTATGGTGGTTCTGACGAAAATAGCATTGGCATAACTCCGCAAGGCTATGCTTATTTGATTGGAAGAGAATGGGGAATTATATTTATTTTTTTTATTTATGGAATGATGCAGCGTTTAATATTCAGCACCTTTTACGCCAATAAAAAATTTCTCCCCTTATATATCCTTATGTATTTTAGTGTTGGTTATCCTTCAGAGCTACCATGGGCCAATGTTGCAGGGACATTGAAGCAAGCCGTTGTTCTTTTGCCGGCTATTTATTTATTCGCCATTAAAGTGAAAATTGCTGAAAAGTAAAGTTTTAAGCAAGGTTTTTTAATTCTTCTTCCACCAGTAAATCCAGCACCTGAAAGAAATTTAAATCGTAGTTCCAGCCCAATTCTTTTTTTGCTTTTGAATTGTCGCCGTAGTTGTTCAGGATATCATCGGGACGGAAAAATTCATAGTTGATCACGAGTTTATCCATGCTCACGTTGAATTTTTTAAAGAGGTATTCTATAATTTCTCGCAAAGAAACTGAAGTTCCAGAACAGATAATAAAGTCATCGGCCGTAGAATGCTTGAGCATTTTTGCGATGGCTTCGGCATAGCGTGGTGCATAGCCAAAATCGCGACGGATATCAATATTGCCCACTTCCAGTTTGTCCTGCAATCCTCTGGAAATTTTTATGGTTTCGTCGATTACCTTTTTAACGAAAAAGTTTTTGGATCTTAAGTACGATTCGTGGTTGAAGAGAATTCCGCAGGATACAAAGAGTCCGTAAGAAATCCTATAACTTTTTGCAATGAAATGAGCACTGGTTTTAGAGATGGCGTAAGGGCTCAAAGGATTCAAGGAAGTATTTTCTGTAATCGGCAGGTGCTCTACCTTCCCAAACATTTCACTGGAAGAAGCCTGGTATATTCTGATATTTGGATTGATTTCCCGCACAGATTCAAGGATATTGAGCAGTGAGATGGTGTTGAATCGAATAGTGCCGATGGGTTGTTTAAATGAAATACCCACAGAACTTTGTGCGGCAAGGTTGTAAATTTCATCGGGTTTGTATTGCTTAATAATGTTGCTCACCCTTGAATAATCCAGTAAATCACATTCCTCCACAATTACTTTTTCGGAAATTCCTAAGTATTGCAAATTGCTCAATTCCAGGTGACGGTAGCTTCTGCTGAGGCCAACTACCCTATAGCCTTCTTCTAAAAGCAATTTGGCCAGATAGCCTCCGTCTTGTCCTGATATTCCTGTTATTAATGCTGTTTTCATCAGATTCCAAAAATAGCTAAAATAATATATACTTTTGCAGACACAATAGACCCCAATGAAATTAACCTTTTACCGAGAGAAATATGTAGTTAAACTAAGCTGTTTAGTCACTTTTTTGTTTTGGGTTTTGCAGCCGGTAAAGGGCTTCGTGCCTAAATTGCGTAAGTTGGCTTCTCTGTTTCTTTTTGTGAAACCAGGAGTGAAAATTAACAGGGAATTGGTGAGAAACGATTTTTCGTGGTTGCGCTATGCAACTGATGGCAATCGCATGCAGTTTTTTGATCTTGATGCAAAAAGAGTGATAAAGGTGGATCTCAAGATCAACAAAGTGCAAATGCAAAAGGAAATTGAAGCGCGGAAGTTAATGGGAGATAATAGTCCGATTGTCATCAACTACCAGGAAGACCAAGGCATACTCACCGAGCAATGGATGAAATTGAAACCTACACCTGTTGATCTTTCTTTGGCTCATGATGCGTTTAAAATTTTAAGCGAAAAATTTCATGTTGTTAGAATGGTAGCGGTCGCAGAATATCTGCCGCAATTTTCATTTGTAAATAATATATCTGCTCTTCAAAAATTTGTGAAGGCAAATGGTATCGAATTCCTCAATATTTCACGCATTCATGGCGACATTTGGGCCGGAAATTTATGTTACAATGAAAGCGGAAAGCTAATTTTATTGGATTGGGAATACACCTCTGAAGCCATTGTTTCACATGATGTGTGGACCTACTTGTTTCAAATGTACAATTCACAAAAACTTTCCTTTGATGACGTGTATTTCAAAGCTTTTTCTAATTCATTAACAATGGTTTATGGAAAAGAAATAGAGGTAAATCAGGCAAAGACCTATCATTTATTGCACCTTCTTGAGAGATATCGTTTATATTTATCCCTTGAAATGAAGGAGAAGAAGGATGAGTTGGAATTTTTTAAAAGGCAAATCAATCAAATTATTCAAATTTTATAAAGCATGTCACAACCCTTATCACAACGAATGAATTACCATCCTGATCCTCGGGATTTATCAAATGCAGATAGAAAAGTAGGAATGCGTCTCGACCTTATTAAATCAAAAGTTGATTTTAAAGATAAAGTGGTTTTAGACTTAGGTTGCAGCGGAGGATTTTTCTCTTTTTCGCTGGCCAAAGATGCCAAAAAAGTGATTGCCATTGATGGTGATCCAGAAATCATCAAAAGAAATAAAGCCATTCAAAAAGATTTGGGCATAGAAAACATTGAGTTTATTCACGGCACCATTTCCAAGGAGTTTATTGACAGTTTGGAAAAAATTGATGTCACTATCTTCTTGTCAGTTTACCATCACATGCTGTCAATTTCCGACGCTTACGACTGGAACCAAGGACAAAATGAAGGCGCAAGAAATCAATTCATTGAGGCCTTGAACAGCAAAACAAACACGCTTGTTTTTGAAATTGGTTTTCCCAATGAAGGCTACGAGTGGTGCGAAAGAATTCCTAAATACGAACCGAACTGGAACGAGTGGGTGAAACAAAATGTATTCAGAGGTAAATACAAAAGTATTGATGTGTCGGAAGGCCCCGTACATGTTGGCTGGATCAACAAAAGCATTGTTTCAAAATTAAGCACTCCTTACAAACAGGATTCGGGCTTCCTTAGAAAAATTAAAAATGTTTTCAAGTTTGATGCCCGCGATTTACGAAGAATTTACGTTGGTAAAAAGTAAGGAATGAAAATACTTTTTGTTGCAACTCAAATCAATGGCAATGGTGGAATTCCGCGCTTTAAACGCAATTTAATCAAGCAGCTTAAAAGCAGGGAAAATACTACGGTGGAAGTTGTTTCTTTAAACGATAGTGAAAAGGAATACAACGGCGCAGGAAAAAATAAAATTAAGTTTTTATTCACTTTCATTCGTGTCATGATCCGCTTCAAACCCGATCAGGTGGTATTGGGACATATCCATTTGGTGAAGCTTGCCCGCTTTAAGTTTTTATTTCCATCGGCTTATTGGCACAGCATTTTGTATGGTATTGAAGTGTGGTTCAAAAGAGATGAACTGTTAAAACATTACCCATCTATCAGTCGCTACTGGGCCATCAGCAATTATACTAAGGCTAAGTTTGCCGAAACCAATAACATAGCTCTTGATAAAATAAAGTTGATTGTTTTGACTACTCCTTCCGACTGGGATCCAAAAGAGTTGGTGCTAACTGATAGCTCTTTCTTTTTGTCGGTTTCAAGATTGGATAAAAGCGAAGGATACAAAGGCATTGATAAAACGATTGAAGCCATTTACCAGAACAAAGCAGAGATGCAGTCGCTCGGTTACAAATATGTGATTGTAGCGGCGGGTGATGATTTGCCGCGTCATGTAGATATGGTGAAAAACTATAATTTGTCGGATATTATTTCCATTAAATCGGGAGTGAGTGACGTTGAGCTGAAGGAATTATACCGAACCACCAGTTGTTCAATTTTACCTTCCAGCGGTGAAGGTTTCGGTTTTATTTTTTTAGAGGCTATGGCTTTCAAAAAAGCTTGCATCGGCTGTAAAAACTGTGGAAGCGAAGATTTGATTGAGCACGATAAAACAGGATATCTGGTGGAACCAAAAGTGGAAGACATTTGGAAGCACATGCGCTTGCTGATGCTGGATCCGGCAAAGAGCAAAGCCATGGGAGAGGCCGGTTATATTAAAAGAGAAAAAGAGTTTAAGGGCGCACGCACCGAAGACAACATTAAGGAACTATTATGTGTGGAATAGTTGGCTATTATTCTAAAACTGTTAATTCTTCCGAATTTAAATCGGCACTGAAATGCATTGCCCATCGTGGTCCCGATGACGAGGGGATTTTTGCCGTAAAAGATAATTTTTTGTTTGGACATCGTCGCTTAGCCATTATTGATCTTTCGCCAAAGGGACATCAACCCATGCATTCCAACGATGGCAATTACACCATCATTTACAACGGAGAAGTCTACAATTTCAAAGAAGAAAGAGAAATTTTAATCGCCAAAGGATATACTTTTAATTCGCATACCGATACTGAAGTTATTTTAAATCAATACATTGAATACGGCATTGATTTTTTAAATCGTTTGCGCGGAATGTTCGGGTTGGCGATTTACGATAAAAAACAAAATAAAGTCGTGGTGGCCCGCGATCGAATGGGCATTAAACCAATTTACTATTACCACGATCAACATACTTTTGCTTTTGCTTCTGAACTGAAAAGTTTAAAAGAATTCAAAGCAGTGAACACCGAAAAAAATCCACAAGCCATCAGCGCGTTTTTGCAATTGGGTTCACTTCCTTTTCCACTCACATTAAACAAGCACATTCACTATTTGGAACCTGGTTTTTATTTGGAATGGAAGGGAAATAACGAATTAAAAAAATCACAGTACTTTAATATTGAAGTAAACAAAAGACAAGGTTTGGTGTACGCCGACGAAGTAAAAAAATTACGTTCTCTTTTGCAGGAAGCGGTTTCCATTCGTACCATGTCGGATGTGCCTTTCGGTGCTTTTTTAAGCGGCGGAATTGACTCTAGTGTTGTGGTTGCTTTGATGAAATTATCGGGAGTGGAAGATTTAAAAACTTTTTCTATTTCCTTCGACGATAAAAAATATTCCGAATCGTATTTTGCGGAATTGGTGGCGAAAAAATTCAAAACGCATCATCACACTTTTATCGTTCAGCCTTCCGATGTGAAGAAGGAATTTCACAATATTGTTTCGCTGATGGATTCTCCAACAGTGGATGGCATCAATACTTATTTCGTTTCAAAATTTACACGTGAGGCGGGCATCATCATGGCCATGTCGGGATTGGGTGGTGATGAATTGTTTGGCGGCTATGATACTTTTGAGCGCTTGCCTAAATTAGTGTCTGCAAAAAGAAAAACACGAGTAGTGCCTAATTTGATTTTGAATCAGTCGGCATCCTTGCTTAAAAAGGACAAATACAAAAAGCTGGCGCAGCATTTAACTTCCTCTTCCAACGATTATGCTTCGGCATATCTGGCGTTAAGAGGCTTGCTTACCGCTAAAACAGCTGCCGATATTATGACGGTGGATGCTACTTTCAACTGTGCCGAATATTTGGAAAAATTATTGTCGGAGTTTGATTATAAGGACGAAGCCGACATCACCTCATATTTTGAAGCGCGCGTATACATGCACAATCAATTGCTGCGCGATACCGACATCATGAGTATGGCGCATTCACTGGAAGCACGTGTTCCGCTGATCGATCAAAAACTGGTTGAATTTGCGTATTCTCTTCCGCCCGAATACAGAAAAGGAAAAAGAATGCTGATTGATGCTATGGTAAACGAATTGCCACAGGAAGTTTATAACCGACCGAAACAAGGATTTTTATTTCCTTTTCCAGTGTGGATGAAAAAAGAAATTAAGTCGGAAGTGCAGGATTTAATTTTCATGAAAAATGATTACCTCAAAGCTACTGCAGTGGAAAAATTATGGAAAGGCTTTATGAGCGATAAGGTACACTGGTCGAGGGTTTGGCAGATAGCAGTGCTCAATAAAAAATTATCCTAACCGACTCTTCGCAAGCGCTTTATTTCCCAACAAATTAATTGTATTTTTAGGGCCGTGAAAATTCTCTTTCCGATAGGCTCATTTTACCCCGCACAGTCTGGTGGTCCCAACAATACCATTTATTGGCTGGCCAAGCGTGTAGTTCGTGAAGGTCACGAAGTAGAGGTGATCACTACCAACGCCGGCATCAAAGAAGAACACAAAATTGCTTTGGACAAAAGCATTGATTTGGATGGCATTAAGGCCCGTTATTGTTCTACCCGTTTTCATCAATTCCCTTTCAGCATGATTGTGCACAGCAGCAGGGCGATGAAAAATGCCGATATCGTTCAATTGAACAGCGTGTTTTATATTCCCTCCATTGTCATTGCTTTTATAGCACGTTTGAAAGGCAAAAAAGTGATTTGGTCTTCCCGCGGAGAATTAATAGGAGGTGCAATGGAATTCAGAAGTTTTCGCAAGAAAGTACGTTTATATTTCATAAAAGCCATCATCAATAAAAATTTTACTTTTCATGGTACTTCTGCTGATGAGTTGCTATCTATTCAAGATCAATTGAAGAAAGACGCGATACTGGTTCCGAATTACATGGAAATGCCAGTCAAAGAAGAAGAAGAGCTGCAAAAACAATTTTTATTCATTGGTAGAATTCACCCTATAAAAGCTTTGGACAATCTAATAAAAGGAGTTGCAAAATCAAAATTGATGAAAGCTTCCGGCTATAAAATGATAATTCATGGCTATGAAGACAAAGCGGGCTATTTGCAGGAATTGCAGGAATTGATAAAATCCTTGGGAGTAGAGGGTCAAGTGGAATTCAGAGCACCGATTTCGTCCACCAAAAAATTGAAAGAGTACGCCAAAAGTCGTTTCACTTTTTTGGTTTCCAAATCCGAAAATTTCGGCAATACCATTTTGGAGTCTTTGTCGCAAGGCACACCTGTAGTAGCCTCTAAAGGCACACCCTGGGGTGAGTTGCCAAAGATTCAAGCGGGTTTTTGGATAGAACATTCGGAAGAAGAAATTGCGCGTTGCATTGATGAAATTTTATCCATGGACGAAAGCACTTATCTTAGCTTTAGAAAAAACGCTTTTTCTTATGCTCACAGCGAATTTGATATCGATCAAAAATATTTAATTTGGATTGAGCATTATAAAAATATTTTACAAAAACAGTGATGAGCAAAGCGCCTGTAACAGTTGTTATTCTTACGTTCAATGAATCCATTCATATTGAAAGGGCCATCCTGAACGTGAAAGAATGGGCGCAGGAGGTGATGATCCTCGATTCTCTTTCTACCGATGACACCTGTGCAAAAGCCGAGGCTTTAGGTGCAAAAGTGTATTACAATAAATTTGAGACTTACTCCAAACAAAGAAATTTTGCCATTCAGCAATTGCCCATTCCAACTGAATGGATGTTGTTTTTAGATGCCGATGAATATTTGTTTGATGATTTAAAACAAGAGATAGCAGAGGTGTTACCTTCTGCAACGTGCAATGGATTTTATTTGAAGCGCCGCTTTTATTTCATGGGCAAATGGATAAAATACGGAGGATATTATCCCACTTATATTTTGCGATTATTTAAAAAACAATTCGCAAAATGCGAGCGTGAAATCAATGAGCACATCAAAGTAGAAGGTGAAATAAAAACCCTCAAAGGTGATTTCGCCGACGAGAATTTAAAAGGCTTGTCCTCCTGGATTGAGAAACACAACAAGTATGCTTCTTTTGAAGCGCAGGATTTATACCGTCGTGAGCAGGAAGGAGTGGATGAGGGAGAAGCTGCAAAACTCTTTGGAAAACAAAACGAAAGAAAACGCTGGATAGTAAAAAAAATTTGGAATCCCTTGATGCCAAAGCTCATCAGACCATTTATATATTTTGGATACCGCTATTTTTTCCGTTTGGGATTTTTAGATGGCCGCCGCGGATTCATCTACCATTATCTCCAAGGTTTGTGGTTGTGGTTTCTCATTGATGCAAAGTATGTTGAATTAAAAAGACAAAAGAATGAAGGAAAATAGTGAAGCAAAAAATGATGTGAGGGATTTCTGGAACCAGGCATCATGTGGTGAGGAATTGTATTTGCACAGTCGAGATAGCGAAGGTTTTGAGCAGCAAATGAAAAAGCGTTACGAGCTGGAACCTTACATTTTAGATTTCGCAGGATTTAAAGAAGGCGCCGGAAAAAAGGTATTGGAAATTGGTGTTGGATTGGGTGCTGATCATGAAATGTGGGCGCGTAACAATCCCGAATTGTTTGGTGTGGATTTAACTCCTCGTGCCATTGAAAATACAACTGAGCGTTTTAAAAGCAAAGGATTGAAATCGACTTTAAAAGTAGACGATGCAGAGAAATTATCTTTTGCCGACAATACTTTTGATATCGTTTATTCCTGGGGCGTATTGCACCATTCACCCAATACACCAACTGCCATCAACGAAGTACACCGTGTTTTAAAACCGGGCGGCACTGCAAAAATCATGATTTACTACAAGTACAGTTTTGTGGGATATATGTTGTGGGTGAAATATGCTTTACTGAAATTCAAACCTTTCACTTCCCTGAAAACCATTTACCACAAGTACTTGGAAAGTCCGGGAACAAAAGCCTACTCCAAAAAAGAAGCTTTTGAATTGTTTAAGAATTACAAAGACGTTAAAATTACAACGGTGTTAACGCACGGCGATTTATTAACGTCGGCAGCGGGACAGCGCCATGAAGGAAAAATGCTCGACATTGCCCGCAAAATATGGCCGCGATTTTTAATCAAAACTTTTTTCCCAAGTCACGGATTATTCATGTTAATCACAGCTAAAAAATAGTGTGCGGCATTTACGGATATATCGGACTGAGTGACGACAGCGTTTTAAAAAAGATGAGCGCTGCCATGCGCCATCGCGGACCTGATGCGCAAGGATTTTGGGGAGAAGATCAGGTTTTTCTCGGACAAAATCGCTTGTCGATTATTGATTTAAGTTCCTCTGCTACACAACCGCTCTTCAATGAAGATGGATCGGTGGTGCTGGTGTTCAACGGAGAGATATACAATTACAAAGAATTGCGTGAAGAATTGTTGCAGAAAGGACATGTTTTCAAAAGCGAATCCGATTCGGAAGTGCTCGTGCATCTGTACGAAGAAGAGGGAATCACCATGCTTTCCAGCATTCGCGGAATGTTTGCTTTTGTGATTTACGATAGAAAGAAAAAGCAAACTTTTATAGCGCGCGATCATTTTGGCATTAAGCCTTTGTATATTTTTCAAAAGGCGGGACACTTCGCTTTTGCCTCTGAAATGAAGGCTTTGCAGCAACATCCCGAAGTAAAATTTGAAGTGAATCCAAAAGCAGTGTTGGATCATTTGTCTTTTTTATGGTGTCCTTTTCCAAAAACAATGGCCAGCGATGTAACAAAGCTGGAGCCTGGAACGGCGCTAATTTTAGAAGGCAGCGAAATAAAAAAGAAATGGAATTTTTATGATATTCCTTACACGGGAAGACACATGGATATTTCGGAAAAGGATGCGGTGGCGGAATTGGATCGCTTGCTGGAAGCCAGCATCAGCGAGCAGTTGGTGAGTGATGTTCCACTGGGATTGTTTTTATCGGGAGGATTGGATTCTTCATTGATTGCCGCTTATGTGCGCAAACTGAAACCACAACAAAAAATAAAAGCATTCACCATTGATATACAGGGGGCCGACATGGAAGGCAATCCCAATGATTTGCCTTATGCGCGCAAAGTGGCGAAAGATTTAAATATCGATTTAGAAGAAATTATTGTAACGCCTGCCGAGGTGTTGAAACACCTGGAAGAACTCACGTATATTTTGGATGAACCGCTTGCCGATCCTGCAGCAGTAAATGTTTTGCTGATCACTAAAATTGCCCGCGAAAAAGGATATATCGTTTTGTTATCGGGAGCAGGTGGAGATGATGTGTTTTCTGGTTACCGCCGCCATCAGGCGATGCTACTCGATTTGAAGCTATTTAAATTACCGGCCTTCTCCAGAAAGCTGATGGAATTTGCAGGAAAAAAATTACCGGTTATCAATCCTAAAATCCGAAAAGCAAAAAAATATTTGCAAAATTTTGGTGCATCATTGAATGACAGATTGGTGTCGTATTATTGCTGGTTGGATGAAAGGAAAGCGCATTCGTTGTTGACAAATTCTTTCAATGAGAAATTGAAAGATTACTCATCAATAAAAAATTTGGAGCTTGCTTTTCAAAATATTCCAAATGAAAAATCGGCACTGAATAAAATGCTCTATCTCGAAAGTAAATATTTTTTAGTGGATCACAACCTCAATTATTCCGATAAAATGAGTATGTGTAATTCTGTGGAAACCCGCGTTCCTTTTATGGATTACCGCATTGTGGATTTTGCTGCGCAGTTGCCTGTTGAATTGAAGTTGCAAAACGGACAAGCGAAATACATCCTGAAAAAAGTAGCAGAAAAATATTTGGATAAAGATATCATCTACCGTAAAAAAACCGGATTTGGTGCTCCTTTGCGGGATTGGATCTTAAATGATTTCCAACCTCTTTTTGATAAATATCTCAATAAAGAAATCATGCAAAGGCACGGTGTATTCAAACACGATGCAGTGTGGAAAATGATTAAAGACAATGCTTCCGGAAAAAGCGATTCGGCCTATAGTATCTTCTCCGTGATTTGTATTTCTATCTGGATGGAAAGATTTCAGAAATGATTTTTTTTAAAAAAATAAGCACGCATATTTTCCAATCGGATTTCGAGTTTAAAAAATTGTTGATCAAAGCCTTTTTTTATTCCATGACGGTGCGTTTCATGATGCTGTTTGTGAAATACAATCGTTATGAAAAGCGTTTGGGGAAAAGAGGCGAAACAGATACTTACACCTTAAGCGAAAAAGAGTTTGCCATTGCACACAACATCGCAAAAGCTTTGAACGGTGTGAGCAATTATACTTTGTGGGAAAGCAAATGTATGGTGCAGGCCGTATCGGCAAAATGGATGCTGCAAAAATATTCTATCCCAAGCACCATTTATTTTGGAATAGCAAAAGATGAAGACAATAAAAGTAAATTAAAAGCGCACGCGTGGTTGAAAGTGGGCGACTGTGTGGTTACTGGTCGTGCCGGTCATGAGCAATATAAAGTGGTTAATTTTTATTCCTGACTTTATTCCTCACAAAAACATAGGGCCAGAAGAGAGATCTTCAGCGGGAATCAATTAATCTATTGGTTTACCCATTTAAATTACAAAAACTAAATTTGACAGAAATATTTTTGTATAGATCCTGCAAAAAGTTCAGGATGACGTTGGCTAGGTATCTCCTGAAGATTATGGTTCACCTTGGTCATCCTGAACTTGTTTCAGGATCTATAAAAGAACCCGCCAGGCACTTCATGCATAGTGGATGACGACGTGGTGAAGCGAAGAATCGGGTATGAAAAATGGAATGTTTAATTTTTATTCCTGACTTTATTCCTCACAAAAACATAGGGCCAAAACAAAGGATATAAAAACGATAAAGTTGCTGGCAAGGAAACATATTTGTACATAAAAAACGGATAGTTGTACAAATAAAATAAGCGTGCTCTGAAAGATCCGCTATGTTCCACTTCCACTGCCAGTCGTTTTAATTTGTATGAAACACTTTCACGATTGATAGGAGGATCAATGCTTCCAGGAATATATAAAATGAGTGATCTTGCTTTTTCCTTGCTTTTAAATGTGATTTTATTTTTTATTTCCGATGAATAATTTTTTGTTTTTAAAAGATCTTCAAGTAATGCAAAAGTAATGGACAATTGTTTATCAAATCCATGTTTTTCAGAAAGACGGATCAGATTATTTATTTCTACTTCGGAGGATTTTTTAACTAAGATATCTAGATCCACCAACCACATCAATCTTTCCCATGCGTGCTGAAATCCGTGCAATAAAAGATATGCTAAATATTGGGCGTTGCCCATGGTAGAAAATTCAGTGTTGCCAATTTTAATCGTTTGCTTTTCTTTCCAAATATCTTGGAAAGAGAGCGGTAAAATATAGTTGTTTCTGAAGAGTCGCCAATGAATTTCAAGGTTTACTTTTTTTTCAGGATGATGGTATAAAAACTGGTCGAAGTTTTTAATCAATACTTCTTTTTGATTTTCTTTTATTTCAAATTCCGGACTCGTTCTTTTCCATCCAGCAGCAAGCAATATGTTGTTGATGCGAAAGAGCTCGTTGGGCGCAATTAACAAGTCGATATCCAAAGAAGGGCGACAAAGTTTATTGCCATGTAAAATCTGGTTGAGCGCCAAGCCCTTTAACAGCAGAAACGAAAGCTGATTTTGTTGAAATAGCGCATTCAGCTCTAAGAGTGTTTTTTGTTGTCGGAAAGCCTTGCGAGAATCTGCAGTTATTTTTTGTTGCAAGCTATCTGTAAATTGATCAGCCAAGAATAGTTGCAGTTTGTGCTTCACTATGGTAGCGTGTTCAATAGAGTATGAGGTAGCATGATGGGTGTTGCCCAAACGAAATGCCAAGAGCTCAGTGAGATTCACAAAGTCTTCACAATAAGTTGATTTTAACGCGGCGCTCATCTGCAGCTAAAATACATACTTTTATAGTTAACAAGTTGTGCTTCTCAAAATATTGTGTTTTAGCGTTAATGAATTACTTTTACGCCATGGAAAAAAGATATATAGCGGGCGGAATAGTGATTGAAACCGACATTCACTTTCCTGAATTTGTGGAAAGCACTGAACAGCCAGATGTTCAGGTGGTTTACGGAAAAGTTCCCGAAGAAATTGAAAATCCAAAATCACAGCGGGTTTTGGTGCAGTCGAATGAAAATGAAGTTTTATTGAAAATGCCCGGTGTTGCCAGATATTTGGTAGAAGGGGATTCAAAAATTACCATTGAACTGACTGATGAAAATCGTAAAAATGATGCCGAAAAATACGTCCTCACTTTTATCTTAGGTGTATTGTCCTTCAAAAAAGGATTTTTCCCTTTGCATGGTGGTGGCGTGGTTCACAAGGGCGAAGCCTACTTGTTCACGGGGCATTCAGGTGCGGGAAAATCAACTACTTTGGCCGGATTGGCACAAAGAGGTTTTCAGCCTTTGGCCGATGATATCTCCAATTTTTTTGTTCATGACGGAAAAGTATTTGTTCATCCTTGTTTTCCCCGATTTAAATTGTGGAAGGACAGCATGCAAATGCTCAACAATGAAGGAAGTGGTGAATACAAATTGGGAACCGACATTGAAAAATATTTAGTTCCTGTTGGTGATGATTTTCCTACAGGACCAATTCCTGTGAAACGAATTTATTTGTTGCAGGAAGATCGTGACGACAAAACATTTTTTAAAGAAATAAAGGGGAAAGAGAAGTTGATGAAGCTGAAGCAAAACTCTTATAAACCTTGGATGGTAAAGGCATTTAATCTCAATCAGAAACATTTTTCATTGATGAATGATATCGCCGCTCAAGTGGAATTGAAGGAGTTTCATCGTCCTTTCGATAAAAAGAAAATTAACGAGATGTATGAATTTTTGATCAAAGATATTCAGGGATAAGTGCAAGGAAAAAACAACATAATTTGGCTTACGTCTTATCCTAAATCGGGCAATACCTGGATGCGCATGTTTTTGCATGCGTTGAAAACCGGTTGTGATCATGTGGAAAATTTTGAACAGATTGAAGGTTCTGATGGCATTGCTTCTTCACGCTCTTTGTTGGATGAGTTATTGGGAATATATACTTCCGACATGGTGGATATTGAAATTCAGAAATTAAGAGCAGATGCTTATCGCTTGTATTCATCTGAATTGACAGAAGAAATTATTGTGAAAGTTCATGATGCTGCTTTTCATGGCGGCATATTGACTTTCCCTAAAGAGGTCACAAAAAAAGTAATTTACATAGTTAGAAATCCTTTTGATATGGTGGCTTCTTATGCTAATCATATGGGAAGCAGCATTGAAAAATCAGTGCAGTCTTTATGCGATGGAAATGGATTTTTGGCTGGAAATAAAAAGAAACTAAACAACCAAGTTACCCAATACATGGGCTCGTGGAGCGATCACTACAACTCCTGGAAAAATTTGTATCGTGAAAATATTGAGGTGATTCGTTATGAAGATATGCTCAATGATTCCTTCGCTACTTTTAATAAAGTGGTGAAATGCATCGGATGGGAGAAAACAAATGAGGAAATTGAAAAGGCAATAAGTGTGAGCGATTTTAAAAATTTGCGGTCGGTGGAAGAGCAGGCTGGATTTAGAGAGAAACCGAAAGAGACAAAACATTTTTTCCGACAAGGAAAATCCGGACAATGGAAAAATGAAATTACCCCTGAACAAGCGAAAACACTGGTCGACAGGCATTTTTATACTTTGTTGGAATTGAATTATATTGATGCAGCGGGAAATATTTTGGTATGAGTGCTATATTCGGATATACAGGAAACACAGGTAGTGCAGAAGCTCTGTCAAAATCACTTAGGCATTGGCAACCTGATAGGGAAGCTATTTTGCAAGATGATAAGGTATCGCTTGGAGCATTGGAATTGTTCAATGTTCCTGAATCCCCTTTAACTCCGCAACCCTACCAATACAAAGATTTGATAGTGGTTGCTGATTGCAGAATCGACAATAGGGAAGAGCTGGCAAAGGAATTTTCCATTAAGGATATTTCAGCCCACGCCGATATTGAATACATCGCTTTAGCCTATGAAAAATGGGGAAACGATGCGCCAAAATATTTAGTGGGCGATTTTGCTTTTGCAATTTGGGATAAAAAAAGTGATCAATTATTTGCTGCTCGAGATCATTTTGGAATTAAAACTTTGTACTATTCTGAAGTAAAAGGCGAACTTGTTTTTGCTTCCGAAATGAAAGGAATTTTGGCTTATCCTGGATTTAAAATTTCGTACAATGAAGAGTATATCATTAGTGAATTTTCAGCCTTAGAGCTTTCTGCCACCAGCACGTTTTACGACAATATTCATTTATTGCCTCAGGGATTTTCTTTGATCTGGAAAAATAAAATCGTGAGAAGCTCAGCCTATTGGACTTTTGGTGAACGAACAGTAGAAATCCCTATAACTGTTGCCGAACAAGAAGCGGAGTTCAATCGCTTGGCCTATCAAAGCGTTCGAGACCGTTTGCGTTCGTTTAGAAGATTGGGTGCGGAGTCCAGCGGAGGATTGGATTCAACAGGTATTGCAGCCATTGCCATGGAAACTTTGGGCAAGGGAAAAGAGTTTTATTCTTTTGGTTATGGAAGGGCAGCCAATCCTACCACCGAGCAGGATGATAAGGATGACATGGACATCGTCCGGGATATGTGCGTAAAATACGGTATTGAAAAATATCTCACTGTTGTGAGTGAAAATGATTTGAATGGTCAGGAAATGCTTGATTTGATGATTGAGGTTTGCGATGATTACGAAAGCAACGGTGTGCCTTTAATGTCGTTGGCTCTGTTGAAGCACGCTGTGAAGAATGATGTTGGTGTGATGCTTTCTGGTTGGGCCGGAGATCAGGGAGTAACTTGTACAGCCGAAGGATTTTTTGAAAACTTGTCGAGGGAAAAAAGATACCGCGAGTTATGGAAAGATTTGCGCAGAAAACATTCGCGCTTAAAGGCACCATCCCGTTTTCTTTTTTACGTGTTGAAGGGTTGGAATAGAAATTCGTTTTATAAAAAGAACAATAAAGTAGAAAGATTGAATTTGGAGCTGGGTCCTTTAAAAGAGGAACTCATTGCTAAATACAATTTGAAAGAATTGAGAGGAGTAAACGCTTTCTTAAAGGATTGTTCCGACATTCAAACCTATTTCAAAAGAAATATACAGTATAAAGGTATTGAAAAAAGAACTTGTGATCATGTATTGATCGGTCAACATTTTCGCATTGAATACCGCTTTCCAATGCTAGATGTAAGATTGTTGGAGTACATTTATAGCTTGCCTTTTAGTACGATAGCTCCGCAAGGGAAATCACGATATTTATTTAAAAAGTTGGTTCAACCTCTAGTGCCTCCTCGCCTAATCAGCATGCATAAAAGTTATGTTGCAACAACACCTTTTATCTTTAAGTTTAATGAAGCTTTTCTTCCCTTTGTGCGCGAGCAATTTTATGCTAACAGAAATCCGCTTTTAGATAAATATTTTGCGGTGCAAAAATTGGAAAAAGAAGGCTCTGAAAAGGAAGCTAAAAAAAGAAATAAAAGCTACCTAAAATTATACTTCTTTGCAAAGAAGATGAAATAGATGGGTGCAATTTCTTATATAAAAGCCCGAACAAGTAATTTCAGAAATGCCATTTGGCATTCTAATAAATTTGGCTATCGCGTCCTCCGTCCACTATATGCCTCTGCGCATTTTACTTTTTCCTTTTTATTCAATTCAGCATATCGAAATAAAACCATTGATTACTTAAAATACCGTAAGCATTACCATCAATTCCCAAATTTTACAAAGGCGAATCGTTATCCCGATTTATTTAGCATTTGTCAGCGATACTTTAAGGACAAAGAGCAGGTGAGAATTCTTTCTTTCGGATGCTCAACGGGTGAAGAGGTGTATAGTATCAATGAATATCTTCCTGAAGCTACCATTGTAGGAACCGATATTAGTGAATACAACTTGAAAGAGTGCAATAAAAAAGAGAAGAAGAAAAACATTTCATTTATTCATAGCTTGTCGGAAACCTACCAACAAAGCAAAAATTTTGACGCGATATTTTGTTTGGCGGTTTTACAACACAACGATAATTTCAACAAAGACATACCAACTGCTACTAAATATACCTTCAGTCAGTTTGAAGAGCAGATCATTACTTTAGACGAAAAGTTAAAATCAGGAGGCCTGTTTTTCATTGATCAAACTGATTTCAATTTTTTGGAAACGAAACTCCGAAATCAATATTTTCCTTTGGAAGTTCGAGGCAATCGTAAAAGCAATCCCCGACCTTTATACAATTCCAAAAATATCAGAATTTCCAATGAGCATAACTGTTTCAGGGTTTTTTTGAAGAAGTAGTGGTGAATTAATTGAATTTCTTTTATTTTTAGAAAAATACCACATTGATTATGGAAACAAAAAATGAAATAGAAGTAAAAAAAGTTTGGGTTAAACCTGAATTGAAAGTTGAAGAATTGAATATAACGGCTGTCAAAGGCACTAATATATTAGAAGGTGGTCCCTACCGCACTTAATAGCATGTATAATTGAAATAATAGCATTTGCATTATGAAAACAGAAAAAGAAGTAAAAAAAGTTTGGGTTAAACCTGAATTAAAAGTTGAAGAAGTAGAAGTTACTAATGGTGGTGGGGCGCGAGTTAGAGAATCAGGGACTTACAGAACGTAATTGTTTATATCTCTTTGAGATAGTTAAAGAGTTCAAAATCTTTTTTGTAAAAGTCTTTAACCATTTCAAGTAATTCATCATCGTAAAATTCCATGAAATTCAAGTGCTTAGAGCTATTGATTTCATGGAATTTTGGTTTTGATAGGTTTAAGGTATTGAAGAAGGACTGGAGGATGAGCTTCGAGACCAATTTACTGTGGTGGCATGTGTTCATTGCTTGGATAGTTGGCTTGCTGTCGCAGCTACATCGTCAATCATTGTTATTATTATCTAGATTTATTATTTTCGAAAAAAAATCACTCATGGAAAACAAGAACGAACAAGAAATTAAAAAAGTTTGGGTTAAACCTGAAGTTAAAGTTGAAGAAGTAGATGTTACTAATGGTGGTGGGCCGGGATTGAGAGAAGGAGGGACTTACAGATCGTAATCGTTTATATCTCTTTGAGATAGTTAAATAGTTCAAAATCTTTTTTGTAAAGGTCTTTAACCATTTCAAGTAATTCATCATCGTAATATTCCATGAAATTCAAGTGCTTAGAGCTATTGATTTCATGGAATTTTGGTTTTCCTAGGTTTAAAGCACTAAAGATGTGCTGAAGGTCATTGTTGAAGTTTTCCACCTTTCCTATAAAATCCATTTTGAGTTGGCGGTTTTCATTGACTAAGAATTCAAACTGCGGCAGCAAATGAATTTTTGATTCCAGATTTTCCTTACTAAGCATTTTTTTAATTTCGTCTCGATGTACTGAAGGACTTATGTTTTCAGTCTTTTTTATGAAGAAGTAATAGGAGATGAGTCTATCGTATGGATTGCGAACAAAAGCAAATTTATAATATTCGTTGATTAATGGCTTGAAGTAGGGTTCTACTTCCGTATACTTTAAATGACCATGTGGAATATCGGCCAGTTTTTTAAAAGGAAGTTTGCTCGACTTAAATAATGCAACCTGTTCAAGGTCCTTTTCAGACAGATGTTCCCGCAAAGCAAAGCGCACTGAATGTGTTCCTGTTTTAGGAATCGCAAAAAACATAAATTTATGTTGGTGGCTGATGATCACAATTCAAAGTCGGGTTTTGGAACATCATTGATTTCGGCATCCAGATATTCGAATATTAAGTGAATACGAGCTGTATTGCCGTCGTTTCTTACGGCGTGCATGCCTGAATTGTCCATTTCATAGGCTTTGCCTTTTTCAAAATAATAGTCGATTCCTCTCACCGAAAAAACAACCTGCGGATTTGTAATTATTGGAATGTGAATTTTATGGGGAGGCCAGAAAATATAGTCAGAATCAATGTGTTCGGGAATTATGGTACCCGGAACCATGCGCGCCAACATCACTCTCGGAAAAAATCCTTTTTTATAGCCATAAGGTTCTACGGCTTTTTGCATGATTGGCAGCAAAACAGCTTTATACTTGTCCCACAATTCCAAATCGAAATAGACACAGGGACCTTCTAGTTTTTTACTCCAACGAAAATTGACGTGATTGACTTGTGATAGAGAGTATTTTTTATTTTGATTGACTTTAAAATCTTCCTCCTTATCCCATTCATATATCAATTCGGGAAGTATTTTAATTAAAGGGTTAATGTCAACTTCCCCTAAAAACCGCACGCTGTTTGTTTTGCAATTGTTTTTTTCCATTAGTCTTCCTATTGCTTGATAAAGATATCGGTAAAATTATCTTATTTTTGCTCAAAATCTAGGAATCATGGACTTGAATAAAAAAATCTCCCGCAGCGATAATTATGTTTTCAATGAAGTGGATGGAGAGTTGGTAATGATGAACATTGAAACAGGTTCGTACGCGAGCTTAAATGAAACTGGGAAATCTATTTGGTTGCAGTTGGAAACAGCTAAAACATTGGATAGTGTGATTGAAGGTTTGATTGCCGAATATGAAATTGATAGAGCTACTTGTGAGCAAGAAGTTTTTCCTTTCGTGGAAAAAATGGTAAAAGACGAAATACTGATTTTAGCTTAATTTTTATTGTGAGGGCCTGGAGTTTCGTGCTATAACTCTGTAATTTTTATCTCCGATTTTAAATTCTTTAGAGCAAAATTCACTTTGAATTTATTTCCTTTTTGTGGTGAAATAAAATACAGTTGAGAGCTCCAATGATTGCTGGGATCCACTTTTTGAGGATGCATAGAAAGAACGTTGTTGCTCGATAATTCTGTTTCAAAGTACAGTAGCATTCCGTTGAAAATTCCGGAATTTTCCAAAGAAAATATTTTTTCACAATCTTCTACTTTATCTACAGCGTTTGAAAAATCTAGATGAGCCAATTCTATTGGTTCAGAAAGCACTTTCCAGTTTTTAGTTTCAGTGCTATTGATGTTGATTTTTTGTAAAGTTTGTTTGTCGTTAAATTCAAGGAACGAGGAAAAATCAACACCATACCATTCTTTCCAATGGACAATATTTTCTGGTGACAATTGATTTTGATGGTATTTTTTAAAATCTGCTTCAACCGCCATTCCAAATACTGTAATGCTTTTGGGAATTATAATCGCGATGGGAGTGAGTAATCTCTCTTTAGCATCTTTAAAGGTTTTAATAATGCCTTCCTGGAAGGGATCATTCCCAATGATTTCGCTTACCAAAACGGTGGCTTTTTCGGGTAAGGTTATTTTTGTCGAATCGCCGTGGATCAAAGTTATTTTATCTTCCAGTCTGTTGGCTTTAAAAACGGCACTTGCCACTTCAATAAATTCGGTCCTTTCAATGGCATACACATGCTTTGCTCCGGCCATGGCTGCAGTAGCGGCTAATATGCCATTGCCAGTTCCAATATCTAATACAATGTCGTTTGGGGTTACGGTTTCACGAATGGCTTTTTGAAAAGCTAATGTTCGCGCTTTATCGTTCAACATTCGGATATGAACAGGAAAGGAATCAAATTTTCCGCTATGGAAACCAAAGGTGTTTTTGCTTTCGTCTTTTACTTCAAAAAAGCCTTTTTTGAGTAAGTCGTGAAAATCAGCAGTAAATGTTATAAAGGAACTTTTATCTGTGCAGCTGTCAGCTATTTTTTTGAGTCCGTCTTCAATGCTAGTCCATTGTTGAAAAACCTCCACAAGTTTTAATACTTCATTTGATTTTTTTATCCTCAACTCCCCATTAGAAATAGTAAAGCCCGAATCGGTAAATTGAAAATTTACTTTTCTATTGAATCTAATGATGTCTTTTTTGTTTATTTTCATGGAAATCAAACTTAGTTAAATTTTGTAACTTGCAGGAAATTCTAAAGCGATTAAATCAAATGGAAAATAAAATCAAAGAAGGAAAAAAAGTTTGGATTAAACCTGAATTGGAAATTGAAGATGTGCTTTTAACCGAAGGCGGTCGAAATACTCCTGCTCCCGAGAACAGCACTCAGCGTACTTAGTTCAAGTAGCTTTTAAATAAAGCGAAACTCTATATGTATGGCACTTTTCAAAGACTTCAGCTCAGTGAAATAGATGAGCAGCAAGTAAGTTTGTCGGAACGCTACATTTCCCCCAACATTCAAATATTTGAAAAGGCTTTTTGTGATTTTAGAAAAGAGGTAGATGAGATTTGGAAAGCGGGATTTTCATCAACAATAAGTGCCCAAAAAAATTCCTTTTTAAAAGAGAAAATTGAACAAAGCAAGAAGAAATTATTTTCTTCGGAAATAGCTGCA
Organism: Bacteroidota bacterium; assembly: GCA_026390935.1. Lineage (GTDB taxonomy): Bacteria > Bacteroidota > Bacteroidia > Flavobacteriales_C > JAHEZL01. The sequence continues at coordinate 41,316 of JAPLEZ010000153.1, forward strand.
TATCCTGTTGGAATATGCTATCCTCTTTCAGAAATAGCATTTCAATTCCTTATGGAATTGGAAGTGCACGATCCAAAATCGGTATTTTATTCTTTGCGTGAATTCCTTGAAAAAGGCGGCATCATTAAAGTAATTTGGGGAGAAGTTCGGCATGAGTTTTTTCAAACTTCTTTGCAAATTGGAGAATGGTGTGTTGATGTTGCCAACGATACCGTGGATGTGAAAAAACCTAAGGTGGTGTGTTTTAAGCTTACTGCTTCCGATTGCCCTTTTCATGAAGTTTTATCAATAGAGCAATATGTGCAAATAAAGCGATCGTATCATGATTGCACCATTTATGTGAATACCATATTTCCGCATTTATTTCCTTACTTTCCACTGCTGGTGCTTCAAAATAAAGATGGAAAAATCAGTTTAGACACATCCATTTGTGTGCTTGATTTGACATTGAGCAAGGGTTATGACTTTGTTTTTTCTTCTTTGTTTCAACCATTGCCAAAAGAAGTTTTTGAGCGCATATCAATAAAGGTGGATCGTTTGCGCGCTAAGTATCAATATGCTGAATTGCTGGAGTGTAGAAATTGCGCACTTGAAGAATTGGCAAAACTAAGTGTTGCTCAAGTGTTAACCGATAAAGCCACCATGACCAAAGTTAAAGCCACTGTGAAATACATTAATTTTATGGTGAATGCTTTGTAAGTCTTTTGCTGCCCAACATAAAAGCTTATTTTTGATCAATGCACAATCTTAAATCCATACTTTCATTTTTCAAATTGATGCTTTCGCATTTCAGGTGGAAGATTGTATTGATTGTGTTGTTCGGTATACTTTTTTCCTTTTTTCAGGGCGTAGGAATTGTAATGATTATTCCACTGCTGGAATCTTTTCAGAACAATGGAAATTCCATGTTTACCAAGGTGTTTGAGTTTTTGGGCTGGAGTGGTGGATTGAATCAATTGTTGTTGATTTATTTTTTGATTTTACTTTTTTATGCGCTCTTCAAAGCTTTGCAAATTTTATACACGCAACGCACGATCGCACGTTTTTCCAATCAATTTGCAGTAGATGCCATGCAGCATTTGCTAACGGCCAATTGGGAATTTTATTTAAAAGTACCTTCTTCACAAATCATTAATTTATTGAAAACCGAAAGTCGTTCGGTGAAAACATTGGCGCATTTTCTTTTTCAGGCAATGCAGGGCGCAATATTAATTGCCATTCAATTGTTTTTTGCTTGCTGGATTTCTGTTAAGCTCACAGCACTTTTGCTGGTGATACTGGTATTTTTATTTCTCATTCAGCGCTTTGTTTTTAAAGCCAATTACAATTTAGGAAAGGGAAATGTGGGCTTGTCGGAATTTTTACAAAAATATCTCAACGAGACTTTTAAAGGAATAAAACTATTGAAGTTACACCGACTGGAACTGAAAAAAGGTAAAGAGTACGAGGAACAAATGGAAAGAATTTACCAAAATGAAATTAAGAAGTCGACGATGGATGCTTTGAGCGATTTGCTGTACACCTTGTCGGGAGCGCTCATCATTATTTTAATGATAGGATTCAGCATTTCTTACAATTTACTTTCTATTACGTCCTTATTGGTTTTACTGGTTTTATTTTCCAGGGTAATTTCACAGTCTACAGCTCTTGTTCAAACTACAGGTTATATTGTGAATTTAATTCCATCTTTTAATCGCTTTGCTGAAATAGTTGATTTGGCGAAGGAAAGCGCACAGCAACCTTCAGAGAAGTTGGAAAGAAGAAATATTGCATCATTGGAATTGAAAAACATTCACTTCTCTTTTGGAGAGAAAAAAATATTGAACGATCTCAACATCAAATTTGAAAAAGGAAAATTTTATGTGCTCACTGGTGCAAGCGGAGTGGGAAAAACCATTACTTCCGATTTGATTTGCGGATTGATTTCGCCTCAGCAAGGAGAAATCATCATTGATGGAAATATAGTGAGTATAGAGCTCTTAAAAAGCTATCAGGCGTCTATCGGTTATGTTTTGCAGGATACTGTTTTGTTTGGCACTTCCATCCGCAACAACATCACTTTCATGGAAAATTATTCCGATGAACAAATTTTAAATGCTGCACATAAAGCCGGATTGAAAAGTCTTTTGGAAAAATTGCCCGAAGGATTAGATGCTATTGTGAAAGAAGACAATCGCGGATTTTCGGGAGGTGAAATGCAACGCATTGCCATTGCCCGTGCGCTCATTCGCAAAACTCCTTTGATTATTTTGGATGAGGTAACCAACGCTTTGGATAGAAAAAACGAAGACATTATTTTGGCTACGATCAACGAAATAAAAAAAGACAGCATTGTGATTTTAATCACGCATAAAGAGTATTTGTTTGATTTGGCCGACGAAGTAGTACGTTTGTAAAAATTTAATTTCTGTTGATTATGAATTTTTCTGAAGTGATTCATCCTGTTACGGTAAAAGAATTTTTTGACGACTATTACGAAAAAAAACCTTTGTACATTGCACGAAACAATCCTTCGTATTACCATACTTTCCTGAGTGTGCAGGAGATTGATGCTTATTTACAATTGAAGCAAACTTATGCGCCAAATGTGAAAATGGCTTTTCAAGGAAAGGAAGTTTCTCCATTGTTGTTTTGTGATCCCGCAGGTTCTGTTGTGCCATTTAGAGTGAACCCTGATAAAATGCTCGACTTGTTCAAACAGGGTTACACCATTAAATACGATAAGTTGCACCAAACCTATCCTCCCTTGGCGCAAAAGGTATCGGCCATTGAGCAGGAGATTGGCATTAAAATTAGAACGAGTTTGTACATTACTCCAGAAAATTCACAGGGATACGGTGTTCATACCGACAGGCACGATGTGTTGGCGTTGCAAATTAATGGTGCAAAAATTTGGAAAGTGAAATCTTCCACAGAAATTTTGCCTTCGGTTTACCAAACCAATATTGCAGTGAATTGGACGGAAGAAGGTGTTCAGGAAATTTGTTTGAAGGCGGGAGATTTTTTTTACTGTCCGCGTGGATTAGCGCACGATGTGTTTACCAAAGATCAGTCGTCCATACACTATACCCTCGGATTCAAACCCGTGTACGGCTACAATCTCGTTGAAAAATTAAGCGCCTTGGCTTATAAAAATTCTTTTTTCAGAAGTGCCGTTCCAAATAATTTTTCATCTGTTGCAGACAGGGATTCATACCAAAAGAGATGGCAAAAAGAATTGGAAGAAATAATTGCGTTGATGAATTTTGATGATGTTGATGTTTTGGGAGAAGAAGCGACAAAGCAGTCCCAAATAAATTTTGAAGCCGGCAGGTTTATTGCGCAAATTTATCAGCCTTCACTGAGCGATAAATTTGTTCTTTGTTCAATACCTTGGGAATTAACTTTTACAAAAGTGGCTTGCAGAATTGATATTCTTGGTGGAAAGCACGACTTTCCTTATTTGCTAAAAGAGTTTTTTGAGAATATTAAAAGCGATACGCTATTCTCTACTTCGCTGGATAAATTGAACTTAAATGATGCTCAAAAGTTGAAATTGATCAAAAGATTATTGAAAATACAATTGATTCGAAAGGTTGATTAGGTGTGGTACTCAGCGTCTTCCCTTATGTTCAATATACCACCACCTAGCGTGGAATCTAGCTCTAAATCAGTCATTGCAGGAGCAACCCATTGTTTTTTTTCTGGTGTCATAAGAATTAATTTTTTCAAAGATAGTAATTTATAGTTTAGGATACTGCATGCTGATGCAGTGAATGGAGCCATGCTGCTTGATTAGCGGAACACTGTTGATGGAAATAATCTCTTTATCAGGGAATATGCTTTGCATTATTTTCAGTGCCTCTGCGTCTTTGCTGGAATTGTAAATTGGAAACAAAATCGCATCATTCATAATTAAAAAATTGGCGTAGGTGGCCGGAAGTCTTTCGCCATCGTCATCATAAGCTGCATCAGCCATAGGGAGGGCAACGAGTTTGTATTTTTCACCTTGCAAATTAGTGCAACGTTGCAGTTCTTCTTCCATCTTGCTCAATTCGCTGTAATGCTCATCGTTGGGATCATCGCACTTCACATAGGCAATGGTATTTTCGTTGCAGAAACGTGCGAGGGTATCAATGTGACTGTCGGTATCGTCTCCAGCTAGATAACCATGATTGATCCAGATGACTTTTTCAACGTGCAGCAATTCCTTGAGTAGCTTTTCAATTTCGGTGATGGTCCATTGAGGATTACGGTTTTCTTCCAGCAAACATTCGCTGGTAGTCATTAGCACGCCTTGTCCGTCTACTTCCAAGGATCCGCCTTCTAGCACAATGTGGTTTAAATCTTTTATTGTCCAGGAGGAAGGAAAAGCTTTTGCATCATAAAGTTTTTGAGTGATGGCGCTGTCTTTTTCAGCAGCGAATTTTTTGCCCCAGCCGTTGAATTGAAAATCTAAAACAACAGGCTTTCCATTTTCTAAAATGGTAATTCCGCCGTGATCTCTTGCCCAGGTATCGTTCACATCACATTGGTAAATTTCAATGTTGTTGAGGTTACAATGTTGCACATAAGATTTTACTTCTTCCACATTTTGTGCGGCGATGATGAGTTTTTGACGCTTTGCAATTTCAAAAGCAATTTTTTTGTAGCACTCTTGAACCTCATCCCAAATGTCGGCCCAGTCGGTGTTTTGGTGAGGCCAGGTGAGTTGTACCGCGCTTTGCGGAAACCATTCGGGGGGGAAGAAGTTATGATTCATCTTGTAGTTTTGAGGTAAAAATAATTTTTATTTTCCTATTAAAGGTTTTTCAATTTCAAAGCTATCTACTTGATTGCAATAACATAGGAAGGCAACGCTTTTCAAGTCTACAATCATTTGATTTTCTTTTAGAATTTGTTCTTGTTTTTTTTCTGCATCCGATGGTCCTTTTTTACTTGTCCATTGTATTCTTGGAAATGCTATAGCGCTGTTGGAGATGGATTGTGTAAGTATTTTATCGACATCCTCCATTCTTTTTTGCAAATCACCATCCACTTTAAAAGTTTTCATTTGTGCTCGAATATCCTGAATACTGGTAAGCATTAAATTTACTTCAATTTGTTGTGAAGCATAAGGATTATAACGCAACGCGAACCATTGGTAGGCATCTCCTTTTTTATCGATGGCCATGCAATAGGTGTTTTTCATTTGTTGTCCTTCTGCACTTTTTTCCAAAGGGAACAATGCTGTTGCAAAACCATTTTCAATATTGAGCGGAGTTACATTGTTGATTGTGTTTAACCATTGATAAATTTCAGTAGTACCTGCCATGTTATTAATTTTCATTTTTAAAGAAATGAAACCGTTTGAAAGAATATGTAAATAAGCATCAATGTTTACCCAGCCGCTTTTTGCCCAGTTGAAGGCATGAGAGTTAGCAGTGGCAACAGATCTTTTAGGTAAGTTATTCGCCATTTTTTCTGCCCTTTCGTTTTCTTTTTTAATTGTTGCAGCAAGATCATTCAATTCTTTTGTCTGCATGTTTTTCCATGTGCTGATTAGGTCTGTTTGTGCTTTTTGATATTCATTTCTTTTTTTGGAATAGTAGGCCGAAAGTTGTTCTTGATAAATAGCAGCATCTTTAATATTGGTGCATTTTTGTGATGCAAAATTTTCAAAAATGTTTTTGTCTTTTCCACTTAATTTTTCTGCTACCAAGGAATCAGAAACACATAAATCCTGATTCAAATGATCAACATAAATTTTAAGCATTGCATCTCCGCTATCGAGTTTGTGTAAAGCACGCACTCTGTCTTCAAATTCTTTTGTTGCGATAAAACTTTTGGAAAACTCTTTGGTTTTAATGGTTTTGATGGAGGAGGGATTGATTCCGCATGAGATTTTTTTTTGATTGCTAAAAGCAGTAGCAGTCGCAATAGCATCAGATCCATAATATGTTGAATCCATTCCTCCCTTATTGTTGCGGATGATTGATGTAGTAATCTTTTCTGATCTAGGTTTCAATGCAAGAGGCACTAATGTTCTTGTGCTTTGCTCTAAGCTATAATACAAACTATCCACTAAGTCTTTATTCGCTTTTTTATGATTTTTGTATGGAACATAAGTCTCCACCTTTTGAGTAAAACCTTCCGGTAAAAAATCCAAATCTTTCAACGGAACATTCACCAAATATTTTTTTAATGCTTTTGGATTTTCCCAGTTTAATTTTCCGTTTTCTTGCACTTTTCCTTCAAAGGCCATCATTCCATCTTTTATTTCGTTTGTAGGAATTTCAATATACAAGGGACGAGCAGGATTGATTTTAACTTCTTTGTTGTTGCTAACTGCTCTGATGTGTAGCATCCCTCCGCTTTCCAACGGAGTACCGTTAGATGTGGTTCCGAGATTGTACAATATCATATCTTCTAAGTTGAGGGCTTCCACCAATTCAACAACAACTTCACCTTGCACTACTTGATTGTTATCGTCCACAAATGCGTTAGATGGAACAATAATTAAAGTTCCTTCCTTTCCTTCGATGGTAGTGCTTTTTGCTGCATCCATAGGAAAGATTTGTACATCAGGTTTTACCCATGTATTCAATCCGTTAAAATTGTAGCAGTCATTTACTTTTTCTTTCGGAGTTGTATTGGCAACTATATTTTTTGAAGTTCCGGCAAAAGATTGTTGTTGTGTGTTAGCTGTTGTTGTGCTGTTTTCTTTTTTTACTTCCGGAAGTGCTTCACTCGTTTCTTCTTCTTTTGTGATAGTGCTGATTTCTTTTGTAGGAGCTTCAGTTTTTTCTGCTTCTTTTGGGTAGAAAAAATATGCGGAAGCGCTTATTGCAATGATAATTCCCGCAATGATGGCAATGTTCCCTGCATTGAATCCTCCATTGCCTTTAGCTGCTTTTTTAATCTCTTTCCTTATTCCAATTCTTTTGGCTGTTTGAATAATATCTTTTTGAATTTGCACCTGCTGCTGCAACTCAGCATTTTCGTTCAATGCAGATTCAAAATCTTCTTTTTCTTTTCCCGATAATTCACCATTCAGGTACTTATCGATCAGTTCTATATTTTCCAATGACGGTCTCATATCCTTACTTTTTAGGTTTGTGATCAGCAGCCAGGCGGATGGCCTGCTCCATGCATTTGTACTTTTGTGTTTTGGCCGAATTCACGGAAGAGAATCCCAATGCCGCAGCTAAATTTTCCATGGATTCTTTTTTAAAGTAGAATCGCTCAAAAATTTCCTGGCACTTTGCCGAGAGTGAAGAAATAATACGTTCCATAGCAACGAATTTTTCTTCTTGTACATGATCATAACCGATGTCTTGTTCGGATATTATTAGAGTGTCACTCCATTCCAATTCTTGTGTTTTATTTTGTTTGCGCAATTGGTTTTTCCACAATAAGCGAGCGATGCCATAGAGATAGGTGGATAATTTTGAAGTGAGTTCAAATTTCGGATCGCTGACTTTTTCAATGAGCAGCAATAAACTATCATTAAAAATTTCTTCAGCACTTTCTGTATTTCCACCCGATGTGATGATGTTGTGCTTTATTTTTGGGAACTCTTTGTAGAGAACCTTCAAAGCTTTTTCCCTTTGGCCCTCCCTTATTTTACTAATTATTTCATGGTCTTCCATAAATGCTTTTTTGTATTTATGTCAGAGTTGGGGAAAAGGTAACCATGAAATGGAAAATAGATTCTTTAATTTGTGGATTATGCAGCCTTTCGTATGTGTTTTTTAATGCTTTGAAATTCTTTTTCCTTATGATTTTGTTCTTCTTCAATATCAAAATCATCTTGTAAACCCAACCAGAATTTTGGGGAATTACCAAAATACAAACTCAAGCGCAAGGCGGTGTCAGCGGTAATTCTTCTTTTTCCTTTTATTATTTCTGATAAGCGGGTTTGAGGAATAGAAATTTCTTTAGAGAGGCGGTAAGCAGTTATTTCTAAAGGCAATAGAAATTCTTCCATTAATATTTCTCCCGGGTGTATGTTTTTAAGTTTTGTCATAATTCACAAATATATTTTTTATTCTATTTTGAGGGCGATAGATCCTTCCTTCGTCAGGAGGACAAATGTGATTCATTTCCTGAAGTGTATTTTCGAATATGCTTGTCCTCCTGACGAAGGAAGGATCTATCGCCCTCCTCATCAAAACTCCGCTGTTTTAGGTGCCCGTGGAAAAGGAATCACATCACGTATATTGCTCATGCCAGAGATGAACAACATCAATCTTTCAAAGCCCAATCCGAAGCCAGCATGCGGAGCCGAGCCAAAGCGGCGTGTATCCAAATACCACCAAATATCTTTTTCGGGAATGTTAAAGCGTTTGATGGCTTCTATCAACTTGTCGTAATTGTCTTCGCGCTGCGATCCGCCAATGATTTCACCGATGCCAGGAACCAGCACGTCCATAGCTGCTACAGTTTTTCCATCATCATTTTGTTTCATGTAGAAAGCTTTGATGGCTGCAGGATAGTTGGTGACGATGACTGGTTTTTTGAAATGTTTTTCTACCAAATATTTTTCGTGTTCGCTTTGCATATCAAAACCCCACTCACCAATAGGAAATTGAAATTTTCCAGCTTTGTGTGGTTTTGAATTTTTGAGAATGTCGATGGCTTCTGTGTAAGTGATGCGCTCAAATTTATTGTTGAGGACGAAGCGCAATTTCTCAATCAAATCCATTTCACTGCGTTGTTCTTTTGGCTTGTCTTTTTCTTCATCGATCAAACGTTGTTTCAAAAACTCCAGATCGTCCATGTTGTTTTCCAGTGCATAAGCGATGAGGTATTTAATGAAATCTTCGGCGAGGTCCATGTTCTCTGTAATTTCATTGAAAGCCACTTCGGGTTCTATCATCCAGAATTCAGCGAGATGACGGGTGGTATTTGAATTTTCGGCGCGGAAAGTTGGACCGAAAGTGTAAATTTTTCCCAGCGCCATGGCGGCCAGTTCACCGTTCAATTGTCCGGAAACAGTGAGGTTGGTTTCTTTTCCAAAGAAGTCCTGTTTATAATCCACAGAACCATCTTCTTTCAAAGGTGGATTTTTAGGGTCGAGAGTGGTTACACGAAACATTTCGCCAGCGCCTTCACAGTCGGATCCGGTGATGATGGGCGTATGCACATTAAAAAATCCACGGTCGTTGTAAAATTTATGAATGGCGAAAGTCATGGCGTGGCGCAAGCGCAATATAGCGCTGAAGGTATTGGTGCGCGGACGCAGATGCCCTATTTCTCTCAAAAATTCCAGCGAATGCTTTTTAGGTTGCAGAGGATATTTTTCGGGATCGGCTTCGCCCAAAATTTCAAACGATGTTACCTGAATTTCAACAGCTTGTCCGGAACCACTTGATTCCATTAGTTTTCCTGATATGGAGAGACAAGCACCAACAGAAATTCCTTTGGTTTGGTCGGCCGACACTTTATCAAGATCAATTACCGCCTGTATGTTATTGATTGTGGAACCGTCATTCAAAATCACAAAGCGGTTGCTTCTAAAGAAACGTACCCAGCCTTTTACTACTATTTCTTTACCGAAATCCTTTGCTATCAGTAGCTCTTTGATGGAACTTTGCTTCGTTTTATATGTGCTGCTGCTCATTGTTTTGGTTGTTTTTTTGAGCTCTAAAAGTAAGTAAAAAGTTTAGAGAATTCGCCGTGTTAATTGTGCTTTTAACCGTACAAATTTTACCATTCACCTATTTTAGGGAAACGAATTTGTTAAAACATTGTATCGGTTGGGAAATTGATTTACATTTGGAAACATTTAAAAATATTAGCACTATGGAAGGTCAGGAATACGAGTTGTATCGCAGAACTACAGAAGTATACATGAAAAACGGTATCAAGAACATTACCATGGATGACATGGCGAAGGAATTGAAGGTTTCCAAAAAAACATTGTACAAGTACGTGAAAGATCGTCCGGAATTGGCTGCAAAGTCGATGGAGTGGAAGTTGGCCTATGATAAAAAATTTGTGAATGACATCTTAGCCAAAAATTTAAACGCAATAGAAGAATTGTGTGAGATCAGTAATTTTTATTGCGCTAATCTGATGCAAATGCATCCTAGTTTGCATTTCGATTTAGAAAAATATTATCGTCACGCTTGGGAGCAGTTCATTGAATACCGAAATTCGTTTTTGTACAACACTATGTTGTCAAACGTTAATAAAGGCATCAGAGATGGATTGTACAGAGCAGATTTCGACATTGAAGTGATAGTTACATTGTATATCATGAAAGTGGATATGGTTTTTGATCCGAGGGTTTTCCCAATTTCAAAATTCAAATTTGCTGAGGTATATATTGAAATGGTGAAATATCATTTATCGGGAATCGCTAGTGAAAAGGGTTTGAAAGAAATGCATCGATTACTGGAGACCAAATGTTTGGGAATACCAAAAAATCCTGATTTACAATTAGCATCATAGACAGATAATACAACTTAAAAATGAAAAAGAATTTTTTTCTATTGGCTTTAAGCTTTTGCTCATCTGTAGCATTTGCACAAGAGTTTACCTTGAAGGAAGCCATTGATTATGCGATAGCCAATAATGCAAATCATAAAAATGTAATCATCGATCAGCAAATTGCGAACATGAAGCAAAAGGAGATCAGGGGAATTGGTCTTCCGCAGATTGGCGCCAGTATTGAAGCACAGGATTTTGTAAAAATCCCAACATCTTTAATTCCAGCATCAGCTTTCGGTGGCCCTGAAGGGCAATATCTTCCGGTTCAATTTGGTATCCAGTACAACATGTCGGCGGGAGTTCAGATTTCTCAATTGATTTTCAATAGTGATTATATTGTGGCTCTGCAGGCTTCAAAATCATTTATGGAGTTGGCACAAAAAAATGTGGATCGTTCAAAAGTAGAAGTCACTGTTGCGGTAACAAAAGCATACTACAATGTTTTGGTCACCAAAGAGCGCGCTAGTTTGCTGGATGTTCAGGTGGAAAGAGTGAAGAAATTGTTGGATCAGATGCAGGCCATGCATCAAAGCGGAATGGTTGAAAAATTAGATGTGGACCGAATTACTTTAACCTATAACAATTTGCTTTCTGAAAAGGAAAAAGTAGCCCGTTTAATTGAGTTGACCCAATATCTTTTAAAGTTTCAAATGGGGTTGAATATCCAATCTCCAATTGTATTGAAAGATTCATTGAATCTGAATTTGGAAGTGCAGGAAGCTCCTGTGTTAAGCGGCAAGTTTGATTATGGAATCCGTTCGGATTATTCTATGGCTCAGCTGCAGTTGAAGATGAACGAGTTGGATTTGAAAAGATACCAGATGAAATGGATGCCATCAATATTTGCTTACGGAAGTTTTAGTGAAAATGCGATGCGTCCGGAATTTAGTTTTTTTGATTTTAGTCAGAAATGGTATCCAACAGGAATCGTTGGTGTGAAAATGAGTATTCCGGTTTGGGATGGCGGACAAACTTATTTTCTCAAACAACAGGCAAAACTGAATGTTACAAAAACACAAAATACCATCACCTACATTGAAAGTGCAATTGATTTGGAGATTCAATCTTCTGCTACCATGTACAAAAATGCTTTGCTTGCCCTTACTTCTGAAAAAGCGAACATGAAGCTGGCTGAAGAAGTTTATTCGGTTTCAAAAGTAAAATACGAACAAGGAGTGGGATCTGTGCTGGAAGTGATCAATGGCGAAGCTTCTTTGAAAGAGGCACTGGTAAATTATTATAGCGCAATGTACGAATACATGATCGCTAAAACCGATTACGAAAGAGCAACGGGAATCATCAAATAAGAATATAAAATATGCAAACTATATCTACTCAAATGAAAAAATTAAGTGTACTTATCCTTGCCGCTACAGTGTTGGCTGCATGTGGTGGTGAACCAACTAAAGCAGAGCAGCTGACTGCTAAAAAAGAAGAACTCGCTGCCTTGAAAAAGGATTATGCTACACTGGCTTCTGAAATTAAAAAAGTTGAAAATGAAATTGCTGCAATAGGCGATACAACCGAAGAAGAAAAAGGGAAAATGGTGGCTTTGGATACCGTGAATACTTCTTCTTTCCGTCATTATGTGGAAGTGCAGGGCGCAGTGGATGCTGAAGAAAATGTGGCTGTAAGTCCGCAAATGCCAGGCTTAGTTGTCCGCATTAACGTGAAAGTGGGAGAGGTAGTAAGCAAGGGACAAGTGTTGGCAGAAATGAATAATGGAGCTGTTTCTCAGCAAATAGAAGGAGTGAAGGCTCAAGTGGAACTGGCAAGAACTGCTTATCAAAAGCAAAAAACTTTGTGGGACCAAAAAATTGGTTCAGAGATGCAATACCTGCAAGCAAAGACTCAAAAAGAATCTGCTGAAAAATCTCTTGCAGCTTTAATGGAACAAGGTGATATGTCTAAAATAGTATCGCCAATTAATGGCGTGGTGGATGCGGTGATCGCAAAAGTTGGTCAGGGTGCTGCTCCGGGTTATCCGGCGTTTCAGGTGGTGAATCTTTCCAACCTGACTGTTAAAGGAAAAGTTCCTGAAAAATATGCTTCAAAAATAAAAAAAGGGACAGAAGTAGTATTGTATTTTCCTGACCTTAAAAAAGAGGTGAAAGCCACCGCTTCTTATTCTGCAACGGTGATTGATCCTATGTCGAGAACCTTCACTGTTGAAGTAAAACTTGAAGGCGACAACAAAGATTACAATCCTAATATGATTGCCTTACTTAAGGTAGTGGATTATAAAAAAGACAGTGCTATTGTGGTTCCTACCGATATCGTACAACAGGGAGAAAGCGGAAGTTTTATCTATGTTGCTCAAAAAGACAAGCTAGGTACTGTAGTTAAAAAGAAGGTGGTTGAAGTAGGTGTAAGTTATAATGGATCTACTGAAATTTTGAAGGGACTTGCGGTTGGTGATGCCATTATTACCAAGGGTTATCAAAATGTAAACGACGGCGACATTATTCAATATTAGTTCATCATAAGATTTTAAGTCATGGAAAAGAAATTCAAAGAATTCCGGCCCACCAGCTGGTCTATAGATAATAAAACGGCCATTTATCTCTTAACGATCTTTATTACGTTGGCAGGTATTTTAACCTACAGTTCGTTACCAAAAGAAAAATTTCCGGATATCGTTTTGCCTACTATCGCAGTGGCTACCGTTTATCCAGGGGCATCTCCGAAGAACGTAGAGAACTTGGTAACAAAGCCGATTGAGAAAAAATTAAAAGCCATTTCGGGCGTAAAAAAAATTACCAGTAGTTCTGTTCAGAACATGTCGGTGATCATGGTGGAATTTAATTCAGATGCTATCGTTGCTGAAGCCAAACAAAAGGTGAAAGATGCAGTAGATGATGCAGCAAAAGATTTGCCTCCTTATCCTACAGAAATTATCGCGCCACCATCAGTGAGTCAGATTGAATTTTCTGAAATGCCGATTTTGTTTGTCAATGTTTCGGGTGATTATAGTTTGGATAAATTGAAAGTATACGCCGATGAATTGAAAGATAAAATAGAAACCTTAAAGGAAATTAAGAAAGTTGAATTGGTAGGTGCTCTCGACAGAGAAATTCAAATCAATCTGGATATGCATAAAATGCAGGCTTCCATGATTTCATTGTATGATATTTATCAGGCGGTAAACAAGGAAAATAAAACTTCTTCAGCAGGTAATATAACAGTGAATGGAATGAGCCGTTCGGTGAGTATTTCGGCAGATTTTACAGACATTGAAAAGCTGGGAAATCTGGTGATCAATTCAGGCAATGGCTCTCATGTTTATTTGCGTGATATTGCTGAGGTAAAAGATTCGCATAAAGAACAGGAAAGTTTTGGCCGTCACGACGGAAAAAATGTAATCACTTTAAACATTGTAAAAAAAGCAGGAGAAAACCTGATTGCTTCTTCTGATAAAATCAGAGAGATTGTAGAAGAAATGCAGGCCAATTCTTTCCCTGAAAGTTTGAAGGTTGAAATCACTGGTGACCAGTCGAAAGAAACCAGAATTACCCTGCACGATTTGATCAATACGATCATCATCGGATTTATTTTGGTAACGATTATCCTGATGTTTTTCATGGGTGCTACCAACGCGATGTTCGTTGGGTTGTCGGTTCCTTTATCCATGTTCATTGCCTTCATCGTTTTATCGATGATAGGTTATTCCATGAACATGATTGTATTGTTCGCCTTCTTGCTTGGATTGGGGATAGTGGTAGATGACGCGATTGTGGTGATTGAAAATACGCACCGTATTTACGACAATGGTAAAATGCCGATCAAACAGGCAGCAAAATATGCAGCGGGAGAGGTATTTCTACCGGTGCTTTCTGGTACGGCTACAACATTGGCGCCTTTCGTTCCATTGGCTTTCTGGAGCGGTATGATGGGAGAATTCATGAAGTATCTGCCCATTACTTTAATCATCACCTTAACCGCTTCATTAGTGGTGGCCTACATTATGAATCCTGTATTTGCAGTGAGCTTTATGAAGCCTCACGGATCAGTGGACAAAGAAAAAAAGAAAAGAAGAATCCGTTTGGTTTCTGTGTTGTTGATTTTTATCGCGGTGTTGTGTTACGCAGTGGATTTCTCCAGCGGTTCAGAAGAGCACGGTGCGCGTGGTGTTGGTAATTTCATGCTGGCAATGTTACTGGTGTATTTGTTCTATCAGTTTGTGATGGAAAAAGCAATTGAAAAATTCCAGACTAAGTTATGGCCTGCTGTGCAGCATAAATATTCCCGCTTCCTGGATTGGGCTTTGAGCCGTCCCGGAAAAGTAATCGGAGGAACTTTCGGCTTGCTGGTTTTGTCGATCATTTTAATGGTAGCGCGTCAGCCCAAAGTAGAATTTTTCCCTACCGCCGATCCTAACTTTATTTATGTGTATGTGACCTTGCCTATCGGAACTGATGTTCATTATACTGATTCTATTACCCGCGTAGTAGAACACAGAGTGATGAAGGTACTGGAAAAAGATACAGATATCGTGGTATCAGTAATGGCCAACGTAGCCATTGGTGCTTCCGAGGATCAATTTGATAGGAGTGCCCAGTCGCACAAAGGAAAGGTAGGTGTGGCCTTTGTTGAATTCGGAGAGAGAGATGGCCGCTCAACGGCTGATTTTCTGGATAAAATCAGGAAGGCAGTGAAAGGAATTCCAGGTGCAGAAATTACAGTGGGTCAGGAGCAAAACGGACCGCCTGTAGGAAAACCGGTGAGCATTGAAATCAGTGGTGACCGTTTCGAAGATTTGATGAATGCTTCCAATGCCTTGAAACATTATCTGGATTCATTGAATATTCCTGGTATTGAAGAATTGAAAACAGATTTGATCAACAGCAAACCGGAGATTTCTTTCAAAATGGATCGTGAGCGTTTGAACCGTGAGGGAATCAACACCGATGCGGTTGGTTTGGAGTTGCGTACTGCTATTTCGGGCTGGGAAATTTCCCGCTTCAAAGATGCCAATGAAGATTATCCGATCATGTTGCGTTACAAGGAAGATCAAAGAAAAAATATAGATGTACTGAGCAATATGAAAATGACATATAGAGATATGGCCAAAGGCGGACAAATTCGTCAGGTTCCTGTTTCTGCATTCACCGATATTGAGTACGGTACGTCATACGGAGGTATCAAAAGAAAGAACCAGAAAAGGGTAGTTACCCTGGGTTCTAACGTTTTGAGCGATTACAATCCGAATGAAGTGGTAGCTGAAATTCAGGCTGCAGCAGCCGGATTTAAAACGCCGGAAGGTGTGGAAATAAATTATACCGGTCAGCAGGAAGAGCAAGCCGAGCAAATGGGTTTCCTTTCTACTGCCTTGTTGATTTCAGTTGGAATAATCATCCTGATTTTGATCATTCAGTTCAACTCCATCAGCAAAACCTTGATCATCGTTTCTGAGATTTTGTTAAGTATCATTGGTGTATTGCTTGGTTTGGCTATCACAGGAATGAACTTCTCTATCATCATGACCATGATTGGTATCGTGGCGCTGGCGGGTATTGTGGTGCGGAACGGTATTTTATTGGTAGAATTTATTGATATTCTGGTGGAAGAAGGAATGCCGGTTCGTGAAGCGGTAGTGGAAGCGGGTAAAATTCGTATGACTCCGGTTATTCTTACGGCAACGGCTACAATCCTTGGTATGGTTCCGTTGGCAGTAGGTTTCAACATTGATTTCGTAACGATGTTTACGCACCTCGATCCTCATCTTTATTTTGGTGGTGACAGCGTTGCGTTCTGGGGACCTTTGTCCTGGACCATCATCTTCGGATTGGCCTTTGCTACTTTCTTGACCTTGATTTTAGTGCCGGTGTTGTATTATCTGGCTTACAGAGTAAAAGAAAAAGTGAAAGCCGTAAAAGCAAAAATGATTGCTCCAAAAGTTTAGTTTTATTCTTGTATAAATGAAAAGTCGCCTTGAGAAATCAGGGCGACTTTTTTGTTATTATTCTTTTTTGATTTTTATCAAACGCATTTTATCTTTTTCCTTAATAATTTGAAAGGTGTAGCAAATATTTAAATAATCCATTAAGAAGGTAATAGTATTATGAAGAGTATATACTTTCCAGGTACCGGCATCAGCATCTGTCGCACCCACTATCCAAACTACACTTGATTCCCCAATTTCATTTGTCGTATGCATAGAATCAACGGCCCATATCGTAAAACGTAAATCGACACAATTTAATTTTATATACTGATATGCTTTTCCGTGTAAATGTACATCTCTTGTAAAATCAATAGTATCTACTTTATCGAAAATGCATTTAGCAGTATCAAGAGTATCTTTTTCCGAATACTTTAATTGTGTGGTAATCCAATTGTATCCAAAGTTGTATTCACAAAAAGTTTGAGCACATAGCGAGCCACTCAAAAAAAATAAAACAATTAGTTGCAGATTTCTCATGCAGCAATAAGACACATTTTATGATTTCGTTACAATCGATGAAAGAATTTTGAGAATGAAACGGTTATGCCATTCCCTCTCGGAGGAGAGGGGTGTGCAAGCTTTTTGCGGGAAGGAGGGAGATGGAATAAGGAGAAATAATCCATCTCCCTGCCTTCGCACATTCTCCCGCACCCCTCTTCTTCAAGAGGGAATCCCATTCTCTAAAAACTATAGCTCATTTATCTATTTCTTCTCCTCCCACAACTCCGGTGAATTGGCTTCGTTTTTATAAGCAGCGCATTCCTTGCAATAAAAATTTCGGAAGGCTTCACTATCTAGCACCTGAAAGCTGATGTTGCAGTTACCTATAAAAAGTTTGCACCATTCGTCTTCTTTGAAATACGGTTTTATGTCTATCAGCCATTTTGCATATTCTTCTGTTTTGTTTTCAATGTAATTGATGTAAGTCAGTTTGGCGTAATAGCCGAGTAGCTCGGGATTGGTCGACTTTTTATCAACATAGATTTTCAGGAAACTGACTGCAAATCCGTAACCATGATAGCGGGTAAAGGCCTTGGCAATGCGAACTGCGGTGGCTTCATCAGGTAGATTTTTGGTGTAATAGGTATATAAGTAAGCCAGACTTTTTAGCATCTCGTCGTATTTTTTTACGTTGTAATAATACTCAGCTGCTTTAAAAGAATAATTCAATCCGAGCTTTGGTAAAACAGGTAAAATGGAATCGTTGCTGGTGAAATATCCTTCCACCCCTTTCTGCAAATCATCCATAGTGATGCCTTTTGGAACCGATGCCGAATCCCAAGTTTTCATCACATTGATTAAGTAATTTGCTCCTGCAAAATCGTAGGAATTATCAGTGAAATAATTTTTCAGAGTACTTCCTTTTACCTGTTCATTCAAATTGAATTCTTCCTGAAAACAAAATAAGTTGTTGTACATTTTATACATTTCTTTTTTGCCGCAACATTCAAACGTCATTAAGAAGCCCGGATGTAAAACACCTTCCTTTACTTTTTGGTAGGCGTATTTTTGAATCATCCAAAGTGTATCTATTCTTCGCAAATACAGTTCATCTACTTTTTTTTCATCCAAAAGTCGAAACAACCTGTTGTGTTCATTGATCAAAAATTTGCCAATGGTTTTGTCGCTCAAATCATATTTCGTTTTTATTATGATGTCTGCTTTTCTTTGTTTGGCGAGGTAAGGTTCTAATTTTGCGCAAAAGGCTTTGTTTTGCAGTGAATCTGTTAGTTGCTCTTTACTCAGATTTCTCAGAGAGGCCAGTGCTTCCGTGCTGTCAATTTGTTGTTTGAAAAATTGCCAATTGGTTGATGTGGCAATTGTTGGTTTAATGCTGTATTGTTGTTTCTCCTGAAGAGCCTTAATTAAGTTTCCGGCTCTTTTTTGTTGTAAATTGTTGTTGATGTTTTCGCTTCCTTCTACCGATGAATAGGCATGAACGTCGGCACTTAAAATGATGAATGCATCATCGGTAAGTGAATCCAAAAGAGGTTTGAGGTCTTTAAAAGTGTAATCGGATTTCCCTTGTTTGAAAAGGAATTCAAAGCGGTATTCTTTTTCATAAGCAATGGGTAAGTAATTGCTGTCGGGAAATTCTTTGAGGTAATTCAATGGATAAAATTCTGAATAGTATGCTCCGCACATATCAGTAAAATGCGACACTCGGGCGATTCCTCCCTGCTTGATGTACACAAGATTGAATTCGTTATAGCCTTCGGCTTCTTTGGGAATTTTTCCCAGTTTTAAGCGGAAGCTTGTTGGTTCGTATGGCGCACGTATTCCATTAATAAAATTCACAAAGAATCCATTTTCTTTATGTTTGATATTTTCTAGTTTGATACGCTTAAACATATTTTTCCGGCGTGGTTTAAAGCCTTTTAAAAGTTGTTTGCGATACACGGGCTCAAGTACAATACCACTGAATTCGCATTGCTTGTTGCGTCGACTTCTTTGGGTGTAATATTCTGGGTTTCCACAATCGTAGGGCGTGTAGGATACCATTTCTACCGCAACACCATCTTTAGCGTTTTCAAAAAACTTTAAAAAACCTAAAGCGTTGTATTCTGCAACAAGGTAGATGGATGAGCCTTTAATTTCCCAGTAAAGAGGACTATCACTTTGCTCAATCAAATAATTGGCGCGCACATAAATAGGACTTTTAGTGTTCATTGTTGTTAGTCCGAATTCATGCTTTGTGTCGTGCAATTTTTGTGATACTTCTTCAAAAGAATTTACTGTTGGGGATGGGATGTAGTCCGAATAGGAAAACATTTTTTTGTTTTCTGCGAATTCATATTTCCCAAGTACTTTGGCAAATTTTTGAACGGCGTATACCGCTTTTGTTTTTTCATCAATGTGCACAGCTAGCCCCGTTACTTGGTAGGCGGGAGTGATCATGTTTGCAAAATGTCCTTTTGAATGAATCCATCCCTGTACAAGTGCATTTGCAAGTTGCTTATAGGTGTTGTTAACGGTAAGGTGATTCGATTTGTCTTTGATGGCTAGTCCATAAAAACTTTTGATGATATTTTCTCCCACCTGATAGTTTTTGGAAGCTCCATAATATTCAGCACGGATCTGTGGATTTTTAAATTGTTTGTCGTCTTCGTCGTGACTGAATTTTCCGCTTTCGCGCAAATAATTTGCATGGTGCT
Source organism: Bacteroidota bacterium (assembly GCA_026390935.1). Classification (GTDB taxonomy): domain Bacteria; phylum Bacteroidota; class Bacteroidia; order Flavobacteriales_C; genus JAHEZL01. The sequence continues at coordinate 60,870 of JAPLEZ010000153.1, forward strand.
GTGCAGCGATGTACAGCACCGAATCATTTACAAGTGTATTGAGATTATGGGCGCTTCGCACACTGTCAATACCTTTCTTAATTAGGTGCTCCAGATATTTTACATTGATATTTCCTGAGACCAATTTGTCATCAATGTCTTGTGCCGGAATAAGTTGATATACCAACAGAAAGAGAAAAAAGGCGATTTTTTTCATTTTGTTTAATCTGCTGCAAAAATATCAATTTATTCGGGACAAGATATTTGTGTTTGACATCCCCCTGATTTATACTATTTTTGCAAGGTATCACGTTAAGCGTTGCAATGGACTTTAAAGCAGGGGAATTACTTCAAAACATAAACATTCCTTCAGACCTACGGGCACTGAAGGAAGGTCAACTGGTTCAGGTGAGCGACGAATTGCGTCAGTTCATCATCGATGTGGTATCTGTTAAAGGCGGTCACTTCGGTGCGAGCCTTGGTGTGGTTGAATTGACTGTTGCTTTGCACTACGTTTTTAATACGCCCTACGATAGAATCGTTTGGGATGTGGGCCATCAGGCTTATGGACACAAAATTTTGACCGGTCGGAAAGATGTTTTTGATACCAACAGAAAATACAAGGGAATCAGTGGTTTCCCTAAGCGTTCAGAAAGCGAATACGATACTTTTGGGGTAGGACATTCCTCTACTTCTATATCTGCTGCACTAGGTATGGCGGTGGCTTCCCGTTATAAAAAGATTGACGACAGACAACATATTGCTGTGATTGGTGATGGTGCGATGACTGCCGGATTGGCCTTTGAAGCATTGAATCACGGGGGAGTTGAGCCTTCAAATATGATAGTTGTGTTGAACGACAATTGCATGGCTATCGACCCTAACGTTGGTGCGCTCAAGGAATATTTAACCGATATGACTACTTCTCCCACTTACAACAAAGTGAAAGATGAAGTGTGGCATTTGTTGGGTAAAATCAGCAAGTTCGGCCCAAATGCGCAAGCTATTGTTCAGAAGGTTGAAAATGGAATTAAGTCGGCATTACTAACAAAAAGTAATTTATTTGAATCTTTAAACTTCCGTTATTTCGGTCCGGTAGACGGTCATGATGTAAAGTATCTAGCGAAGGTTTTAAAAGATTTAAAAGATATTCCGGGTCCGAAAATATTACACGTTCTTACCAAAAAAGGGAAGGGCTTTGTTCATTCCGAGTTTGGAGATCAAACTACCTGGCACGCTCCAGGTGTTTTCAATAAAGACACTGGTGAAATCATTAAGGTAACTCCGCAATCTCCACAGCCTCCTAAATATCAGGATGTGTTTGGACACACCATAGTTGAGCTGGCCGAAAAAAACGATAAAATAATGGGAATCACGCCGGCAATGCCGAGTGGAAGTTCATTGAATATAATGATGGCGGCGATGCCCAATAGGGCTTTCGACGTAGGTATTGCCGAGCAACACGCTGTTACTTTTTCGGCGGGATTGGCGGCGGAAGGATTGATTCCTTTTTGTAATATTTATTCGTCGTTCATGCAACGTGCCTACGATCAGGTGATACACGACGTGGCGCTACAAAATTTACCTGTTGTGTTTTGTTTGGATAGGGCCGGATTTGCCGGAGCCGACGGACCGACGCATCATGGTGCTTACGACATTGCTTACATGCGTTGCATACCAAACATGATTGTTGCTGCGCCTATGAATGAGGCTGAATTGCGCAACATGATGTACACAGCACAACTCGAAGGTAATGGTCCATTCTCCATCCGCTATCCAAGAGGTGAAGGGGTGATGATTGATTGGAAAACACCAATGAAAGCCATTAAAATTGGCACCGGTAGAAAAACCATCAATGGAGATGAAATTGCCATTTTAACGATAGGTCACGTAGGAAATTTTGCAGTGAATGCTTGTGCAAAATTGGAGAACGATGGTGTTTCAGCAGCGCATTACGATATGCGTTTTGCTAAACCTATTGATGAAATGTTATTGCACGAAGTTTTTGGAAAATTTAAACATATAATTACAGTAGAAGATGGTTGCGTGATGGGTGGAATGGGATCAGCAGTGCTGGAATTCATGAGCGATAATGGCTATCAGGCCAATGTAATTCGATTGGGTATTCCTGATAAATATATTGAACACGGTAGTCAGGATGATTTGTACAAAGAATGTTTGTTCGATACCGAAAACATCTACCTCACCGCAAAAAAAATGCTTTCTAAATTGAAATCGAAACAAAGCGCAGGCTAATTTATGAAGCGGATTTTCTCTATTTTATTTCTTTTTTGTCTGGTTAATTCTGCTTTTGCACAAACGGTTGAAACTGTGCAGCGTGCTCCAAAGAAGCAATCTTTCAAAAGAAAAAAACGTTTGTTCAGTGAAGATGGAGTTGCCTTTGACCTAGTAAGCAATTCGTGGCTCACCACACCAAGCGGTATCATTCAAAAGCCACTACAATCTATAGGATACAATGTTTCTATTTTTAAAGATTGGCCGCTAGGGCACAGCATCTTTACCATTGCTGCAGGTATAGGATACAGTGTTGAAAATATTCAGCACAACGGACAGTTTTTGTATACCAACAACTTCACACAATCTTTTTTATATCCGCTACAGGTTCCGTTTAATTCCAACCGAATTACGCTGCAGTGGTTTGAAATTCCTGTTGAATTGCGTTTGCGTACAAAAGGTAAGGGGCCTTTCCGACTTTATCTTGGAGCGAAGGCAGGACTGCATGTTACGAGCTACACGCAGTTCATTGATCACGATTCAAAAAACAGGGAATACTACATAAAAAACCTGAATTGGTACCGTTATGGTGTTTATGCCCGTTTGGGATATGGTTATTTTAATTTATTCGCTTATTATTCTTTAAGCGAATTATTCGTGCATAATCACGGTCCGGTATTGACGCCTGTTTCAGTGGGATTGTCGGTGATGTTGAGGTAATTAATAAACAAACAACAGCAAAGTTTCTGTAATTACACCCAGTATAAATCCTGCCAGCACCTCAAAGGGTTGATGGGCATTGAGTCGCAATCGGGCAAATCCAACCAGTCCGGCAATCAATAACGTACCATACAACATCAAGTCCCACGAAAAATGGAAGAGGTGCATCATTAATATTTCAGTGCCAACAATTCCTCCGATCCCTATCATGTGAATGCTTATTTTCCAGAAAACAGAAATTACCAAGGCTAGTAATATCGCTAGTTGTGCTCCTGCGAGCACAATGAGTATGAGTTGATTGGGGTGATCTACAACATTTTGCAATACCACTGACGCCAACAAGTAGCAACCGCCTGTTAAAGCAAAGGGAAGCAAGCGCTCCCGGTTACTGTTCATTTCCAACGATTTAATTTCACCCATTCGTTTTAAGATGAGGGCGCTAAGTCCTGGAAGGATCATGGTGAATAGAATAACTATTAAAAAAATCATTCTGTTGTCGGCCATAGCTTCCGGCACAGCATACAAATTAAAACCCGTGAGCTGGTTGCTGAAAAAAAGTAGTAGCAGTCCGTAAGTCGGCATGAACAAAGGATGGAAGAGGTACGAAAGAATTTTCGCGAAAGTAATTTCGCGGGATGCTGCTGCAATAATTTCCTGCTCTTCCATTAAATTTCTTTTCTTAATCTTCCCACAGGAATGTTGAGTTGTTCGCGGTATTTTGCAACGGTGCGGCGTGCGATGTTGTATCCTTTTGTTTTTAATACTTTCATGAGTTCATCGTCGGTGTATGGACTTTTTTTGTCTTCCGCCGTAACGCATTCTTCCAGTATTTTTTTGATCTCTTTGGTGGAAACTTCTTCACCGCTGTCGTTTTGCAGAGATTCCGAGAAAAAGGATTTAATCAGTAAAGTACCAAAAGGAGTTTGAATGTATTTGCTGTTGGCAACGCGTGAAACAGTAGAAATATCAATGCCTACTTTTTCAGCGATGTCTTTTAAAATCATTGGTTTCAGCTTGGTTTCGTCGCCCGTTAAAAAATATTCGTGTTGATATTCAATGATGGCGCGCATGGTAAAAAGCAAAGTGTTTTGTCGCTGTTTAATAGCATCTATGAACCATTTGGCCGAATCCAGTTTTTGCTTCACAAACATTACAGCTTCTTTTTGTTCTCTGTCGGCACCTGTTTTATTGCTACTGTATGCCTTCAACATTTCCGAAAACATTTTGCTGATTTTCAGTTCAGGTGCGTTGCGCGCATTGAGCTGAAGATCCAATTCACCATCGTTATTAATTAAAACGAAATCGGGAACTACTGCTTGTGCTGTTCTGCTGGAATCGCCCGCTGAATTGCCTGGTTTCGGATTCAGCTTTAAAATTTCTGCTACAGCGCCTTTCAGACTGTCTTCAGTGATTTCTAGTTTTTTCAGGATTTTATCAAAATGCCTTTTTGAAAATTCGTCAAAGTATTTATCTAAAAGCATTTCAGCCAAAACGATACTCGGTGTGGCTCTTTTTTTTCTTTTGATTTGTAGCAGCAAACACTCCTGTAAGTTGCGTGCGCCAATGCCTGGAGGATCCAGACTTTGGAGAATGACCAGCAATTCTTCCAATTCTTTTTCAGTGGTGGTAATGGATTGGTAAAAGGCCATGTCGTCTACTATCGACGCCAAATCCCTGCTGAGGTATCCCGATTCATCGAGGTTTCCAACCAAATATTCGGCCACTAAATATTTATGATCATCAATGTTTTGCAATCCCAGCTGCGTGAGCAACATCTCCTGGAAGGATTGTCCCATGGATAAAGGGATTTCTCGTTCCTCATCGTCTTTGCTATGGTTGTTGGCTTCGTATTTATAGGAAGGTTCGTCGTCGTCGGAAATGTATTCAGAAAGATCGAAGTCGTCTCTGCTTTCTCCCTCTGGATCAAGGTCATCGGCATTGCTTTCTTCTTTTTCGTTATCGTCGCTGTCGGATAAATCTTCAAGAGCGGGGTTGCTTTCTATTTCTTCTTTGATTCGTTGTTCCAGCGCTATGGTTGGCAATTGCAGTAGCTTCATCAGCTGAATCTGCTGAGGAGACAATTTCTGTAAAAGCTTTTGATTCAGACTTTGCTTTAACATTCTTTTTTCCTTTGAAAGGTTAAATTATAAATGCTTTACGAGAGCAGCAATTATTTTGTGTCAATTTTTGGGCCATTTATTTAAAAGGCCCGTTAATCAAGGATCTATGCATTTTTCTTTTCTACCCAAAATAGGGAGAAGAAGAATACAAAGAAAGAAACACCGGCCTGGGTTTCCAAGGTGTCTTCGGAAAACATAGACAATACGATGATGATCATGAAAATTTTTGCGAGAAAAGAATATTCCAAGTGGCGAGTATACCTGTAAAGGCTGATCAGCATAATTGTAAAAAATAAAAAGCCGACCAATCCAAAGCTGATCCAGAAGGTAAGAAATTGGTTGTGTGTGTGACGGCGCAACTCGCCTTTGAGTGTGGCTTTATCTTGGTCGTATTGAGCGTTGAATGCAGCTTGCACATCGCCGCTACCAACACCGAATAAATAATTTTCTTGAAGTATTTCTACACCAGTTTTCCAATAAATAAAGCGCTGAGTTAACGAGTTGTGATCCACTTCTGCACCCGAATAATACATGTCGATTTCCCACAGCAATTCGCGAATTCTTTTTCTTACCGGATTGGTTTTAACGTTGGTGGCGTTGGCTTCCCCGTTTTCAATATTGGCAATATCGTCAGGGGAGAGTTGTTGTATACCTTGCGCGTCTTTTTTGAGTCCGAGAGAACTTAAATATCGGATCAAAGTTCCAGATACCGGTTGTCCTTTTTTATCCAATGAGTAATATGGAAATGCACTGTGACTATCCCAGTTTTGCTGAAGTTCTGTAATTGAAATATTTCTGGAGATGTAGTAGCCGTTTTCTTTGAATGTATTTGTTAAGTCATGAGAGTAGGGGTTACCAAGTGCTGTTTTTGTGGCGATTTCCTGATTTTCTTTAGGCACAAAAATATCGTTGATTTCATAATACAAATAGCTTCCGATGGTGCAAACAATTAAAAGTGTTGCCAGCGCAATTGTTTTCAAATTCTTTTTGATTTCCCACTCTATAAGCATCATGGCCAAAGGGAAAGCAAGTGCTCCAAGGGTAATGAGTCCTGTGATGGCTTGTAGTAAAACCATGCAATATAATAGTGGCAAACATGGAAGCAGGCAGAGCCATCCTGAAATCAATTTTTCCTTCCATGCAAAACAAAGTACAGCAATGGTAAAGCAGATCATTAAGGAGAAGCGGATGTGCGACGTGAAGGTTGAAAGCTGACGATGATCCAATATTTTTTCAATCCATCCGGCTTCGGAAGCGAAGTGTTTTCCTATCACAATCAAAGCTCCGGCAAGCACTGCGGCACAAAAGAATCCGATGGTCCATAAAAATTCTTTTTTGCTTGGTTTGGCAGTGGAGGCCACAACAAATGAAACCAAAAATAAAGGAATTTTTATGTTGATGTCGTGAAAGGCATACTTGTAGTCATCGGTGTTGAAGAGGAAAACAAAATGCAGAATCATCAATCCCGGAAACCACCACAGTATGCGGTTTTCCTTGAAGTGATTTATTTTCTCTTTGTAGTTGAAATTTAGCAACCAACTCACTCCGAGGGCAACTTGTGAAATGGTTAAAAAAGTTTTCGACAGCGGTAAAGACGCGGCAAATAAGCACAATCCGAAGACATATAGAAATCTGCTGATCTTTGTCAAGGTCATCTTTTACTTAACAGGTTGTAAAACTGCTTTGTATTTTTCCTGTGATAGCAATACTTCCATCGCTTTATCAATGTACCTGTCGTTGTATAGAGAAGCTTCTATTCGTCCGGTTTGATAATAATATCTGCTCACTATTTCTTCTTTAAGCATTTGGGAAATAATGTTTTTATACAAGGAAAGGTCTTTCTTTTTTTGTGCCGCCAGTTTTTGTTGAAGCGCATCGTATTCAGGCTGCAGCAATTTATAAAACTCTTCTTTTTCGGAAGTCTTTTTGAAACTGTTCAGCACTTTTTCACTTTCACTGGTATAGCTGTAGTCCTTGTCTTTAATGAATTCTAGGAAGTCATTGTAGGTAGCATCTGTCAACTGAAATATTTTTGCTGGCGCGATAGAGTCGTGTTTCAATCGGTATTGCGTAACGAAGTCGAAGATGAGATCTTTAGAAATCAAAGAAGCTACGATAGGATTGCTTTCTTCTGCTTTGGCGTCGATATCAGGTTTTATTCCACCGCCGTCCATTACCGGTCGACCGTTTTTGGTTTTGAAAAACATCTTTAAAGAATCAGCAATGGTGATAGCTTTTCCTTTGTCGTCTTTGTGCGCATAATCAATGGCTTGAATGCATCTGCCACTTGGAGTATAATACTTGGCAATGGTTACTTTCAACATTGAGTTATAGCTCAATTTGTAAGTTCCTTGCACCAAACCTTTTCCATAAGATTTTTCGCCAATGATCACCGCTCTGTCGAGATCTTGCAAGCTGCCGCTCACAATTTCAGATGCTGAAGCAGAATGTTCATTGATTAAAATTGTTAGTGGAAGATTTGGCGCTATTGGCGTATTTAAAGTTTTTTTGGATTCACTGCTGTTGCTGAATCTGCCTTTGGTTTCTACCACCAGAGTTCCTTTTTCCACAAAGAGATTCACGATGTCGATGGATTCTCTCAACAAACCGCCACCATTGTCGCGAAGGTCGAAAATCAATCCTGCTAGCGGACCGTTTTTCTGTAGTTTTTCCAAAGCTTCTTTCACATCTTTGCCACATTTGTCGGTAAAGCTGTTGAGTTTGATATAGCCAACATTGTTTTTAAGCATACCATAATAAGGCACGCTTTTCATTTGAATTTCTTCGCGAGTGATTTCCATTTCAATGATGTCTGTTGTTCCAGGGCGCTCAATTTTAAGTTTCACTTTGCTTCCCGGCTCACCTTTCAATATTTTACTTAAGTCGGCAGTAGATTTTCCTTTGGTAGATTCACCGCCCACTTCCAGTATTTTGTCGCCAGCGCGCAATCCTGCTTTTTGAGCTGGAAAACCTTCGTAAGGCTCAGAAATGATGATAGCTTCTCCTGCTTTATGAATGGTGGAACCAATGCCACCGTATTGTCCGGTAGTCATCAATTGAAAATCTTCAATTTCCGATTCCGGATAAAAATTTGTGTATGGGTCTAACGACTCCAGCATGGCGTCAATACCGGTTTTCATGAGTTTACCTGGATCTGTCTGGTCCACATAATGCAAATTCAGTTCGCGGTACATGGAAGCAAATATGTCGAGGTTTTTCGCCATTTCAAATCGGTCGGTATCGCTAGTAAACGCAACGCTGGTAAGCATCACAACAACAGAGATCCCTAGAAATAATTTGTTTTTTATTTTATTCATCATCATCATCTTTTTTCTTTTGACTTTTAACTTTTTCCTTTTTTTAAGGCACTGGGTCATATCCTTTTCCTCCCCAAGGGTGGCAGCTAAGGATGCGTTTTAAAGATAACCAACTCCCACGAAAAATGCCATGTTTTTTTAAGGCATCTACTGCATAATTGGAGCAAGTAGGATCATATCGACACTTGGCACCAAGGAAGGGAGAAATCATTCCTTGATACAAACGGACCATTCCAATCAATATTTTCAAGACCAGTTTACGCAACATTTTTTTTCAGTTGTTCTATCAGGGCAATCATTTTGTTTTCAATGTTCTCGTAAGTTAATTCTTCTTTTGCGACATAGATCAACAATAGAGAAATTTTCACGTTTTTTTCATTCAATGTCAAATATAATGAAGCTTTGTTTTTTCTGTAAGCCTCGCGCACCTTTCTTTTTATGCTATTTCTATCGTGTGCTTTTCTGAAGCTTTTTTTTGGAACAGCCACACACATTTGTACTGGGAATTTGGACGCTGTGACTGAAACCGCGGTATCCCAAAGGGCTTTAAATGGGAAGCCATTTTGCACCTTTCCTTTTTCAAAAAGGTGGGTGATGATTTTCCTGCTGCTTAATCTTTCGCTTTTTCGAAACGTTTGTCGCTCCATTTGCCAAGATTAATGAAAATAACTATTGTCTCCCACAGATTACACAGATTTTCACAGAGTTCTGTGTTGATCTGTGGAATCTGTGGGAAATATTTTGTTTTTTTTATCTTAGCTCCCTTCATAAAAATATTTCATGGGAAGAGCATTTGAATTTCGCAAAGCAAGAAAATTTAAACGATGGGCACACATGGCCCGCACGTTTACACGCATAGGTAAGGATATCGTAATGGCGGTGAAGTCGGGCGGACCCGATCCCGACAGTAACGCACGTTTGCGTGCCATCATGCAAAACGCCAAGGCAGCCAATATGCCTAAGGACAACGTTCTGCGCGCCATTAAAAATGCTTCTGATAAAGATGTTTCCGACTATAAAGAAATTTTGTACGAAGGTTATGCAGCCCATGGTATTGCCGTGTTGGTGGAAACCGCTACCAACAATCACGTGCGCACTGTAGCCAATATTCGCAGTTACTTCAATAAATGCAACGGAACTCTTGGAACATCAGGTTCCGTAGTGTTTATGTTTGATCATACCTGCAATTTCAAAATCAAAAAAAATGACCTCGATCCAGAAGAATTGGAGTTGGAATTGATTGATTATGGAATTGATGAAATATTTGTAGAAGAGGATCATATTCTTATTTACGGTCCGTTTGAAAGCTTCGGAAGCATACAAGGAGCGCTGGAAGCCAAAGGAATTGAAATAGAGACTTCAGGTTTTGAGCGCATTCCGAATGTGACTAAAAAACTTACTCCCGAAGAAGAGGAAGATGTAAATAAGCTGCTGGAGAAAATTGAGGAGGATGACGATGTGCAGAATGTTTATACCACGATGGGGTAGCATCATTTTCAAGAGTATATAATAAGGTGGAGTTTTTATTCCACCTTATTTTTTTCTATATAACTCTGAACTTCATTGCTGATTTCAATTAGCACCGCTTCGTTAAATGGGTTTTTTAGTCCCGCTTTTGTTAACAGATTGATAAATGAGTCACTGCCCCCCATTCTGCATAAAGCAAGATATTTCTCCCACGCTTTGTTTGCGTCCTTTCGACTCTCTAACCAAAACTGGTAGGCGCAAACTTGCGCTAGAGCATAATCAATGTAATAAAATGGAAAATGGTACAAATGCAATTGTCGCTGCCATTGGCGGCCAGAATTGAGATAGGGACTTGAGCTGTTGGTGCGGTATGGCAAATATTTAGATTCTATTTCTAGCCACATTTTATTCCTTACCGCTGGAGTAACTTCATGGTTTTCATAAATCCAATGTTGGAATTCGTCGATGGCTGCACCATACGGCAAGAAAAGAAGTTGATTTGACAAATGGGAATATTTGAATTTTTCAGTTTCTTCTTCAAAGAATTCATTCATCCAAGGCCATGTCAAAAATTCCATGCTCATTGAATGTATTTCACAGGCATCAGTGGTAGGCCAATAATATTCTGGCAATGGTTGGTTCATGCTGCAATATACCTGGAAAGCATGACCAATTTCGTGCGTTAAAACCAATACGTCACCATCAGTGCCGTTGAAGTTAGAAAAGATATATGGAGAGGGGTAGCTTTCAATGAAAGTGCAATAGCCACCAGCTGCTTTTCCAGGTTTGCTTTCTAAATCCATCATTTTGTTTTTGCTCATAAAACTGAAGAATTCAGCGCTTTCGGGAGCGAGCTCATTATACATTTTCTGGGCTTTTTCTGTGATCCACTTTGCACCTCCTTTTGGTGTCGCATTTCCTGATTGGAAATTGAAGAACCAATCGTAATATTCAGGTTTTTCTAAATTTATTCTTGTTGCTTGCTGTTGTTTAAGTTGAGCAGTAACCGGACAAATATGCTTGTGTATAGAGTCGCGAAATCCCTTTACTTCCTCCGGACCATAATCGGTCCGGTTTAACCGTTTATATGCCAATTCTGTATAATTTTTAAAGCCAAGTTGCACCGCAATTTTATGTCGGATTTTAACTAAATCATCAAAAATCACATCAAACTCATTTCCTCTCTCCGCGTACCAGCTATGTCCTGCATCGGCTGCAGATTTTCGTACACTTCTATCCTTATTTACAGAATGGGCTCCGAGTTGAGACATGGTTAATTTTTCTCCTTTGAATTCAATTTCCGCGGAGGCTTGCAATTTGCTGTATTTGGTCACTAACTCATTTTCTTTTACGAGATCTGATAGAATTGTATCATTAAAAGTTTTGAGCGTACAATCCACTTTTTTTAGAAAGTAATCACCGAATTCTTCATTGATTTCTTTTATGAATTTTGAACCAACAATTATTTTGTAAAAGTCGTTGATCAACTGCTCGAACAATGGAATATTCTCATTAAAAAAGGTATTTTCTTGAGAATAGAAATCATCTTTGGTATTTATGGAATGCCTGATGCTGTTTGTTGTTCGCGCCGATTCAAATTCTTTTCTTAAGAGATTTATTTTTTTAAATACTGAAATAAATGCAGCGTATTCTTCAGCTTTTTTTAATTCTACAAACAGTTGAGAAAATTGATTCTTCAACGTTTGCATAGCAGGTCGATGATAAGGAAAAGAATGAAAATCCATTGAAATCAGGTTTAGGTTGGTGCTCCAAACTTAATTAATTTGTCGCTATAGCAAAAAAACGAGTACTAAAAGCAGGCTTAAAGTCGGTATTTTCTCCTAGCCCTTCGTTTATAAATTCCCCTTACGTAATTAACAATTTCACCGACTTTTCAACAATCCTGAAAATAGGCTAGGTATTAATTGAAAAGCCCCCCGCGTTTTGATAACATTGTACTTTGTTTTCAACCCTATTCACAGCATACAAAATGAGCGAGTTAAGAAAAATTGAAGGAGCGTTGATTTCCGTGTTTGACAAGGATAATCTGGAGCCGATAGTTAAAGAATTACATAAATTGGGTGTGATCCTGTACTCAACAGGCGGTACCCAAAGTTTTATTGAAGAGCTGGATATCCCTGTGGTACCAGTGGAAGACCTGACTTCTTATCCATCTATTTTGGGCGGAAGAGTAAAGACTTTACACCCTAAAGTTTTTGGTGGAATATTAGGTAGAAGAGGTTTGCAATCAGATGTTGCGCAGTTGGAACAATACGAAATTCCTGCTATTGATTTAGTGATTGTGGATTTATATCCTTTCGAAAAAACTGTTGCTTCTGGTGCTTCGCACGAAGATATCATTGAAAAAATCGACATCGGTGGAATCTCTTTGATCCGCGCCGCTGCTAAAAATCATAAAGATGTGGTGATCGTTCCGTCAAAGGAGCAATATCCTACGTTGCTCACTTTGCTGAAAGAAAAACAAGGATTTACTGATATTGAAGATCGCAAAGCATTGGCTAAAGCGGCATTCAACGTGAGTTCTCACTACGATACTGCTATTTTCAACTATTTCAACCAAGAGGAAGAAGTGGTTTTTAAACAATCTATAAGCGAATCAAAAGTTTTGCGTTACGGTGAAAATCCTCATCAAAAAGGATTTTTCTTCGGAAAAATGGAAGACATGTTTGAGCAAGTGCAAGGCAAGGAACTGAGCTACAACAATCTTTTAGATGTTGACGCTGCAGTGAATTTAATTGCTGAATTTACTGACACCACTTTCGCTATTTTAAAACACAATAATGCATGTGGGGTTGCTACTCGACCAACTGTTTTAGAAGCATGGACAGCTGCTTTGGCTGGTGATCCGGTTTCGGCTTTCGGTGGTGTTTTGATCACCAACGTGAAAGTGGATAAAGCTACCGCTGAAGAAGTAAGTAAATTATTTTTTGAAGTCATCATCGCTCCTGCTTACGATGCCGCAGCCACTGAAATACTGAAACAGAAAAAAAACAGAATCATCCTGATTCAAAAACCAATCGCATTGCCGAAGCAACAATTTCGTACTGCGTTGAATGGTGTGTTGGTTCAAGACAAAGATTCAGTGATGGAAGGTGAAAAAGATTTGACACCTGCAACCGATAAAAAAGCAACTGCGCAGGAAATTGCCGATCTTTTGTTTGCTGCAAAAATCTGCAAACACACAAAATCAAACACCATCGTTTTCGCAAAAAATAATACTTTGCTTTCTAGCGGAACAGGACAAACTTCCCGCGTGGATGCTTTGCGACAGGCTGTTGTTAAAGCAAATGAATTTGGATTTTCTTTGCAGGGTGCTGTAATGGCTTCTGATGCATTTTTTCCTTTCCCTGATTGTGTGCAACTGGCGAAAGAAGCTGGAATCACAGCCGTTATTCAACCAGGTGGTTCAATTAAAGATCAGGAGTCTATCGACTATTGCAATAAAAACGGAGTAGCAATGGTGATCACAGGAATCCGACATTTTAAACACTAAATATTGGTTCAATGTTCAATGTTGAATGTTCAAGGTTAGCTGACATTCAACATTGAACATTGATCTTTAAACTTGAAATTATGGGATTATTTAGCTTTCTTACACAAGAAATTGCGATTGACTTAGGTACTGCCAATACTCTGATCATTGAAAATGACAAAGTGGTGGTGGATGAGCCGTCGATCATTGCGATGAACCGCATTACCGGTGAGGTAATGGCTATCGGTAAAAAAGCAATGCAGATGCACGGTAAAACCCACGAAAACATTAAAACTATTCGTCCGCTGAAAGATGGTGTTATTGCCGATTTTCACGCTGCCGAAGAGATGATTCGCGGGTTTATCAAAATGATCAATTTGAACCGCCGAAGAATGTTTGGTCCATCCAATATTCGTATGGTAATTTGTATACCATCAGGTATTACTGAAGTTGAAAAGCGCGCTGTAAAAGATTCAGCAGAACATGCTGGAGCTAAAGAAGTTCGTTTGATTCAGGAGCCTATGGCTGCTGCGATTGGTATTGGTATCGACGTGGAAGAGCCAATGGGTAACATGGTGATTGACATCGGTGGTGGTACTAGCGAAATTGCGGTAATCGCATTGGGTGGTATTGTTTGCGACAAATCTATTCGTGTTGCAGGAGATGAATTCACTCAAGACATTGAAGATTACATGCGTCGTCAACACAACATTTTAGTTGGAGAAAGAACGGCCGAAAGAATTAAAATTGAAGTGGGTGCTGCATTGCCTGAATTGGACAATCCGCCACCTGATTTCGCAGTTCACGGTCGCGACTTAATGACTGGTATCCCTAAAGAAATTACAGTTTCATATTCGGAGATCGCACACTGTTTGGATAAATCTATTTCAAAAATTGAAGCCGCTATTTTAAGTGCATTGGAGATGACTCCTCCTGAACTTTCTGCAGATATTTTCCGCACCGGAATTTATTTGGCTGGTGGTGGATCTATGTTGAGAGGTTTGGACAAACGTATTTCCAAAAAAACAAAGTTGCCAGTTCACGTTGCTGAAGATCCTTTGAGAGCTGTGGCAAGAGGTACAGGCATCGCTTTGAAAAACTTCGACAGGTTCCCATTCTTAATCAAGTAAATTAAGTTCAATGTTCAAGGTTCAATGTTCAAAGTTAGCACTATCTGTTGCAACTCCGGAACTATGAACTTTGAACATTAAACATTGAACTAATAGCATGAAGAACTTATTAGCAATTCTTTATAAAAATCACCTGCTACTGCTTTTTCTTTTTCTTGAAATTACTGCCGTTACTTTTGCTATTCAGCACAATAATTTTCAACGCGCTTCCTTTATCAATTCTGCATCATACATCACTGGTAATACCTATGAAGTGATGAATAATTTTGATTCCTATATGGACTTGAAGGAAAAAAATAAATTGCTGGCCGATTCTTTAGCAAAGTTAAAAGGGCAAACTTTAAGTGCGTATTTAAAAAAGGATACATCGATTACAAAAGTGAGCGACACGCTCTATAAACAAAGGTATACTTATATTACTGCGGAGGTGTTGCATCAAACCATTCATAAAGTAAATAATTTTTTAACGCTCAATAAAGGAAGCGAGGATGGTATTGAAGTGGACATGGCTGTGCTGGGTGTGAATGGTGTGGTAGGAAAAGTGAATGGCGTCACAAGTAATTTTTGTTCTGTACTTTCATTGCTTAACAGTCAGAGTTCTCTTTCCTGTAAATTCAAAAAAAATAATGCTCTAGGTTCATTGGTGTGGAATGGAAAAATGCAAAGTGGACTTACTTACCGACAGGCTTTGCTGGTGGATGTGCCACTCACCACAAAAGTTACTGTTGGAGATACCGTTGTCACCTCTGGTTTTTCTGATAATTTTCCAGGAGGGATTCCTGTTGGAAAAGTTGTGGATTTTAAAATTGAGGATGAAGGACAATCGCAGGAAGTAAGGCTTGAGCTTTTTTTAGATTTCAATATTCTTGATCATGTTTTTATTGTGCGTGATATATTCCGTCAAGAAAAGGATTCGTTGCATATTAAATATCAAAACGCCAACTGATGTTAGAGCAATTACCAAGATATATTATCGCTTTTTTGCTCCTTGTTTATTGTCAGGTGGTGGTGTTCAATTACATCCATTTTTCCAATGTCATCAGCACTTATCCTTACATATTGTTTTTGCTTCTTTTGCCCAGCAACACCAATACTGCACTGTCGTTGGCATTGGCTTTTGTACTTGGAATTACTGTAGATTATTTTTCTGATGCTGGTGGAATGCATGCTGCTGCTTGTGTACCCATCGCATACATTCGTCCCTTTATTTTGCGCACTGTTGGTACTGAAAGTAAAAAAGATAATTACACTCCAACTATCAAGGATTTGGGATTTAATCGCTACGTGATGTATGCTGCAATTATGGTTTTGATTCATCATACTATTCTGTTTTATTTTGAGGCATTTGAGTTTTCTCTTTTCTTCAGCACTTTTCTAAAAATGTTAGGTAGTTCAGTGTTGACTTTAATTTTCATTGTTCTGCTCCAATACATTTTCATTAAAGAACCAGGCAAGTGAATCCTACGTCCGACAGGCAATATGTGATCGTTGGTATATTTTCTACCCTGGCCATTATTTTTGTTTTCCGTTTGTTTTATTTGCAGGTAATCAATCCCGAATTTCAGGATAAGGCCCTCAATATGGGGAGGAAGGTGGTGGTTGAATTTCCTATGCGCGGAACCATTTACGATCGCAACGGACACATCATGGCCCACAATGAAATTGCTTATGATTTAATTGTTTTGCCCAAGGAAGTGAAGGTGGATACTTTTGAGTTTTGCAAATTGTTGAACATCGATACTGCCGAGTTCAATCGCCGTTTGAAAATTGCAAAGACGTATCCCAATGCAGCATACAAAGAATCAGTTTTTCAAGAACTAATTTCTGTAGAAGATTTTGCGAGAATTAGTGAGCAGCTGTATCGCTATAAAGGATTTTCGGCGCAGAGAAGAAACGTGCGAAACTATCCAAAGCCAAGCGGCGCGCATGTTTTGGGATACATGCAAAAGGTAAGCGTAAACGATAAACAGAGAGATGAATTTTACGTGAACAATGATTACATCGGCAGAAGTGGACTGGAGATGTACTACGAAAAAGATTTACGCGGAGTCAAAGGAATTAAATATTTGCGTCGCGACAGAAACAACAACATCAAGGGGCCATATAAAGAGGGAACGCTGGATGAGAAATCTGCTCCCGGTAAAGATTTGTATACATCCATTGATGCCGTTTTACAAGAATATGCCGAGCAATTGATGCAAGGGAAGCGCGGAAGCATTGTGGCTATTGATCCGTCAACAGGTGAAGTATTGTGTATGGTTTCGGCGCCGACCTACAATCCCAATGATTTGGTTGGACGATATTTCAGTAAAAATTACGATACCATTTTTAACAGTCCGGGACAGCCTTTATTCTTTCGAAGCATTGCGGCCACTCAACCTCCTGGATCTATTGTGAAAACCATGCAGGCCGCCATTGCTCAGCAATTTGGTGTAGCAAACCCAAACACCAGATATCCTTGCAATAAAAGTTTAGTGGGTTGCCACGATCACCCTGGTCCATTAAATTTGCCGCAATCGGTGCAAAGTTCATGTAATCCTTATTATTACAATTTAGTGAAAACGATTTTGTATGCCGAAAAATCGGGTAATGAGTTCACAACAATTGAGCATGGATTGAACAGATGGGAAGATGTTGTGCGTTCTTTCGGTATGGGAAATCCTTTGCATATTGATCTCGCAGGAGAGAAGGATGGAAATGTACCTGATTCACGAGAATACAATAAAACATATGGACGTGGACACTGGAATTACCGTACAGTTTACTCTTTAAGTATCGGTCAGGGAGAATTTGCATTGACACCTTTGCAAATGACTAATCTAGCAGTTATCATAGCCAATAAAGGAAAATATTACACGCCGCATGTGGTGAAAAAAGTGGGTGATAGAGAATTGAATTACAAAGATTCAGTACACGTTGTTAAGGTGGAATCAAAATATTTTGATGTGGTGCAGGATGGGATGCAATGGGTGATTGAAGAACGCGGTGGAACTGCCGGTCGTGCAAAAATTGATAGCTTACATTATTGCGGTAAAACCGGTACATCCCAAAATCCGCACGGTGAAGATCACTCGGTTTTCATTGCCTTTGCGCCACGTGAAAATCCTAAAATTGCAATTTCAGTGTATATTGAAAACGCAGGAAAGGGTGGTTTATGGGCAGCTCCCATCGCCAGCTTGGTGATTGAAAAATATTTACGTGGACAGATTTCAAGGAAGGAATTGGAAGAAGATATGTTGAAAGGAGTAATCAAATATTAGTGGCAAAAAGAAACAACATAATAAATAATATTGATTGGGTATTGCTCTCGATCTTTTTGTTGTTGATGCTCATCGGCTGGATAAATATTTATGGTGCTGTTTTCGATGAGGTTCATCCAAGTATTTTTGATACTTCGCAACGTTATGGCAAGCAGTTGTTGTGGATTGGCGGGGCGCTGTTTTTAGCGTTTTTAATTTTATCTCTCGATAGTAAAGTTTTCACCTACTCGGCCTATATCATTTATGGTGTTAGTCTGTTTGCCTTACTCGTCACCATTTTTGTGGCGCGAGAGGTGAATGGTGCGCGCTCATGGTTGGAGATAGGTTCATTTAAAATCCAACCTTCGGAGTTTGCCAAGTTTGCTACCAGTTTAGCACTGGCGAAGTATTTATCTACTCTTCAAAATTTAAAGGCAAATACTGGTTCCTTGTTTGAGTTGGGCTATCAAGTGAGTAGGATCTTTACAGGAAAGGCGGTTTTTCGTTTGCAGTATATCGATTGGAAAACTCAAGTGGCGCCAATGGCGATTATTTTGGTGCCTATGATTTTAATTCTCGGACAAAAAGATACTGGATCAGCGCTCGTTTATTTGGCTTTCATTTTCGTGTGGTATCGCGCCGGATTTTCGGGTAGTATTTTACTCATCGGTTTTTACTTAATGGTTTTGGCTGTTTTAACTTTAATGGTGGATGCCGATTCGGTGATCGCTGCAGTGTGTACCATCGCCTTAATTTTGTATACCATTTTCATTAAAGACACGCTAATGGCGGTAATTCTCATTGGTTCTATCTTTTTGTATTATGTGCTTTATTTTATTTTCGACTGGAACAGTTCCATCACCAATTATTTGTTTTTTGCGGCGATAGGCATTTTTTTTCTGGCCAATTTTGCGCTGGAAAATGTATGGAGGAAATTCGAAAAAAACTTTGTTCTTTTTTCTCTCGTCGGCAGTTTGATGTTTATTGGAAGTGTTCAGTTTTTGTTTGATAATGTGTTGCAGCCTCATCAGAAAGACAGGATTTTAGTGCTCTTTGGAAAGAAGGAAGATATTCATGGTGTGGGCTACCAGGCGCACGTTGCCAAAATAGCAATAGGGTCGGGTGGCTTTGCTGGTAATGGTTTGCTGGAGGGAATCATCACCAAAGGTAATTTCGTGCCTGAACAGGGAACGGATTACATTTTTTGTACGGTGGGAGAGGAGTGGGGTTTTTTAGGTTCTACTTTCGTGATTATTTTATACCTCGCGCTCATTTTGCGTATTATTTTCCGAGCTGAAAAACAGCGCTCTAATTTCACGCGGATTTACGGTTATTGTGTGGCTTCTATTTTATTTATTCACTTTATGATTAACATCGGAATGGTGATCGGATTGGCGCCGGTGATCGGGATTCCTTTGCCCTTCCTGAGTTACGGAGGTTCGTCACTTTGGGCCTTTACTATTTTGCTTTTCTTGTTTGTGAAGTTTGATTCGCAGCGATTGGAGATTTTGTAATTATTTTTGTTCTTAATTATATCTGAGCTGATATAAGGCAATCAAAATAATAAATACAACTAGGGATAGAAGTAGAGTTATTTTCTTTCTTTCCGTTTTACGAAAAGCTATTTTCTGGAGGTTTGGTTCGGTATCCGACTCTTTGTTCACTTTGAATGAGCGGTGTCGGTAATTTCTACTAATTCTCAACGAAAAGAAAATAGGTACAAAACAAGCTATAAGCATTAATGGTAACATGATTCAAAAATAATAATATGTTTTGTAATATGAGTAGTGGCGATAGATCCTTCCTTCGTCAGGAGGACATACTCATCCATTATTAAAATTCAGCGCTTATTTTTTTGGTGTCGGTTGGGTCTGTCCTCCTGACGAAGGAAGGATCTATCGCCACTACTCATAATTCAATATCCTTTATATCCATCTGCATTGTTGTTTTTCCTTTGTAATTATTGAGATTCAAAGTAAAACAAACGCTAATGATTTTGCCTTCACAAATGGGCGAACAATATTTGGCCATTTTAAATGCTACGCCGGTGATTTTTTTGTCGGGATAATCATTGTCGGATAGTAACATGCGCAAATGCTCGGTGCCTACAACGCGGCATTCACCAACATCAACAAGATTGTCGGCAACAAATAATGGTGTTTCATTATCGGGGCCGAAAGGTTCAAACTGTCGGAGAATGCGGTAAAACCTATCATCTATGTCGTTGAGAGGTATGTGTGCTTCTACTTTCAATTTAGGAATTAAAAGCTCGGGCGTAATTTTTCTATCAATTACCTTTTCAAGTCTTGCTTTGAAAGCTGCGTAATTTTTTGGCAATAAACTGATGCCTGCCGCGTGATCATGTCCGCCGAATTGCTCCAGTAGATCTCCACATTCTTCAATGGCTTCCAAAATGTTAAACCCTTTGACGGATCTCGCGCTACCAGTGATTTTACCATCGGCCTGAGTAAGCACTAAAGTGGGACGGTAATACTGATCCTGCAGGCGTGACGCAACTATGCCAACTACGCCTTTGTGCCAGTTTTCGCTAAACACAATACTACTGGTTTTTTCTTCTTGATTTTTTAAAATGGCCAGTGCTTCTTCTGTGGTTTGCTTCTCTGTTTTTTTGCGTTCTTCATTGTATAAATGAATATCGTCGGCCAATGAATTTCGCAATTCCTTATCAGTGCTGATGAGCAGTTCTACCACGTGCATGGCAGAGTACATGCGGCCTGCAGCGTTAATTCGCGGACCGATACCGAAGCCCACATCCATCATGGTGAGTTCGCCTTCGCGCTTGGCGATATGAATGATGTTTTTCAATCCGGGCAGTGGATTGCTGTTTAATTTTTTCAATCCGAAATGCGCCAACACCCTGTTTTCACCTACCATTGGCACCATATCGGCGCCGATGCTCACCGCCACCAAATCTAAAAACTCAAGATAGTTTTCTTCTTCCAGTTCGTGTTTCTGACAATAGGCCTGAATGAATTTAAATCCAACTCCAGCTCCCGATAAAAATGAAAATGGATACTGACAATCGGCTTGCTTTGGATTGAGCAAGGCAACAGCATTTGGTATAATTTCACCAGGATTGTGATGGTCGCAAACAATGAAATCAATGCCCATTTCCTTAGCTTTTGCGATATGCTCCACGGATCGCGTTCCACAGTCGAGGGCGATGATTAAGGAAAATCCATTGTCGCTAGCGAAATCAAGGGAATCATTGGAAATTCCATAACCTTCCTTGTATCGGTCGGGAACATAATACGATAAATTTTCGGTGAGTTTTTTCAAAAACAAATACATCATCGCAACGGAAGTAGTGCCGTCTACATCGTAATCGCCGAAGACTAAAATTTTCTCGTTATTGAGCAAAGCCTCTTCCAAGCGAGTGACCGCTCTATCCATGTCCTTCATTAAAAAAGGATCGTGCAAACTTTTCAAATCGGGACGGAAAAATTTCCTGGCTTCTTCAAAATTTTTGATGCCACGGTGTACTAGCAATCTGGCTAAAACCGGGTGAATGGCCAAAACATCAGCCAGCTCTTTCACAAGAGCGGGATCTGCATCGGCATAATCTTCCCGGATTTTCTTTACCATTTAAATTGGATTAACTTTGAAGCTTAAAGATCACGTTTTTTTATGAGAGGAAAGAATACGAAATACTTAATTTTCATCATTGTTTTGAGTGTTTTCTTTTCTTGTGGTGGTGATGTGTCAACGGGGAATTCCGGACATTTATCGGGCACATGGATTTTTACGGCAGTGCTTCAGTCATCTAATAAGTCGGGGTACACTCCCAATGATACAAGGTATAACAAGTACAAGTATTTGGATTTGAATTCAAGTGGAAAAGGGGTGTTGTGGGGAGGTAATAATTTGATGGACGGAGTGGCTACTTGGGATGAAAAAAACAAATGGATAGAATTGCAAGCGAAAGATAGTGCAGCCGTGCTAATGGATTTTGAAAAATTTACGGTGGATTCGGTAGGAAGTACTTATTTGAAAATTTCGCATCTTGCTTTTTTTCATGATACCACGGTGACGAAGGAAATATTTTTTAAGAAATAAGGAATGAGATTTTTAGCTTTTTTTGTAGTTGTTGTTTTGTATTCCTGTGGTTCAAGGGAAGCAAAGGAAACAGTGGTTGATCCTTGGGCAACGGAAGTGCTTGTTCAGCCAAAAAGCTGTGCTGATTTTTTGAATAGGTTTAAAGATTTTTCTTCTGACACTTTTAAAATTGTGTCGCCCGAACAGGATGATGATTTAAATGATGATGTTTTTTTTGGAACCGAATTGGATTCAACTTATTATTCTTTTATTGATAAAAACGTTGCAGAGTATACTCAAGGTATGTACAAGATTTTTGCCTGCTTCAAAAGGAAAGTATCCCCAGGAAAATATTTAATTTTACTCAGAACGCCTGGTGAATATTGGGAAAGTAAAATCAAACTTTACGTTTTTGATTCTTTGTTGCAAAGAAACATCGCCTCTCTCGAAGTTGCGGAAAACTGGGGTGATGCAGGAGATTCAATGTCGAAAATATCTTATCTGCTTTTTAAGCAAGGAGCATGTTCACTTGTTTTGTTTAAAAATGAATCCTATTCTACAGACGATGAATACAAAGACTTTACATCCACAGACAGTGTTTTCTTTTATAACATCAACGAAGGAATTTCCTTTGTAAAAGGAGGTCTGTATGATTCAACAGCTACCTATAATCACCTGTTTAAGTGAATTTTTTTCGCGCAATTTTGTGCATTAAGTGTAAAAATTGCAAAGTCACATATCATTCAAATATTTGACTCACAGCACTTTGAAAATTCGAATTATTGCCCATTAACCGCAAATCAATAACAATATAAATATCTGAAAATCAATTACATAGACTGTAACTTTTTGTTATTTCCAATTGTTTTCACTAAGATTAACGCGTAATTTGCACTTATAATGAGTAAAAAAGGTACTAGTATATTTTCGTTTGTTTTCCTGTTGATGTTTGCAAACTCGTTTGCGGGTGTGAATACTCCCTTTGAAAAATCGATAGGTTTTGGTGATGTGTTTAATCAAAGCGCTCGCTTCACAGAAAACAAAGGTCAGTTGAAACATTACAAGATCGACTGGTCACAATGTGGAAATATTGTCTTTTACACCCAGTCGTTTGGTGGTACCGCGTATTTCGCCGAGAATGGAATTGGTTTTGGATTCATCAAGGAAAACCTCGACCAGAAAAAACATCCTAAAAAGCTGGAGAGTGAAGAAGAGGAGGAAGAAAGATCTTATACAAGCACCGGATTTTTTTTAGAATTTATAGGGAAAAATACAAATTCCCGAGTAGTTGGCGTTGGTAAACAAATTTCGAAATTCAATTATTACTGTGGTTCAAGTCACATCAGCGACGTGTCCAATTACGATCAGGTGTTGTATGAAAATCTGTACAACAATATTGACTTGAAATATTACATGGGCAAGGGCCAGTTGAAATTCGATTACATTGTTAAGCCGGGTGCCGATATCAGTCAGATTCAATTGCAATACAACGGCATGAAAGAAGTGTCGGTGAATAAAAAAGGAGAGCTGGAAATTTTAACCAACTGGGGCATTTTAATCGACAAAAAACCTTATTCCTACCAAATTATTAACGGTCAGCAAGTGCCGGTAAACATCACTTACAAAGAATATGAGAATGGCAGGATTGGTTTTGAAGGAAGCTACGATCACAGCATAGAATTGATCATTGATCCGCCAACATTAACATGGGCAACGCTGATAGGCGGACCTAATGGCGACGGTTATTTTTATGACATCACTATGGATGAAAGTGGAAATATATATGGTACGGGGTGGTACAGTAATTCTTTTCCAAAAGTGAGTGCAGCTGATAATGTTAGTAATGGAGTTGAGCCTTTTGTTTTTAAACTTACACCCGATGGAACAACTTTGCTTTATGCTACTTTTTTAGGAGGAAATGCCAGCGGGAATGATGAAATAGGAACCGGCATCGCAGTAAATAAATTGGGAGAAGCTTTTGTGTGCGGACATACTACAAGCGCAGTGAGTTTTCCTACCGCAGGTAGTCCCGTGCAATCTGTAATTGCAGGCGGATTTGACATTTTTGCAGCAAAATTCAGTGCTACCGGGGCATTGATTTACTCTACTTTTTATGGAGCAACTGGTGATGACAGGGCTTATGCCATCGACATTGATGCGCTAAACAATGCATTTATTACCGGATATACCACTTCAACAAGCGGATTTGCAAGCGGCGGGGCTTTTCAAACGGTTCATGGTGGTGCAATGGATGCTTTTGTATTGAAATTAAACCCTGCCGGAAGCGCCGTTTTATTTTGTACTTATTTCGGAGGAACAGGCAATGATTTAGGAAGAGATATTGTGGTGGATTTAGCAGGCAGTCCATACATTGGAGGAGGAACAACATCGGCCACCGGAATTGCAAGTGTGGGTTCATACGACGCTACTCTTGGCGGCGATGTAGATGGTTTTGTGGCTAAGTTTAGTACCAACGGAGCATCAAGAATTTATGGAGCTTATGCTGGTGGGACCAATCAGGATAAGGTTGAATCGGTAGATGTTAAATGTAATGGAGAACTGGTGATGTCGGGTTATACCCGTTCGGATTCCCCGTCTTTTGTAAGTGTAAATGCTATCCGGATGAATAATGCTGCGCCAGGCGGAGGTCCTCGTGATGCTTTCATGCGCAGGGTTAGTCCCGATGGAAGCACCTTACTCAATTCAACCTTTATGGGTGTTTGGGGTGAGGATGCAACCAAAAACGGAGATCCTTTTGGGTTAACTGTACAACAAAGAGGGACTTCAGTTAGCGTGAACCGAAGAGGGAATATTGCAGTAGCATTTTGTACGGGAACAAATGGTCATCCTTTGGTTTCGCCTGTTCAGGCCACCGTTGGCGGAGGCGCTCCTGATTTAGGGGATGCGTATTGTTTTGTCACCGATTCATTGGGATCAAGTATTGTTTTTTCAACTTATTTTGGAGGAACTCAAAACGATTATCCAACAGCAGGAGTAAAGTACCATCCTGTTAACGACCACATCTTTGTCATTGGAGGATCATCCCATTCTTTGAATGGTTCATTGCCATTGACACCCGGAACTTATTTAACCGCAGGAACTGGTACGGGGGATTATCCTTATGTGGTTTTATATACCAATGTTCCCTGTGAAATTAAAGTGGATCTCCCTCTTCCGGCTGCTGTGTGCAAAGGAGAAAACATGACTTTTTCGGCGGATACTTTATGTGGTGATAATGCACCTACTTTTCAATGGTTGGTGAATAATGTAGTGCAGGTGGGGGCAACAGCAAAAACTTTTACCACCAATACACTCAATAACAACGATGAGGTATGTGTTGTTTTTAGTAAAATAATTCCAGGTTGTTTTCCGGTGGTGGAAGACGATACTGCTTGTGTGAATGTGGTCATTAAACCTTTGCCGGTGGTGACTTTGGCCGATGATTCTATTTGTGCAGGTAAGAATGCTGTGATTGATGCAGGTACCGGTTTCGACGATTATTTATGGTCGAGTGGGGAAGCTACTTCCAGCATTACAAAATCAGTGGCGGGAACGTATTGGGTAGAAGTCACGAAAAATGGCTGTAAAGACAGGGATGCCATGAATCTTTTGGAGCGACCGGTTTTATTTATTTTACCCGATTCTGCTAAAACCTGCAATGTAAGTAACAGCGGTTATGTAGTTACTTTTAAAATTGGTGGAGGTGATCCAACATCTTATAAAGTTACGGGATTGGCAGGGACTTTAACAGGAAATTCTTTTACAAGCAATCTTATTACTTCCGGAAATTCTTTCTCTTTAATTGTTACCGACAAACACAATTGTGATACAGTAACCTTCAGCGGAACTTTATCCTGCGGATGTAATCCTGTAGTGACTTTAACATCGGATACCTTAATTTGTAAAGGCGCCAGCGCTCCAATTAAATTTAATTTGTCGGGAGCGGTTTCTCCTTACGATGTAGTGTATACCGATGGCACGAGCAATTTTACCTTAACAGGAATTTCTGATGGATTTGTGCAAAATGTGAGTCCGGGAAGTACCACCGTTTACACTGCGGTTTCCATTACCGATAAGAACGGATGCACAGCTTTGTCAACAAACAAAATGACGGTTACTGTGGCTCCTGTTTTTCAGTTGCTGGTTTCTCCATCACACGTTACTTGCTTTGGAGCGTGCAATGGTTCGGCGGAAGCTACGCCGTTAAATGGCGACGGACCCTATACTTACTTCTGGTCGCCGACACCTCCTTCCGGACAAGGAACTGCCACTGCTTCGCAATTGTGTGCGGGAACTTATCAGGTTTTGGTAACCGATAAACATGGCTGTAAAGATTCTGTTTCACCTGTATTGATAGAGCCTCAAAAATTAAATTACACTTTGGATTCCACTGTGGCGCATTGTGGCCAGTCGGATGGAAGTGCTGGAATCACAGTTGTTTCAGGAGGAAACGCTCCTTTTGATTATCAGTGGGACAGCAAAACGGGCGCGCAGGTTACGCCAACAGCCAGCAACTTGAAACCCGGTGTTTATACGATAGTACTCACTGATAATAAAAATTGCGTCACCACCGATTCTGTTGAGGTTTTGAATGTTCCAGCGGTTACTTTTTCATCAGTATTTACGAATCCATTATGTACTTCCGATTGTAATGGAAGCGCTGCGTTAAGTAATATTACCGGCGGTACGCGACCATTTACTTACACCTGGACGAGTCCGCTGGGTGTCACGCCAACTATCGTCGATTCCTCTGCATTGGCGATGTGCGCTGGAAATTACAAAGTGGTTTTAAAAGATAAATTCAACTGTAAAGATTCTACTACTTTTAATCTTGTTGATCCAACGCCGGTGCAAATTTCTGTGAGTCCATCTGTAAGAACTTGTGTAAGCATATCTCAGCAACTTACAGCGCTTGCTAATGGTGGAACTCCAAATTATAGCTACACTTGGTTGAATGATGCAACTTTAAGCAGTACTGTCATTGCTAATCCTTTGGCCACTCCAGGAGGAATAAAAAAATATACGGTGAGCGCCAAGGATGTAAACAATTGTCAGTCGCCAAGTGTGTCTGTAGTTTTGATTTCAAATCCTTTGGCCGATTTTTCTTTTGATTCGGTTCCAGATTGTAATTCAGTTGAAGTTACTTTTACTAATACTACAACAGCATCTACAGTAAATCATTCTTGTTCCTGGGATTTCGGCAATGCAACTACTTCAGCAATATGTGATCCTATTGTTGACTTTGCTCCTGGAAATTATAGTGTGAAGCTTACTGTGACTGATGATAGTTCATGTGTAAATACTATAACGAAAAATTTATATCTCAAAACTCATGCGCTGCCAATTCCTGCATTTACAAGTGCACCGCAGCCAACCACTATTTATGATCCATTGATTTCCTTTGTAAATCTTTCTTCAGGCGCAAGTTCTTATTCATGGCATTTTGGAACTGGTGATAGTTCTAAGTTGATCAATCCGTATTACACCTATGCTGATACTGGTTCTTACAATGTTTGTTTGAGGGTTGTAAATTCTTTAGGCTGTTACAGAGATACCTGTTCCATTGTTCGAATAAATCCTGTTGTGTCTTTTTTTATTGCTAATGCTTTCACGCCAAACGGTGATAATGTAAATGACGATTTCAAACCTTTCATGACAGGATATGCTACTGACGATTACGAGTTTTTAATTTTCGATCGTTGGGGAGAATTGATTTTCAAAACAAATGATATTAATGCAGGATGGGATGGATCCTACAAGGGACAAACGGTGCAGAATGATGTATACGTGTGGAAGATAAGATCGCGTGAGGAGTATAACCACGATTTACATCACAGAATAGGGAGAGTTTCTGTGGTCAGATAAAAAATATCTGAACCTTGATTGATTTAACCTTTAAAAGAAAATAAAGATAAAATCAATCAAGGTTCATAAGAAATTGCAGAAACCTGTTCTGTATAAAATACTTTGCCAGGTTCAATTGGTATAAAACGAATTTACTTGTTCAGCACAATTTTCTGTTGAGAAATTCCTACTTCATTTCTAATGCTTACTACATAAATGCCATTTGCGATTTCATCTTTCAATGAAATTTTTAAGTTCTTTTCAGTGAAAGAAAATGCTTTGTAAACAGTTTCTCCATCGAGGTTGGTGATGTTTATTTCTTTCACGGATGATGGATCATTGAGATAAATATTGAGTTCACCATCGGAAGGATTTGGATAGGGAATGAAAGCATTTTTTTGCTGGAGATTTTCAATTTCAGTGGAAGAGCAATTCAGTGTTGTGAATAAAGTTGGAGATGCTTTAAGCCAGAAGGACGTGTTGATTTCGGCCAGCCATTTTGTTTTGATGGTGTTGCTGTTTTCTATTCTGGTGTCGCCCCAATTTTGTCCGGCCCACATGGATTGTCCGTTCCAGTTTGCATTGATATACGCCAATGCCTTTATCACATCTTTGTTGTTTTGAATATGCTGAAACAAAGGCGCAAACCAACCATTCCACGAATAACCCGAATTGATGATATCCCCTTGCGGAGTGGCTTCTGCAATCATTAATGGTTTGTGATGTTTTCTGGCCAAGGCCATTTCGGGAACTCCCATGTTGGTGTATTTAAAATGTGAGTAGGCCATCCAATCTACGTAGTTATCGCCTGGATACCATTTTAATAAAGTGGTAGTGTCATTGGTGTAGCCCGAACTTTGCCATACATAGGCGCAGTTGGTGACTTCGTTTGCACGAAATTTATCTACTATTCTTTTGTAAGCTAATTTGTAATCGGCAGGATTGTAGTTGTTCCATTGACCATCATATTCGTAGCCGATGCGTAGGAAAACTGGTTGATTTCTGCTTTTGATCCAATCGCCCAATTGCTTGATCAATCCATCGCGCTGACCGCTGTTGATGGCGCTCAGTTCGTTTACCAAATACAAACCAATGGCCAGTACTGAATTACTGAAGTTACTGTTGTCGGTGATGCATTGTGCGCATATGTCGCCAGCACCGTAATTGGCAGTGGTGGTGAGTCCTTGCAGGTAAGGGAAATCGGTGTAAGTGGTAATTCCTGCGGGAGTGGGGCCTCCTACATTTTCCATGTAGCCATTGTTGTGAGAAGTAAATCCGCCAACAGATCCAAGATCTTGTCCGAGGATCAATAAAGCAGTGCCATTGGGCGGTTCAAATTTTGCGCATTGAGAGAATGCTGTTGCGCTAATCAAAAAGGTAGGCAACAGCAGGTAAAGTGATTTAAGGTTTAGCATAGTCAATAGGTTTAGGTTGTGTTATTGTAATATATACACAAACTAAAAAATATATTTGAGAAAAGCAAATATATCATCGCGCGCGTTTTCAGCGCAAGCGGATTTATTCAGGTATTGAAATGCCCAAAATAGTAAGCAATATAAATGCTAAGATAAATTCGCACGCGTTGAAAACGCGTGCGAGGGGGGATGGAAAGATCTTATTTAAAAGCAGGAATCCCGGTTATATCATTTCCGGTGATAAGTAGATGAATATCGTGAGTTCCTTCATAAGTAATCACCGATTCAAGGTTCATCATATGGCGCATAATAGGATATTCGCCTGTGATGCCCATGGCGCCATGAATTTGTCGAGCCTCACGTGCAATTTCCAAAGCCATATTCACATTGTTTCTTTTGGCCATAGAGATTTGTGCTGATGTGGCTTTGCCCTGATTTTTCAGAGTTCCCAATCTCCAGCACAAGAGCTGCGCCTTGGTGATTTCTGTAATCATTTCGGCTAGCTTTTTCTGTTGCAATTGAAATGAAGCAATAGGTTTTTCAAATTGCTGACGTTCCAACGAATAGCGCAAAGCCGAGTCGTAGCAGTCCATTGCGGCACCAATGGCTCCCCATGCAATACCATATCTAGCTGAATCAAGGCAACCCAGAGGTGCGCCCAATCCATCTTTATTTGGTAAAATATTTTCCTTTGGAACTTTCACGTTATCAAAAACCAATTCTCCCGTAGCCGATGCACGAAGCGACCATTTGCCGTGTGTTTCAGGAGTAGAAAACCCTTTCATTCCACGTTCAACAATAACGCCGGTGATTCTTCCTTTTTCATTTTTTGCCCATACCACAGCAATGTCGGCGAAGGGCGCGTTGGAAATCCACATTTTAGCACCATTCAATAAAAGGTGGTCGCCTTTGTCCTTTATGTTGGTCACCATTGCAGAAGGGTTAGAACCATGATCAGGTTCTGTCAATCCGAAGCAGCCCATCATTTCACCGCTAGCCAGTTTTGGTAAATATTTTCTTTTTTGTTCTTCCGATCCGTAGGCAAAAATTGGGTACATCACCAGAGAAGATTGAACGGAAGCCGTGGATCTGATTCCCGAATCACCGCGCTCCAATTCCTGCATGATGAGTCCGTAGGAAATGTGATCGAGTCCGGCACCGCCATATTCTTGTGGAATATAGGGTCCGAAAGCCCCAATTTCGCCCAATCCTTTCAACAAATGTTTGGGGAATTGTGCTTTCTGGCAATAGTCTTCAATCACTGGAGATACTTCTTTGCTCACCCACTGCCGGGCAGCATCTCGCACCATTTTTTGTTCATCGGTGAGTAGTTCGTCGATGTTGTAATAATCGCAGCCTTTAAATTGATTTTTGCTCATGTTGTTTCTTTCTTATAAAATGAAGATACAGTTTTGTTGCAATTTCAATTATTTTGAGCCAAATAATTTTTTTACTTTTCCTGCTGATATGAAACAATTGAAAATTGTCTTTTCCGGAACTGTGCTTGTTTTCATTCTTTGTGTTATCACATTGATGCAGGAATCTTGCTCCTATAATAAGATTGATGACAATAAGGTGGTGACTAATTTTTGTGATACTGCAAATGTTACGTACAATGGCAGTGTGAAAGCCATTATTGCATTGGAATGTGCGTATTCCGGATGTCATGATGCTACATTTGCCGGTGCTGATTTTAATACTTACAATGGCTTGAAACCATATATTGATAATGGAAATTTTAAAACAAAGGTTTTTACAAATTCGAGTATGCCGCCCGGTGGATTTTCTAAGGCAGTGAATAAAGACATTTTAAAATGCTGGCTCGATAATGGAGCAGCAAACAATTAAAAAATATCTACATATGAAAAAATTTCTGCCAATAGTTTTAGTGGTTAGTGCGATACAAATGAGTGCTCAAACTTTTAAAAGCACATCCAGTAAAATTTCTTTTTTTTCAAAAACGCCAGTAGAAAACATTTCTGCCGTTAACACCACTTCTCAAAGTGCAATTGATACCAAGAAAAAATCAATATTGGTTTTGGTAAAAGTGATTGCCTTTAAATTTGAAAAGCCTTTGATGGAAGAGCATTTCAATGAAAAATATTTGGAAACTGACAAGTTTGCCGATGCGGTATTTAAAGGCACAATTACCAATCCTATTGATTTTACGAAAGATGGCGTATACACTGTGAAAGCTGAAGGAAATTTTACCATGCATGGCGTTACCAAAGCGCAAAAATTTGAAGGTACACTGGAAATTAAAAAAGGTAAAATGATTTTGCATTGCAAGTTCAACGTAAAATTGGCTGATTATAAAATTGAGGTTCCTTCAGTGGTTACCGAAAAAATTGCAGAGACAATTGAAGTGGACGTGAATTTCACCTACGAGCCATATAAAAAATCATAAAGATGAGATTGAATTTCTTTTTAGCGTTGATGTTGTTTAGTTCTGTTACTGCTTTTGCTCAGGACACTTTAAAAGATGCTTTTGTTCAGGATAGTTCAAAGAATTTTGCTGCAGACACTACCGGGCAAATTGATTTAATGGATATGCTGTCAGCAGATGTTCCCGACAACCCGAAGATTTTTGCCACATTTAAATCCACGTATTTGATTAACGCACAAACCAACGAAACTGTAAAGAAGTGAACTTTGGATTTTCGCATCACCCATCGTTTCGGTGATGTAGCTGGAGCAAGCGGAGGAGTTCATAATTTTTATGGATTTGATAACGCCAGCAATATTCGATTCTCTTTTGATTATGGTGTTACAGATCGTTTGCAGTTGGGATTTGGAAGGAGTAAGATCAGCGAAAATCTGGATTTTTCTGTCAAGTACAAATTTTTGGAGCAGCTTGAAAAACATTGTCCTTTGTCGATTATTGGTTATGCCAATACGGTACTAACACCTAAAAAGGATGTGAACAATGAGTTTTCTACTTTCACCAATCGAATGTCGTATTCTTATCAGTTGGTGCTCACCAGTAAAATCAGCAGAGAATTATCCCTGGCGGTATTGCCCACTTATATTCACCGAAACATGATTCACGCAGCTACTAATTCAGCCAATGGTGCTGCGGAAACCAATGATCTTTTTTCAATGGGTGTTATGGGGCGCATGAAAATAACACGTTCTTTAGCCGTGATTGCTGAGTACTTTTATACTTTTTCCGATTTTAGAAGTAACAATAGTGCCACTCCTTATTATATGCCATTGGGAGTTGGTGTTGAGATTGAAACTGGCGGACACGTATTTCAAATTAATCTCACCAACACCGGTGGAATTGTCAATCAGGATTTCATCCCTACTTCAGGCGACAGCTGGTTGAAGGGGCAGTATAAATTGGGCTTTACAATTTCAAGAGTTTTTGGTGTGCTGAGATAATGGAAGCCATTTCCCGTCATATTGTTAACCATGATTGGGTGTTGGGTATTTTGCTTTTGCTGCTGGCACTGATGGCTGTGATGGTATCATCATATAGGGCCTTGATTTATAAAATTTTGATGGCCACTTTTTTTAAGCAGTATTACATTTTGTTGCAGCGGGAGGAAAATGAGATATATAGGAAGGTATCCATGTTTTTGAACTTTATTTCTTTCATAAGCATTGCGTTGTTTTTTTATTTTCTCTTCGCAAAATATTCATGGAATCCAGTGCCACTTGGAGGATTTTATTTTTTTCTTTTGGTTTTTGCAATGGTGTTGCTAACTGTGTTTTTGCAGTATGGCTTGGTAAGTTTAACTGGCTGGATCTTCAAGTCGGAAAATGAAAGCAAAGAATACCAGTTTAACATCTTCCTTACCTATAAATTGTTTGGCATTTTCCTGATTCCCATTCTTTTTTTTATTCAGTACAGCGCTGGCAGTAGTCCATTTTTCTTCCTTAAAATTGGCTTGTTTCTACTTGCAGTGATAACGGTTAAAAGGTACTTCGTCGGGTTTCAGTTAGGATTTAGTATTACATCGTTTCCTAAAATCTATTCGTTTTTATATATTTGCACTTTAGAACTGTTGCCGCTTGCGATCCTTTTTAAGGAGTATGAGGCAGAGTTTTTAATGAAAATACTAGGCATTTAAAATTGTATAGATGAAAAAAGTGCAGAGCATACTGGTTTCACAGCATCCGGAAAACGACAATGCCAAAACACCTTATTCGGATCTGGCCGCGAAATACAAATTGAAAATTGATTTCCGTTCGTTTATTCAGGTACAAGGCGTGGATATCAAGGATTTCAGAAAGCAAAAAGTAAATATTCCCGAATATACTGCTGTTATTTTAACGAGTAAAAATGCGATAGATTATTTCTTTCGTACCTGCGAAGAAATCCGACATACTGTGCCCGACACGATGAAGTATTTTTGCATGTCGGAAACAATAGCCAATTATTTGCAGAAGTACGTAGTGTACCGCAAAAGAAAGATATTCCATGGGAAACAGACCTTTGCTGATTTGATGGATTTGATCAAGAAGCATAAAACCGAAAAGTTTTTGTTGCCTTCTTCTGATATCTTGAAATCGGTTATTCCCGAATCATTGGAAAAAGCAGGCATTGATTACACTCGAGTGATATTGTACAATACGGTAGCAAGTGATCTTTCTGATCTTGAAAATGTATTTTACGACGTGTTGGTGTTTTACAGTCCGGCTGGAATTGAATCTCTTTTCAAAAACTTTCCTAAGTTCAAGCAAAAAGATACATTGATTGCGGCTTTTGGAGAAAGCACGAAGAAGGCAGTGGAAAATGCCGGATTGAAATGCAATATCCCAGCGCCTCAGGTAGATGCGCCGTCAATGACCGGTGCTATTGAAAAGTACATCAAGCAAACTAAATGACACATAAGATTTTTGAGAAAATCTGGTTGCTTATAGTGGCCCTATGCGCTATTATTTTTGTGTACAATCTTATTCAAAAGGGTATTGGTGAAGCATATATTTGGTTAATTTGGATGGTGCTTTCACTATTGTTCTTCCTACGTCGAAGAAAAATCAGATTGAAATCCACGAAAGAATAGTAAATGGATACTTTTATAATCATTGGTCTCTCACTTCTTTTTTCTGCTATTTTTTCGGGAATGGAGATCGCTTTTGTGTCGGCCAATAAAATGGAAATCGAGCTCGAAAGTAAGTCGGGATCAATGATAGCAGGCATCTGCTCCCGTTTTGTAAGTACTCCTTCACGTTTTTTGGCTACCATGCTCATTGGAAATAATCTGGCCCTTGTTGTTTATAGTACCTACATGGAACAATTGCTGGAAGGTCCTGTTGAGGAATTGGTGACCAATGTTTTTCTGATTTTATTTTTTCAAACCATTATTTCTACCCTCATCATTTTGATTTTAGGGGAATATATTCCTAAAAACATTTTTCACTCCTCACCAATTAAGGCCCTAAAGGTTTTTGCACTAGTAGTGTATCCTGTTTATTTTTTATTGAAATGGGTGGTGGCCTTTACCATTTGGGTTTCCAGGATGTTTTTAAAAATATTTTTTAAGGTGGATGTGGAGGATGAACCACCAATTTTTGATCGTCTCGATTTAGAAAAGTATCTGGAGGATCGCACCCGTCAGTTGGATCATAGTGAGACAGTGGATCATGAAATTCGAATTTATAAAAATGCACTGGATCTTTCCCGCATCAAAGCGCGTGAGTGTATGGTACCGCGCACCGAGTTGGTGGCGCTGGATGTGCAGGCGAGTATTCCTGTTTTGGTGAAAACCTTTACCGACACAGGCTTATCTAAAATTTTGATCTACCGTGGCTCCATCGACAACATCGTTGGTTTTGTGCATTCCATGGAGATGTTCAAAAGACCAGCCGATATCAATTCCATGATTCTTCCGGTGTTTTATATACCCGAAACCATGCCTGCCGATCAGTTGCTTACTGCGTTTATTCAAAAGAAAAAAAGCATTGCCGTGGTGGTAGATGAATTTGGTGGGACTTCCGGAATGATTACTGTGGAAGATGTGATGGAAGAGATTTTTGGTGAAATTGAAGATGAGCACGATACCCAAGAGATGATTGAGCAGCAAATTACTACAGAGGAATATTTGTTTTCAGCTCGCATTGAAATTGATTACATCAACCAGCATTATGGATTGGAACTCCCTGTTTCCGATGCTTACGAAACCTTAGGCGGACTGATCTTTTCCATGCATGAAACCATTCCGCAAGATGGCGCTCACATACAAATCGGGCAATTTGATTTCCTTATTGAAAAGGTGAGCAACACCCGTATTGAGCTCGTGAGGGTGTTTGTCCAGTCTAAATAGCCCCAAATACCTATTTTTTCTTTCAATTGAACTGTGTATATTCGTGCCTCTAAAAAAATTAGTCAATGGCAATTATTCAAAAAATCAGAAACAGATCAGGCTTGATGTTAGTGGTAATCGGCGGCTGTTTGGTACTTTTTATACTCAATGATGCTTTGTCCAAAAGTGGCGGCATGAGCGACGGAGATCCAAATTCTGTTGGTGAAGTAGACGGAGTTAAAATTTCTCGTGAAGAGTACAACCAGTTTGTAACTAGCATGGAAAACAATGCGCAGCAACGCGGACAAACGCTTAGCGATTACAACAAACAACAATTCAATGAGCAGGCTTGGAACACTTTAGTGGATCTGGCTATCAGAGATGAGGAGTACGATGCCGTTGGTATTTCTTCCTCTGATGATGAAGTAACCGATATGTTTTTTCAAGATCAGTACGTTCAGTATTTCTCTAGAAAACTAGGCGTTAAAGCCGAAGCGGAAACACTACGAGAAGCTATTAAGAATACCGACAATAAAGAAGTGCTTGCTGAAGTGGATTTGTACGAGCATGAAATTCGCCGTCAATTGAATTACATGAAATACCAACGTTTGGTACAAGCTGGTTTTATCCCAACTCAGGCTGAAGCAAAATATCAGTACGAGTTGAATACAATTACTAATGCTTTCAGAGTGGCGATGCTTCCTTATTCCACTGTTGTGGATTCAACCATCAAAGTGTCTGAAGATGAAATTAAAGAAGCTTATAACAAAGAGAAAGACAATTACAAACAAAAAGAAAGCAGAGATATTCGTTTTGTAGCTTTCAGAGTAGAAGCATCTGCTGCTGATGAGGCAAAAGTTAGAGCCAAACTTGATGAAGTTAAAACCCGTTTCGCAGCTTTTAAAGGCAATGACGCTATTTTTGTGAATACAGAATCCGATGGAGCTAGCGCAGCAGAAAACACTTATTTCGCTAAAGGGAAAGGACTTCCTGCAATTATGGATAGTTCCTTCGCTGCTTTACAAGAGGGGCAAATTTTTGGACCATACATGGAATTCAATGGTTCTAAAAAAGTGCTGAAATTGGCTAAGGTAAGTAAGGTGAAAATGTTGGCCGATTCTGTGAAAGTGAAACACATTCTTATTTCTGTAAGAGGCGCGGAAAACATCCCTGGAAGCGAAAACTTCCATTTGACCACTCAACAAAGAATGATGGATGTGACAGATTCACTGGAGAAAATATTGAAAACAAAACCTGAGCTTTTTGACCAAATGGTGATGAAGCATTCTGACGATATTATGAGCGCCATTAAAGGTGGTGACATAGGATGGATAAGTAAAAGCTCACAATATGAGGCTTTGTTTGATTCATGCATGCTGGCGAAAGAAGGAACAGTTGTGAAAGTGTTTTCCAACAGAGATGGTATGCACCTTGTGAAAATTGTTCAACAAGGAACTCTGATGAAGAAAGTAAATGCTGGAATTATTTCCCGTGAATTGCGTCCGTCACAAGAAACCTTGAATCAATTGTATGTTACTGCCAACGATTTTTCAGATGCTTTGAAAGGTGGTAAAAATATTGACACCGTGGCTGCTGATCGTCATTTAACCGTTGCGCAACATGGTGGTTTAACTAGAAACGACTTATATGTTAATGGTTTGGAAGGAGCAAGAGGAATTGTTAAATGGACTTTCAATGCTAACGTAGGTGAGGCTTCTTCTGTTTTTCAACTAAGCGAAAATTATGTTGTTGCTGTAGTTGAAAAAGAATTCAAAGAAGGAGTTAAGTCAATAGAGGACGTGAAAAAAGAACTTGAAGCGAAGTTGAATCTTGAGAAAAAAGGAGTGATGCTTGCTGAAAAAATTAACGCAGCTTTAGCAAAGGGAGAAAATTTGGATCAATTGAAAGCTAAATTTCCTGAATTGATTTTAGATAGCATTCCAGCAACACCAATCGGTGGAAGTTTGGCTCAATTTGGTAATGAGCCTGACGTAATGGGAATGGCAGCTGCAATACCCGTGAATAAGCTTTCAAAAGCTATAGTTGGCAAGCAAGGTGTTTATGTGGTGTTGGTGCACAAGCGTGATGGGGGATCTTTCCATAAAATTAAAGATTACTCTCCTGAGCAAAATGATATAGCACAAAAAACAAAGACTTTGGTAGAGCAGTTTATAAGTGAAGCACTTAAAACTGGCGTAGATATTGAAGATGGTCGCTTTGAAAAAATGGACTAATTAATAAAATAATGCATTCAAAAAGCCGCGAAAAGTACTTTCGCGGTTTTTTTTTGCATGCTCAGGCAGCGTTAAGTAAATTCATATTGTCTTGTTGTTATAGTAGTTTTATTTGCGCACTATAAATGAACGAAAAGGAAGTAATAGAAGGTTGTATTAAGGGCAATGAAAGGGATTTTAAAACCTTTTACAGCCACTTCTATGGGAAAATGTTCCATGCCTGTGTGCGCTATGCAAAAGATAGAGAAGAGGCGAAGGATATCGTGCAGGAAGGATTTTTGAGGGTTTTTAAAAATTTGGATCAGTTTGATTTTAAAGGTTCTTTAGAAGGTTGGGTGCGAAGGGTGATGGTGAATTCGGCAATTAATCATTACAGGAAGCAAATGAAGGACATTATCAATTATATGGAAGACGATAAAGTGGTGTATCTTGAAAAGCACGAGGAGGAGAGTTATGAGTCGCCCGAAAATATTTCCTCGGAGCAACTTTTGGCTATGGTTCAAAGTCTGACTCCCGTTTATCGCACCGTTTTTAATTTGAGTGTGATGGAAGGATTTTCTCACAAGGAGATTAGTGAATCTTTGGGAATTACTGAGAGTACCTCGCGATCAAATTTGGCTAAGGCACGAATTAAATTACAAGAAATGGTGAATAAGCAGTTGGTGAAAATTAATACCCATGAAGCGCATGGAAAATAAAATAGACGACTTATTTAAATCTGGTTTGAATAATCTTCCTGAAGAATTTCCTTCAGAGCAGGATTGGTCGGCACTTAAAAAAGAGCTGAACAATGCCGGATTGATAGATAAAAAGGACAATAATAAAAGGAGATTTTTCTTTTGGATGTTCAGCGGATTGCTGATCACTGGCCTTGCTGCATTTGCTCTTTATAATAGCAATACAAAGAATGCTGATGCAAAAAATGAGGTTGCAAAAGAGAACCTTGCTGTTGCGGAAATGCAATATTCAAAAGAGGAAAATTCAGCAAATGAAAGTGTGGAATCTGTAAAGGAATTTCACGAAGCTGTGTCCAAAAATCATGAGCAGGTTGAAGTGCCCGTTGACAAAAAAGAAGAAAAGTCTACAGTGCATAAATCCTCAGTTTCTTCTGCTCCTACTGCATTAAAACAGAAATTTACTACTGTAAAAAATAACAATGAGTATTATGAGAAAAAAGATGCGGAGAGTACTTCTCCTGTTGAGCCGATAGCGCAAAATCCAGAGTCTAAAAATGAAGTTCAACGCGAAGATAATTCTGCTTCAAATTTTAATGAGGTTAAAGTTAATGAGCCTGCAGAAGAAATAGTTGTTTCGGAAAATGTAAATAATAGTAATCCCATCGCTGCTGATACTGCATTTGGTGCATTGGTATCATTGGGCGATTCTTCAGTTGTTGTTGCAAAATTGGATACTCCTGCAGTTGATATTGAAAAAGATGATAAGGTTGTTGATGACGTTTTATATCGTAAATTTTGGGGTGGAGGAATGCTTTCTTTGGATTATGATAATTACAATGTAAAGGCTGCAAATGACCAAGGTTCATATTTGTTGCATTCTTATGAAAGTGGGAATCAAGGAGCTTTAAAATACAGTGCCGGACTTTCTTTCGGTTATCGTTCTAGTAAATGGTTTGCTGTTTCTGCGGATGTTTTGTACTCGCAAAAGAAGGTGGTTGATGAACATTTTGAAGCACCTGCAGATTCATTGACTTCTGATGCCAATTTCAATCTCTATCATTACAATCTGCAAGCAAAATATTTGGATGTGATTGTGAAACCAAGAGTTTATGTGTGGCATAAAAAATTCTCAGCTTACGTTTTTCCTGGCGTGGTAGCTTCGTTTAATTTGCCGGGGATGAAAGACAAAAGTTATTTCACTAAATCGCAAATTACTGCTGATGGTTATATACAAGATAAAATCAATCTTGAGTTTTGGTCGGCAGGATTTTCATTGCTTGGTGGAGTAGGCGTTGAATACGATTTAAAAAATAATTGGAAAATTTCAGGAGAATTCTCTTATCGTCAGAGTTTAACTCCTGTAATTCAACATGCAACATACACAGGTATGCCATTGACGTTTTATTCCAATTCTGTTAATGCAAACGTGGGCATCTATAAATATTTTTAAATGAGAAGTCTTGTTCTAATAGTTTTCGGTGTTTTGGTGTTGAGCATTTTTCCAGTGTCTTGCAAAAAAGATACGTTGGAAAGTACCATCACAAAATCCGATACGACTGTGGTTCGCGAAAGACTGCATCAGTTTGAGCCCGAAACACAAACATTTGAAATTCCTTCAAATCAAGCAGCAATACTTACTGGAAAAAATGGAGTAGTGATTCATGTTCCTGCCAATGCTTTTACCGATGATAAAGGAAATTTGATCAATGGAATTGTGAATATTGAACTTAAAGAAATGCTCACATTGAGAGATCAAATCACCACTGGTTATCGTGCTTCATCACTTCATAAGACTTTAATATCAGGCGGTGCTTTTTTTCTAAATGCGCAAATCAACGGACAGAAAGTTACGCTTGCCGATAGTCAGTTCATTAGTGTTGAAGTTCCTGCTTTAAAAGTGGACAGCACCATGAATGTTTTTATTGGAAATGAATTGGGTGTATTTAAAACTGCAACTTCCTTTGATTGGGTGCTTGCAGATGCTACTTTTAAAAAGCTCATTACTGATACGGCCGGTTGGGATACCATTACCAAGGCTTGGAAAATTGATTCATCATATGTAAATGCTTACGACCTGTCTTTTGGAGTAAATAAGTATATTTTGAAAATACACGATATGTTTAATTCTAACTTATATAATGTTGATCGTTTTGCAAATCTTAATCCTGTTTTTTCAATATTGCCTTGCACTATAAATGCTGTCAGTGATGCAACTCAGGAAGTCATAGATTTTAACGTGCAAATTTTGTATAAGCAATATTCAAGTGTTGGTTGGGGTGAAACAATGGGGCTTGTTACCAATAACATTGTTGTTAATGTTGAGCAAGAGTGGGCCGCAGGTGAAGAAGTAATTGTGGTGGTAATTGGCGTTGGCAAAACAAGTAAGAAAAGTTATTTCGGTAAAACCGCTTTTAAAATTGCTGCCAATTCAAAACCTGTAATTGATATTGTTCCGATGAGCGACGAAGAG
Organism: Bacteroidota bacterium; assembly: GCA_026390935.1. GTDB lineage: Bacteria > Bacteroidota > Bacteroidia > Flavobacteriales_C > JAHEZL01. The sequence goes on from JAPLEZ010000153.1 coordinate 101,517, forward strand.
TTGTCGACTGCATTAGATAAGCTATAATTTTTTTTGTTTAGTTTTTTTTTTAACCTGCTTCACTTTTGTGAAGCAGGTTTTTTTATTTCTTAATTTTTTTTCAAAAAAGTTTTTTTTCAGGCAGCGACATTGATTTTCATTTTGTCTTATAAGAAGATAAACTAAACATTAAAATGGAAATTATGAATTACAAATCAACATCTATCAAAACTATGATGCTCGGGGCAATTGCCTTAAGTATTTTCGCTGCATCGTGCAAAAAAGATACGCAAGAAATATCTAAAGCAGATGTAGAAGCGGTAGACAATCTTTTAAGCAAAATGGATCCTGAAATGCAATCGTTTACGATTGATGCATCCCAACCCCAAACCATTACCGGCACAGAAGGAACGGTAATTAATATTCCTGCCAATGCATTTGTTGATGCCAACGGAAATGCGGTAACGGGCAATGTTACTATTTCATTAAAAGAAATTCTAAGTCTGAAAGATCAAATTACTTCAGGTGCTTATGCTGTTTCAAATGGTGAGTTGTTGAAATCTGGCGGAGAATTTTTCTTCGAGGCAACAGCCAATGGAGCAAAATTAAAATTGGCTATGAATCAATACATTACTTTCGATATTCCAGCTAGTGAAGTAGATTCTACAATGCAGGTGTTTATAGGGCAGGAAGTAAGCGACGATTCTACAGGATCAAATGTGAATTGGGTTCCTGCCGACACGTCCGAATACAAAACCGCTGTTTTGGATACTGTATGGAATCCAAAGGACACGATCTGGACAACCGATACTGCTTATCAGGCTACTTACCAGTTGTTTATGGGTTTGAATAGTTATACTATGAGGGTTTATGATATTTATAATACTTCTTACTACAATTGTGATCATTTTTACGGCTCCCCAAAATTGATTTCGGAGCTGCCTGTTACCATCACAAGTACCAACAAGGAACTAGACGAAGTAATTGATTATAGGATTCAATTAGTTTATAAGCAATTGGGTAGTGTAGAAGGTGCTTATAGCTCTGAATTTGGGTATAATATGCAGATTTTTGATAATACATTTTCGGGCAACATTTATTCTTCTTGGTTAACAGATGAAGATGTAACCGTGATTGTGGTGGGTGTGGGAAGCAAATCTAAGAAAGCATACTTTGGTAAAACAAGCTTGAATATTAAATCTAATTCAAATCCTTCTATATCAATAAGTACGATAAGTGATGCTGAATTAGCGACAGCTTTGGATAATTTATAGAGCCTATACTTTGATTGTTTTTTTACCTGCTTCATTTACTTGAAGCAGGTTTTTTATTTTTTTTCAAAAAAAACTTTTTTTCAGGCAGCGACATTGATTTTCATTTTGTCTTATAAGAAGATAAACAACCTCTAAAATGATAATTATGAATTACAAATCAACATCCATTAGAACTATAATGCTAGGCGCAATTGCCTTGAGCATTTTTGCCGCGTCTTGTAAAAAGGATACACAAGAAACAACTAAATCAGATCCTGCTGCTATAGATAATCTCTTAAGTCAACTGGATTCCGAAACGCAGTCATTTACAATTGATCCTTCACAGCCCAACACCCTTACTGGTGCTGATGGAACCGTGATTCACATCCCAGCAAATGCTTTGGTAGATGCCAATGGTAACGTAGTGAGTGGAAATGTAACCATCACTTTGAAAGAAATGCTTTCTATTAAAGATCAAATCACTAGCGGTTTTTCTGCTACATGCAATGACAGTATATTGAAATCGGGCGGACAGTTTTTCTTTGAAGCAAATGCCAACGGTCAAAAATTGAACGTGGCTGTAAATCAAGAAATAACTTTCGAGATTCCGGCCGAAAAAGTGGATACTACTATGCAAGTATTTATTGGAAATAATCCGAAAGGCGATGAGGACTTCACCTGGTTGCCTGCTGATGATTCTGCTAATGCGGTATTAGTAGTTGATAGTGTATGGAATAATAAGGATACTGCATGGAACGTCGTTAATTCTTATCAACCAGCTTATGGATTGGAGTTTGAATTGGGTAAGTATATCATGAAAGTGTCTGATTTATATTACACATCTTATTTCAACGTTGATCAATTTATTGATTATGCTACCTATCAAGGTTGGGTAAGCGCGATGCCATGCACAATCACCGCAACAGGCAACACAGAAGAAGAATCTATCGATTTCACTGTGAAATTAGTGTATAAAAAATATGGCGCTTCTGAATTCTTTACCAATCAAGGTGTGGTAGTTAAAAGTACGAACATGACTGTTAATGATGAATTTCCTGTAGGAGAAGATGTGGTAGTGTTAGTGATTGGAATAGGACAAAAATCGAAGAAGACCTATTTTGGAAAAAGCGCATTTAAAATCGCAAATGAATCAGCACCAACTATCAATGTTAGCTCAATGAGCGATGCTGAATTGTTGACGGCGTTAGATAATTTGTAAGATTTTTTGTTGGATAAGTTTGGCCTGCTTCATTTTTTTGAAGTGGGCCTTTCTTTTGGAGAGGATTTTTATTATTTCGTTCATTATTTCATTTCTTTCTTCTTCATTTAATCCGGGAGGAAGATAAAGACAGCGTTCACTGCCTTTTAAGATATTTTGTTGCTGCAATTTTTTTAGTGCCCTGTTACAGCCAAAATTATTCAGCCATAAAATGCTCCCAAAATTATTCATCAGTCCGAAAGGAAATTTGTTTTTTAGTTTTTTGTTGAGCGACTCGCAAAGTTCGGTGCCTTGTGCGTTCCATTCTAAAAAAGAGCGATGAGCGGTGTTGTTTAAATTCTCTGTAATTTTTTTGCAAGCTAACAATCCTTCTGCCTTAGGAGCAAATGTTCCGGGTAGGAAAGCTTCATCAAAAAAATCGGGAGAGTGGGCTAAGGCACCGAGGGGAATGCCAAGGGAAAGATTTTCACCAAGCAACAGGGCGTCTGCTTGAAATTGAAAAATAAAATTAAGCCCTTTTTGATGAATGCGTGCGATAGTTTTTCTTTCGTCGAGAAAGAAAGGAATATCGCTCCCGGAACATAATGTCCTAAGAGAGTGGATCCTTTGATTGTAATCAACTGATTTTTGGATCAGCAACAAAGGATCAAGAATTAAGGCAGCCACTTCGCTGGTTCTTTCAGAAAGAAAGGCCTTTGCGCCACGCAGCTGATATATATAGGAAAAGTTAGGCTGGGAGAATTTTTGAGGAAAACCCAAATACAAAATTTTTTTGTTGGGTTCTTTCTTCTTGTAGTACTCACTTAAAAATTGGAAGGTGCTTTTTTCTGATCGGAAAAATGAAGTGCTTTCAAATCCTGTAATTGTTGTTAATGCGCTTTCATTCTCTCGAATCAATGAGGAGACTTTGCCTTCGATATGTCCGATTTCTAAATTTTGCTGAATGAAATTTTTGATGTCTCGTTCTGAAGGAAGAAAATTCTTTCGCTCCTGCTTCTGACGATTTAATACTGATGTATTTGTTTTTTGATCTTTCATTCGTGCTCAATAGAGTGAGGCAAAAATGAAGGATAGGCTGTGAAAATTTATATTGATTTTTTCAAACGATGGGAATTGTTTTGCGGAAAATGCAAAAATTAATTTCTCCCCAAAATCGCCGACAATTGTTTCTTAGCTTCATTGTACAACATCAATTCTTGTATGTCATTGTCGTTGGATTGCTCTTTTATTTTGAGTTGCAATTCGTGAATGTTGCGTTGAACGGTGGCGAGTTTTAATCGGTTTACTGCGGTTTCTACAGCGGTAGTTAGCAAATCATCTTCTCTGATAACCGTGATATGGTGTTGCTCCCAATTGTTGAGTTCGTACTTAAATTCCATCAGGTTGATGATGGCATTGTTGATTTCCATGTCCTGAGAATTCAAAAAATGTTTTTCATCAGGAACAGTGTTGTTCACCAATTGCTTTTTGTATTCGTTGTAAATGGCTTGGTAAACGGGATTTTCAAAGGTGATGTTGTCTTCGTCTAAGGCACTCGTAATAAATTCTGCGATGTGAATATTTATTTCTTCTTCATTCTCTCCATCAATTTGTATGCTGTGATGACCATATTGCAAAAGAATACGAATGAGTTCATTTTCCTGAGCTTTCAGAAAAAGATCTTCTTTGTTTTCGGGAACAACTACTTCTTCAATTGGAACAGAGAAAAATGGTTCATCGCCAGCCAGTGAAACGGGCGCTGTGGTTGTTGTTTCTCCTCTTTTTTTCGCTTGATCTTTAAAATCTTTCGCGCGAATTTTATTGAGCTCGTTGATGAGTGTTTGCTCGGAAATATCCATCAATCTGCTTGTTTCCTGAGTAAAAACGGTGCGTTTGATAGGGTCGGGAATTTTAGCTACTGAGGTAACGATATCACGTATGAGTTCTGCTTTTTTAATTGGATCTCCGCCGGCTTCATCCAGTAGCACTTTACATTTAAAGTGGATGAAATCTGTTGCGTCGTCCAAATATTTTTGAAGTGCTTCCGGTGAATTTTTGCGCGAGAAAGAATCCGGGTCTTCGCCATCAGGAAAGAGAATTACTTTTACGTTCAATCCTTCTTCCAAAAACATATCAATACCGCGGAAAGCTGCGCGGATACCTGCTGCGTCACCATCAAAGAGAACAGTCACGTTTTCTGTAAATCTCTTGATGAGCTTAATTTGTTCTGCTGTCAACGCGGTTCCCGATGAAGCTACTGCATTTTCCACTCCCGCCTGATGCAAGGAAATAACATCCGTGTAGCCTTCAACGAGCAAACATCTGTCGTTTTTTATAATGGATTTTTTCGCCTGAAAAATTCCATAAAGGACTTTGCTTTTATGGTAAATGTCGGTTTCCGGACTGTTTACATACTTGGGAACTGTTTTGTCCTTTTTGAGTGTTCTTCCGCCGAAACCAATGATTCGTCCCGATAAATTGTGAATCGGAAACATTACTCTCGCCGCAAATCGATCGTTGAGATAATCGCCTTTTTCCAAAATAATTCCTGATTTCAGCAACAACTCCTTTTTATATCCCTTCGCTAATGCCCGTCCGGCCAAGAAATTCCTGTCTTCCGGACTATATCCCAGCTCAAATTTCTTGATCGTATCCAAAGTGAAACCTCTTTCTTTGAAATAACTCATTCCTATTGCGCGACCTTCCTGCAGTTCGGTAATGTTTTCTTTGTACAAATTTCCCGCAAACTGATGGATGAGGTACAGTGCCTCCCGTTCGTTTTCCAGTTGAACTTGTTCCGGACTTTGTTCTTCTTCCTGAATTTCAATGTTGTACTTTTTGGCCAGGAATTTCAGTGCTTCAGGATAGGTGAAATGCTCGTGTTCCATCAAAAAGGTAACAACACTTCCTCCTTTGCCCGAACTAAAGCATTTAAAGATTTGTTTTGCCGGTGAAACGTAGAAGGACGGTGACTTTTCTTCGGTAAATGGGCTAAGGCCCTTAAAATTACTCCCCGACTTTTTTAAGTTCACAAATTCACCAATCACCTCCTCGATGCGGGATTCTTCAAATATCTTATCTATGGTTTCCTTTGGAATCACTTGTTAAAAATAGAAAGATTCGGCCTGAATTGAAAGGGTTTTGTTTTATCTCACTACCTTTAGGGCCATGAGCGCCGAAAAGAAAAATATAAGGAGTCTGTCAATAGACGAATTGAAAGAGGAATTAAACTCTTTTGGGGAGAAGGCTTTTCGCGCAAAACAAATTTATGAGTGGTTGTGGAAGAAGTCGGTGACTTCCATTGATCAAATGACCAGTTTATCCATTCCCCTAAGGAATCAGCTCAATGAAAAATTCACCATTCCGGCGGTGAAAGTCCATAAATGCCAAATCAGTAAAGATCGAACCATCAAAAATGCTTTTCAATTGCACGATGGTTATATAGTGGAAGGTGTATTAATTCCTACAGATTCAAGGATGACCGCCTGTATTTCTTCGCAGGTAGGTTGCAGCTTAACTTGTAAGTTTTGTGCTACTGGTCGCATGAAAAGAGAGCGAAATATTGAATTTGATGAGATTTACGATCAAGTGGTTTTGATTAAGAATCAGGCCATGGAAAAATACAATACTCCTTTGACTAATATTGTATACATGGGAATGGGAGAGCCTTTGCTGAATTATAAAAACACTTTGGCATCGATTGAAAAGATCACCTCTCCTGAAGGTTTGGGGATGTCGCCACAGCGCATCACAGTATCTACAGCAGGTGTAGCCAAAATGATACAAAAATTGGGAGATGATGAGGTGAAATTCCATCTCGCCCTATCGTTACACGCCGCCAATGATGAGAAAAGAAACAAGATTATGCCCATCAATGAGCAAAACTCCTTGGAATCCTTGGCTCAGTCACTAAAGTATTTTTACGAGAAAACCGGCACGCGTCCGACTTTTGAATTCATTGTCTTTAAAGACTTTAACGACAGCGTTGAAGATGCAGCTGATTTAGCCAAATTCGCTAAAAATGTTCCGTGTAAAATCAATATCATAGAATACAATCCTATTGAGGACGGGGAATTCCAACAAACCACCCCAGAGCGTTTAACCCGTTTTGCTGCTCATTTGGAAAGCAAAAATTTGGTGGTTAATATCCGTAGAAGTCGAGGAAAAGATATAGATGCAGCCTGTGGCCAACTCGCCAACAAGCACTGATTATAAAAAATATTCATCTGACAGTAAGTTCGTTGCAAATTATTTACATAGTTTTGTAACCATGGGTCTTTCTTCTCCGTACGGAGGCATCCCTAAACTTAACTTGTATGAAAAATCGTATTTTAATTGCCTTACTATTTAGCGCCTTTTATTGTAATGCCGCAGATTATTGGTCAATAAGTACAAACACTTGGTCAAACACCGATGGTGGAGCAGATTGTTTGTGTTCCCCTGGGAACTTAACCACAGGAGATAATGTGTATGTGAAGCATTATATTGATAGTCCGGTAATGACTTTATCGGGTACTCCATCAGTTACAATTTATAGTGCTGGTCGCTGGACTTTAACCGGAGGAGCTATGGACATTAATGCCGGCTCTTGGACAATCAATTCAGGCGGAACTTTAAAAGTTAGTGATGGTGATTTGACAAGTGGTGGCTTTACTACATTTGCTATTAATGGCAGGTTGGAAGCAGTAAATTTGACAAACAGCGGAGCTATCACTGGGGCGGGAATCATATCTTACAGTGGTGGTTTGGTGAATACAGGGACCATTGCTCCCTTGACTGCTTTGCCTGTTTCTTTGATTGATTTCAATGCGACACAAAGTAGTGGGGTTGCAGAAATAAAATGGTCAACAGCTTCAGAAATTAGTAGCGATTATTTTACTGTTCTGCGTTCAACAAACGCTACCGATTTTGAGTCGGTAGCAATAGTGAAAGCCCAAGGTAATAGTGAGTTTATTGTGAATTATTCTTGCATAGATCAATTGCCGGTAACAGACCTAGTGTATTATCAATTGCTAGAAACAGACATTAATGGCAGTACTCAAAAATCAAAGATCATTGCTTTGCAGCTGCAAGGGAGTTTGGATCTTGCGTCACGTGTTTATCCAAATCCAGCAGTGGAAGAAACCAATGTGATTTTTTCCACAGTAAAGGCAGGGTTTTATAAATTACAATTATCAAATGTTGATGGTCAAATTCTCTATGCTGGCTCTACGTATGCTTTAGAGGGAGAAAATAGTGTGGTAATTTCTTTGGGTGAGTATACTGACAATTTTTATGTGCTCACATTGAGTAATTCTGATAATGTTAGTTCTCGTGTTCAAATTGTAAAAAAATAGGACTTCCTGTTCGTTTTGTTTGCTGGTGATTTTGTACTTTCACCTTTCATTGGCAACAATACAATCCATACAGGCACCCATCTTGAAAGAGATGGATTTGTTTGAAAAAACTTTCAAACAATCAATGAAGAGTTCAACGCCCTTGTTGGATAAAATCACGTATTTTATTGTAAAGCAAAAAGGAAAGCATGTTCGTCCGATGTTTGTGTTTTTAACTGCCAATTTGTGTGGTGGAATAACAGAGCGAACATATAGAGCTGCCGGCCTCATTGAAATGATACATACCGCTACTTTGGTGCACGACGATGTGGTGGATGACGCGAATTTGCGCAGAGGATTTTTTTCAATTAATGCCCTTTGGAAAAATAAAATTGCGGTATTGGTAGGCGATTATCTGCTCTCTAAGAGTTTGCAATTGTCTGCTGATAATGATGATCTCGATTTTCTCAAAATTCTTTCGGCTACCACCAAGGAAATGAGTGAAGGAGAATTGTTGCAAATTGAAAAAGCACGGCGTTTGGACATTGATGAAGCTGTGTATTTTGAAATCATTCGTCAGAAAACAGCCACGTTAATAGCTTCCTGTTGTGCGTGTGGTGCTGCATCTGCAGGAGCCAACAGCGAATTGGTTTTAAAGATGAAATTGCTAGGTGAAAAAATAGGCATTGCTTTTCAAATCAAAGATGATTTGTTTGATTATGAAGCACAGTCCAGTATTTTAGGAAAACCTGTGGGTATCGATATTAAGGAAAAGAAGATGACCTTGCCTTTAATTCATGTATTGAGTAAAGCACCGCGCAGTGAAAAAAAGTGGATCATCAACATCATGAAAAATCACAATGAGGATTCTAAAAAAGTGAAAGAGCTTATTCAATATGTAAAAGACAAGGGAGGCATTGAATATGCAACACAAAAGATGATGCTCTATAAAAAATCAGCCATTGATATTTTACATACCTTTCCAGATACCGATTCACGTGCATCTTTTATTGATTTGATTATTTTTACTACCGAAAGAACAAAATGATGAGCAAAATCAGTAAGTTGATAAAAGGAATCGCTGCTTTGCTAAAGCAGCCTTATCTTTTGAATCTTGTGCTTGAATCATCGGAATACCATCAAAAAATTATACAAAAAAAGTATCCTGAAATTGCCCAGGGATTGCCACAAATTTCATTTTTGGACATTACACATAAAAAGCAAATTTCAGTTTCTCCATTTGCTTTTTTAGAAGGCGGATCTTTATCCACTGATCTTGGATTATTAAAGATTTTAGCAGAAAAGAAATCAAATACTTCTTATTTTGAAATTGGTACCTGGAGAGGAGAAAGCGTTGCCAATGTTGCTGCTGTTGCTGAAAAATGCTATACGCTAAATCTTTCTGCTGAAGAAATGCAGCGCATGGGTTTGGCGCAACGATATATTGATTTACATGGATTTTATTCAAAAAATTTATCCAATGTATCTCATTTGAATGGCCATTCACACTCTTTTGATTTTGCTCCATATCATAAAAAAATGGATTTGGTTTTTATTGATGGCGATCATCATTACGATAGTGTTTTAAAAGATACGCAAACTGCTTTTTCCTTGCTAAAAGATGATAACTCTATCATAGTATGGCACGATTACACTAACGGACCAGAAACCATTCGTTGGGAAGTTTTTCGTGGTATTTGGGAAGCCACTCCTCACGATAAAAGAAAGCATTTGTATAAGGTAGCCAATACGCAATGTGCGGTGTATTATCCATTTTCAGTGCCTTCAAAAATTGCTAAATACCCCGAAACTCCTGCCATTGAGTTCAAAGTCGATATGACTTTTCATTGATCCCTCCCGCCGAATTTTATAACAAATCTGCTCTAAAGTATAACAACTTGGGTTGATTTTGCCGCGTTCTTCGATTGCAACACTTTCATCTAAAATTTTGCAATCTTGAACTTTGAAGCACTATATCATCAACACAAGCGCATGGTTTACAACCTTGCTTTGAGTTATCTTCAAAATCATGAAGATGCTCAGGAGGTCACGCAGGATGTTTTCGTGTCGGTACATCAATCCATTGAAGGGTTTAATAAGCAGTCGACATTCAGCACGTGGATTTACAGAATCACCATCAACAAAGCGCTGGATTTTATTCGTGCTAAAAACAGAAAAAAACGCTTTGCATTTTTCTCTTCTCTGTTTCATGAAAATAGCGGTGAAGTTAAATATGAAAGTGTGGGCTTCGACCATCCCGGAGTGGAACTGGAAAACAAGGAAGCGTTGGAAAATATTTTTGCCCAAATCAACACTTTGCCAGAAAATCAGAAGACAGCATTGATCTTAAGTAAAATTGAAAAATTGTCGCAAGTGGAAGTGGCCGAAATAATGAATTTATCGGCGAAAGCTGTGGAGTCATTGCTAGGAAGAGCAAAGGAGAATCTCATGAAAAAATTGAATGAACGAAGGATCAACGAAAATTAATCGTCTAAATGTAAAGAGCCGTATTTATGGAAAAAAATTACGAAAAATTAGACCTCTTAAATAAGATACATAAAGTGGATCCACCGCCGTTTTTGTATACGCGTATTTTACAAAAAATTGAAAGTGCGGTGGATCCATACTATAACAAAGGAATAGCGCGTAGCATAGTGCTTTCTCTTTTTGTAGTGTTGATGATAAACTTTATGGTGATAGGCGCAAGCTCAAAAAATACTGCTAATGAAAGCACTATTGTGGATGACATGAATTTAATGCCAAATAACACTTTGTATCATGAATAAAGTAAAACTCCTCAGTTATATTTCAGTGGGTTTACTGCTCACTAATATTTTGGTGCTTTGCTTTTTGTTTTTTGGAAAGCCAAAACATCATGGTCCACCTAATGTTCGCGAAGAAGTGATTGAAAAATTAGACTTTAATGAAAATCAGATCTTGATTTATGATCAATTGATTCAATGGCATCAGCATGAAATTATGAAAGCAGAAAAGGAGATGCTGCGCTTGAAAACTCAGTTGTATGTTGGATTAGCAAGTAATTCCGATGAATGTGTGAAAGATTCAATAGTTAGAGAAATTGCAAATGTTGATATTGAAATTGAAAACATTCATTATAAACATTTTCAAGATATAAACGATTTGTGCTCTGAGGAGCAAAAGGTTAAGTTTCAGGAATTGGTGTTACAAATTTCGAATTATTTTCGACCACAAATGAAAAGGAAAAAATAATTTAATTTCTTCCGAAGGATGTTAAAATGATGAGCGTCTAATTTTAAAAACCATTATAAACTAAATTCCCAACTATGAAAAAATTAATCATTCCAGTTTTAGTAATTAGCTTGACAGCTTGCTCTAAAACCGACACTTCATCTGATGATTCAAGCACCACATCAGAAACAGCAACAACTAGCGATTTCACTCGCTTGTATGATAAAATGTATAATGTTACTTCTGTGGATTACAGCGGATCGAGCAACGTAATAATAAAAACTACTGACGTGCCCGATCACAAAACACCTTTCTTTGGTGTTAACAATGCGAAGTACGAAGCATACAATGGAGATAATCCTGATTTTAGCACCAAAATAAGTTTGATGGGAAATATTTCCGATCCTACTTTATTGTCGCAATCCTACACTTTTACGTTGCCAAAAAATCCTACTCAAGCAAGTTCGCACACCTCTACAAGCGGCGGAGCGATGGGAGTTGCCAGAAATGGTGTGGTTTTTTTCAATCAATACAATGGAGCCAATGCTGCTTTAGATGAATTGGAAATTAACAATGCCGATCAGTATTTAGGACATCCTACGCCTTCAGCAGGAAATTCAGGTGCGATTTACCATTACCATTACGAACCGAAATACCTTACTACAAAATTTGGGACATCAGGATTTATGGGCTTTTTGCTAGATGGTTTTCCGGTATATGGCCCCTATGAAAACGGCACAAAAATTACTACGGATATGTTGGATGAGTACAATGGTCACGTGAGTAGCACAGAAGATTATCCTAATGATAAAATTTATCATTATCATGTTATTTCTGCCACATCAAGTGTTGCTTCTGTTTTGAAGTTGGCCGCACCTTACATCAATGGAGGAAAATATTACGGCAAAAAAGGAACTGTTAATTAATGAAAGTTTCTTTCGTCATATTATTTTTAGCTGTATTCTGCTACTTCTTTTTAAGTAGCGGGATACAGCTTCCTCCACAAGTGTTTGTTGTGAATTCAGATCCACAATTGAAAAATATAAATGGCACCTGGATGTATCACAATGAAGAATTCAACGGTTACATTGTTGAAAAGGATAGTGGAGTGGTTTCAGCAAAATTGCCCGTGCTAAACGGAAAGGAAAATGGCATTGCATACGGTTGGTTTAAAAACGGACAAAAAAAATATGAGTTCGGATATGAAGATGGTAATAGAGAAGGCTACCATAAAAGCTGGTATGACAATGGAACTCTTGCGTTTTGCTATTTTTTTCACAACGATAAGTATGAAGGAGAACAGCGTACTTACTATAAAAGCGGTCACCTGTGGCAAAGTTTGAATTACGTTGAAGGATATGAAGAAGGAAAGCAAATTTCCAAAAATGACAGTGGCAGAGTAGTTAATAATTTCACAATTAAAAACGGAAAATTATATGGAGTCGTTGGTAGATTTGATTGCATGTCGGTACATAAAGAGTAAGATATTTTTCTTTATTGTAATGAGTGTTTCTTTGTTTTCTTGTGCGGAAGAGGAACAAGAAGTTTTGCCTTTTTACAACAGTGCGCAATTTGATGCCGAGTGGATAAAGAGCGATGAAGCGCGTTATGATAGCATTCATTTGGTGGATACCTTTTCTCTTAAAAATCAGTTGGGACACACCATCACAAAAGATTCATTGGATGGATATATTTACGTGGCCAATTTTTTCTTTACAACTTGTTCAAGTATTTGTCCGAAAATGGTAAGTAATTTACAAGTGTTGCAAGATTCCTTCGCTACTAATTCGGCAATAAAACTAGTTTCATTTTCTGTAATGCCTTGGGTGGATTCTGTTCCTGCATTGAAGGAGTACGGCGAAATCCACGATGTTAATCCCAACAAATGGCATTTGCTCACGGGATCCAAAGAACGTATTTATGATTTGGGTAGAAAATCGTATTTCGCTGAAAAAGGTTTGGGTTTGCAAAAGACAACAGATGAGTTTTTACACACCGAATCAATGTTGCTCATTGATAAAAAAGGAAGATTGCGTGGAATTTACAATGCCACGCAAAAGGTTGATATAGGAAGGGTTTTGGAGGATATTCAAGTTTTACTTTGTGAAGAATAAAAATAGTTTGTAACTAATAGGGGAGCTGGGTGTTCTACACTTGCCCCTAATAATACACACTATGAACCGAAAAACATTATTGATAGGCCTGTTTGGCTGTGCCTTAAAGATTCCTGATCCAATCCCCATTTTTTTTATAAATAGTCAATGCCCCTGATATCGGTGCATTGACTATGTCTTTTTTGTAATCTACCCCCCCTAAATATACACTATGAACAAGAAAATTTTACTCTTGGGCTTGCTGGGCTATGCCCTAAACGCTCCCGCACAAGTTCCCCAACTTTTAACTACCGAATGGGATCAACTCTGTCACTACAACACCTTATGTCCCACTGATCCGGAAGGTTATTGTGGTAAAACTCCCGCAGGTTGTTATGCTACAACCGCTGCTCAAATTATGAAGTATTGGAATTGGCCGAGTTCCGGAACGGGCTCAAACACTTACACGCCGGGTTCTTACCCAACACAAACTGTAGATTTTTCTGCTCAAACGTACAATTGGTCGGCTATGACCAATACTGTTGCAACAGAGAATACAGAAGTGTCAAAAATTATTTATCATACAGGTGTGGCTGCAAACATGGCTTATACTGCAGAGAAATCAGGTGCCGACGTGGATAAATATCATGATGCTCTTTTTGTGAATTTCAGATATTCTATGAAATCTAAATTTGTGAAGAAAAGTAATTATACTGCTGTTGAGTGGGAAAATATGTTGAAAGCAGAATTGGATGCTGGTCGACCGGTGATGGTTGGAAGTGAAGATCATATTTATATTGTAGATGGATATCAAACGAGTCCCACCTTAAAATTTCATTGTAATATCGGTTGGGGTGGATGGTTGAATAAATTCTACAAAATTGACAGTGTCATGTTGTCGGGTAAAAACTATGCTCCAATAAATGCAATCATCGGAGTAAAGCCCCTCGAGCATTTGGAAACCAATTCGGATACTTTAAATGCAAGTACAACAGGAGGTTTAAGCACTTTTAAACTCGCTTCATTGAAAAACTGGAACATCACTTCTAATCAAAGCTGGTGTGTTCCCGCCGTGTTATCCGGCACCGATGGTTACGGCATATACTCCACCAATATTTCGGAAAACCTTACTTATTTAACGCGTTTTGCTACAATGAAAATTGTGAGCGGAACGGATACCGCATTCATTGTAGTAAAGCAATCCGGAAAGTATGCTTTTTTGTATGCCAGCACTTCTTCTTTAACGAGTTCTTCGTCGGGAGAAGCTTTGTCGGTTAATATTACATGTGATAGTAGTTGGACGGCCAATAGTGCTGAGTCATGGATCAATGTTGTTACAAAAAGTGGCGTAGGAAATTCAAGCGTTGCTTTAATTATTGCTGCAAACTCTGGCGCGAGCAGAACAGGAAAAGTGATTTTCACGCGTGGAAAAAGCACCTCGGAAGTTACAGTTTTTCAAGCAGCATCAGGAAGTTTCTGGTGTGTTCCGTCCATCACTAAAACCAGTGGAAATGGAATTACAAAAGTTTTACTCAATGATTTAAGCAGAACATCTGTAGTGAATGAAGGATATGTAAATACAGGCGAAAGCGCAAATTTAGCGATTGATAGTGCCTACACTTTATCGGTAACATTTGGCGGCAATAATGCTCCCGCAGTTTGGATTGATTGGAACATGGATGGTGATTTTAGTGATGCCAGTGAAGCGGTGGTTGCGCCATCAGGATCATGGTATCCTACTTTTTCATCAACAAAAACAATGAAATTCACTGTGCCTTATTCTGCCGCGGAAGGCATTACACGTATGAGAATTTACGCAAAATATTTCAGTACCGGTCCCATCTCCGGCCCTTGTAACACAAGTGACGCAGGTGGTGATATTGAAGATTATGATGTAGTGGTGACTAAAAACATAACAACAGAAATAAAGGATTTGAGTAGCAGTATTTCAGTTCTTGTTTTTCCAAATCCGTCCAGCAATTTCTTTATCCTCAGTGCGGAAGGATTTTTCACCTTTGCGCTTAGTGATTTAAATGGAAAAGTGGTTGAACAAGGAAGTGGTTTTCAAAACACTTTTTTTGGCGAGACCATTTCCAGCGGAATGTATTTACTGCATATCACATCGGGAAATGAAAGTCAGGTGATGAAAATTGTGAAGAGCAATTAGAATTTGTAATAGAGAATGGACCTGTTTATTTACGTGAACAGGTCCATTTAATTTTTTTTTAAAACAGCGTCCATTCATCATTAGAAAAGAAAAAGTGCAAGAAAAACGATAAATTGTGCAAGGACTTCTGCTTTTGAATTTTTACTTTAGCGCAAAGCAGATTCATTTTCATGAAATCAAATTTCCCCATTCATACTTTTACCGATAATGTTCCTGAAGGGTATTTGATCAATGTTGAAAAGGTAGAGTTTTTAAATCCTTACGAAAATGTAAATCCTCACCGTCACGACTATTACGAGTTGTTTGTTTTTGCCGATATGAACGGTCAGCATTTTGTGGATTTTGAACGCTTCCCAATTCAAAAGCAATCCGTTCATTTACTGTTGCCCAATCAGGTTCACCGTGTGGAGCGCAACGTAGGAAACGGATTTGTCATCATGTTTAAAAAAGAAGTGTTGAAAGAATTCAACGCTCATCATCAATGGTTTTTAGAAGCGCCTTTTTTTAATCGCGGCAAGTCGTTGTTTACCGCTTGTTTTTCCGATGAAGAATTTAGTTTTATCTGGCAATTGTGCACTACTATAGTAAGTGCATTTTCGGCACAGCAAGAGCGCAACAAAGAAGTAATTCAAACTTTATTAGAAGCATTACTTTTGAAAATTAAAACCAGCAATGAGAGCGCCGATTCAGTGAATGCAGTGCTGATAAGACACTATTTATTGTTGCTCGATCAGCATTTTATAGATAAACAATCGGCGGCAGATTATGCGCGCTTATTGAAAGTTAGTCCCGCACAACTCAATTCAGAATGCAATAAAACACTAGGTATTTCAGCCAGTCAGCTGATTTATGAAAAGTTGATTTTAGAAAGTAAGCGCTTGTTGGTGAGCACCAGCTGGACGGCCAAAGAAATTGCTTATCACTTAAATTTTTCGGACCCGGCCTATTTCAACCGCTTTTTTAAAAGGCACAGTTCCATGAGTCCTGCTGCTTTCAGAAAAAGGAAGTTGTAAAAAGTGCAATGAATGTCTAGAAAAGTGCAATAACCATCAATCTATATGTTGTTACTTTGATACAGATCAATTTTTAAATTCAAATCTGTATGAAAACTAAATTATCTTATCTGTTAAAAGTTTGTTTCTTGTTTCTTTTTGTTTTCTTTTTCAAGGGAAACGGCAGTGCACAAACATTAGATTTTTGCAAAAGCATTCAACTGCTCAAGGATACTGTAGAAGTAGATGTAGCTAAAGATGAAACGGATTTAAAGTTTACTATTTCAGGGGACTTGAAGCCATATCCCAACTATCTGTTTGAGTCTTTTGATGATCGATTGATCATTGATGAGGGTTTTAATCAAACCTATATTTTTTCTGGTGACAATTGCATTGGTGACGATTGTGCAGAATTTACTCCGTTTCATTTTGGAGTTGATTTTAAAAGTAATATTTCTGAAACGGTTTATGTAAAAGGTCGATTTTCAATTGGATATTTAAATGGGAATACTTGTCCGTTTGATGTGGTGTATCTCCTGAGTCCGGCAAATTCATTGTCGCTGGAGATGATGAATGAATCCAATTTCTCTATTTTCCCGAATCCTGTAGTTGACATTCTGCGTGTTTCTGAAGACAGCAACAGTTTCTATGTTTTAATCAATATGCATGGAGATGAAATACAAAATGGAGTTGTGGGAGATAGCATAAATATGGAAAAAGTACCGTCGGGATTATATTTTCTGAAAATCAATAACAAGATTAATAAAATAGTAAAACAATAAAATTGTGCCTTTTAATTAAAAATTGTTGACTCCTTTACCGATTGTATTTGTTGTGATCAATGATTATAATAACTCAACAAGAACAGAGCGTTTGGTGGTTCAGCATTAAAATGAATTAGAGTTGGTTTTGTGTCCCCTCTAATTTTATTTCCAATTTAAAATTGTAAATTGGTTGATAGGGTAGTTTTAAAAAACACAATGTCCATCACCAACAAAAATATACTTATCAGTATTTCTCTTGCTGCAGTCATTTTGATAGCTGGTAATTTGCTTTTGTATCGCCCTGTAGTAGATGTTGTAGATGAGCTCCAAAATTTAAAAGTAACTACTTATAGCGATGCAAGCAACGGTGGAAATTCTTTTGTGAGTTATGTTCCTAACGATAGCAGCATCAAGTGGACTTACCGAAGAGAAAAAGGTATTCCATTTCCATACATGGGTATTTTTATTGAAAAAAAAGATCATTCTTTTTTCTCTGCAGAAGGTTGTGATGTGCGATTGATTGCAAGGACTTCCGGATCAAGTTCTACATTATTGCGCTTTGAAATTTTTGGTGAAAATTTTACCGATCCTAACATTCAAAACAGTTTTGTGTACAATCAAAGGATGGTTACCGGGGCCAACAATTTTATCGACGAGATGATTGATGTGAAAACAATGGAAGTTCCGTCTTACTGGACGGTGGATAGAGGGATCACCACTGAGCAAATGCCAAAATATTCATTTGCGAAAATTGGACATATTGTTTTTGATCACGATCCAAGTACGCCCTATTCAAAAGCCGCAACTTTTGAATTGATTTCTCTGCAATTTGTTCCTAAAAAAACAACCTTGATTGTGTTTAATGTTGCTATGGTTGTGCTGACTTCTATACTTGTATTTTTCATGTACCGGAAGTCGGAGAAGAAAAAGTTGGTAGTGGTAGCTCCCCTGCAAAGAACAACGTTGGAAGATGGTCCTAATGCTTCAGCAGATATCTTGGTAGTGAATTACCTGGCCGCAAATTATGTTAACAGTTCGTTATCGGTGAATGATGTTGCCGACGCACTGAAATTGAATGCGCGTGAAGTGTCGAGTATCATCAAAAATAAATACAACTTGTCCTTCAAACAGTATTTAAATTTTTTACGAATGGAGGAAGCAAAACACTTGCTGAAAACGACCAACATGCAGGTGAAGGAAATTTCAATTGTTGTTGGATATGAAAATTTACAACACTTTTTACGGGTGTTTAAATTAACTCAGGGACAAACACCTTCGGAGTTTAAAAAAGAATAGTAATCCCGTCCGGATTTTTAAGCATCACAAAATCAGTTAGTTGAAAATTAACCATTTCAAAAATTCTGCATGCAAAACAATAATGTGAGTTCATCTTACAAAAATGTTAGCGCAAAAACGTCTTTAAGATGGCATCTTAGCAGTGTATATTTATTAACCCCTAATCTCTGTTAAGATGAAAAAATTGCTACTGCTTGTTGTATGCCTTTGGACGACATTTTCTGCCTTTGCCCAAACGGTCACTATCGCGAACAAAAAATTTGTAGTGGATGGAAATGGTGCTTGTCCGATTTATTTCAACGGAGCCAATACGCCCTGGGAAAGTTGGAATGATTTCGGAGGATCATACAATCAAAGCAAATGGGCACAGGATATGGCTGATTTAAAAGCCAAGGGAATTAATTCCTCGCGCATTTGGTTCACTTGTAATGGAGGAGGACAACCCACTATTGCTAACGATGGAACGTGCACAGTGAGTCAGGCTTTTTGGAACAATTGTGATCATTTGTTCACTCAAGCGAAAAACAATGGAGTGTACATTATGGCTACTATGATGTCGTTTGATCACACCAAACCAGCAAACCCTAACGCCACCAATTGGCAAAATATGTTGGCCGATTCTGCAAAAACACGCAAGTTCATTAATGCTTTTTTAATTCCCTTTGTCAACAGATATAAAACAAATCCTTACTTGTGGAGCATCGATTTGTGCAATGAAATTGAGTGGATCTATGAAAATCGCGGTAACGACAATTGGCCATCAGCCAGTTATGCTGTTTTGCAGCGTTATGTTGCCATGGCGTCGGAAGCCTTGCACAGCGCAAGTGTTGCTCGTACAGACGGTTCGCATGTTTTAATCACAATGGGTTCTGCATGTACAAAATGGAATGGCACTAAAATGCGCAATGGAAGTAATGGTGCCGGCTGGCAAAACAATTCCGATGGAAATAAGTGGAGTGATGCTGCTTTAAAAGCACAATACAACAAAACAAATGTTGGCTTAGATTTTTACTCTCCTCATTTTTACGGCTGGGTTGATGCTTGGTATTCATCGCCTTTTGTGAAGAGTCCTACTGATTTCGGAATGGACGAAAAGGCGTGTATGGTTGGAGAAATGCCTTCCAGAGATCCTATGATTACACCTTCCATGAGTTTAACTACGGCGTTCAATAATTTAAAAACTTTGGGATGGCTGGGACATATGCCTTGGACTTCAAATCTTAAAACCAATTTAACCGATGAAGTGGGAACTTTATCTGATTTTGGTGCTGCAGCTTTAGCATTTAAAACGGCTAACTCATTGTTGGTGGTGCCAACCAATTGCACAACAACTGGGGTAGTGACCCTCTCGTTTTCAAATAATCTGAAATGTTTTCCTAATCCGTCAACGTCTTCTTTCACTATTCAAGCAAAAGGAAATTTCAATTATGTGCTGATGAATATGGACGGACAATTACTAGAAAAGGGAAGTGCTGTTCAGGAAACTACGGTTGGAGAGTCGCTTTCCAGCGGGATATACTTGTTACAAATTACCAATGGTGTTGAAGTAGAGATGATGAAGATTGTAAAAAGCAACTAAAATTCTTTTACCCACATTTGGCGCTTATCTCTGTTGATGTGCGTCATCTGTGGGAATTTTTGCTTTCAAAAATAGCGCCCATCAAATCTTTGTAGGTAGTCCACAAGTCCGAAAAAATGCCTTTTTGGTTGTAGGGATTTTCAGTGAGTCCCACTTTTTCTACCACTGCATTTTCTTTAAAAGTGCCCATCAACCGGTCCCAAATGGTTAAGAAGTTGGAGAAATTGTAATTGTAGTGTGCAGCATCTACTGAGTGATGAATGCGGTGCGCCATTGGAGAAACTAAAACATATTTTCCAAACCATCCCCAATCCGATTTGATTTCGGAATGAATCAATAAATTGTGCAGCTCCGTGATGAAGTAATAAATCACATAAGATTCCAAGGGCATTCCAAAAACAATAAAGGGAATAACTTTAAAAAAGGTATTGAGTTGATCTTCTATAAAATGAACTCTGTAGTAAGTTAAGGTGCCCATTTCATTGGCTGAATGGTGAAAGCGGTGCACCATCCACCACCATTTTACCGAATGTGCAAAACGATGGATCCAGTATGCAATTAATTCGCTGTACAAAGCCACAACAATAAATTGCAGCCAAGGCCAATGAATGTAGCTTCCAAAATTCATTTGTAAAGAATCTCCTACTATACCAAAAGCTAAATAAGCGATTCCAAAGGTGAGTACTACGGATAAAAATTTAAAGGAATTGGTGATTGCTAGAGCAAAGAAGAATAGATCAGTTTTCAGTGATTTATTTTTGAGGTGCAACAATTTTTTTAGCGAACAATTTTCCCAACCCACCCAAATGGTTTCAATGGTGAGGGCTGCAGCCACAATATAAATATCAGTGAAAAGATGTTTCCAGTTGAAATTCAATAAGGCAAGCACATTTGAAATTCGCTTTGAAATAAAGGCTCGCAAGCTTTCGGGGTCATTCCACGCAATTACAAGTTGTTCCCAAAAATGATAGACAAAAATTGCCAAGGCAATCCCGATGATCCAAATCCATCGGGGAATATTTTTTTTAGGTTCAGGCACTTTTAGTCTTTATTGCTTAACAAGGCTTCAGCAAAAAGTAAATCGGAAGGATAAGTAATTTTAATGTTGTGTTCGTCGCCCTTCACCAAATTTATTTTACCACCTAAAAATTCAAAAACAGAGGCATCATCGGTAAATTGAGGTTCTTCTTCTGCGAAGTATCCTTTTTTAATTTTCGACCACCAGAAGCATTGTGGCGTTTGAATCAATACAAATTGTTCACGTGGAACTGCTTTGTTTTTGCCGTTTTCTACTTTGCGTAAAGAGTCTTTGCAAGGAGTATAGGGAATGGCATTTCCGTTTTTTTCGGCGGCAGAAAATATTTGCTTTATATTTTTTTCAGTGATGAGCGGTCGCACTGCATCGTGGATTCCAACAACACATTCTTCGGTGATGAGCGACATTCCGTTTTTCACCGATTCAAATCGCGATTTTCCTCCGGCAACAATTTGGTGGGGAAGAGTGAAATGGTATTTTCTTTTCAGTTCCTCCCAGTATATCACTTGTCGTTTGGGCAAAACCACAATAATTTTCATGTGGTGGAAGGCCTCATGAAATTTTTCAATGGTGTGAAATAAAATTGGTTTCCCATTCAGTTTTAAAAACTGTTTAGGAATATCGCTTCCCAAGCGGGAGCCACTTCCTCCGGCAACAATAATTACGGCTTTTTGCATACAGCGATTAAGGTATAAAAAAAGGTCTAAAGTTTTAAGCTTTAGACCTTTAAATTTAAATATTTCTACATTACAGAATTAGCATTGCGTCACCGTAAGAATAGAATTTGTATTTGTCTTTGATGGCTTTTTTGTAAGCTTCGTTGATCAAATCATAACCTCCAAAAGCTGATACCATCATCAATAACGTTGATTCAGGCATGTGGAAATTGGTGATCATACAGTTGGCAACACTGAAATCGTAAGGAGGAAAAATAAATTTATTGGTCCATCCGTCGTAAGGCTTCAATAATCCATCAGTAGATACTGATGTTTCAATGGCTCTCATGGTTGTTGTTCCAACAGCACAGATTTTTTTTCTATCTGCTTTTCCTTTATTCACGATATCAGCAGCTTTTTGTGGGATGATCACTTTCTCCGAATCCATTTTGTGTTTCGTTAAGTCTTCCACTTCTACAGAACGGAATGAACCTAAGCCAACATGTAAAGTCAATTCAGCGAAGTTCACGCCTTTCAATTCCAAACGTTTCAATAAGTCTTTACTAAAGTGCAAGCCAGCAGTAGGAGCGGCAACCGCGCCTTCGTTTTTCGCGAAAATAGTTTGGTAGCGCTCTTCGTCAGCAGCTTCTACTTTACGAGTGATGTATTTCGGAAGTGGAGTTTCTCCTAAATCTCTAAGGATTTTTCTGAATTCTTCATACGGACCGTCGTGTAAGAAACGCAAAGTTCTTCCACGGGAAGTAGTATTGTCGATTACTTCTGCAACGAAATCATCGTTTTCACCGAAGTACAATTTATTGCCAATTCTAATTTTTCTTGCTGGATCCACTAAAACATCCCAAAGCAGGGATTCGCGGTCCAATTCTCTCAACAAAAACACTTCAATTTTAGCGCCTGTTTTTTCTTTGTTACCATACATTCTTGCTGGAAATACTTTGGTATCATTCAAAACCATTACATCACCATCATCGAAATACGAGAGAACATCTTTAAATTTTTTGTTTTCAATTTTACCGGTTGCGCGGTTCACTACCATGAGTTTACATTCGTCTCTTACAGTTGACGGATGCATGGCCAATAATTCTTTTGGAAAGGAAAATTTGAACTGGGATAATTTCATACTTTTTTGTCTGTTTGTCCGTAAGGAAATATGAATTAGGAGTCTGCGGACCGGCTCATTTTCACAAATCTTACGGGATTTATGATTAAAATAAATAATGACGAGGCACAAATGTAATACAAGAAGGAGGCGAAATCAATAGCTGGGGAAAATAAATGTTGTTAGCTATTTGTAAAATCCCTCTTGCCAACACACAATTCCCTCACACTCTCCCTTTTACAAAGGGAGAAGCCCGTACTCATCTGTTTTCACGAAGTGCTAGCTAACTAACTTCCTCCTTTGGAAAAGGAGGAGTGTGAGGGAATTGCGCGTTTGGAAGGAGGATTTATTGGAAAGAATTCACAAACTCTTCAATCGTCATAGCATCAGCCAACTTGAAATTCCCAATGCGTGTTCTGCACAAAGCGCTCAAATGAGCGCCACTATTAAGCTCTTCGCCAAAATCACGAGCTAAAGATCGAATGTACGTTCCTTTGCTGCACACAATGCGGAAATCCACTTCGGGCAATGAAATGCGCGTGATTTCAAATTCGGAGATGGTAATTTCTTTGGCCTTTATTTCGGCGGTTTTTCCGGCACGCGCTATTTTATAAGCTCTTCTGCCGTTGATGCGAATGGCAGAAAATATAGGTGGAACTTGCTCAAAGGTGCCAGTAAATTTTTTGGCAGTTTCCTGTATCATTTCTTTGGTGATGTGATCAGTCGGATAGTATTGATCAATTTCTTTTTCCAGGTCGTAGCAGGGAGTGGTAGCGCCCAACACAAAGGTTCCGGTGTATTCTTTTTCTTCGGCCTGGTATTTATCAATGTTCTTGGTTTCTTTTCCTGTGCATATGATGAGCAAGCCGGTGGCTAAGGGATCCAAGGTGCCCGCGTGACCAACTTTCAATTTAAACTTTTCTTTTTTTTGGGTAGAAATAACTCCGGGAGTGTGATTGATGTAGGTTTCCGGACTCAGATATTGCTTCACCGTAAATTTAACCTTGTACACCGCGTTGAAGGAAGTCCAGTGTAGCGGTTTATTGATGAGGACAACTTTTCCTGTGAGATAGTCTGACTGGCTCATTATACAATATTCAACTCAATACCAGCGAGGTAAAGTATGATGATCAGGGCACCCATGATAATTCTATAGTACCCAAATGCTTTGAAGCCATGTTTGCTCAAATAGCCAATGAAAGTTTTGATGGCCAGCATGGCTACAACGAATGCCACTAAATTACCAATTATCAACAAATTGATTTGGTGTGAATCCAGAGCAACACCTTCTTGGTAAAAGTCGAGAGTTTTTTTAGCCGTAGCAGCAAACATAGTAGGTACAGCCAGGAAGAATGAAAATTCTGCTGCAGCTTTTCTGGTAAGGTTTTGCGATAAACCACCGATGATGGTGGCAGCTGAGCGGGAAACTCCAGGGATCATTGCTATGACCTGGAAAAATCCAATTTTTAATGCCGAAGGATAGCTTGGTGCAGCATCGCTTTTTCCTTGATCGTTGAATAATTTATCCAGCATTAAAAACACTATTCCTCCAAGAAAAAGCGTAATTCCAACTACCAATACATTTTCCAGGAGTGCGTCAATAAAATCGTTGAACAGAACACCAAATACAGCAGCAGGAATAAAGGCTATAAAGAGTTTGAAATAAAATTCCTTTGTTTGAAAGAATCTTTTCCAATACAAAACCACTACTGATAAAATGGCTCCGAATTGAATGGCGATGGTGAACAATTTAGTGAATGATTCATGTGCAATTCCCATGGCTGATGAGGTGATAATCATGTGGCCAGTAGAAGAAATGGGAAGAAATTCAGTGATACCTTCTACGATAGCAATGATGATGGCTTCAAAAAATGTCATGATCTATTCAGGTTTTTTTAAAACTCCAAAAAGAACAATTCCCAATCCTATTAATACCGTGATTGGTCCGCCGGTAATTCTTCGTGCGCTGAATAACTCGTCGGGATTGAACTGGTTGGGATCTTCAGTTCCACCGCCTGAAAGCATAATAAAACCAATCGCCATCACTACTACACCCGCAATAATGAGGAGGTAGTTTTTCTTGCCAAATTCAAAAGCTTCTTCTTTCTTTTCCATGTTTAATAATATAGTTCGTCAGTTTTTAGTCGAAGGAATTTATTTACCGCAATAATTGTCGACAAGCCCGTGATGAGTATTCCTAATCCCATCAGTCCGGCGTACAACATTAAGTTCAATTCGGTGTTTTGTATTTCTGCAAAATCAGGTTGGTGATCAATTAAAAACGACAGGAAGCCCATTAGCATAATGATGGCCAATAAGGCGCCAATAATACCTTGCAGCAAAGCACTGAATATAAATGGTTTTCGGATGAAGGACCATTTTGCACCAATGAGCTGCATGGTTCTAATAAGAAATCTTTGAGAGTAAACTTTTAATCGAAGCGTATTGTTGATTAAAACGATGGCGATAAACAGCAATACTGAGCTTACGCCCAAGAGCCATGGCTTTGCTTTTTCAACGTTTTCGTGAATTTTCATCAAATTACCACCATCGTATTTCACATCGGAAACAACAGCGTTTTTCAAAAGTTCAGTTTCTAGTTTTTTGAGGGAATCAGGATGGGTATATTCAGCCTTCATCTTAATGACGATAGAGGCTTCCAGCACCTGCTCATCACCAACAATGTCATCAAATTGTTCTTCTGGGTCGAGTTCTTCGGCCAGAATTTTTTTTGCCGAATCTTCATCGATGTAATTGGTGCTGATGACGAAATCCTTCGCTTCCATCATTTTTTTAAATTGCATGAGGTCAGCTTTCTTTGCGTCGTCTTTCAAGTAAATATTGCATTCAAAGTTCTCTTTCACCTTGTCGGAAATCGACTTAACATTGATAATCATCAGTCCCAGCAGGCCAATCACAAATAAAACCAGTGAAATACTGATGACGGTAGAGATGTACGATATCCTCGTGCGCCAAACGTTTATGTTACTTTTCCATTCCATTCAGCGGCTAAAATAATAGTTTTTGGTTGATAGTTCACAGCTAACAGATTTTTTCTGTTAACTGTTAACTGTGAACTCTCTACTTTTCTCTATTTTCGCAACATACATTAAAAGATAAGTCAGTGGAATATAATTTCAGAGAGGTAGAAGCCAAATGGAGAGCTAAATGGGCTGTCGATAAAACATTTAAAACAGGAGTTGAAGCAGGTAAACCTAAAAGTTATGTGCTCGATATGTTTCCTTATCCTTCGGGAGCGGGCTTGCACGTTGGACATCCGCTGGGCTACATCGCAAGTGATATTTACGCTCGTTACAAACGACTAAAGGGATTTAATGTTTTGCACCCAATGGGCTACGATTCCTTCGGTTTGCCTGCCGAGCAATATGCCATTCAAACCGGCCAACATCCTGCCATCACTACAAAAGAAAACATTGATCGTTATAGAGATCAACTGGATAAAATTGGATTTTCCTTCGATTGGGACCGTGAGGTGCGCACCAGTGATCCTTCGTATTATAAATGGACGCAGTGGATTTTCATTCAGTTGTTCAATTCCTGGTACAACCCTGTAACCAAGAAAGCCGAAAAGATAGAAACGCTGATCGTTCAAATTGAAATGGAAGGAAAATACCAATGGGAAACTCTTTCTGAAAAAGAAAAATCGGATCTTTTATTGGAGCATCGTTTGGCTTATCTATCTGAAACGATGGTGAACTGGTGTCCTACGTTAGGTACAGTGCTCGCCAACGATGAGGTGAAAGATGGCGTTTCCGAGCGAGGCGGATATCCTGTTGAGCGAAAAAAAATGCTGCAATGGAGTTTGCGCATCACGGCTTATGCGGAAAGATTGCTGAATGATCTGGAAGGAATAGACTGGACTGAAAGTATTAAAGAAGCACAACGCAACTGGATAGGAAAATCTACTGGTTGCTCTCTGCAATTCAAAATTCAAAATTCAGAATTCAACATTGAAGTCTTCACCACTCGTCCTGATACCATATTTGGCGTGTCGTTCATGGTGATTGCGCCAGAGCATGATTATGTAGCACAACTCACTTCAGTGCATCAAAAACACGAGGTGGAAGCCTATGTTGAAAAAGCAAAAAACCGTTCGGAGCGCGAAAGAATGGCCGATGTAAAAACTGTTACTGGTGTGTTCACTGGGTCGTATGCTGTGCATCCTTTTACCGGAAAAAATATTCCAATTTGGATTGGTGATTATGTTTTGGCTGGTTATGGAACGGGCGCTGTAATGGCTGTTGCTGGTCATGATTCTCGCGATTATGCTTTTGCAAAAACTTTCAATCTGCCTATTATTCCTGTGGTGGAAGGTGGAAATATTGAAGAAGAAGCCTACGAATCCAAAACAGGAAAAATGATCAATTCCGATTTCTTAAACGGATTGGAAGTGAAAGACGCAATGAAAAAAATCATTGCGGTAATTGAAGAAAAAAATCTCGGAAAAGGAAAAACCAATTATCGTTTGCGCGATGCAATTTTTGGGCGTCAACGGTATTGGGGTGAACCGATTCCTGTATATTACAAAGATGGAATTCCAGAAGTTTTGCAGGAAAGTGAATTGCCTTTGATTTTGCCATCGGTAGATAAATATTTGCCAACTCTTGCCGGAGAGCCGCCATTAGCGCGCGCCGAAAATTGGAAGTATCATGGTAAATACGAATATGAATACAGCACCATGCCAGGATGGGCAGGCTCATCATGGTATTTCCTGCGTTACATGGATCCCCACAACGACAAGGAATTTGTGTCGAAAGAAGCGGTAAACTACTGGCAAAATATCGACTTATACATTGGTGGAAGTGAACACGCCACCGGACATTTATTGTATGTGCGTTTCTGGACAAAATTCCTTTTTGATTTGGGACATATTCCGGTGAATGAACCAGCGAAGAAGTTGATTAATCAGGGGATGATACAGGGTACCTCTTGCATGATTTATAGAGTTAACGGAGAAAACAAAGTTGTTTCATTTGGTTTGAAAGATCAGTATGAAACTACTGCAATTCATATTGACGTTAATATTGTTGAGAATAATGTTGTTGATGTTGAGCAATTGAAAAAGTGGAGAGATGATTTTAAAGAGACAGCTTTTGAGCTAGAAAACGGAAAACTAATTTGTGGAACTGCGGTTGAAAAAATGAGCAAGCGTTGGTACAATGTTGTTAATCCTGATGACATCGTAGAAAAACACGGTGCCGATTGCTTGCGCTTGTACGAAATGTTCCTCGGACCATTAGAACTCTCCAAACCTTGGAACACCAATAGCATTTCCGGAACTTCTAACTTCATTCGTAAACTATGGAGATTGTTCCATGATGCCAGCGGAAACTTTGCGGTGTCCGATGAAAAACCTGTGAAAGAAGAATTCAAAGCCCTCCATAAAATCATCAAAAAAGTTCAGGAAGACATTGAGAATTTTTCTTTCAATACCTCTGTGTCGTCCTTTATGATTGCGGTGAACGAGCTGGGAGCATTGAAATGCAACAAGAGAGAAATTTTGTCCGACTTGGTAATTTTGATTTCTCCTTACGCACCTTTCGTTGCTGAAGAATTGTGGGAGAAACTCGGCAATACCGCTAGTATTACCTTCGCATCTTTCCCTGTTTTTAAGGAAGAATACTTAGTGGAAAGCACTTTCAATTATCCGATTTCTTTTAATGGAAAAACCCGATTCTTTCGAGAATTCGACTTGTCCTTAACCAAGGAATTGGTGGAAAAGGAGGTCATCGGAATGGAAGATACGCAGCGCTACTTGGAAGGAAAGACGCCGAAAAAGGTGATTGTAGTAACCGGTAAGATCGTCAATATTGTAGTTTAATTTGTTTGTCCCGATGATGGGAAAGTAGTATATTGTATGTTTTACACTAAGTAAGTGCTAAAACATCTGATATACTATTTTTTCGTTTTTGGTTTTGCTTGTACTTCAGCGAAGCCGGAGTCGCTCACATTGGCACCCGCCAATCCGGAATATGTTGGGGATGGCATTGTATTTATTTCCCTAAAATTTACAAAAGAAGGTGAATCTGTTGCTGTATCCTATGTTGAAACATTAAGAAGTAGCGGCGTGCTGAAAACTTCCAACGAGTACAAAAGAACTAGTGAATCCAAATATCTCATTCAACTGCAGGACGAAAAGGGGAGAGCTCTTGTTGATTGTTACATAGAAGATCCTTTGGCGGAGCACAAGGATGTTTTTAGTGAAGAAGGAAAAATAGAAAAGGGTATCGTTAATTACGATGAAAAAATCATCAGTCTGAGAGTGCGGAAGGTATCAAAAGAAATCGCCAAAGTTTCTGTGTACGAAGTTATTGTTTGCAATCAACCCAAACATATCATAACCCTAAATTGTAAATAACATGAAAAAAATCTACACCCTTTTAAGTTTGATACTATGTTCTGTAGCCCTGTCGGCACAGGTATTTGATGTGGACACTATTTATTGGTCGGGGCCTTCCTCCAACAGAGTGAATATTGTCATTCTCGGAGATGGATATACTTCCGGTGAACAGGCGAAATTTATTACTGATGCAACTGCAATCAGTAACGCATTTTTTACCACCTCTCCTTATTTAGAATACAAAAACTACATCAATGTGCTGGCCATCAAAGTGATTTCCAATCAGAGTGGTGCCGGCCATGCAAAAAATTCTTCCGATAATGCCTGTGGTTCTCAACCTGCAGCAACGGTAGACAATTACTTCGGTTCTGCTTTCGATTGCGGAGGCGGATCTTACCACCGCTTGCTTTGTGCAGGAAAATCTTATAAAGTACCAGGGGTGATGGCGGCCAACTGGCCGGATTACGATCAGGTGCTGCTTGTCGCTAATTCTACTTATTATGGTGGAGCAGGTGGAACTTATGCGGTTACTTCCGTGAATGGTTCTGCCACTGAAATTGCCATTCATGAAGTTGGTCATTCTTTCGCTTATTTGGCCGATGAATATTGGGCAGGTAGTCAGTATGCCACTAATGCAAAACCCAATATGACCAATGTTGCCGATGTTAATTCGGTTAAATGGAAACCTTGGGTTGGTCATGTTGGATTGATGAATGTTGGATTGTATTCACACAGTGGTGATGCATCCTGGAAAAAACCAGTGAACGGCCAATGCAAAATGGAGTACTTGGGAACAAATTATCCTTTTTGTCCGGTTTGCGCTGAGGCACATACCATGAAATTTCTTGATTTAACAAAACCATACGACGCGTATACTCCTTCAAATGCTGCAACTATTGATGGTTCAAACGATATCATATTTGGTATTAGCACTTTGTTGCCTATTCCAAATACGCTGGAAATTCAATGGACAGTAAATGGTAACGTAGTAAGCACGGGGATTTCAAAAACCTATACCGCATTGGTTTCTGCGTTAATTGATGGTGACAATACCGTTCAGGCCCGATTGCTTGATAAAACAACCTTAATCAGAAGTGCTTCTCATGTTACTGCACATTCCTTTTTAATCAATTGGACGGTGAATAAGTCGGCTACTACAGGCATAAGCACCACGGCTACTACTGATGATTTTAAATACACTTTATATCCCAATCCTACCAGTAATGAAACGAATCTATTGTATCATTTAAATGCTGCAGGGGCTGTCAGCATTACTTTGTATGATCTTTATGGAAAAGCTATTCCGGTGCTCAATGAGCAGCAGAAAATGGGCGATCATCAATTGAATGTGAATGCTTCAAGGTTGGGCTTGAGTTCGGGCGTGTATCTTGTTTCTTTTGTGAAAGACGGGATTGAGCTCAGCACCGAAAGAATAATTGTTGAATAAGTTATCGAAATTAAAGCAACTTTAACGCCCTCTCTTCGTTTTTAATGTGGAACGGTTTTTGTTTTCACATTAAAAACGAAGCTTATGTTTAAGGGTAGTAAAAAAATCACAGCGGTTGTTCTTGCAGGGATCGTAATTAGCGCAACAATATTGGCCTTCACGCCGCAAGCTCAAAATGAATTTCAGGATGGTAAAATCTTGCCTCTCCGAAAAGTACAAAACAAGGCCTTCAAAAGAGGAGAGAAACTAAAATATCGCGTGCATTATGGTGTAATTGATGCTGGTAATGCAACGTTGGAGGTGACCAACGACACAGTTAAAATAGCCAAGAGAAGTACTTTTCACATGGTGGCTAAAGGGTTTACAAATAGTGCCTGGGATTTAATATTTCCTGTTCGTGATACTTATGAAAGTTATGTTGACCAGGAGTCAATTTTACCTTGGTTCCACAAAAGAAGGGTGAACGAGAATGGTTATATTATCAATCATGATGTTGCCTTTAATCAGTACAGTCATGAAGCAATTGGCAATCAGCAGAAGTATAAAACTGATACCAATGTGCAGGATATGGTTTCGGCATTTTACTACGCGCGAGTGCTTGATTTTTCGCATGCTCAAAAAGGAGATTTATTTGTTGTGAATACTTTCTTCGATTTTCAGAACTACCCAATGAAAATTAAATACATTGGAACAGAAATCATTAAAACTGATTTCGGAAAAATTAAATGTTATAAGTTTCATCCAGTGGTGCAAAAAGGTAGAGTTTTCAAAACCGAAGAAGATATGACGGTGTGGCTTTCTGCCGACGACAGCAAAGTGCCGGTACGTGTTCAAACAAATATTTTAGTTGGATCTATCAAGATGGATTTAATTGAGTATTCGGGACTTACCTCCACATTGAACAAAGTGAAATAATAACTTTTTAAAATTTAACTAAAACAAAAAGGCAGATTTTTGTATTTTCCCGTCGCTTAAATTTTTAGTACGGGAAAATGAAGAAATATTTGATATCTGTTTTTGCTATTCTCACCGGCTTTTCATTAGTATATTTTCTCTTCATTAAAGACGGCGGTGTTTTTGGTGCCGACGAGAAAGTAGCAATTGAGAACGACTCGGTTTCGTTAATAAAATATGGATTTGCGCTCGATTCTTTTAGCGTAGTGGAAGATAAAGTGAAACCCAATGAACTCATTGCGGATATTTTATTGAAGCACCACATTCCTATGGAGGACATTGATGATATGCTCCGCAGAGGAAAAGATGTTTTTGATGTGCGTAAGTTTAAAGCCAATCAGCCCTACACCGTTTTTTGCTCAAAAGATTCTACCAAAAAAGCACAGTGTTTTATTTATGAAATCAACGCGGTGGACTATGTAGTGTATGATATGCGCGACAGCATGTTTGTTTACACGGGCAAGAAACCTGTGGTTACAATAGAGCAAAAAGCATCGGGCATTATTTACAATTCTTTATATGAAACAATGACCGACAATGGTTTGAGTCCGGCTTTGGCCAATGAACTCGCCGAAGTTTATGCATGGTCTATCGACTTCTACCGCATCCAAAAAGGGGATAAATTCAAAGTGATTTATGATGAACAACAAGTGGAAGGAGAAACTGTAGCAGTGAAGAGAATTAAAGCTGCTATGTTTGAGCATTCGGGCGTTGAATATTACGCAGTATATTTTGAACAGGATGGACTGAGTGGTTATTATGATGAGCAAAGCAGAGGAATGAAACGTCAGTTTTTAAAAGCGCCAGTTAAGTTTTCCCGAATTTCATCGCGCTATACTATGAAGCGTTTTCATCCGGTACAACAAAGATGGAAGGCGCATTTAGGCACCGATTATGCAGCACCCACCGGTACTCCTATTATGACTACCGCCAACGGAACGGTGATTGAAGCAACACAAAATCGTTTCAATGGAAATTACGTGAAAGTGAAACACAATGGAACTTATACTACGCAGTATTTACACATGTCGAAAATTGCTAGCGGCATTCACAGAGGCAGTAGTGTTCGTCAGGGTGATATTATTGGATATGTTGGTTCTACAGGTTTGGCAAGTGGTCCGCACGTTTGTTACCGCTTCTGGAAAAACGGACAACAAGTAGACGCTTTAAGAGAAAAATTACCGCAATCAGAACCTATTCGCAGTGCTAATAAAGCGGAGTTTATGGAGTTGGCGGATAAGTTTGTGGCGATGTTGAAAGAGATTGAATACAATCAGAAGCCGATTGCAGCGAATTAAAATCATAATTAATTTTTGTTAACGACGAGTTTGGTTCACTCGCTCCGTTAAGTTTAGCGAAGCGTAACTTGACGGAATTTTTTATTTGAGGCTTTCAGCCTCTCTTCTTTTACTTTTTCCTTGATGAAAAAGTAACAAAAAATCAAGAGCCAAGAGATGCTGCCACCGCACAAAAAACCTTACACACGCCCGCCTCTTGGCTCGGGCCTTCGCACGAAGTTACCTGACCACTTTGTGAAGTTCAATTTTTGAGTATGCTTTGGGAATGGGCTTCTCCCTTTATAAAAGGGAGAGTGCGAAGGGATTCTGTGTGATTGCAAGAGGGATTTTATAAAACAAACTTTCAATTTATTTTGAAAGTTTAAAAACATATGTTACATTTGATATATGGAACTCAATGAAGGCAAAAATAAATTTATAGAAGCGTGGGGAATATTCGGAAGCGAGTGGGGTATCAACCGTACCATGGCTCAAATTCACGCTTTACTTTTGGTAAGTGCTGAACCTTTAAGCACAGAAGATATCATGGAGGAATTGAATGTTTCTCGTGGTAATGTGAACATGAATACCCGCGATTTAATTGCCTGGGGAATTGTAAGCAGGGTTTTGAAAAAAGGAGAAAGAAGAGAGTTTTTTCAAGCTGATAAGGACATTTATAAAGTGGCAATTAAAATTCTTAATGAACGTCGGAAAAGGGAATTGGGGCCGGTGTTGGAAGCGTTGAAAGATCTCAAGCAAGTTAAGGGAACTACATTAGAAGCTAAAGAATTTAAAAAGGTAGTTGCTGATATTAGCTCATTTGGCGAAAGTGCCGACAAGATGATTTCGCGTATGACCAAAGCCGATGAAAACTGGTTTACAGGTTCATTGATGAAGTTCTTAATTAAGTAATATTTTTTTTAAAATAAAGTTTCAAAAAAAACTGAAAGTTTTGAAAAATGGGAAAATCAAATAAAATAATGTACTTCGATGTTGGCTGCAGGATTTGCCGTACCGGTGCTTTTCTGGCCAATAGATCAGGCTTTTCTGAGGATGGCAATCTGAATCCTTTGCAGGAAGTTGACCCTGTTGCAGCGGGCTCTATAGATAAAAGTATCTATTGCAATGAAATGGCGGTTTACGATCCATCTACTAAAGACACGCGCTATGGCATGAGAGGTATATTATGGGTACTTGAAGATAAATTCGGGAAAATAATGCGGGTGTTTTTATTTCCTCCCTTGTTCATTCCTTTGAGTTTTATTTATCATGTTTTTTCTTATAACAGAAGAATGATCGCTCCAGTTTATACTAAAGTTGACAATGATTGTAAGCCTGAATTTCATTGGGGATATCGCTTGAGTTATATTTTTTTGATTGCTTTTTTTAGTGCAGTTGTTTCATTTGAAATGGGAGAAACATTGAAAGAATTCTTTAGCAGTGGCTATCAATATCTTTTTGTTGTTGGAGCTGGTTGGTTGATACATGCAGCACTACTTTTTGTTTATGGTGTGAAAAGTAAAATGGAGTACTACGGCCATTTATCCAGCATTATGATTGCAGGAATTTTACTTCAGATTCCTTTTTTAATGTGTTCGTATTTTGTGGGTACAAGCACATTGTGGCTTTGTGTGAGTTTACTGATGAGTGATGTTTTGATGACGTATATGTCTTTTCGTCGAGTGAAACATTTGGGGCTATCTCAAGGCCTTACTGTTGCATGGTGGATCACATTGCATTTGTCGGCAGCATTAATATATATCATATGCCGTTAATTCTTTTACATACAGAAATTGCTGCTCCAGTTGAAAGATGTTTCAACTTATCAAGAAGCATGGAAATGCACGTTTTATCTATGAAAGAATCTGATGAAAGAATTGTTGGTGGTAGAACATCAGGATTGATTGAAGTTGGAGAAACGGTAATTTTTCGCGCAAGGCATTTTTGGATCACTCAACAACACGTTGGTAAAATTTCAGAAATGGATTTCCCCAATTCTTTTGTAGATACAATGATTTCAGGAACTTTCAAGTCTTTGCATCACCTACATATTTTTATTAAAAAAGAAAATTGTACTGTTATGAAAGATGAATTCTTTTATGAATCTCCACTGGGTGTTTTGGGGAAATTGGCCGACTATCTTTTTCTGAAAAAATATTTGGAAAAGATATTGAAGGAAAGAAATTCTTTGATCAAAAGTTATGCGGAAAGTAATCAATGGAAAACTATTTTAGTATGACATTTTCTGGTGAATTACAAGAGGTGCGACTAATTAATTTCTCTGTTGAAAGGGAGGAATTAAAAACGCAATTGCCTGCGGGATTGAAATTGTTGGATTACAATGGAAGGGCAATGATTTCAATGGTTGACGTGAAATTGAGAAACATGAAAGCAGCGTCTTTTTTGCCTTCCTTTTCATACCGTCATATTGGTTTTCGTTTGTTGCTCGACGATCAACACAGCAATGGAATTTCTCCGAAAGGGATTTATTTCTTGAAATCTTTTAGCGATAAATTACTTCTGATTTTTGCCGGTAATATTGTTGCCGATTTCAATTTATCTTTTGCGAAAATACATGATGAAGGCAATCGAGTTAAGATAGCTCAAGGGGATAAATTTGTGGAGTATTCCATCAGTGATGAAAACTTTGCAACACCCGACGTTCCTTTGTTTGAGGCGGTGAAGCGCATCGATAGAGCTTACGCTTTTAAAAGCGAGGGTGCTTTGGTGACTAAAATTACCCGTGAAGAATGGCCGATAGAGCAAGTGGAATTGTTAGAATTCAAAACCAATTTTTTTAAAAGTGCCAAAATGGAAGGTGCTTTTAAAATACGCAAAGTGATTGATTACGTTTGGGAAAAACCTTTTAAAGTAAAATTATGAGAATAGTTGTTTTAGGCGCTACGGGACAAATTGGTGCAATGGTGATGAGCCAGTTGCTACAGTCTTTTCCTGGCGATGAAGTAGTGGGATGTTCTCGTTCAGCCAAAGGAAAAAATTATTTACCACTTAATATTTACGACGAAGATTGGTCGACTTTAGGCAAGGTGGATGTGCTCATTAACATTGTTGGAATTATCGAAGAGAAAGGAGAAAACACTTTTGAAAAAGTGCATGTGCAATTGGTGAAAGATATTTTGAGAAAACGTGAATCTTTGGGAAATCCTCGTATTGTGCACGTTTCGGTGTTAGGTGCCGATGTGACAAGCAAAGCGGAATACGCGCGCACAAAAGGTGTGGCAGATGCATTATTGATAACAGAGAAAAATGTAGCGATAGTGCGTCCTTCATTTGTGCTAACACCAGGTACAGCCATTGTGCAAAAAGTAAACATGATAGTTAAAATGAGTAAATGGATGTTAGGTTTTTCATTGATGCCTGCTCATTTTTTAAGTCCGAAATTTCAACCTGTATTGGGTGAGGATTTGGCTGAATTGATTGCAAAACTCGCTAGTGCAAAAGACTGCGGAATATTTTACGCCACTGGTCCCCAAGAAATGACTTTGGCAGATATGATTCATTATTCAAAATCTAAAATTAAAATCATCCCTCTTCCAAAATGGTTGACTCATTGGGTTTTCATGATGATTACATCTTTTAAAAATCCTTTCATGAACAGGGATCAGTATTATTTATTGGCGTCGGATAATGTGCATGAGAATTCGACAATGGAAAATATTTTGGGAAGAAAGGCAATGGAGACAGAAGAATTTTGGAGAAGAGAAATTAAATAAGTTGTTATGGAGAAAAATGGAAAGTAAAGGGTGATAGATCCTTCCTTCGTCAGGAGGACATACTCATCTATTCTTAAAATTCGATTTTGTTTTTCTAGTATGGGTAGGGTCTGTCCTCCTGACGAAGGAAGGATCTACCGCCCTTTACTTCTTTTCCACTTTTTTCTTCACCACCTTTCTATCCTTATCCACAATTTTCCCTTCGTTTTTTCCTAAATCTCTTCCCCACTTTGCAATTTCTTCCAGCATGGGAATCATTGTTTTTCCAAATGCAGTTAAGCTGTACTCTACTTTAGGGGGAATTTCAGCGTATACTTTTCTTTTGATTATACCGTCTTCTTCCAAACTTTTTAACTGCAGGCTCAGCATTTTTTCGGTGATGTCGGGAATGTGTTTTTTTATTTCATTGAAGCGTTTGGTGTCGTTTCTGAGATACCAAAGAATAACCGTTTTCCATTTCCCTCCTATGTAATGCATGGTGATATCCAATGCGCAGTGGAACTCTTTTCCCCACAAAAGCACTTTTTTTTCTTTAAATCACAATACAGTCATTAGTTACAGTAGGTGTGTTTGTTTACAGTTCTTGCAAATATGACATTTACTTTTTTCCTTTACTATACTTATTACAGTTGAAGTCAAAATTAAATTAAATAGTAACATGATGGAAAAAGTTTTGCAATACCTCCCTCATTTCATAGTGGGATTGGGTGTGTGGACAGCCCTCAATGGTGTGTTGCATGAAATTTTTGTTTTACTGTCGGATCACGCCAAACAATATGATAGAAATTTATTGCGCTTATTGGTGGATGGATTAATATTGATGTTTGCCGGTACTATTATGATTTTTTTATTTTCAGGTTTAAAAAATGGAGCGAGAATTTTCTTTATTATCGGCCTCATTTGTTCAATCACAATGGTTATATATTGTGCGTTGATTTGGCCTTTCTTACCAGCTTTTATAATAGCTATTTTACATTTAATTTCTATTTTTCTACTCTCTTATTCGTTAATTACTAAATCTTAAAAATATGAACATTGCAGTATTAGGTACAGGAATGGTTGGTGATATGATTGCCTCCAAATTGATTTCTTTAGGTCACAAAGTGATGATGGGTTCACGAACAGCAAACAACGAAAAAGCATTGGCCTGGTGCGCTAAGTCGGGTGCTAATGCATCGCAAGGCACTTTTGGGGACGCAGCTCAATTCGCGACTATCGTTTTCAACTGCACTAAGGGTATGAACACTCTCGATGCTTTGAACTTGGCTGGAAGTGCAAATTTAAAAGGTAAAATTTTGATTGATATTTCCAATCCTCTGGATTTCAGCAAAGGTATGCCTCCAGTGCTTTCTATAGTTAACGACAATTCGTTGGGCGAAGAAATTCAAAAGCTTTTTCCGGAAACTAAAGTGGTGAAAACCTTAAACACATTAAATTGTCAGTTGATGGTGAACCCAGCTTTATTAAACAATGGCGATCACAACATTTTTGTTAGCGGAAATTCAGCAGAAGCAAAATCTGAAGTGGTGAATTTATTGCACACTTTTGGATGGATTAAAGAAAACATCATCGATTTAGGAGATATCACTACTGCTAGAGGTACTGAGCAATTACTGCCAGTTTGGGTAAGGTTGTATGGAGCTTTTGGATCTCCAATGTTCCAATTTAAAATAGTGAAGTAATTTTTTAATTTCCCGCAGATTACACAGATCTTCACAGATAGCATTCTGTGAAGATCTGTGTAATCTGTGGGAACATTAACTATTTTATCAACGCTTCAATTTTCGTTGCCAATTGAACATCTTTATCAGTTACAATTTGTCCAGCACTATGCGTGCTCAGTCGTATTTTAACTGTGTTGTATGAATTTTCCCAATCGGGATGATGATCAGCTTTTTCAGCCAATAGTGCTACTTTGGTCATAAAGCCAAAAGCTTCCACAAAATTTTTGAATTTAAAAGTAGCTTCCAGTGCGTTGTTATTTTCTTTGAAGTGTTGCATATCATCAAGTATAAATAAAATCAATTGTTCTTAAGTTGAAAGTATCAAAAAAGTGACTAATTATGTCGAATCATTTTTAAACTTAAAAAATCATAGATATGAAAAGAACAGCAACAGCACATTGGGCCGGATCAGGTAAAGAAGGAAAAGGAACGGTTTCCACACAAAGCACAGTATTAAACAACAACCAATATTCTTATTTGTCTCGTTTTGAGTAAGGGGTTGGAACCAATCCAGAAGAATTAGTGGCTGCAGCACATTCAGGATGTTTTGCAATGAAATTGAGTTTCGTATTGGGTGCAGCAGGATTCACTCCTGATACTTTGGATGTTACTTGTGAAATTACTTTGGATGCAGGAGCAATCACTCAGTCAGCTTTGAAATTAACAGCAAAAGTTCCTGGAATTTCTGCAGAGAAATTTGCTGAAGCGGCTAAAGAGGCAAAAGAGAACTGTCCGATTTCAAAATTGTTGAACACCAATATCACTTTGGAATATACTTTGGCGTAAGTCGAAAAATTATTGAGATCAAGCCTTTCTGGTTTTCCCGGGAAGGCTTTTTTGTTTGCAGAGTGAGTGTGAGAGTGGGGTTTGAGAAAACAGAAAGAGAGTGGTCGCTCTCGCTCTCACTCTCTTTTCTATTTTTGTGGTGCCTGCTGGAATTGAACCAGCGACACGCAGATTTTCAGTCTGCTGCTCTACCGACTGAGCTAAGGCACCAATTTTAAAATAACGGAGGGCAAAACTAAGTATATTTTTCAAATAATAAAATATTAGCGTTTTTAATCTCTACAGAAAGGCATAACTTTGAGAGATGCGTTTGGCTATCGATATAGGAAATACAAATACCAAAGTGGGCTGGTTTCAAGGTAAAGAACTCAGTGATAACAGGGTTTTTGAAGCTTTTCCTGAAGATGAATTGCTGCAGCTGATCAATGATAAAAAGTGCGAAAGAGCCATTATTTCATCTGTAAAAAAGTTATCTCCAGAATTTCTGAAGGCCATCGCCCAAAAGCAGGTTTTGCTCTTTTCGGCGCAAACTGCTCTTCCTATAGAGATTGATTATGCCACACCACAAACGCTGGGCGTTGATCGCATTGCTGCGGCAGTAGGCGTTAAAGCGCTTTTTCCTGCTGAAAATGTGCTGTGCTTCGATTTCGGATCCTGTATTACTACTGAGTTTGTGGATGCGGCTGGAGTATACAAAGGAGGTTCCATTGCCCCTGGCATGCAACTTCGATTTAAATCCATGCATACTTTTACCGACAAACTCCCGTTAATAGCCCCACAACAGTTTTTGACACCAGCAATAACCGGTAATAGCACAGAAAGCTGCATGATTTCAGGAGTAGTGAATGGGATTTTGTTTGAAATTCAAGGGATGATCTCCACATATCAGCTGAAATATGCCAATTTAAAAGTACTATTTACAGGTGGAGATGCTTCATATTTTGAAAGCCTGTTAAATATGAAGATATTTGCCGACCCTCATCTCGTTTTAAAGGGCTTAAATGAAATATTAGAATACAATGCGGATTAAACTTTTTGCGATTTTAGTGCTCAGTTATTTTACCTCTTTCTCACAAGGTGGAGCTAATTCAGTGTATTCTCAGTATGGGATGGGGATTTTGTATCCGCATCAGTTCGGACAAAGTTTCGGCATGGGAAATACCGGAATTGCAATGAGCAATCCTTTAAACATTAATTTATTTAATCCAGCTTCTGTAGCGGATATTAAATACGTGACTTTTGATATCAACATAGTGTCAAATAGTTTTACAGCTAAAGACGGTATCAATACTCCAGCATCCTATACTGATGCCTCCATGGGAACGATGGGTGTAGCTATACCTTTGCTGAAAAACTGGGGAATGTTTGGAGGACTAACTCCTTATTCTTCTATGGGCTACAGATTGAAAAATTCCTACACCGACCCTAATTTGGGTGCGCTTACCGATTTTTACCACGGAGCCGGAGGTATCAACTCCGTTTTTTTAGGAACTGGTTACCGATTTAAAAATATATCTGTTGGCGCAAAAGCCAATTATTTATCAGGTACTCTGTTACAAGATAGACTTAGAGTGATAAGTTCTCCCGGATATTTTAATTCTTATGTGCAAAACAAATACGTGTTTTCTAGTTTAACTTTTGATGCGGGATTGCAATATCATATCAACGTAAATGAAAATTTAACTATTACGCTTGGGGCCGTTTATGGATTGCAGCAAAGTATGAATGTTAAATCTACTGAACGTGCATTAAGCACCACGCAAACACAATTGTTAGATACGGGGGCAGTTTATTACAATATAAAGAGCGTGATTTATGATAATTCGGCAAATCCTATGAAATCTACCTTGACCTACCCTCAATATTTTGGTGGAGGTGTTGCTATGAATTTCAAAGAGAAATTAACGCTTACTTTCGACTACAAGCAACAAGAATGGCAGCAGTTTGAAATGAGCAGTTCATCTACTACCGGTCGAAACTACAATTTTGGAGCGGAGTGGATTCCCAATAAAAATTCGGTAGGGTCCGAAAATTTCCACAAAAGAGTAGCTTATCGCATGGGCTTGAGATACGCTAATTTGCCTATAACCATCAACAATACCAACGTAACGGATTTCGGATTCAATTTTGGAGTTGCCTTGCCTTTGCGCAAATTGAAATATGAAAGGGAGTTGTTTGGATCATACATCAACATTGGCGTTGAAGCTGGTAGAAGAGGAAGTTTAACCAATGGATTGGTGCAGGAAACTTACGGAAAAATAAATGTCGGATTTACCTTTAACGATAAGTGGTTCATCAAGCGTAAATTTGACTAAATGAAACGTGTTCAGTGTTTAAAGATTAATGTTCAAGGTTCAAGATTCTGTTGTCTTTTGATTTTTAACTTTTTACTCCTTTTCGCATCCTGTGAAAACGATATGACGGAAGTGGCCACTGCGACTTCTGAAAATAATTTCCCTTCCACCACTT
Source organism: Bacteroidota bacterium (assembly GCA_026390935.1). Lineage (GTDB taxonomy): Bacteria > Bacteroidota > Bacteroidia > Flavobacteriales_C > JAHEZL01. The sequence continues at coordinate 142,927 of JAPLEZ010000153.1, forward strand.
ATGTTGATTACGATGTGTTGTACAGCGATTCAGCCATTGTGAGAGTGCGGTTGAAGGGAAAAACAATGGAACAATACGATGGTGAAATCGCTCACGATGAATTTAAGGATGGCGTTCACCTCTGGTTTTTTGATCAGGAGAAAAAAGTAGAATCGGAAATGACCGCCAATTATGCCACGCGTAAGCGAACTTCCAATAAAATGGAGGCAAAGGGCAATGTGGTGGTGTTTAATAAAAAGGGAGAAAAATTAAATACCGAACAACTTACCTGGGATGTCAACACTAAAAAAATATATACCGAAGAGCACGTTCGAATTACCACCGCCGATAAAATCATAACTGGAAAAGGTTTAATCTCTGATGAAACGTTCACCAACTACAGGGTGAAAAACATTACGGGACAGATCAGGTTGCAGTAGGTATAAGTACTATATTTGATTTTACGATACGACATTATATAAAATCGCCTTTATGTTTTGTTGAACAATTTTGGATAATTTTGCAGAAGAATTTTGGTCATTTGAATATCAAAAGGACAGAGTTGTGTCATCATTGATGACACAATTGGAGATCGGAAGAGCTAAGGACATTGTTTTCATAATAAAATCATTGTATGAATATTATTTTAAGAATCTCATTGTTGCTTTTACTATCTAACAGTCTTTTAGCGCAGGTTGGAAATATCTTTCCACCTTTTAAACCAGATCAGGCATTAAAAGAAATTTCCAGTTTTCAGTTTTATGATCAGGATACTACCTGGCATAAAGTTGAATTTTATTCGGAGGGATTGCTAAGATCTCAAAATGAATATTATAAATATGGTCCGATACTGGAATCAAAATATTATTTTGATGAGCGCAAACGTTTGGAAGTAGAAATTCATACTCATAAAGGGGTAAATGGTCAGGATAGCAGTAAAAAAAGCGTGTGGATGCTATATGATCAATACAATAATGTTTACTTAAGGAGGTATACAGACAGTATTTCCCATGAAAATCCTAATCAAATGATTCAAACCGAATTCATTAATTATGTTTATCAAGATGGGTTAATAGTTTCTTCCAATTTAATTTCTGAAAGTGGCTGGATGCTTCAAACGAGTCCAAATAAGTATGAATATGATAAAAAGAGGCGCATAAAAAAGGTTTTTGATCGCGATGTTGAAACGGGGCAATATAATTTGGCAAGGGAATTTTATTACGATAAGAAAGGCAATCATGTTAAAACTATCATACCTCATTATAGCTATAAAATGGAGTTAGGAATTAGAGTAGATATGCCCGCTGACAGTGATTCATTGTTTTTTATTTACAATTCAAAACAACAATTAATTGAAGCAAAAGAATCTTTCACTTCATTTGAGAAGCAAGAAATAGTAGTTAAATACAATTATGATTTAGAAGGAAGATTGATTACAATTTTCAAAACGATCAGAGAGGGTGATAGAGTATTTTATGAAAATCAATATTTGAAATATTAATTAAGCAACTATTTTCCCCAATGCTTCCTTCGCTTCCTCAATCGTTGAAATATATTCAAACACCAAAGTCAGCTTGTCCTTAACTTGTTTCAATTGGCATTTTAAAGGGTTGTCCTGAACGTATTTTAACGTTGCGCCAAATTGTGCTGATTGGAAATATTTATTGTTCTGGTCGCCAAGGAAGTGGCCGCGCAGTTTGTTGTTTTTCAAAATGATTTTATCAAAGCCTAGTTTTTGTCCGATCCAGCGCAGGCGCATGGCGTTGAACAATTCTTTGGTGGCTCTCGGTATGGCTCCGAATCGGTCAATCATGTGTTTTTCAAAAGCCAACAATTGCTCTTCGTTTTTTACTTCGTTGAGATCTTTATACAATGACAATCGCTCTGAAACCGTGTTCACGTAGTTGGTTGGAATAAGAATTTCAACATCGGTATCAATGATGCATTCATCGGCAAATAGTCGCACGTTAGGTTCACCTTCGTATAAATCTTTGAACTCATTTTCTTTTAATTCATGCAATGCTTCATCCAAAATTCTTTGGTACATATCATAGCCAACATCAGTGATAAATCCTGATTGTTCGGCACCTAGTAGATCTCCGGCACCACGAATATCAAGGTCGCGCATGGCAATATTAAATCCACTTCCCAAATCAGAAAATTCTTCAATAGCGCGCAATCTTTTTCTTGATTCATCACTGAGGGTAGAAAGGGGAGGAGTGAGCAAATAGCAAAATGCTTTTTTGTTGGAGCGACCAACGCGGCCGCGCATTTGGTGCAAATCACTCAATCCGAAATTTTGTGCGTTGTTGATGATAATTGTATTGGCGTTTGGAATATCTAATCCAGATTCAATGATGGTGGTAGCTACCAAAACATCAAATTGTCCTTCAATAAAATCCAACATTACTTCTTCTAATTTGTCGCCATCCATTTGTCCGTGACCGATGGCAACGCGCGCACTTGGCAGCAAACGTTGAATTTTTCCTGCAATTTCCATGATGTTGCTCACCTTGTTGTGCACAAAGAAAACCTGTCCGCCTCTTTCCAATTCAAAGCGAATGGCGTCGCGAAGCATTTCGTCGTTAAATCCTGTAACAGTTGTTTCAACAGGATAACGATTGGGTGGTGGCGTGTTAATGACGCTGAGGTCGCGTGCGCCCATGAGTGAGAACTGCAATGTGCGCGGAATAGGCGTTGCAGTGAGTGTGAGCGTATCAACGTTGGCTTTGATCAGTTTCAATTTGTCTTTGATGGAAACGCCAAATTTTTGTTCTTCGTCGATGATCAACAATCCAAGATCCTTGAACTGCACATCTTTTCCAACGATGCGATGTGTACCAATGATGATATCAACTTTTCCTTCTTTTAATTTATCAAGTGTATCTCTTTGTTGCTTTGCCGTGCGGAAGCGATTGATGTAATCTACCTTACAAGGAAAATCTTTGAAACGTTCGCTGAAGGAGCGATAATGCTGTAAAGCCAAAATTGTTGTGGGAACCAAAACAGCAACTTGTTTGTTATCGCCAACAGCTTTGAAAGCTGCGCGAATGGCAATTTCTGTTTTACCAAAACCAACATCACCACACACCAAGCGATCCATTGGAAATTGTTTTTCCATGTCTTCTTTCACCGCTTTAGTTGCTTTTTCCTGATCGGGAGTATCTTCATAAATGAATGACGCTTCCAATTCATTTTGCAAATAAGTATCCGGACTGTAAGCAAAACCTTTTTGTGCTTTTCTTTTGGCGTACAATTGAATTAAATCGTAAGCAATTTCTTTAACCTTCTTCTTGGTATTTTCTTTTTTGGTTTTCCAAGCCGCTGTTCCTAATTTGTTGACTGCCGGCTCTTTTCCTTCTTTTCCGGAGTAGCGACTTATTTTGTGCAGTGACTGAATATTGACGTATAGTAAATCACTGTCCTTATACAAAATTCGCACCGACTCGTGTTTTTTTTCATTGTTTTAAATGGTTTCCAAAACGTCAAAAACACCAATTCCATAATCGGTGTGTACTACAAAATCGCCTTTGTGCAAGCCCGTGAGCTCTTTAATGGTGATGGATTGCTTACTTTTTTTGTAGCGCTCTTTAAGTTTAAAACGATGGTAACGATTGAAAATCTGGTGATCGGTATAGCACAATATTTTTTCATCATGATCAATAAATCCTTCGTGCAAAGCGATATTGATAAATTGATATTTTATCGACTCATTGCTGTTTTCCAAAGGATGATGCGCAATGATTTCCTTCAGGCGTGTAAGCTCTTTTACATTGTCGGATACCAAAAACAAAGTGTAATTCTTGTCCTGATATTCTTTTAAATGCTGAACCAACAATTGAAAGTTTTTGTTGAAGTTCAGTTGTGGTGAGCTTTTGACAAGGATGCTTTCTTCGCCCGCATTTTTAAGTTGAATGACCTTGTGTTTTTTTAAATCGGCATTGAAGGTTGCGTCATTTAAAAACAATTCTTCGGGCTCTCTTTTTTTAATGGGAGAAGAAGATGTTTTTTCAAAAAGCCGGACTGTTTTTTGAAAAGCCTTTTCAACTTGTTCTTCAAATAATTCAGGATTGGCGATCCATACTACACAGTCGTTTCCTAAAAAATTCAATAAGGATTCTCGCAACGACACACTTTCTTTTCCCATGATATCGGGAACTACAGTGATTGCATTTAAAGGATCAACGGAGAGCTGATTGGAAGGATCAAAAGTGCGGATGGATTCTATTTCATCGCCAAAAAATTCAACACGAAAAGGATAATCATTGGAGTAGGAAAAAATATCTATGATGCCTCCACGCACTGCAAATTGTCCGGGTTCCACCACATAATCTGTTCGTTCAAAATGGTATTCAAACAAAACATCAATCACAAAATCAACCGATAGTTTTTCTCCCTTTTTAATTTGCAGGGAATGCTGTTTAAATACTTTTTCGGAAACTACTTTTTCGGCAATTGCTTCTGGATAAGAAACAATGATTTTATTTTTGTTGTTGGAGAGCGCGCTCAAAATTTCGGTGCGAGCCAACACATTAGCGTTTTGTACTTCTTCTACTTCATAGGGATTTCGGTAAGAAGCAGGAAAAAAGTGAATGTCTTCTTTTGTGGCAAACTGCTGTAAATCGTTATAGAAATATGCGGCTTCCTCACTGTCGTTCAACAAAAAGACATAGGGAGCGTGATGCCTGTTCCAAACCTGTGCTGCAATTAATGAGGGCAATGAGCCTTTAGCTCCAGAAAGAATTTTCGGAGAATTTTTATTTTCCTTCAGATGTTTGAGCACTTCAGAAATAGCGGAGCTGAGCCGGTATTTTTCTAAAAGCAAATTTGCATGCATTGGCTAAAGATAAAAAGAAAAAGGCTGTCTTTGCGGACAGCCTTTTGTAAGAAAAGGAAAGTATTAAAAATTACCTCTCAATGTTATGGCTAAATTTCTTCCAGGAGCACTGATGTTAGATGCAAACACTCTGTAATTGGTATCCAAAATATTTTCCACTGCCACCTGCAACTGAGTGTGTTTATTGAATTGGTATGCAGCACGCACATTAAAGGTTACCCAAGCAGGCATGCCCTTTGACGTGGCATTGTCGGCGAAATTATCTTCGCCCAACATATTGTAATCGCTTAGCTGTTTCCAGCCGCTGTACATCATAAAAAACTCGCCTCTGAATTTTTTTACTTTAAGGTTAAAACTAGTTTTTCCGAAAACAGGGGGAATGTGGTCCAAAGGGTAATCAGTACTGTCGGTTTTAATTCTTCCGAAAGTGTAATTCAAAGTGCTTACGATAGAAAAGCGCGAAGTGACATCTGCATTTAAGTATGCGTTGGCGCCGTAAATATATGCTTCATTAGCATTGGTGTTCATGGTTACGGCGCTCATTTGCCCATCGTAAATTACGGAGTCAGCACCATTGAATTTTCCTGGTCGGGTAGTGATGGCATTGTCGTAAATGGTGTAAAATCCATTGGCGCCAATAGTTATTTTCTCGTTGAAGGATTTTAAAATACCTAGGTCTAAGTTGTACGTGTATTCAGGTTTTAGTTCGGGATTTGGAACCACCACTTTACCTGTTACTGATTCAAATACTTTTGATAAATCATCAACATTTGGCGCACGGAAACCAGTTGCTCCAACCAAAGTAAATCGCCATCCTTTGCCCGGCATGCTTATCAAACCTAGATTCCCATTTACAGCAGTGTTGTTTTGTGTTACGCTGTTGAATGGAAAGGGGAAGAAGGTAGTGTCGTTGAATTGAGAATTCAATCTTACATTATTCAATCGGATTCCGTCATTGATGATGAATTTTTTACTGACTTCAAAAGTGTGCGTAAAGTAAGCCGCTAAACTTTGCATTGTAGAGCCACCGTCAGGGTATCGGGTATCCAAAGTAGAGGTAGATCCAGTAGTAATATCTTCAGCGAAAGCAGAAGAATTTACTTTGTTGTAAACAGCTTCTATCCCGTAACGAAATTCATTTTTATTTATTTTTTTATCGAAATCGGCATTTAAACTCACGATATCCAGTTGCTCCAAGCGATGATTCAAAATGTTTTTTTGAAATCTTCTATCATTTCTGCTTTCTTCAATATTTTGGTAAGCAACAATTACTCTTGCGTTATTATAGAATGAACTCCCTTTACTTAATTTAAGAGCATATGAGGACAGCAAACGTTGTTGCGGCCCATAGTACCAATCTCCAAATTTAGGATTGCCACCTGATACTTGTGTTAGTCTGTCGTAACGAGGAATATCAGTAGAAGTAGAAAATTGTAAGTTTAAAACATGACTTACTTTTTCATTTTGTTTGTATAAAAACTTTTGCAAAACATCATATTGCGTATAGCCCGAACCTACTTGTAAATTGGGGTCAGCATTCACTACCGCAGAATCTTTATTTGCGCTATTTTTAACTACATAAAAATTTCGTGCGCCCAATCCGCCATAAAAGGGATTGCGAATATTTCCTTGGCGCAAATCATCAAATTTCGAATAAGTGAAACTGCTTAAGGAAGCGAACTTTTTCCCGCCAATGCTAAAATCCACGTGCGCAGTATTTTCTTGATTTACCGTGGCGTAACGTACATAAGCATTGGTTTTTGTGGTAAGTCCTGTATCAGCGAGCATAGGATTTTTACTATAAAAATGCATCACGCCTCCTAAAGCATCGCTGCCATACATTACCGATCCCGGTCCGAAAACGATTTCCACTTTTTCCAACATTGAGTTATCGAGGGTGATGATGTTTTGTAAATGTCCGCCTCGATAAATTGCGTTGTTCATCCTCACTCCATCCACTACTATTAATACTTTGTTGGTCTCAAATCCTCGAATGATAGGGGATCCACCGCCTGCTTGACTTTTCTGCACCAAAATATTTCCGCTGTTTTGCATCACATCAGCGGTAGTTTGCTGAGAAATAAAAGCCAGTTCTTTTTCTTTTATCACTTGAATATTTTGTGCAATGTCTTTCCTTTTTTCTTCGAATTTGCTCGCCGAAATCACAATTTCATCTAATGAATATATTTTTTCAGAAAGCATGATTATAAAATTCATGTTTGCTAGTTCTTTATAAGAAAGAACAACTGGAAAATAGTTCGGATGATGAATATAAATGCTGTCACTACCTTTAAAAGCAGTGATGTTGGCTTCGCCTAGGTTGTTTGTTAGTGTCTGAATCGTTACAGTGTAAATTCGTGCGTCCGAAATACTTTGTAAGGTGCTTTGATCGACAATCTTTATTTTTTGAGCTAACGCATGGAAGCCTATCAATGCGAATAGCAATGAATATAAATATTTCATTGAATATATATTTAATAAGTAAAAGGGATTTGTTAGGGCTTATCGCCCATTGATGTACATCAAATATTCTCTGGCGGCGAACTTATGCTTTTGCTGTGTAAAAATTGATAGGAGAATGCAAACGAAAAATTGTTTTGTTTCAAATTTACTGGAAAGTTAAATTCTTTGTCTTCTGCAGAATTACCCATAATCCAATGGACTTCAATCATGCGTTTAATCAACGAGTTTTCTGCTCCACTTTTATCTTTTACTAGTTTGTGTAAGTTAGCAAACAGTTGCTTTTCTTGAGTGTCGTTGATGCAATAGTATGTGATTGATCCGTCTTTGTTTCGAGTTTTTTTAACTACGTCAAATCTATTTTCCTTGTAAATAAATTCTTTGTCGTCTTCCCATTTTAATTCATGTTCGTTGTTGGGTGTGCAGCGCACAATAGTCAGTTCATTAGCTGGAAGTGAATTTTTTATTTTGTTTTTGATTTCTTTTTTGATCAAATGTTGCTGAATAGAAAAAATAACACTTACTCCTATGGTACTGAATAGTACACAAAGCAAATAAAGTATAGAAATATATTTTTTCAGGTCTAGGTGATTGAAGTGCGAAGATATCTTTTTTCTTGAATAGCTGAAGTATCAACTATTGAGTTGCTAAACCAAAGAATTACTTCATAAAGAAAATCGATCAATGATTTTTTTTGCTAAAAATGTCGATAATTTCTCGTATGATTCATGGGTCCATCCTGCAATGTGGGGAGATAAAATCACCTTGTCACTTTTAATTAAATATTGAAAGTCCTCGGGAAGATCTTTGCTGTTAAGGTTTTCGAAGGATACCGCTTCATATTCTAAAACATCCAAACAAGCGCCACGAACTTTTCCGTGTTTTAGTGCTGCTACAAGATCACTTGTTTTCACACACTGACCACGAGCGGTGTTGATCAGAAAGATGTTTTTTTTGAATTTGTTTAGCCATTCTTCATTAACGATATTCCTGGTTTCTTCAGTTAGGGGAAGATGCAAACTCACAAAATCGGCCTGATCCCATATTTCTTCCATTGAACTTTGGTAGTTGTACGTTGTTTTGTATTTGTCGTAAGCCAAAACCTTCATTTCAAAACCTTGTAATCGCTGCGCTACCGCTGATCCCATTTGTCCGTAACCAATTATTGCGAAAGTTTTTCCTTTGAGTTCAATCCCGCGGTTTTCGGCCCTTTTCCAAATGCCATTGCGCACTTCAGTATCGGCAATTTTTAATTTATTAAGCAGCATTAACAACATTCCAAGCACTTGTTCTGCAACAGCGTCTCTATTTCCTTCGGGAGAATTGAAGCATTCAATGCCTTTTGATTTAGCGTAAGTCAGATCGATGTTTTCCATGCCCGATCCTGAGCGCGCAATGAATTTCAGTTTCGGACAAGCATCAATAATTTCTTTGGTGATTTTAAATTTCGAGCGGATGATGAAGCCTTCATATTGAGGCAATACGGAAAGCAATTCTTCCCCGGAAAGGTGCGTCAGTTCATCAACAACATGACCATGTTTGCGTAATTCTTCGTACAAAACCGGATGAACGCTATCTATTGCAATTATTCTCAATGCTGAAAAATTTCTTTAAAATTAGGAAGAATAATGTACTTCTCCTGCATTAATAATGGTTGTGCCTGACTTTGTTGTGTGAATTCTTTTTTTTTCTGTACTTTTATTGCAACATAACTATGGAACATTATTAGGATGACAAATCAGAAGTTTAGTTGGAAAAGCTTATTCGTTAACGATCAAAAGGAAAACGAAAGTTCTGCAAAGGAAATACAAGATATTAAAGTAGAGGTCAAAACTCCCTCCGTAACAACCTTTCCAGTTAGTAACTCAAGCAATAGTGGTAGTAATAACTTCACCGTAAGGAATGAGGTATTAAATTCCATTCTTGAAATGTACGAACGAGGATTTGATTCGTTGAATCAGCAAGGGTATGATTTTTATGAATTCTTTAAAGCCGTGATGGCTACAGATCCTCATAATCCCCAGTCTTATGCTATGGCCTATACAATGGCAAGTAGTTTCGATAAAAATGTTACAAAAGCAAGTTTGCTATCTAGTGCTGATTTCTACATTAAAGAAATTCAAAAAGTACATGTAAAGTATGATGGCGAAGGAAAAAAGATAAAGAGCGACCTTCAACTTGCTCAAAAAACAGAAAAGGAAAAACTACAAAGAGAAGTAACCGAGTTGGAAAACAGAATTCGCTCTTTGCAGTTAGAATTAGAGCAGAAATCTGGTATACTTCAAAACTTCGATCAAGGGAATACGGGTAAAATCGAAGAAATCGATCAAAAAATAATGGCGAATAACCTTTCAAAGGAAAGTATTATTCAAAAGATTACTCATGTTGTAAACGGAATAAATAACTACATATAAAATGACATCTTCTTCTGAAACTTCTCAAAGTATTCTGGATCTCCCCATTTTAAAACATTTCGACAAGGAAAAGGGAGAAATCTCTTTTAATCCGAAAAATTGGAGAAAAGGAGAGAAAAGCATTTTTCAATTGCTTGTTCTTGCTGCTATAGGTGGACTAGGTTACTTAACATGGATATACATACTGCCACCTCTTTTTCAGGCATTAGGGCAAGTTATCGCATTGGCTGGTGTTGCTGTATTTTTAATTTTCTTTGTGATGATGCTTCCTGTTATTGTGAAGGGATTGCGCATGTTCACGCGCAAGGTGCATAAAGCGCTGATTCAACACGATCCTTTTGGTGAGTTAGAAGAACAAAAGGTGAAGATGTTGAAAAACAAAAAAACTTTTGTTGAAGCTAAAACCAAAATAAAAGCTTTAAAAAGCAATATGGAAAGTGAGTCAGTGAATTCTCAAAAAGAGGCTGAAGACTTTCAAAAACAAGTGCTAAGTATCCAACGCTATTGTGAAAAAGTAAAAGCGAAAATGGATGAAATGATTGCTGCTAAAGGGAATGCTGCTAAAGACACAGACGAATTCGTGGAACTGCAAAGCGAATTGGCAAAAAAACTTTCTGAATCGCAAAGAGTAACTCATCAATTAGAACAAAGCAAAAGTTTTATTCAAAAATATGGAAGTAGAGCTGTTGTAATGGGTAAATTAGATAGAAAATTGACTTTGGCTGGAACAGCGATCGATATCAAAATTCTTGATTTTGAAACAACAATAGAAATGCTTAGGAAAGAGTTTGAATTTGCTAAGACTGCCAAAGCAGCTACCGATGGAGCTAAATCGGCAATGCATTTCACGAAAGATTGGCAACTAGATTATGCTTTGGATGTTATCAGCACAACCATTGCTAATGACATCGCATCAACTCAAGAAAATCTGCTTGACCTTGATACTCTGACGAGCAAGTATTCCATGGATAGCGATGAACTTTACACGCAATTAGACACACTGGCTGACCGAATCAAAACGGGAACCGATAGTGTGCCTGATGCTAAAAAGTATCAAAACCCTAATTACGACCTTACTGCTGAAGATAAAAAGGCAAGTGGTGGTTTTGGAAACATGTTCAATTAATCAATTAATTAAAAATTAACTTCAACGCGAAATGGGAAAAATTCTTCGTACAAACAGATTGACAACACTATCTGAATTACTGATTGTTTTAGTTGTGATTGGTGGGATAATAGGTGCTTTATATGTTTTTGCACCCGGTCTTAAGGTGGATGATTCTAAAATGTTGAACGGAATTGAAGTCGATAAAAGTGACGTGAACAATATTACAAAGGCAGAAAAAATCGAACTACCACTAAATACACCGTCAACGAAAGTAGCTTCTTTGCCTTTGGTAAGAGTAGCTGGTTATGCATGGAATGCCCAATCAGGAATTATTGTTGCTAATGGTGGGCCAAAGACTACAGAAGGGTCGCTCATGGAACTGAATAATGTAAATCTTGAAATTATCCGTCAGGATTGGCTATCGGAACTGCGCAATATGCAAATGAAGTTCATTGAGGAATTTGATAAAGGAACAGAGTATCCTGTTTCTGACAAGAGTGCATTTGCGGTAATTATTATGGGGGATGGTGCTCCGTTTTATATTAGTACAATGCAACAGGCTTTAGATGATAAATTCGGAAAAGATAAATATCACATACAAGTTGTTGGAGGGATAGGATTGAGCTATGGTGAAGATAAATTGATTGGTCCAAATAGTTGGAAAGTTGATCCAAAAAGCATGAAGGGATCTTTGATTTCTGCCGTGTTAGGTGATGGCGACTGGGTTACTGCATTGAATTTTATTTTTGCAAATGGCTTGAAAGTGAATCCTGATCCTACTACATATGATCCTGATGCTGTAAATTTTGTGGCGTCTGAAAATGACGATTATATGAAAGCTTCGGAAGAACTAATTAAATCTCAAAAATCAGGATACAGTATTTCCTTAAAGGAGGTAATTGATGGGAAATTAACGGGGAAAATGATTGATAAAAAGATTGATGGTTGCGCTACCTGGACTCCCGGAGATAAAGTGGTTTTTGATGCTTTAGACGGATATACGGATATCATTTCAACTAAAGAATTTAACAACCAAATGGCAACCACAATTATTGCTGTAAAAGAATGGAGCGTTAAACATCCTGAGATTGTTAGCGGAATTCTTAAAGCATCATTAACAGCTTCTAATCAAATGAAACAATATGATGATTGGGCAGTGCGGGCATCTGAAGCTGTAACTGCAACTTTTAACATGGAATCTGCAAAGTACTGGTACGATATGTTTAAAGGTCAGAAAGGAAATAAAAAGGGAATCAGCTATAATATGGGCGGATCTCGCGTCTTTAACTATTCTGATGCAATGCAATATTATGGTATCTCTGATGGCGTAAATAGGTATAAATCGGTGTACAATCAAGTATCTAATTATCTACATGAACTAAACCCTTTTGGATTCAACGAATCTGTAAAAAGAATAGTGCCTTATGAAGAAGCGGTTAATTTATTCTTCTTGAAAAACATCAATGATATTGATGCCGGAACAGCTGAAAAAGCAGATTATACCAAAAACGCAGTTGAGGTGATGGCTTCTGGGGAGTGGAATATTAATTTTGAATCGGCAAGTGCTAAAATTTCGAGTTCTTCAACAAAGACTCTTGAGTCAATTTACAACTTGCTGATACAAGCTGAAAACACTAAACTTAAATTAGAAGGTCATACTGACAATTCAGGAACAAATGAAGCAAATACAAGTTTGTCTCAACTAAGAGCTGAAGCAGTTATGGAATATTTGAGCAACAAAGGAATTCCGGCATCTCGTTTTCAAACTGTTGCGGGAAGAGGCGAAGATTTCCCAATTGCCGACAATGTTACAGCCTTAGGTAGAGCAAAAAACAGAAGAGTAGTAATTACCTTAATGAAGTAAGGTGATGAAGAAATTCTTTACCCCTTTTGAAAAATTAAGCACTGCTCAGTTGGCTGTTATTAATGGAAGCTGGGTGGCTGCGCTTTTTCTTTTTTGGTACATTTTTGGAATGGCAAGTGACACTCATTTATTTCCTACGTTGGGGCAGGTGTGGGAAGGTTTCCTTGGACTGTATAACGAGGGTTTGGTGGTGCATGTTTTTAGTTCTGTTTGGTTATGTTTGAGAGCGATTTTTATTTCAATTTTTATTTCTCTTTTCATCTCATACCTTTCTCCAATTCCATTACTGCAATTCGTCTCTAAAACTGTGAGTAAACTTCGTTACTTGCCTTTAACGGGAATCACTTTTTATTTGGCCATGATGATAAACAGTGGGAGAACAATGCAAATTTGGGTATTAGTGATTTTTATGAGCACTTATTTAACTACATCCTTGATTGGGATGATCAAGGATATTCCTCAAGAGGAATTTGATCATGCTAGAACTTTAAAGTGCAATCGTTGGGAAGTTTTATTGCAAGTTGTTATTCTAGGAAGGGTTGATTATGTCTTGGAGATCATTCGTCAGAATTTAGCTATAGTTTGGATGATGTTAGTGACTGTAGAATCAATTTTGGTCGCTTCCGGCGGACTTGGCTTTTTAATAAAAAACTCTGATAAATTTATGAATCATGGAAGAATTGTGGCATTGCAGCTTGTTATTTTGGCTTGTGGTTTATTAATTGATTTTGCTTTGGTAAAAACAAGAACAGTACTTTTTAGATATTCAAAAATTTAACTGATGAATTATAGCTTGCACAATACAGTCTTGTTTGTCGAAAATCTTAGTGTAGCATATGATGACCGCGTTGTTATAAAAAACATCAATTTTGAAGAAAAAAACGTGGTTATTGATGGAAGAACCACTGGACAAACAATTGCAATTGTTGGTCGATCAGGTAGGGGTAAATCCACACTTTTTAAAGCGTTAACGGGATTGGTGCAGCCCACTGCAGGAAGTGTTTTGATTGCTGATACAACACGGAGTGATATTAATGCTGCTAAGGCTGTGAAAGAAGGCGATGTTGGGTTTGTTGATCAGAAGTACACTTTGTTCAGAAATAAAACAATTTCTCAGACTTTTGAATTTGCTTTACGCCATAAAAATATGTCGAAAGCGGAAAAAAATGATTTAATAAAAACATACCTTGATTCATGGGGTTTGGAAAAATTTAAAGATCAATATCCTTGTGAATTATCGGGCGGACAGCGGCAGAGAACTGCAATTATTGAGCAAATATTGAGCTCTGGTCATTATATGGTTTTAGATGAGCCCTTTTCTGGTCTGGACGTAGGGAATATTGAAAGTGTAAAGAAATCATTTCGCCTGATTACTACTCAGCACGATTTAAATACAGTAATTTTCTCTACTCATGATATTGAATTAGCGGTTGAGTTGGCAGATAGTATTTATGTTATTGGATACCCTACTTTGAATGGAAACATAGCGGATTACGGTACGATTGTAAAGCATATTGACCTAAAAAAAATGGGCTTAGCTTGGTCGGAATTCGATTCCCAACATCTGCAACTAGTTAAAGAAATTAAAGAAGCGATGCTTCAGTCATAGGAACAAGTGTATGCTGGAAGAAAGTAAGTTTTTGAAATTTAAATCTGAATGTCATAACTTACTTAACCTTTGCGGGGAAATTAATAATAATGGTTCGTTTAAAAGCACATTGTCTAATTTCCAAAATGCATCTCAACTTTCTGCGGAAAAAATTGTTGCGCAAGACATCACTAATTTATTTCAAGCTACCATCGCGTCAGATAGTTCAAATTTAAATGTGAATGCTAAATTCTGTTTTTGGTTTACTTTGGAAACATTGCGAAATCACAATTTTATATACAACAATGACAGCAATTATTTTTTTCAGACATACAACTCCCCAAATCACCAGAAAAGAGTGGAAGAGTGGAAGTCTTCCTTTGGAAAAATTTCTAATATTTTAATTATTGCAGGTTTGCTTAAAGATGCTCCTGAATTAAAATTGAGGATAGAAAATACTTTGCAAAATATTTTAACGCAAATGATGCTGTGCAAGGGTTTCTTGAATGACAAGGATGAATCCATTTTAAAGACGGTCAAAGTTGCGCGTGATATTAAGCACCAAAGTGCAATTAACAATGATACTTTGGAATTGGCACTTAAAGATTTAGATGCTCTCATCGGCTTGAACAATGTCAAATTGATGGTGAAAGAGCTCAAAAATTTTTTAGAGATTCAACAACTTCGTGAAAAGGAAAAATTACCTCGCGTTTCTAGCTCTCTACACTCTGTATTTTCAGGCCCACCCGGTACTGGTAAGACAACAATAGCTAGAATCATAGCAAGAATATATAAGCATCTTGGATATTTGGAGAAAGGACATTTAGTTGAAGTAGATCGATCGGCTGTTGTCGCTGCTTATGTGGGTCAAACAGCTATAAAGATGAATGAAGTGATAGATTCGGCAATTGGCGGTGTTTTGTTTATTGATGAAGCATATAGTTTGGCTCCATCTGGTAGTATGAATGATTATGGAAAAGAGGCATTAGAGGTTTTGTTAAAAAGGATGGAGGATGATCGTGATAAATTTGTAGTGATCGTTGCTGGATATAGCGATGAAATGAAAATATTTATTGACTCAAATCCTGGATTAAAATCTCGATTTAACCAATATATTAGTTTTCAGCATTATAAACCGGCTGAACTTTTAGAAATATTTAAATCACTCTGCAAGAAATATTCTTTTTCCTTAGCGCTTGATGCCGAATCAAAATTGAGTGATATTTTTGAAATGGCCGATGAAAAAAAGCAAGAAAATTATGGCAATGCGAGGGAAGTTCGAAATTTATTTGAATTAGTTGTGCGGCAGCAAGCAAATCGATTAGTAAGTTGCAAGGAAATAAATTCAATTACTCTTTCTGCAATAGATGAAACAGATATTCCAGATGTGAAGCTAACAGTGGATTTGTTGTTGAATGGCATGACAAGCAATTAGTCTTTCGTCATGACAAAATCACTTCACCCCTTTTTATTTATAATACTCACGATCTTCATTGCATTGGCTATTCCTGATTTGTTTGCCGATGGGATGTTTATGGATGGATTGATGTATGCTGTGGTGGCTAAAAATTTGGCGCATGGAGAAGGATCATTTTGGTTTCTCCATTTTTCTGATACCCTATTTTCTTCTTTTCATGAACATCCTCCTTTGGTGTTTGGTATCGAAAGCATTTTTTATAAAATTTTCGGTGATAGTGTTCTGGTAGAAAAGCTTTTTTCTTTTGCCACCTATTTCATTAGCGGATTGGTACTCGTACTTATATGGAAAGAAATTACGCAAAATAAACTGTCGATAATTGCATGGCTTCCTTTACTGTTATGGGTTCCTATGCCTTTGGTGCATTGGGGAGCTGTAAATAATATGCTTGAAAACACGATGCTGATTTTTGTGTGTTTGTCGGTTTTATTCACCATAAGGAGTCTGTCGCAAAAGAGGTACTTCTATTTGATTTTATCTGGACTGATGCTTTTCGCTGCCTTCATGTGTAAGGGATTTACCGGTCTTTTTCCTTTGTCGCTGCCCTTTTGGTTGTGGTGTTTTTACCGCACAAGCGCTCAGAGATTTATCGCCGATACCTTGCTGCTGCTTTTGGGAATTGTTCTTCCTTTAATAATCATTTATTTCTTGCAACCTGTGGGCATTGAAAGCTTGAGAATTTATTTATTTCAGCAAGTATTTAAAAGTATAGAGGAAGTGCAAACCGTAAACACGCGGTTTTACATTTTATGGAAATTATTTACAGAATTGCTCATTCCCGCCGCTATTGTTCTTTTAGTATTGTTCATTAGAAGGAAGGATAAATCTCAATTACAATATCGCTCATGGATTTTTGTTTTTCTGGCTTTGGGACTATCTGGTGTTTTACCAATTATGGTGAGTTTGAAGCAAAATGGCTTTTATATAATATGCACGCTGCCTTTTTTTGCCATTGCCATGGCTTTAATTATTTCGTCGCCTGTCAAAGCATTTGTTGAAAATATTGATTTGCAGGGAAAGGCCTTTAAAGTTTTCAAGCTATTGAGCATTTTGCTATTGCTATCTTCAATCACCTTGGCGTTGGTGCAAAATGGAAAAACTCACCAGCATAAGAATTTGATTTATGATGTGAAGGAAGTGGCCAAAGTGCTTCCACCCAATTCTATTATTAGTGTTCCTATTGAATATGCGCAGAATTGGTCGATGTTTGCATATTTTCAGCGTTATGCCGGAATCAGTCTGGAAGCTAGTACACAATTCAAACAGCAATATTTGTTTTTAGAAAAAAGCAGTCCATTGCCTTCTGATTATCAGTTGCTTGATTTGAACACAAAGGAATTTCAGCTCTGCCGTCGGAAATAATTTTTTTTCGAAAGCAACCACTTTAAATCAGCCCCGTCTTTTTAGCAATTACCTCTTAGTATGCCTTCTTACAGTTACCCGTACTGTTAAGAAATCCTCAAAAAAAGCATTCGTACCCCAACGAATGCTTTTTTGTTTAAAAGCCTTGCAGAATAGAAATATTTAGCTAAATTTGCCTTCCATTTTATTGGTATTTGATATGCAGGGGACACAAAAGTCCCCTGCTTCATTAGGTAAAGTATGATATCAGAAGATTTGATAAAACAGTTGGTGAACGAAGGAATTGAGGGGACGAATTATTTTCTGGTGGAAGCGAAGGTAGGCGCTGGCAATAAAATCAGTGTTTTGGTAGATGGAGAAGAAGGAATTCCGATTAAGGGAATAGTGGGGGTGAGCAGGCAGATTGAAGGTTCTTTGGATCGTGAAAAAGAAGATTTTGAATTAGTGGTTTCTTCGCCAGGATTGGATCAGCCCTTTAAAGTGCTGAAACAGTATTTAAAGTACATCGGCAAAACGGTGGAAGTTAAAACAGGCGATGGAAAAAAAACTAAGGGTATCCTCATTAGTGCAGATGAAGAGGGGATAGTCCTTGAAACCAGTGAAAAGTTGAAGTTGGAAGGGAAGAAGAAAAAAGAGCTGGTGGTTAAACAACATGTATTAAAGTTCGGTGCCACGGAGGCAGCCCAGAAAATAAATGAATGTAAAGTAGTTATTACTTTTTAAACAGAGGTGATATGGAACAGCAAATTGGATTGATAGACTCGTTTCAGGAGTTTAAAGAATTTAAGAACATCGATCGTGAAACGATGATGAGTATTCTTGAAGACGTTTTCAGAAATATGCTTCAAAAGAAGTACGGATCTGACGACAATTATGATATTATCGTCAATATCGACAAGGGTGACTTGGAGGTTTGGAGAAACAGAACCATTGTTGAAAATGGTGAAGTGGAAGATGAAAATCGTGAGATCGCTTATGCTGATGCTATTAAAATCGAGCCCGACTTTGAAGTAGGTGAAGAGGTTTCTGAAGAAGTTAAATTGGAAGATTTCGGTAGAAGAGCGGTTTTGGCGGTTCGTCAAAACTTAATTTCCCGAGTATTGGATCTTGAAAAAGACGACTTGTACAAAAAATACAAAGATAAAGTGGGTCAGATTGTGGCTGGTGAAGTTTACCAGGTGTGGAAAAGAGAAATTTTGATTTTGGATGATGAGGAAAATGAATTGATCCTTCCTAAATCAGAGCAAATTCCAACAGATTATTTCAAAAAAGGAGATACCGTTCGTGCAGTTGTGTTGAAGGTAGATATGAAAAATAACAATCCTGTTATCATCTTGTCTCGTACTTCATCTGTATTCTTAGAAAGATTATTTGAACAAGAGGTTCCTGAGATTTATGATGGTTTAATTACTATAAAAAGAATTGTTCGTGTACCAGGTGAAAGAGCTAAAGTGGCTGTGGAATCTTACGACGAAAGAATTGATCCTGTTGGCGCTTGCGTAGGTATGAAAGGATCTAGAATTCACGGTATTGTTCGTGAATTAGGAAATGAAAATATCGACGTGATCAACTTCTCCGATAATGATTCAGTATTTATTCAAAGAGCTTTGAGCCCTGCGAAAATTACTTCTATCCAATTGCGTAACGAAGAAAAACGTGCTGAGGTGTATTTGAAACCTGATCAGGTTTCTTTGGCTATCGGTAAAGGTGGATTCAATATCAAATTGGCTGGTAAATTAGTTGGTTATGAAATTGATGTTTACAGAGATACCGATCAAGATGTTGAAGACGTGCGATTGGATGAGTTCAAAGATGAGATCGAAGACTGGGTATTGCTGGAGTTGAAGAACATCGGATGTGATACTGCAAGAAGCGTATTGGATTTGTCTATTCAGGATTTGGTGAAAAGAACCGACCTTGAAGAAGAAACAGTGGTAGAGGTGATGAACATCCTTAAATCAGAATTTGAATCGTAATAAAAAGCTTGCTTTTAAATTCTAAAAAAGAACATTTATAATAAAATATGGATTCGGCCCAGCCAACAAGATTAAGCAAAGTAGCAAGAGAATTCAACCTCGGTTTAAATACCGTGGTTGAATTTCTTTCATCCAAGGGATTTTCAATCGATACTAATCCCAATTCCAAAATTACTCCGCAAATGCACAAGCTTTTGGTGGAAGAATTTCAGCTGGAAAAATCTTTGAAGGAAAGATCCGAAAAAGTAGTGGTTGGAAAAGACAAAAAGGAAACTATTGTACTTCAGCCTACTAAAGAACAAAAAGTAGAAGAGCCTGTTAAGGAAGAGGCGATTTTTAAAACAGCACGTGCAAAAGAAAGCATTGAAGTTAAAGTAGTAGGGAAAATTGAGTTGGAAAAGGAAGCAGCTCCCGTTGCTCCTGTAACACCTCCACCTGCGCCTGAACCTGTAGCTCCTGTTGCTAAAGCGGCTCCCGTTGAACCAACGCCGGCAGCACCAACACCCGCTCCTGCGCCAGCTCCTGAAGAGCCGGTAGCTGTTGCGCCAATTGTTCCTCCTGCTGCTCCTGAAGATGATTTTTTCAGAGCTAAGACAGAAAAAATTGACGGACCTAAGGTTGTCGGAAGAATTGAATTGCCGAAGGAAATTGAGAAAAAGAAATCTTCTCCGGTGGCTTCTTCTAAAGGCAATGATTTTCACAATAAAAAGAAAAGAGAAAGAATTCAAAAATCCCCTGTTCAAGGTGCTGTAACGGTACCTCCTGCAGGTGGAAATAATAGTCGTCCTCCTCAAAAAGGTGGCAAACCAGGAGGAAATACTAGTGGTCCTGGAGCTAAAAAACCTTTCAAACCTGAGGTTACCGAAGGTCAGATCCAACAACAGATCAAAGAAACCCTTGCTCGTTTGAGCGGTGGAAAACAAAAAAATAAAGCGGCAAAATTCCGTAGGATCAAGAGAGATGAAGCCGGACAAAGAATTCAAGATGAATTAGATCAAAAAGAACAGGACAAGTCGATTTTAAAAGTGACTGAGTTCGTTTCTGCCAATGAGCTAGCAAATTTGATGGATGTTTCTGTTAACGAAATTATCTCTACTTGTTTGAGTTTAGGTTTGTTTGTTTCTATCAATCAACGTTTGGATGCGGAAACTTTAAGCATTGTTGCTGAAGAATTCGGATTTAAAGTGGAATTCGTAAGTGCTGATGCTCAGGACGAGGTAGAAGAAGAAGTTTATGAAAATGATATAGCACGTGCGCCAATCGTTACTGTAATGGGTCACGTTGACCACGGTAAAACTTCTTTGCTGGATTATGTTCGTAAAGAAAATGTGGTAGCAGGTGAAGCGGGTGGTATCACTCAGCATATTGGTGCTTACTCTGTGCAGTTGAAAGGCGGACAAATCATTACTTTCTTAGATACTCCTGGTCACGAAGCCTTTACGGCGATGAGAGCGCGTGGAGCTAAAGTAACGGATTTGGCAATTATTGTAATTGCTGCGGACGACGCGATCATGCCACAAACCAAAGAGGCAATAAATCACGCACAGGCTGCTGGTGTTTCAATGATTTTTGCAATCAATAAAATTGACAAACCAGGTGCAAACCCTGAAAAAATAAAAGAGCAACTTTCTCAAATGAACATTCTTGTTGAGGATTGGGGTGGTAAGTTCCAATGCCAACACATTTCTGCAAAGAAAGGTTTGGGGATTGAAGAGTTGTTGGATAAAGTATTGCTGGAAGCTGAATTAATGGACTTGAAAGCTTCTCCAGATAAAATGGCCAAAGGAACTGTAATTGAATCTATGCTTGATAAAGGCAGGGGTTATGTTGCAACTGTTTTGGTTCAAAACGGAACATTGAAAGTAGGAGATATCGTGTTGGTGGGTTGTTTCTATGGAAAAGTAAAAGCGATGTTCAATGAGCGTGGTCACCGTGTGGATACTGCCGGACCATCTTCTCCTGTTCAAATTTTAGGTATTACAGGTGCTCCGCAAGCAGGTGACCATTTTACCGTGATGAGAGATGAAAGAGAAGCGAAAGACATTGCTACAAAAAGATTACAATTGCAACGTGAACAAGGTATTCGTACTCGTCGTCATATTACATTGGATGAAATCGGCCGTCGTATCGCTATTGGCGACTTCCAGGAATTGAACGTGATCGTTAAAGGTGACGTGGATGGTTCTATCGAAGCATTGTCCGATTCATTGTTGAAATTATCTACCAGTCAAATTCAAATCAATGTGATCCACAAATCTGTAGGTCAGATCTCTGAAACAGATGTATTGTTGGCTTCTGCTTCCAATGCGATTATCATTGGTTTCCAAGTTCGTCCTTCTGCTGGTGCACGTAAATTGGCTGAGCAAGAAGATATCGAAATCCGCTTGTACTCTATCATCTACAATGCTATCAATGAATTGAAAGATGCGATGGAAGGTATGTTGAAACCGAAAATCGAAGAGAAAATTGTTGGTAACATGGAAGTACGTGAAGCATTCAAAATCACGAAAGTGGGTACGGTTGCTGGATGTTATGTTACGGATGGTAAAATCAGTAGAAAAAATAAAATACGTTTGATTCGTGAAGGTATCGTTATTTACTCTGGTGAATTGGGATCATTGAAGCGTTTCAAAGATGACGTTAAAGATGTTACTGTTGGTTACGAGTGTGGATTGAACATCACTAACTTCAATGATATCAAAGTAGGTGACGTTATCGAAGCCTTTGAAGAGGTGGAAGTAAAACAAAAACTGATATAAGTTTTAGAATAGGATAAAAAGAAATGGCGGAGTGAAAACTCCGCCATTTTTGTTTGTCTGAACCTTGATGCACTTGATGAAAGGATTAAATGATTCTAGTGCAACCTTCCTTTAATCCTTTCATCAAGTGCATCAAGGTTCAGACAGATTACTTACAATCCTCCAAGTACACTGTGTCAATATAATCCACCACCACAAAGCAATTCGGGAAGTTTACTTGAATTTCTTTTTTTAATTTCTCTGCTTCAAATCTTGTTCTGCAATCGCCAACTCGTACCTTCCAGTTCGGCTGTTCCCATATGCTGTAGGCATTGATGTCGGGGTAATTAGACAGAAAACGCACTTGATCATGGTTGGCTTTTTCTCGACTACCATTTCCAGCAGATGAATAGATTTGCACTCTATAACCTTTTACCAAGTGCGGGCATTTTTTCTTGTTAATAGAAACGTGCTTTTTTAGCAAAGCACTCACTTGTTCATCACCATATATTATGATGTCTCCTTTTTTTCCGTTTTCGGAATTATTTGTGTTTTCATCACTCTGAGCTATTGCTGAAGAACAGATAATCAAGAAGAGGAGAGAAAGTACTTTGGTCATAATCAGTATTTTGGTCAAAATTAAAATAAATATTGAGTGTAAAAATACGACTCTATAATTATGCCAGGGAGAAATCTTTGTTTTTTTTCACCGCAGAAAAGTTCAAAAATAAATTAACAAAAATTAAACTTTTAAAAAGGAAACACTTGAAGTTGTCTGTTCTTGAAAGTGCTTATTTTACAGGTGTTTTAGAAGAACAAAACCAGATATCGTTATTTAGAATCGTTTTAAATTACAATATTGCTTTAGTTTTCTGATCCAAACCCGATGCTAAAAATGAGGATTATTATAAATTTGTCGCAAGCTAAAAACGGCTTGTTTAATAATAGGTCACAGAGGATCAATGAAATTATATAAAAGAACAATGAGAAAAATCTCATCTATCTCTTCCCTCCTTTTTTTATTGGCGTTCACACTATTTTTCGCGTCCAATAGCTTTGCTCAAGATGCAAAAGCAGGAGAAAAAATCTACAAAGCAAATTGTACTGCGTGTCATGCGTGGGATAAAAAATTAACCGGACCCGCATTGCAGGGAGTAACCGATCGTGTTCAAGCTGGAGCATACGGTGATGTTGATGGTTGGTTGAAAGCTTGGATTAAAGACAACGCTAAGGTTAGAGCAAGCGGTGATGCTTACGGTAATCAAGTTTACAACGCGAATGCACAGGGGGCAATGACTGCTTTCGGATTTTTATCTGATGCTCAGTTGGCTGATTTAGTTGCGTTTTTATATGTTGGACCATCAAAACCTGCAGTAGATCCAAATGCAGCTGCTGCTGTTGCAACTGAAGTAGTAGAAGATTCAGATAGTGATTTGTGGATGATCTTAATAGTTATTGGAATCGCTACTTTAATCATTGTTATATTCTCTGGTGTTAACCGCTCGATGAAAAATGCGGCAAACAAAAAAGAAGGCTTGCCATTGGAAGATGGAAAATCTTTTTGGGAAGCAACTGGAAATTGGATTCAGTCGCACAAAAAATTAAGCAGTATTATTGGTTTCTTCTTAGTTCTTGTGCTTGCTAAAATAGGATGGGATGCTCTTTTAGGAATAGGTGTTTACCAAGATTATCAACCAAAGCAGCCAATTGCTTTTCCTCATGATTTACATGCTGGTAAAAATGAAATTGATTGTAAATATTGTCACTCTTCAGCGCGTACCAGCAAAACTTCTGGTATTCCATCTGCCAACGTTTGTATGAACTGTCACAAAGCAGTTACTGAAGGAAGCAGATCAGGAAAAACTGAAATCCAAAAATTGTATGATTATATCGGATGGAATCCTGATTCAATGAAATACATGACTGCTGACGGTAAAATGAGAAACGACACTGTGATCGAATGGGTTAAAGTTCACAATCTTCCTGACTTCGTTTACTTCAACCACTCTCAACACGTTGAGGTAGGTAAAGTAGCTTGCCAGAAATGTCACGGTGAAGTAGAGAAAATGCAAGAAGTAAAGCAATTCTCTGAATTAACTATGGGATGGTGTGTTAACTGTCACCGCGAAACTGAAGTTAATTTTGCTGGTAACGACTACTACATAAAAATCCACGAAGACGCTAAAAAAGAATTCAAGCACAAAAAAGACTTTAAGTTCACTGTTGACAAGATTGGTGGGTTAGAATGTGCTAAATGTCACTATTAATAACAAAAAAAACAGGTTCTCTTATATAGTTTAAACTATGACTGAAACTAAGAAATACTGGAAAGGGCTGGAAGAGCTTACCGCAGCGCCTCAATTTGTGGAGCAAAGTCAAAAAGAATTTGCTGAACATGTTCCGGTAGATAAATTTTTGAGCGATAGCGAAGCCACTGAAAGCAAAACTCACAGAAGGGATTTCTTGAAATACCTTGGATTCAGCGTTACTGCTGCTTCCCTAGCTGCTTGTGAATCTCCTGTTACAAAAGCGATTCCTTATTTGAACAAACCAGAGGAGATTACTCCAGGTGTTGCCAACTATTACGCTTCTACTTATTTTGATGGATATGATTTCGCCGGAGTTGTTGTAAAAACAAGAGAAGGTCGACCAATCCACATTAAAGGAAATAAACATTCTCTAATTACAGGTGGTGCAGTTAACGCTAGAGTTAACTCTTCTGTATTGGAATTATATGATGCAAAAAGAGGAAAAGCTCCTGCTAAAAAATCTGCAGGTGCTTGGAAAAAAGGAATGGAATGGAGCACAGTAGATAAAGAAATTTCTACTCAATTGGCTTCTGTTTCTGCAGCAAACGGTAAAATTGTTTTGTTGACTGGAACATTAATGTCGCCTTCTTCTGAAAAAGCTATTGCTGAATTCGCTGCTAAGTTCCCAGGAACTGAGCACGTTGTTTACGATTCTATTTCAAGTTCAGGAATTTTGAAAGCCAACTCTATGATGTTTGGCAAATCAGCAGTTCCTGCTTACCACTTTGATAAAGCTAAAGTAATTGTAAGTTTAGGTGCCGACTTCCTTGCGGGGTGGTTGAACTCTAATCAATATGCTGCTCAGTACGGTATCACAAGAAAACCGGATGGAGAATGGATGTCGAAACACTTCCAGTTTGAAACTAAAATGTCATTGACTGGTTCTAACGCTGATGTTAGAGCTACTGTTAAACCTTCTGAACAAGGTATCGCTGCTGCTTACTTATTGAAAGCTGTAGGTGGTTCTATTTCTGTTCCGGCTGGTTTATCTGCCGACGTTAAGAAAAAATTAGATAAAGCTGCTGCTGAATTGAAAGCTGCTAAAGGTTCTTCTTTAGTGGTGGCTGGCAGCAACAATAGCGGTGTTCAATTGTTGGTGAATGCCATCAATGAACAATTGGGAAATTATGGTTCAACTTTAGATATTCAAAATGCTTTGAACATCAGAAAAGGTAGCGATAGTGATTACAGTGCTTTAGTAGCTAAAATGGCTGCTGGTTCAGTTGGAGCAATTATTATTGCAGGAGTTAATCCTGTGTATTCTTCTCCAGCAAAAATTGGAAAAGGTGGTGATTTCAAATCTGCTTTAGCTAAAGTTAAAGTTAAAATTTATTTGGGCGACAGATTGGATGAGACCGGTGCAGAATGTGATTACATCTGTCCCGACAACCACTACCTGGAATCTTGGAACGATTATAATCCTGCAAAAGGACATTACAATATTGCACAACCTGCAATCAATAAATTATTCTCTACTCGTCAGTGGCAAGAAAGTATCTTGAGCTGGTCAGGAAATTCTACTTCTTTCAGAGATTATATTCAAAACAATTGGTCATCTGAAGGTTTAGTATCTGGCGCTGCAGCATGGAATGAAGCTGTTCAACATGGTGTATATGTTGGAAATGCTGCGCCTGCTGTAGTTGTTGACGATAAAGCAAAAGTTGCGACTCCTAAAACGGATGAAGTTGATGCTGCAATGGCTACTGTTGCTGTTGGTAGTGTGACTAGTGCCGACTTAAATAAATTTGCCTCTGAGTTTAAAACCTCATCTTCTTGGGAAATTGAATTGTATGTGAAGGCTGGTATGGGTGATGGTCGTCATGCATTAAACCCTTGGTTGCAAGAGTTACCAGATCCAATCACTAAAGTTACTTGGGACAACTACGCTACAATGCACCCTGAAGATGTTAAAGAATTGTTTGACATCAAAGGAGAAGGATACGAAGGTTTTAACGAATTATATTTAGGAGAAAAATATCCTGCAAAAGTTATTAAAATCTCTGCTAACGGAACTGAAATTGAAGTGCCGGTTTATCC
The DNA here is from genome assembly GCA_026390935.1 of Bacteroidota bacterium. GTDB lineage: Bacteria > Bacteroidota > Bacteroidia > Flavobacteriales_C > JAHEZL01. The sequence continues at coordinate 169,076 of JAPLEZ010000153.1, forward strand.
ATTGCCTGGTCAGGCTAGAAAAACTGTCAGCCTTGCTTTAGGTTACGGAAGATCCATTACTTCAGGTATCGCAAGAGAAGAATGGTCAGGTGGAATGTACAAAGAAGGTGCTTTGATTGGTGTGAATGCCTTCCCATTAATTTCAAATGAATTTGAATACAGCAATGCTGTTACTATAACTGCAACAACTGCTACATATCCATTGGCAACTACTCAAACTCATCACACAATGATGGGTAGAAAAATTGTCAATGAAACAACACTTGCGAAGTTCCACAAAGACGGAGATAAAGCGAAAGAAGAAGGTGGATACAATGAGCAAGAGTTATTGACTGATACATACGGTAAAAAAAGAAAACCGGAAGAACTCGACTTATGGGAAGATCAAGGTGTTGGTCTTGGACATCGTTGGGGTATGGTAATCGACTTGAGTACTTGTATTGGTTGTGGCGCTTGTGCAACTGCTTGTCAAAGTGAAAACAACATTCCTGTTGTTGGTAAAGATGAAGTTAGAAGAAGTCGTGAAATGCACTGGATCAGAATTGACCGTTATTTCTCGTCTACAGTAAATAAAGAAAAAGTAACTGAACTGGATCAACTCAATTCAATTGCTGAATACCACACTGCTGAGGTACCGGATGAAGAACCACAAGTGGTTTTCCAACCAGTAATGTGTCAGCACTGTAACCACGCTCCGTGCGAAACGGTTTGTCCGGTTGCTGCTACAACACACTCTCAAGAAGGGTTGAATCAAATGGCTTACAACAGATGTATTGGTACAAGATACTGTGCTAACAACTGTCCTTTCAAAGTAAGAAGATTCAACTGGTTCCAATACGATTCATTAAACTTGACTCAATATCCTGACTTCAATAAAATCAATCCTGCGCATGATGATTTAGGCCGTATGGTTCTTAATCCTGATGTTGTAGTAAGATCTAGAGGGGTTATCGAGAAATGTTCAATGTGTGTACAAAGAATTCAACATGGTAAACTGGAAGCTAAAAAAGCTGGTCATGCCGTGGAAGATGGATCAATTGAAACAGCATGTGCTGAGGCTTGTCCTACACACGCAATTCAATTCGGTGATTTGAACGACACTAACTCTTATGTTAGCAAAGCGTCAAAAGAACCTAGATCATATACAATGCTTGATGAGGTTGGTGTTAAACCGAACGTTTACTACCAAACAAAAGTGAGAAATATAGAAGCTTAATATTTAAAAATACTGAGTAAAATGCACCACGTAGAATCGCAAATTAGAGAGCCCTTAATTCTTGGTAACAAAACTTACCACCAGATTACTGAGGATGTTTGCCGCCCTGTAGAAGGTAAAGCAAACAAAATGTGGTATATGGTGTTTTCCATTTCCGCTTTGTTGGCTTTGTGGGGATTGGGATGTATCTGCTACACCGTTGGTGTGGGTATTGGTGTTTGGGGTTTAAATAAAACTGTTGACTGGGCTTGGGATATCACTAACTTCGTATGGTGGGTTGGTATCGGTCACGCTGGAACTTTGATCTCTGCCGTATTGTTATTGTTCCGTCAACGCTGGAGAATGGCGATTAACCGTTCTGCTGAGGCGATGACGATCTTCGCAGTTATCATGGCTGCTTTATTCCCTTTATTACACATGGGAAGAATTTGGTTGGCTTACTGGGTACTCCCTTTACCAAATCAATTCGGTTCTCTATGGGTGAACTTTAACTCTCCTTTGTTGTGGGACGTGTTTGCCATCTCTACTTATTTCTCTGTGTCTTTAGTGTTCTGGTACATTGGTTTGATTCCGGATTTTGCTACCATTCGCGACAGAGCTGTAAAGCCATTGTCTAAAAAAGTATATAGTATTTTAAGTTTCGGTTGGACTGGTTCTGCGAAACACTGGAATCGTTTTGAAGAGGTTTCATTGGTGTTGGCAGGTTTGGCAACGCCACTGGTATTCTCGGTTCACTCCATTGTATCCATGGACTTTGCTACTTCGGTTATCCCGGGTTGGCATACTACCATCTTCCCTCCATACTTCGTGGCTGGAGCGGTGTTTTCCGGATTCGCAATGGTATTGACTTTGATGTTGGTGATGAGAAAGGTATTGCACCTTGAAGCTTATGTTACTGTTAAACACGTTGAATACATGAACATCATTATCATGGTGACTGGTTCAATGGTTGGTGTAGCTTACTTATCTGAGTTATTTATCTCTTGGTATTCAGGTGTGGAGTATGAAGGTTATGCTTTCATGAACCGTGCTACTGGATGGTACTGGTGGTCATATATGTTGATGATGACTTGTAACGTGGTTTCTCCACAGTTGATGTGGGTGAAAAAATGGAGAAGAAATATCGTGTTGACTTTCTTCATGTCTATCGTGGTGAATGTGGGTATGTGGTTTGAGCGTTTCGTAATTATCGTGACTTCAATTCACCGTGACTACGTTCCGTCTTCATGGAATTTATTCCACCCTACTTTTGTGGACATCGGTTTGTTCCTTGGAACTATTGGAATCTTTTTCGTGTTGTTCCTTTTATACAGTAGAGTATTCCCTGTATTGGCACTCAACGAGGTGAAAACAATTTTAAGAAGTACTGGCGAAGCTCAATTGAAACAAATACATGCTGGTGAACATCCAACAGTGCTTGATTCTAAAGGAGCAGGTCATTAATAAATTTAAGTAGAACAGAGAAAAATTATATAGGAAATGAGCACAGTAATTTACGCAATGTACGATGATGACCACGTTCTCCTTAACGGAGCAAAGAAGGTGGTGTCTAAAGGGATACATGTCACAGATGTGTTTTCTCCTTTTCCTGTTCATGGAATAGATGACGTTATCGGTGTTAGAAAAACCCGTTTGGCGATCTGCGCATTCATCTACGGTTTAACTGGGATGTCGTTGGCTTTGATTGGTATGAGATATTTCATGATCGTTGACTGGCCTATGAACATCGGTGGTAAACCAAACTTCTCTATGCTTCAAAATTTGCCTGCGTTCATTCCAATTACTTTTGAGTTTACAGTTTTTTGTACAGCTCACGGTATGGCTCTGACTTATATGTTGAGAAATAAAACACTTCCAGGGATGAAGGCTAAGAACCCGGATCCAAGAACAACAGATGATAAATTTGTAATGGAGATTCATGTTGAAGAATCAAAAGAAGCAGAATTGATTGCCTTGTTGAAAGAAACTGGTGCAATTGAAATAAATAAAAAAGCGGCTTAAAAGAATATTATGAATATGGTATTTAAATATATTGGTAAAATATCTCTGGCAGCATTTCTTGCTACTGGCTTGTTTGCCTGTACATCTGATCCAAATAGCCCTGGAGTAGAGTATATGCCCGACATGTACAGATCACCTTCTTTTGAAACATACATCAAAAAGGGAGATTTGGATTCGGCGTCTTTCTACGAGAGACAAGAAGGAAAAGGCTATGACGAGATTGAATTGGCAGCGATGTATAATCTGTTTAAAAACGGACACGCAACATTCACTCCTCCTAAGGGAACTGTAGCAATGGGATTCATGCCATTTGCTTACGAAAATACTACCGCTGATTACGACAGAGCTGGTTTGGAATTGAAAAATCCTCTTCGTTTTTCTGATACAGTATTGGCTAAAGGAAAAGAGTTATTTGAAATCTATTGCGATCATTGCCACGGCGCTAAAGGTGAGGGTGATGGTAAAATGGTTCAAAACGATAAATTCCCAGCTCCTCCTTCTTATACAGCTGCTTTGAAAGATCTTCCAGAAGGAAAGATTTTCTTTACTATGCATTACGGAAAAGGTATGATGGGTTCACATGCTTCTCAAATGTCGCAAAAAGAAAGATGGGAAGTAGTTTACTACGTACAAAGTTTACAAGGAAAATTGGCTAAACCTGCATCAGATTCAACTGCTGTAAGTGCTGATTCAACTGAAGTTAAAAATTAGAATTTAAAGACTTAAAAAAAACAGAAAATGGAATATACATTTTCATCCAAAGCTAAAAGATTTACACTGCTACTTGTAGTAGCTGGGATACTTCTATTCGGATTAGGATTGGCTGTTGACAGCGATTACAAATATGCAGATGAGCATACTGGATTGGGACAAAGATTATGGGCGGATCTGTTAGGTAACGGATTCTTCTTTTTCGGTATTTCATTTGGTGCTCTCTTCTTTCTTGGTTTGCAGTATGTGACTGAGTCAGCTTACACCATTGTATATAAAAGAATTTTAGAAGCTGTGATCACTTGGTTCCCTATTGGTGCCCTAGTTATTTTGGCGGTGTTGTTTGCAGGTATGGGCCACATGCATCACTTGTACCATTGGATGGATCCAGAGGTGTATAAAGAGACTTTGGAAAATGGCGCTAAAAATCCTGTTTTCGATCCAATCATTTCTCATAAATCTCATTACTTCAACTTTGGTGAAGGTCCTGATGCTGGTTTCTTATTGTTGCGCTTCTTTGGCTTTGTTGGTGCTTTTTGGTACGTAGCAAAAACTTTCAGAAAAAGATCTTTGCAAGAAGATGCTGAAGGTGGAACAAAAATACATTTCAAAAATATTGCAATGGCAGCTGGTTTCTTGGTTGCTTTTGGATACGGATCTTCAGTATTGGCTTGGGACATTATCATGTCTTTAGATGTACACTGGTTCTCTACCTTATTTGGTTGGTATGTATTCTCCGGAGTGTGGATCAGTGGTATCATCATGACTATATGTTTGTTGATTTACTTACAAAGTCAGGGATTGATGTCATGGGTTAAAAAAGGACACATCCACGATTTAGGAAAATGGATGTTTGCATTAAGCTTCCTATGGACTTACTTATGGTTCGCTCAATTCATGTTGATCTGGTATGCTGATATACCTGAAGAGGTTGCTCCTTATGTTGCTAGATTGCAAGATTACAAATTTGAAATGTTTGCCATGATGCTGATTAACTTCGCTCTTCCGATGTTATTCTTAATGGACGCAGATGCAAAAAAGAGAAAAGGATTATTATTAGTGGTTGGTATCATCATCTTCATCAGCCACTGGGTAGATTTACAATTACTTATTATTCCTTCTTCTATGAAAGAGGGCGGAAAAATAGGCTTGGTGGAATTTGGAATGTTTTTGATTTTCCTAGGTGCATTTTTGTTCGTGGTTTTGAAAGCTTTGGCGGGCAGACCGCTATTGGTGAAGAATCATCCTTATTTGGAGGAAAGCAAAAATTTGTATCATTAAAAATAAATGTTTGAGCTAAAAATATTTTGAAATGGCATTATTGATTTTTATTACGGTAGTACTTGTTGTCGTTGCGATTGCAAAGATTATGCGCTCACACGAGCTGGCAACAAAATTAAACGGTGATCAGGAAGATTTTGTCTCTTTGTCGGAGATCAAAACTCAGGGCTTCCTTTACGTTTTATTTGGTGTAATTCTTTTTACACTGATTGGAGTGCAAATGTATGCATGGGGTAAATATATTTTACCTTCTTCTGCTTCTGTTCACGGGGATGAGATTGATAATTTGTTTGATGTAACCATGAACTTGATTTTGGTGACATTTTTCATTACTCATACTGTGATGTTTGCCTTTATTTACAAATATTATCAGAAGAAAGGTCAGAAAGCTTTTTGGTTTCCACACAACAATAAATTGGAGATGGCTTGGACCATTATTCCTGCAATTGTATTGTTAAGCTTGATCACATACGGATTAAGCACTTGGAGCGATGTTATGTATCAGGAGTCAACCAAAGATTCAGTGAAATTAGAAGTGGTTGCGGAACAATTCAAATGGACTGTGCGCTATTCTGGTAAAGACAGAGAATTGGGTAAAGTAAACTTCTCTACTATTACTGGATCTAATGCATTAGGGATAATGACTGCAGCTTCTGTAGACTCTAGCTTAGTGGATACAAGAAAACAAATTGCTGGTTTAGAAAGATCAGTAAAAGAATTGGATTCTTTAGTAGAACACGGCTGGTCTGGTAAAGAAGATGAACTATCTGATGCAGAAAGCAAATTGTCTGCGTTTAAAGCCAATGAAAGAAGATTATTGAAATTCCAAAAGGAGCATGCTAAAGACGCTGCTTACTATAGAGGTTCTGAAGACGATGTGATTGTTAGAGATACTTTGTATTTAGCTAAAGATCGTATGGCTGAGTTTACTTTCCGTTCAAAAGACGTATTGCACTCTGCTTATTTCCCTCACTTCCGTGCACAAATGAACTGTGTTCCTGGACAAAAAACTTATTTCACTTTCACTCCAAAGTATACCTCTGAAGAAATGAAGGAAGTAGCTGCAAGCGAAGGTAAAAACTTTGTTTTGTTTGAGTTGGTGTGTAACAAAATTTGTGGTGCATCACATTACAAAATGCGTTTCCCGATTGTAGTATTATCTCAAAAGGATTTTGATGCACGAGTAGCAACTTACAAGACTTTCGGCGATGAATTTGCCGGAAAATAATTAATAGAACTAGAAACCTGTAAAACGATAACAAATGTCAGATCACGGACATCACGAAGAAGGTCACCACGGACATGACGATCACGGTCATCATGCTCATCACGAGACTTTTATTTCAAAATATATCTTCAGCCAGGATCATAAAATGATTGGTAAACAATTCTTGATCACTGCCATCATCATGGCGGTAATCGGAATGGGGATGTCAATTATTTTCCGTTTACAATTGGCTTGGCCTGGTGAAAAATTTGCCTTCTCTAATTTCTTTTTGGGAGACAAATGGGCGCCGGATGGCTTGCTTGATCCTAATATGTATCTCGCTTTGGTGACCATTCATGGTACCATCATTGTGTTTTTTGTATTAACAGGTGGTTTGAGTGGTACGTTCAGTAATCTTTTGATTCCATATCAATTGGGAGCAAGGGATATGGCTTCTGGTCTCTTAAATATGATTTCTTACTGGTTGTTCTTTATCTCCAGCTGTATTATGATTGCTTCTTGTTTCGTTGAAACAGGTCCGGCTTCTGCAGGATGGACGATTTACCCGCCTTTAAGTGCAATTCCAACTGCTATTCCTGGTTCAGGATTAGGTATGACTTTGTGGTTAGTGTCCATGTCAATATTCATCGCTTCCTCTTTATTGGGTAGCTTGAATTACATCGTTACTGTATTTAACTTGAGAACAAAAGGGATGACAATGACAAGAATGCCTTTGACCATCTGGTGTTTCTTGATCACTGCAATATTAGGTGTTCTTTCTTTCCCAGTGTTGTTAAGCTGCTGCTTGTTGTTGATGTTCGATAGAAGCTTCGGGACTGCATTCTACCTTTCTGATATTTTCTTTAGCGGTGTGCCTTTAGAGGCAACAGGTGGAAGTCCGTTATTATTTGAGCATTTATTCTGGTTCTTAGGTCACCCTGAGGTTTACATTATCTTGTTGCCAGCATTAGGATTAATTTCTGAAGTTATTTCAACGAATTCTAGAAAACCAATTTTCGGATACAGAGCGATGATCGTATCTGTTCTTGCGATTGCTTTCTTGTCCTTCATCGTATGGGGTCATCATATGTTTATGACAGGTATGAATCCTTTCCTTGGAACGGTATTTACCTTCACTACTTTATTGATCGCAATTCCATCAGCGATTAAAGTATTCAACTATTTAGCTACGATCTGGAAAGGTAACTTGAGATTATCTCCAGCGATGATGTATGCTTTAGGAATGGTTTCCTTATTCATCTCTGGTGGTTTAACTGGTTTGATCCTTGGAGATTCTGCTTTGGATATCAACATTCACGATACTTATTTCGTAGTTGGTCACTTCCACATCGTAATGGGTGCGGGTGCTATCTTTGGAATGTTCGCTGGTGTATACCACTGGTTCCCTAGAATGTACGGAAGAATGATGATGCCTAAATTAGGATACTTACATTTCTGGATGACGATTGTAGGTGTTTACGGAGTTTTCTTCCCAATGCACTTCTTAGGTTTGGCCGGTGTTCCAAGAAGATATTTCTCTAATGAAGAGTATGAATTATTTAAGGATGTACAACACATCAATGTGATTATCACTGGCTTTGCGATTATGGCGGCTATTGGTCAATTTGTTTTCATCTTTAACTTTTTCTACAGCATTTTCAAAGGAAGAAAATCAACTCAAAATCCATGGGAATCCAACACATTGGAGTGGACAGCACCAATTGAAAGAATCCACGGTAACTGGCCTAATGCTATACCTGAAGTTCACCGCTGGCCTTACGATTACAGTAAGCCTGGCTACGAAGAAGATTTCGTGCCTCAATCAGTTCCTTTAAAAGAAGGAGAATCTGAAGGGCATTAAAAAATAAATTATTCAAAAGAGCCTTCTCGAAAAATCGGGAAGGCTTTTTTGTTGTAGAAAATCGTAAATTGTACCTTTGTAAAGGAAATCCTCTATTAATAAGATGAACGAAGCATTAGATCCAGACAGTGAAAAATTGAGTTCAGCAGAAAAGGAATTTGAAAAAGTTCTTCGTCCGCAGGAATTCGACGATTTTGCTGGTCAGCGAAAGGTTTTGGAAAATCTTCAGGTTTTTGTTCAAGCTGCAATGCAAAGAGGGGAAGCTTTGGATCACGTTTTATTGCACGGTCCTCCCGGATTAGGAAAAACCACTTTAGCCAATATTATTTCTCAGGAATTGGGAGTGAATATTAAAATTGCTTCCGGACCAATGCTTGATAAGCCTGGTGACTTAGCGGGTTTGCTCACCAATCTTTCCAAGGGAGATGTTTTGTTTATTGATGAAATTCATAGATTGAGTCCGGTGGTGGAGGAGTATTTATATTCTGCAATGGAAGATTATTCCATTGACATTATGATTGATTCCGGACCGAATGCCCGTTCTGTTCAAATTAGTTTGGAGCCATTTACTCTGGTAGGTGCTACTACACGTTCAGGATCGCTCACATCGCCTCTGCGCGCTCGATTCGGTATCAATTGCCGTCTGGAGTATTATGATGCCGAAGTGTTGACTGGAATCGTTCACCGTTCAGCAGAAATTTTAAACATACCAATTGAAGCTGATGCTGCTTATGAAATTGCGCGCAGAAGTAGAGGAACCCCACGTATCGCAAATGCTTTATTAAGAAGAGTGCGCGACTTTGCACAAATTAAAGGCAACGGAAGAATCACCATGGCGATTTCTAATATGGCCCTGAGTGCTTTAAATGTTGATCAGTTCGGATTGGACGACATGGATCATAAAATCTTGACCACCATTATTGAAAAATTTTCCGGTGGTCCGGTGGGATTGAATACACTGGCAATGGCTGTGAGTGAAGAAGCTGGAACGATTGAAGAAGTGTACGAGCCATTCCTAATTATGCAGGGCTATTTGAACCGCACACCACGCGGACGTGAAGTAACAGCTTTAGCTTATCAGCATCTGGGCAAGGAATTCAGAGGTAGTCAAGGCAAGTTATTCTAGATTTTGAATTCTTCCGCTAAAAATAAAAACAGCGAAATCATTAAACAAAAGGCAATGGAGTTGGGCTTTATGGCCTGTGGTATTTCCAAAGCAGAATTTTTAGAAGAAGAGGCTCCGCGCTTGGAAAAATGGTTGTCGGAAAACCGAAACGGCGAAATGAAGTACATGGAAAACTACTTCGATAAGCGATTGGATCCGCGCATTTTATTTGAAGGCTGTAAAAGCGTGATTTCTGTTTTGGTCAATTATTTTCCCTCTGAAACTCAACAGGATCCTGAAGCTCCAAAGCTCAGCAAATACGCCTATGGCGAGGATTATCATTTTGTGATCAAAAGAAAATTAAATGAATTATTGCTCTTCATCCAAAGTGAAATCGGGGAAGTAGAAGGAAGGATTTTTGTGGATTCAGCACCGGTAATGGACAAGGCCTGGGCGAAAAAATCAGGATTGGGCTGGATAGGAAAAAATAGTAATTTGATTACCAATAAAAGCGGCTCATTTTTCTTCATCGGTGAATTAATGCTTGATGCTGAATTGCAGTATGACACTGCCATCGGTGATTATTGCGGAACCTGCACGCGCTGCCTCGATGCTTGTCCGACTGGAGCCATCATTCAACCTTATGTAGTTGACGGAAGCAAGTGCATTTCCTACTTCACCATCGAATTAAAAGATGCCATTCCGGTTCCCATGAAAGGGCAATTCGACAACTGGATGTTTGGTTGTGATATCTGTCAGGAAGTGTGTCCCTGGAATCGTTTTTCAAAACCACATACTGAAGCTGCTTTTTTACCACATCCTGATTTATTGGAGATGACCAAACAGCAATGGAAAAATATTTCAAAGGAAACTTTCGATATATTATTTAAAAAATCAGCCGTGAAACGCACTAAATTCAAGGGGTTGAAGAGGAATATTGATTTTCTGGAATAACCTATAATGCAGCGACTTGCCTTGCTTAAAACTATTAAATATATTTACCGCTTATAAACAGAAAAAGAGCAGATGTTTTTACAAAAAATAAAGAACAGGGAATCAGGAGTTTTAGTATACGGAATCACACCTCCAAAATTAAATACACCTTTAGAGAAGGTTGCTGAGTCAGCAAAAAAAAATATCGAGAGGATTCAGGCTTTGCCAGTGGATGCTTTGATTGTTTATGACGTGCAAGATGAAGCTACACGTACCGCCGAGGCGCGACCATTTCCTTTTCAACCAGCAATGGATCCGATGGAGTATTGTAACAGTTATTTATCGGAATTAAGTCTGGAAAAAATCATTTACCGTCCGGCAGGAAAATATACAGAAGAAGAAATTTCTGATTGGTTCAAAAACATGGACGGAAATCAATTTTATCCTGTATTAGTTGGAATTCCCTCACCTGATTATGTTCCTAAAATTTCTTTGCCACAGGCCTATGAAATCTGGTCAGAATACCAATCATCTTCAGTGTTGGGAGCAATCTGCATTCCTGAAAGACACATTGTTTTGAACGATGAAGATCAAAGGATGATGGATAAAATTAAAAGTGGAGTTTCTTATTTTGTAACACAATGTGTGTTGAATGAAGACTATAGCATAAAGATGCTTCAGTCTTTGAAAGAAACTTGCGACAATAACGGACTTCAGTTGCCTACAGTGATTTTTACATTAAGTCCCTGCGGTTCTTTAAAAACTTTGCAGTTCATTGAGTGGTTGGGAATTCACGTTTCGGATACACATAAATATCGTTTGCAAAATGCATCTGACATCTTGAATGAATCCGTAAATATTTGCGAAGAAATTGCTAAAAAACTTTCAGGTTTTTGTGCAGATAATTCAATTCCTTTCGGATTCAACATAGAAAGTGTTGCCATCCGTAAAGAGGAAGTTGAAGCATCCATTAATTTAGTGAAAAAAGTTGATGCTTTACTGAAAGTTAGATCTTTGGTCGCCCAGGATTAGCCTAGGTTGTATTACGACAAGCAATTCTCGCTATTGGCGAAAGTTGTTGTAATAATTTCGTTGTAAACGTGTCCGAATTTTTCCATGCACCATTTTCGCAAGCTTCGAACTTCTTCGGTTTTACACAACCACTTGATTGCCTTTTCTAGCTCCTTTTTAAATAAGTCTCTATCGAAACTTACTTTCTCTAAAATTTCCTTGCTCATTTCAAACATACTCCTCCTCTTAAAATTTCCTACTCAGAAGATAGGAAAAAAAAAGAGCTCTTCCAATGAAGAGCTCTTTTTTTTGAAAAATTAATATTTCAATTTATTTGTTCAGTTCTTTCAATTTCGCCAGGAATTCTGCTTCGCTGTTTTCATTGAATATACGCTGTTCCCACAATACTTTTCCTTGTGCGTTTACTATAAATAAATGTGGAGGGAAAGTGGCGCCTAACGCGCGAAAGACTTGTTTTTCGGGATCCAATAAAAATGAAAATCTCCATCCTTTGCTTTGAACGAAAGGTGTGACTTTAGCTTCTTGATCTTTAGCATCAATAGACACTGCGTAAAATGGAACGTTGATTTCATTCATTTTTGTTGCGAGTGAATTGTATTGTGTTAGGCAATTGGTGCACCACATAGCCCAAAAGGAAACCACTGTGACTTTGTGTCCGTGGACCGCATCTTTCAGATTTACGCTTTTCCCATCGATGGAAGAAAGTGAAACAGAAGGCAAAGTTTTTTCTTGTGCGGAAGTCAGTCCAACACTCATAATTCCAGCAATTGCAATCGACAAAAACTTTTTCATAGATACCTTGTTTTTTATTTCCTCACTCTAAAACTCTTTCGAATTCAAGTCAAAAAGATAGTAAAAATATAATTACATGTCTTGTAGGATGATTTTAATTGCTTTTGAAACACCTGTTCCAGCGCCTTCTTTAATTGTTGTGAGATTTGAAATGTTCCCTGTTGGACAATCATTAGGATCAATCAAAAAGGTTTTGCAGTGCGCAGGTACGAAACTCACCAAACCCGCAGCAGGATAAACATTTAAGGAGGTTCCAATAATCAATAAGTAGTCGGCATCGCGCATCATTTTTTGTGCAATTTCTATGTTGGGAACCATTTCTCCAAACCACACTATGTGAGGACGCAGTTGCGAACCTTTTTCACAAAAATCTCCCATATTTATGTCCTTGCCTTTGAGGTCATAAATTAGGTTTTCATCCACTGAACTTCTTGCTTTGTTGAGTTCACCATGCAAATGCAAAATATTAGTGGATCCTGCTTTTTCATGCAAATCATCCACGTTTTGAGTGATGATCTGCACGTTAAATTCCTTTTCCAATTCCACCAGCGCGAGGTGACCGGCATTGGGTTTTGCGCTCAAACATTGCTCTCTTCTTTTGTTGTAAAACTCCTGCACCAATGCTGGGTTTTTTGCCCAAGCTTGTGGTGTGGCCACATCATATACATTGTAGTTTTCCCAGAGGCCATCACTATCGCGAAAAGTTTTCAATCCGCTTTCAGCGCTAATGCCTGCACCAGTAAGAACTAAGACCTTTTTCATTTTGCTTTAAGATTTTAATAAGTGGGTCAAAATTAGTACTATTACACGTTAAAAGAACAGCAAAATACACAGAGATATGAGTAAAGTTAGAAAACAGGAGGCATTAGATTATCATTCCCAAGGCCGACCAGGGAAAATTGAAGTAGTTCCAACCAAACCATATCACACGCAACGAGACCTGTCTTTGGCTTATTCACCGGGCGTTGCAGAGCCTTGTCTGGAAATAGCAGCAAATCCAGATGATGCTTATAAATACACAGCTAAAAGAAATTTGGTGGCGGTTATTTCTAATGGAACCGCGGTTTTAGGCTTGGGCGATATTGGTGCCTTAGCATCAAAACCAGTGATGGAAGGAAAGGGCTTGCTCTTTAAAATATTTGCTGATATTGATGTTTTCGACATAGAAGTTGACGCCACCGATGTGGATCAATTTGTAAACACTGTAAAAGCAATTGCGCCAACTTTTGGCGGAATAAATTTAGAGGACATCAAAGCTCCAGAGTGTTTTGAAATTGAGCAGCGCTTGAAAGCCGAACTAAATATTCCTTTGATGCACGATGATCAGCATGGAACAGCAATTATCACAGGTGCAGCCTTGTTGAATGCGTTGGAAATCACTGGAAAAAAAATTGAAAATATAAAAGTGGTAGTGAGTGGTGCCGGTCCGTCGGCCATCAGCTGCGCCAAGCTATATTTGGCTTTGGGAGCAAAGGTGGAAAATATTTACATGTTTGATTCTAAGGGAATGATCACCACCGACCGCAACAATTTAGATATTCACAAGCAACAATTCGCCAACAATAAAGCTTTCGCAGATCTTAAGGAAGCTATGAAAGATGCCGATGTTTTTCTGGGCTTGTCGCGTGGAAATATTGTAGATAAAACAATGATTCAAGCCATGGCAAACAATCCAATTGTATTTGCCTGCGCCAATCCCGATCCCGAAATTCCGTATGATGAAGCCATCTCTGCACGACCCGATGTTATTGTAGCTACTGGAAGATCGGATCATCCGAACCAAGTCAACAATGTTTTAGGATTCCCTTTCATTTTTCGTGGTGCATTGGATGTTCACGCCTCAACCATTAATGAAGAAATGAAGTTGGCTGCGGTGCGCGCCATTGCAGCACTGGCAAAGGAAACCGTGCCAGAAGAAGTGAATCAGGCATACAGCATAAAAAATCTGGTTTTTGGAAAGGATTACATCATTCCAAAACCAATAGATCCGCGTTTGCTAACTGTTGTTGCACCAGCTGTTGCTAAAGCTGCAGTGGATTCGGGAGTAGCGCGAAGTCCAATTACCGATTGGGAAAAGTACAAGCAGGATCTGGCTTTGCGTATGGGATTGGATAAAAAAATCATGAATCAACTCACGCAGCAGGCCAAGAAAAATCCTAAGCGTGTGGTGTTTGTGGAAGCTGATAATTACAGTGTTTTAAAAGCTGCACAAGTGGTGAAAGACGAGGGAATCGCTAAACCAATTTTATTGGGAAGCACTGCTGTGATTCAGCAATTGATTGCTGAAAATAATTTGGATCTTTCGGATGTGCCTATTATTGATACGCGAAGTGCAGCAGCCGAAGAAAAGAGATTAGCCTATGCTGAACTACTTTTTGATAAGCGAAAACGCAAAGGATATACTTTACATGAATCTAAAATCGCCATGCGTAACCGCAATCATTTTGGTTCCATGATGGTTGATCAAGGTGATGCCGATGCAATGATTACCGGCGTCACAAGAAATTATAAAGACAGTGTTCGTCCGCCTTTGCAATTGGTGGGCATGGACAAACAACATCAAATCATTGCAGGGATGTACATGATTATTACTAAAAAAGGAACTTTCTTTTTCAGTGATACTACAGTGAATCTTGAGCCAACAGCGGAAGATCTCGTGAAAATTACGCTACTAACTTACGATGCAGTGAAACGTTTCAATGTGGAACCACGTATTGCAATGCTTTCCTATTCCAACTTCGGAACCTCCAAAGGTGCCGAGGCAGTAAAGGTCAATGAAGCAGTAAGAATTTTGCACGAAAAATATCCACATATCTGCGTAGATGGTGAAATTCAAGGGAATTTCGCGGTTAATTCTGCTTTGAGAACAAGCAAGTTCCCATTCACCAAATTAGGCGATCAGCAAACCAATACTTTGATTTTTCCTAATCTGTCGTCTGGAAATATCGCTTATAAATTAATTCAGGAAATGGGAGAAACAGAAGCCATTGGACCAATTTTATTAGGAATGCGGAAATCGGTGCACGTGCTTCAATTGGGCGCATCAGTGCGAGAAATTGTTAACATGGCAACAATAGCGGTAGTGGACGCGCATCAAAAACAAGAACAATTATGATTAACCATTTGTCGGGCCGCTTGATAGAGAAAACACCCACCAACGTAGTAATTGAATGCGCTGGTGTGGGTTATTTCGTTCATATTTCACTTTTTACTTTTGATAAATTGGGCAAAGAAGAAAACTGCAAACTGCTCACCCACCTTTCTATTAAGGAAGATGCGCACACTTTGTACGGCTTCATTACCGAATCAGAAAGAACCATTTTTCGTCAACTCATTTCAGTATCGGGTGTAGGAGCGAATACCGCTCGTTTAATCTTGTCGTCAATGGATCCCGATAGAATTGCTGGAGCCATTGCTATTGCTGATGTTAGCAGCTTGAAGGCAATTAAAGGTATAGGTGAAAAAACAGCACAGCGCATCATCTTGGAATTGAAAGGAAAAGTGAGCAAAGGAGCAGAAGGTTCCATTTTTTCTGCAGGCCACAATATCAATCGGGACGAAGCGTTATCCGCACTCCTTATGTTGGGCTTTAACAAGGCAGGGGTAGAAAAAGTGTTGCAAAAATTAATAAACGAAAATCCAACATACAGCGTTGAGGAGCTTGTTAAACTGGCTCTAAAGAATTTGTAGGTGAAAAAATATTTTAAAAATAGCTTCCCAATTTGGATTGTAATCCTGCTGTTGCAGGCGTTTTTTGCTGAACATGCAAATGCGCAAGCACCGGTTGATTCCATAAAGTTGGCAAAATCTTATACCGACGATCCTGCTGCGGTTAAGGAAGAAGTTACATATGATCCCGAAACAAAAAAGTACAAAAAAGTAAAGAAGATTGGTGACCTCGTGGTGGGCACGCAAATCATGACTTTTGATGAGTACTGGAACGAGAGATATCAGCAAGCCGAAAAAAAATACTTCGATGAAAAAGTAAAGCAAGCAAATTTTGATCAAGAAAAACCTTTGCTGCCGCCGTTGAAATTGCCTGGAAGTGGTTTGTTGGGCGATATTTTTACCAACGATGGTGGAACTCCTAAAGTAGAGATTAAACCAACAGGATCTGCCGAGTTGATTTTCGGACTCAATTCTTCCACCACTAAAAATCCTGCGATTCCTGTACGAAATCAAACCAATACCAACTTTCAGTTCAATCAAAAAATACAGCTCAATATCGTTGGTACTATTGGTGATAAATTAAAACTCACCACAAACTATAATACCGAATCCACCTTCGATTTTGAAAATCAAATGAAGTTGGAATACACTGGAAGCGAAGATGAAATCATCAAAAAAATTGAAGTAGGTAACGTGAGCTTACCGTTGCAAACACAGCTCATACAGGGTGGTCAGACTTTATTCGGTGTTAAAAGTGAATTGCAGTTTGGTAAGCTTACGGTGACTTCTGTCATCACGCAACAAAAAGGAGAATCGAAAACCACTCAAACAGCAGGAGGTGTTCAGATTAAAGATTTTAAAATTCAGGCCGATAATTACGAAGCCAATCGTCACTTTTTTCTGTCGCAATATTTCGCCGATAATTATGACGCTGCCTTGGCTAAGCTTCCCTATGTTAATTCTTCCGTTCAAATTACAAGAGTGGAGGTGTGGATGACCAACGTAGGAAACAACAATAATGAAGACTCCAGGAAGATTGTAGGATTTATGGATTTGGGAGAGCACAACACCTATGATCCTTTGCTCTCTGTCGTACCAGGAGACAAATATCCTTATAGCAACATCAATAATTTGTACTCCACCGTGGGGGCAAATCCCGACATCAGAAATTTCACCAATGCCAGTACAGCATTGGTGGCCATGGGCTATGTAGAAGGTGCGCACTTCAATAAAATTGAAAATGCACGTAAATTAAAACCCGATGAATTCACCTTTCATCCGCAACTGGGTTACATTTCTTTAAACACCGAGCTCAATGCCGATCAAATTTTGGCGGTTGCTTTTCAATATACTGTCACCGGAATTTCGGGGGTGTTTCAAGTGGGGGAATTCAGTAACGATGGTTCCAACAACACTCAGGCCTTGTATGTGAAATTGCTTAAAACAAATACAGTCAACAATACCCATTTGCCCACATGGGAGCTTATGATGAAAAACGTTTACTATCTGGGAGAATCGGGAATTAAGGGCGAGACTTTTCAAATGCAAATTTTATACACTGATCCTACATCCAACCAAGATATCAATTTTGTTGACTTAGGTGGAGGAAATAACAAGCGTTGGGTGCAACTGATGAATGCCGATACAATGAATATTCAGCAGGATTCAATTCCTGATGGATTTTATGACTACGTTGAAGGTGTTACCATTAAAGCCAACTCGGGAAGAATATTTTTTCCTGTGCGAAAACCCTTCGGTGAATTTTTAAGAAAGCAGTTGGGTCCTACATTGGCCAACAAATATTGTTTTGATTCCCTATATACGGTCACGCCAATCAATGCTAAACTGAAATTTCCAGCGAAGGATCGTTTTAAGTTTTGGGTGAAATTTGAAAGCAGCCAATCTTCAGTGATCAGTTTAGGTTCAATTAATGTTCCAGTGGGTTCGGTGGTGGTCACTGCTGGTGGGAAAAAACTATTGGAAAATGTTGACTATACAGTGAATTATTCGGGAGGTCAGGTGACCATCATCAACGAAGGGATTTTAAATTCGGGTACACCAATTTCAGTTTCTTCGGAAGCGAATGCTTTGATCAGCATTCAAACCAAAAACTTAATCGGTTCACATTTGGAATATAAGTTTTCAAATAATTTTAATGTTGGCGGAACCATCATGAATTTGACGGAACGTCCGTTGACATTTAAAGTGGATATCGGACAAGAACCAATGTCGAATACCATTTGGGGATTAAATACCAAGTACCGCACTGACCTTCCTATAGTTACAAAGTTATTGGACAAACTTCCTTTGCTATCAACCAAAGAAATGTCAACTCTTGATTTTACGGGTGAAGTTGCGCAATTACTTCCTGGAACATCAAATGCTATTCAAAATGAGAATAGTGGAAAAGGGGAATCTTTCATTGATAATTTTGATGGTGCCGAAAGTAACACACCATTAACTGTTCGAACTACCTGGTTCATTGCTTCCACGCCCCATGGTTTGGACGATATTTTTCCTGAGGGGAAATTAAGCAATCAACTCGCTAACGGCTTCAATCGCGCAAAATTATCATGGTACAATATTGATCCTTTATTTAGCGATAACACTGGACTCACACCCAATTACTTGAAAAATGACGCCGCTCAACAAAACAACAATTTCGTGAGGCCTATTAACCAGTCGGAAGTTTTTCCTCAAAAATCTGCTCAAAACGGAATCACACCAAATCTTATCACTCTCGATTTGGCTTACTATCCCAACGAAAGAGGTCAGTATAATTTTGACACAACAGGCGGAGCATACTCTGCAGGGGTTGATAAAGATGGACATTTGCTAAATCCCAAATCGCGCTGGGGTGGAATGATGCGAAGAATTGAAACGCCTGATTTTGAAGCTTCCAACATTGAGTTTTTGGAGTTTTGGATGATGGATCCTTTTTATGATAATGACGGTAAGCAGTTGGATAATCAAATTTTTAATGGAACACAGACAGGTGGGGATTTATACATACACATCGGAAATTTATCCGAAGACGTTTTGCGTGATTCTCGAAAATCTTTTGAAAATGGTTTGCCTGTTAACGACAATGATCTTTCAGCCGTTGATACTACCATTTGGGGATTGGTGCCTACAGGATTGAATTTGGTGAATGCATTTAATACTGATCCTGCATCTCGACCATTTCAAGATGTTGGTTACGACGGATTGTCTGATCAACGAGAGCAAACATTCTACAGTAAATATCTAGAATTTTACAACAAAAATTTTGGAGCAATTCCATCCGCCATTGCCAACGACCCGTCTGCCGATGACTTCCGACATTATCGTGATGATAATTTTAATCTTGCTCAAGCAAAAGTTATTGAGCGTTACAAAGATTTTAGCAGTGTTGATGGAAATTCACCTGCAAGTACTAACTCTGCCTTCTTGGCGTCGGCAACCACCATTCCTGATATTGAAGATTTAAACAAAGACAACACTTTGAATGAAGGTGAAAGTTATTATGAATACCACATTTCCATGCGCCCAAATGATTTGGATATTGAGGATCAAAAAGAAGGAAGAAATTATATCAATAACATTATTAATCCAAGTTCAATTCCAACGATTAATGGTTATAGTGGAAGTGTGAGTTCAAGATGGATTCATTTCCGTATTCCAATTCGCAAACCTGAAAGAGCAGTTGGTTCAATTCAGGATTTCCGTTCCATGCGATATGTGCGAATTATGTTGAAAGGCTGGGAGGATCCGGTGATTTTGCGTTTCGGAAGAATGGATTTGGTAAGAGAGACTTGGAGAAAGTATGAAAGTCAGCTCAAAGGCGATTGTGAATTTGTGGCAACCGACAACAATGCTCATTTTGTGGTGACTTCCATTAACGTGGAGGAAGACAGTCAGAAACAACCTATACCGTATGTCCCACCAGTGCAAAGGGTGTACAACGTGCAAACACAATCCACCATGAATGAGCAGGCATTGTACTTGAACATCGAAGATTTGGATGGCTGTGATAGTCGCGCTGCATTTAAAAATACTTCCATTGATATGCGGGCTTACAATTGCTTGAAGATGTTTGTTCACGCTGAAAAAATAGGAGATGCCTCAGGAGATTATAACAATAAGATGAGTGTTTTTTTGAGGATGGGATCTGATTTTGACGACAATTATTATGAGTACGAAATTCCTCTGAAATTTACCGAGTCGGGAACATTTAGTGTGACCAACACAGAAGAAGCCATAGCTGCCATTTGGCCGTCGGAGAACGCTTTTGATTTTGATCTTTCGGTGCTCACAGATGCAAAGCTCTTGCGGAATTCAAGTATAGAATCTGATCCAGCTACTTTTTTTAAAAATCAACGTTACCGTGTATTACATGAGAAGAACAGTGTTTATGTGAAAGGAAATCCAACGATGTCGGCAATTAAAGTGATTTTGATTGGTGTGAGGAACAATGGTGATCCCGGACAAAAACGATCAGTTGGTGTTTGGGCCAATGAATTGCGTTTGTCATGTTTCAACGATCAAAGCGGTTGGGCAGCTACGGCTACGGCAACAATGAAAGTAGCTGATTTCGCCAATTTATCCGTCACCGGGAAAATGTATACTCCGGGCTGGGGCGCGATTACAGATAAGGTGGCCGACAGGAAAAAAGAATATTACCAGATGTATGACGCCCTTGCTAGTTTAGAACTAGGGAAATTAATTCCTTCTAAATACAATGTTTCTGTTCCTTTGTATTTGGGTTTTTCAGAGACTTTTCAAAATCAACAATTTAGTCCTTTGGATCAAGACGTGGATATGAAAAGACTTGATCCTACCTTGCGTAAGAAAGTTCAAGACAGTACACAAACTTATCAGCGGCGAAAGAGTTTGAATTTATCCAATGTTCGTAAAAACAGAACGGTTGGATCTACTGCAAAACCGATGCCTTACGACATTGAAAATTTTGATGCCACCTATGTTTTTAATGAAACATTTAAAAGCGATGTGAATACACGTTACAATGTATTGCAAACTTATAAAGGTGCACTCAATTATAATTTCACACACCAACCGAAAAATTTCCAGCCTTTTATACAAAGTCCTATTGTAGGCTTTTACAAGAAAGTTGTTTTAAATAATTATCAAGACAAGGAAGCCATCATGCAAGAAGAAATTGATCGTTTGAAAAAAGAGCAAACTCCTCCAGCGAAACTTCCAAAACTTGAAAAGGATTTAAAAGAACTGAAAGAGAAAAAAGAAAGCTTCACTAAGCTTGCTCAAAATTTGATGAAAACACCGTACAATAAGTTGGGTAGGGAATTTAATTTTTACATTGTGCCATCTCGTGTTTCTATTCGCAGCGACTGGAATAGATTGTACAATGAAAGCGTTGTACGAAACAACTCTGATGCAATTTTATTGATCACTCCCGTGTACAATAAAAACTTTTTCTGGGACAGAAATTATGATGTGAGCTGGGACTTTACTAAGGCGCTGAAATTTAAATATACTGCAATGAACCGCGCCAGAATTGATGAGCCTGAAGGACGAATTGATACAAAAGAAAAGAAAGCAGCATTGTTGAACGGATTGATTGGTAAGGATCATGAGCTGGGTCGCACCACCAATTTTTCGCAAAATATGGATTTCAATTACGAGCTGCCACTCAAAAAAATACCTTTTACCGATTGGATTACGGCCAACGCAAAATATACAGCAAAAATGGACTGGCAGGCTGCTCCACTTGCTTTTCAAGATGTGAATAATAGTATCTCCAACAACAATACAAAACAACTCACAGCCAATTTCAATTTTGTGAATTTGTACAATAAATCACCCTATCTAAAAAAAATAAACAACAACATCAACAAGCAGAAAAAGGCTGAATCAGATACTACAAAAAAGAAATCAGCCATTGAACCAATTAATATTTTAGAGACCTCTTTGCGCTTGATGATGATGGTGAGAAATGCATCGTTTACTTATTCCGAAAACAATGGAACTTTTCTTCCTGGTTATGTTCCAAAAACAAAATTGGTGGGAATGGATTTTGAGCAAAATTCGCCAGGTGCAGGATTTATTTTTGGCAGTCAGGAAGATATTTTAACTCGCTCTGCACAAAACGGTTGGCTCACCGCGAATTCAGATAAACTGAACACACGCTATTCAAAATCACATACCGAGAATTTAAATTTACGCGCCACGTTGGAGCCTATCAATAAAATGAGAATTGAACTCACTGCTACCCGAACTTATGGAAAGGATTCTTCCTTTGTATACCGATTGGATCAAGACAATAAATTCACCAATTTCCCTTCAGCAACCACTACTTCCTACACATTTAGCATAACTACTATTAGTTTGGGTTCGGCTTTTGAATTTCCGAACAAGGAAAATTCTTCAGCGGTATATGACGAGTTTGTTAACAGCAGAGCGGTGATTGCCGCGCGTTTGGCGGCTGAAAATCACAACTCCAATCCTGCGAATTTGACAGGTGGTTTTCCTGAAGGTTATGGAAAAACGCAAACGGATGTAATTGTACAATCTTTCATCACCGCCTATACTGGTGGAAATGCAACAGTATCCATCTTGCGCACTATGCCTAAAATTCCAATGCCAAACTGGAAAATCAATTACGATGGATTTATGAAGATGCCTTTCTTTAGCAAGTATTTTCAATCGTTTACTTGCAGTCATTCTTATACTTCCACATTGAACCAGGGCTTTTCAAAAAATCTTCCTTTCGAGGATGATGGCTCAGGTTATACCACTAAAAAGGACAGTTCAGGAAATTTCATTCCGAAATTCTATTATGCAAGTGGGATAGTGATGTCGGAGCAATTGAGTCCGCTCATTAAATTTGATGCCACATTAAAAAGCAGTTGGATTGCAAAATTTGAAATGAGTAAAACACGAACAGTTTCTTTGAATTTAATTGGGTTGGCGGTTTCCGAAATCTCTACTTTCAAACTTACTGCGGGAACAGGATACAAAATAAAAGATGTGAAGTTGCCTTTCAAAATTTTAGGTAAAAACATAAAAAGTAATCTGGATATACGTGCCGATTTATCGCTTAATCAAAGTAAATCGGTGTTGCGTAAAGAAGGTGAAAAACCTCAAGTGCAAAACGGAACAAATATCATCAGTTTAAAAACTTCCGCTGATTATGTTTTGAGTGCTAAATTGAATTTGAGTTTGAAGTACGAAATCATCTTCAATACTCCTGCGAACTCCCTTTCTTTCCCAACATCCAACTCAATGGGAAGTGTCAATTTGCGATATACACTATAATAATTGAAGTATTTCCCTTTTGTTTTTGTGATTTATTGCCGAATCATGTAAGTTTGCCCTATATAAAAAATTATACAGATGAAATACCCATGCATCTCACTATAAAAAAGTGATAAAGATAAAATGGGTATACCATATGACCTTAAAAAATAAATTATTTACATATGAATATTCCTGCAGAATTAAAATACACTAAAGATCACGAATGGATCAAAATTGATGGAGACATTGCTACTATTGGTATTACTGATTTCGCGCAAAGCGAATTGGGTGATATCGTTTATGTTGAAATTGAAACGGTAGGTGAAACTTTAGCGCAGGAAGAAGTGTTTGGAACTGTGGAAGCAGTTAAAACTGTTTCTGATTTGTTTATGCCAGTGAGCGGACAAATTCTTGAACTGAACGCAGGAATTGAAGGGGAGCCAGAATCGGTAAACCACGATCCATACGGCAAAGGATGGATGATTAAAGTAAAAATCACTGACGCTT
The DNA here is from genome assembly GCA_026390935.1 of Bacteroidota bacterium. Classification (GTDB taxonomy): domain Bacteria; phylum Bacteroidota; class Bacteroidia; order Flavobacteriales_C; genus JAHEZL01. The sequence goes on from JAPLEZ010000153.1 coordinate 192,648, forward strand.
CTCAATTAGCTGGATTGTTATCTGCTGATGCATACAAAACTTTGATAGGACACTAGTTGACTTTGTTTTTAAAGTACAATTATAAAGGCATAATGCTATCGCTTGCGATAGCATTTGTTTGTTTAGTACCCCTGGGTGACAGCCATTCTCCGCGCATTCCTTACTTTGATAAATACATTCATGTTTTTTTGTTTGGGACGCTGACGTTTTTGTGGATTAAAGGACTTACTAAGTACGGAAAGAAAAATGCCTTGATAATTTCAGTTATGTGTTGCATTGCTTATGGAGTTTTAATTGAATTACTGCAGGAGCTAATGCAATTGGGAAGAGCTTTTGAGTGGTTGGATATTGGGGCGGATATAATTGGAGTGTTGCTGGCTTCCATTATTGCATATGAGATTGGGAAGAGAAATCACTAACGTGTTTTCGGGTTTTTTTTATTAAAAATATAATGTAATTTGAATTTGCCTCAGCTAAATAATTATATAATATTATGAAGAAAATTGTTTGTTTACTTTTTGTCACTGTAATTTTTTCGTGCACAAAAGATAAGGAGTATACCCACTCATTTTATATCAACAACAAACATTCTGTTGCCATTGATGTGTCCTCCTCTGTTTCCAATTTTTCGCGTTTGAATAACACTACAACAATAGTAACTTATGACGATCATATTGAATCAGGGCAAGCATTTTTGTTACGAGAAAAAACGGTTTGGGATAAAACAGAAGACATTATTTTGACTGACTATTTTGATAAAATAGAAATTTATTCTGGTAATAATAAGTCAAATAAAGAAGTGATGGATATTAAAAAATGGGAAAAGAATAAATTAAGTGATACAAAAATACAATATACCCTTCAGGTAGATAGTACCTATTTTTAATATGCAGGTTACCCAATAATCATCTGCCCGATATAAAAGTACAACAACAACCCAAAAATATCATTGGTGGTTGTAATAAAGGGCCCTGTAGCCAAAGCCGGATTCACTTTAAATCTATTGAGCAATAGGGGAATGAATGTTCCTAAAATCGCTGCGAATATGATTACTGACAACAAAGCAATACTAACAGTAATGCATGTTTTTGAAGAGAAATCAGACAGGAAATTTACGCCAAAAAGTATGGCCGAACAAACCAATCCGTTCACCAAACCAATACCCGTCTCTTTGATCAAACGCTGAACAATTGAGCCTTTCAGCGTATTGTTCGCTAAACCTTGCACAACGATAGCCGAAGATTGAACCCCAACATTTCCACCCATCGCACCAATAAGTGGTATGAATATGACCATTTCAGGATGTTGTGATAAGTCAAATCCAAGCAATACATGCGCACTTCCAACGCCACCTATCATTCCCATCAGCAACCATGGTACGCGTGCTTTGGTTACCTGCCAAACGGAGTCATGCGCTTCAACGGTATCCGAGAGACCAGAAGCCATTTGGTAATCCCTTTCGGCTTCTTCCTTGATCACGTCCACCACGTCGTCAATGGTAATTCTTCCTTTCAAACGATTTAAATCGTCTACCACAGGAAGTACTACTAAGTCGTATTTCTCCATGATTTGCGCTACTTCCGAGCTTTGTGTGTGTGCCTTCACGGAAATAATATCGCGGTTCAATACATCTTCAATTTTGGTGTTGGTAGGAGTAAGGATCAAACTTTTTAAAGAAAGTGTTCCCAGCAATTTATTGTTTTCATCCACTACATATACGGTGTGGATGGTTTCTATTTGTTCGGCTTGTTTACGCAGCTCCTGCACACATTCCATCACATCCCAATTGATGTTTACTTTGAAAAGCTCTTTGGCCATTAAACCTCCCGCTGAATCATCGGGATAGTTGAGGAGGTCAACAATGTTGCTTGCTTTTTTTACATCGTCGATGAGCGCAATGACTTTGCTTCTTTTTTCTTTTGGAAGCTCCATGATTAAATCGGCTGCGTCATCCGATTCCATGTAATCAATGGCTTTACGTGCAATTTGTTCAGGCGTTAAACTGTTGAGCAAACCTTCTCGTTCATCTTCCTCCAACTCCGCAATCGTCTCAGAAATTAATTCACCTGGAACAATATCAAAGAAAGATTTTACTTCCTCAAGAGACAGCTGAGTAGTAATGTCTGCAATGTCTACAGGATGCAATTCGCTGATCAATGCATTGATCTTATCCAGCGATTCATCCTGAATGGCTTGTTTAAGATCCTTGATTAATTGTTCGTTGTTCTGGAATTGCATGGCGCAAAGATAGCTTCTTAAAGTTAAAAGGGAAAGCGCTGTAAATTAAATTGCGTTTTGATTTTCTACGGCAATCTTTATAAAATCTTCTACACTTAATACTTCTGCTCTCAATGATTTAAATTTTTCAGGAACATTTAAGTTCATTGATTTTAGTGCGTTGTGTAAGGTTTTTCTTCTTTGATTAAATCCAGTTTTAACAATTTTGAAAAATAGAGTTTCATCGCAAGGCAATTTCTCTCTTTTGTTTCTCTTCAGGCGAATCACTCCCGATTTTACTTTTGGAGGCGGATTGAAAACTTCGGGCTCAACGGTAAATAAATATTCAATGTCGTAAAATGCTTGCAATAAAACACTGGTGATACCGTAAGTTTTGCTTCCTGGAGGTGCTGCGATCCTTTCGGCTACTTCCTTTTGAAACATGCCTACTACTTCTGGAACTTTATCGCGATAATCTAAGACTTTGAAAAGTATTTCAGTGGAAATATTGTAAGGGAAATTCCCAATTACAGCGAAGGGAGAATCAAAAACTTCATTGAGATGAAGTTGTAAAAAATCGGCTTCTATAATTTCTAGTGCAGGATAATTCGTTTTGAGATAGGCCACAGAATCTCTATCAATTTCAACTACTTTGAAGTTTTTTAAGTTGGTATTTGCAACGAGGTATTTTGTTAAAACACCCATTCCCGGACCAATTTCGATGGCGCTGTTATAGTTTTGGTGAAAAACTAATCCATCGGCAATTGCCTTTGAAATGTTTTCGTCTTTCAGGAAATGCTGACCCAAATGTTTCTTCGCTCGAACAGCGTCAGAATGTTTGGGGGCGGGGTCGTTGTATTTCGATTCGTACTTCATATTAAGTACTAATGTACCACAATTATTTATTTATATATTTGCAGCTCGTCTAAACAATATTCGGTGATCAGAGCTATTAAAACAATGTTTATTTTGTTTTTCCTGTTTGTTCAGGTGAACAATTCTTTTAGTCAGGATTTGAATTCTTGCAATCATATCAACATGACTGCAGCAATGCTGGATAAATTTCATTTCAGTCCGCCAGCAAAAACATCTGACAACACGCAGAAAATTCATTTCTCTTTTTATGAATATCTCGACAATGACCAAATTTGTTTCACGCTGGATGAGGTGAAAAAACTGTGTGCAGAAAGTTCTTCCTGCGACTTTTTTACAAAAGTGACTGAGTTGTATAAAAAAAGGATTTTGCACAACGATTCTTTGGTTGATGTTTATACAGCAAAAGCTTTTGATTTTTCAGTGGCTGAATCTATTTCATTTGAAGAAAAACCTACTTTTTCAAAGGCACTCAACCAAAAGGAATTGGATGAACGTTTCAGAAAATTGTTGAAATTGGCAACACTTTCGCAAATGTTTAAAAGCGTTGACGATTCTGTTAGATACAAGCTTGACAACAAAGTTTATTTGGCGAAGGAGGCTGAATCGCGTGCAGAAGTAAAAAAGAATTTTCATGAGTTTAAAGAAAGAATGCTCAATCATCCTTCGGGCTATGAGCAATATATGTTGTCGCTGTTTTTAAATGTGCTGGCCGAAAGTTATGATCCGCATTCCAGTCATTTTACTCCCGGACAAAAAGAGCGTTTTGAAAAGGCATTGTCAAAGGAGTCCTATTCTTTTGGTTTCGGATTGGATGAAAATTCGGAAGGTGAAGTTTCTATCGCCTACTTAACTCCAGGCGGTGCTGCATGGAAAAACGGACAGATTCATAAAGGTGATGTGTTGTTAAAAATGACTTTGAATAAAAAGGAATATGACGTTTCTAAAAAAACAGTCAATCAGGTTTCTGATATTTTAAATTCTGTAAATGCCAACAGCATTACCTTGACTTTCCGAAAAAGCACTGGATTGGAAGAAAGTGTGACTTTGGAAAAACAAAAAATTGAAGTAGAAGAGAATTTAATTACTGGTGTGATTTTAAACGGAACAAAAAGAATTGGCTACATTTCGTTGCCGGGATTTTACACGGAATTCGGACAGCAAAATGCTTTGGGTTGCGCCAATGATATGGCCAAAGAAATTTTGAAATTGCAGAAGGATGGTATTGATGGACTCATTCTTGATTTGCGTTTTAATGGCGGTGGAGCAGTGGAAGAAGCCTTGGAGTTGGCTGGAATATTTATAAATGAAGGTCCGTTGATGATAGAAAAAACTAGCGGACAAAAACCAAAAACATTGATCGATAAAAACAGAGGAACGATTTACAACGGTCCGCTGATAGTTATGGTAAATGGTTCCAGCGCTTCTGCATCTGAAATTGTAGCAGCCGCTTTGCAAGATTACAATCGTGCATTGATTGTAGGCAGCACCACATACGGTAAAGCTACAGCGCAAATTGTACTTCCTGTTGATACTAATATTTCTTTTACCACCGCTCCTCGTGTGGTGAATAAAGATTATGGTTTTGTTAAGGTGACCATTTCAAAAGTGTATCGCGTGAAAAAAAATAGTCATCAAAATACCGGAGTGAAACCCGATGTTGTTTTGCCCGAAGTTTTGGAAAGTTCTCAGGATAAAGAGGCTTCTTATTCAAATGCGTTGCCGAGTGATAATGTGGTGAAAGAAATTTACAATTTCACGCCGCTTGCGCCTTTGCCGGCTACTTCAATTGCAGGAAAAAGTACTGCACGTGTGGCAGTGAACAAAGCATTTGTGAACGTGGTGAAATTGAATCAAAGCTACAAGGTGTTGAGTGATCAGTTTCAAAAAAGCATTCCATTAAATATCACGGAGTATAAAGCACTCAAACAGAAAATGGATGCTGTGACTGATCAGTTGGATACTCTTGTTCCACCGGCCATTACTTACCAAGTGGAAAACACAACTTACGACAAAACCATCATTCAGGCTGATGAACACAAAAAGACAGTGAATGAAAAAACTTTAAAAAATATCAGTGATGATATTTATATTGATGAGACCTATAAAATAATGCAAGATTTAATTGAAAATAAATAATCCTTAAAAATGAAAACAATGAAAGTACAATTGAAAGTATTGGCTCTTTTAACGGCCATGATCTTTACAACAGCACACTCTGCTTTTGCACAAAAACAAACTGCTCTTCAATATCTGGAACTGATTGGCAAGGAGTACGATAAAATTTCTAAAGACAACTGGAAGTACACCAGAACTGTTGCTCACAGCAAAAGCGCACGCAAAGTGGAAAGTAGCAGAAAAACTTTGGTCACTACCACCATGGATGCAAAAAACAGAGTAAGTAAAATGGCTGCTTTTGAAGGTGACGCTTCTTACCGTGACGCTGTTGTTAAATTTTTGCAATTGAGTTACGATGTTTTACAACACGACTATGCGAAAATCATGGACATGGAAGAGGTTGCTGAGCAATCGTATGATGGAATGGAAGCTTATTTGTTGGCGCAAAAAATTGCTGGAGATAAAATGGAAGCTGCAAGTGATGAGTTGAGTGAAGCACAAAAAAAGTTTGCCGGCGCGCACAATATCACTTTAGTTGAAAACACAAGTGATGTTCAAAAAAAGATGGCCATTGCATCTCAGGTTTTTGATTATTACAATGTGGTTTATTTAATTTTCTTCAAAAGCTTTAAACAAGAAGCATACTTGATTGATGCATTAAATAAAAAAGATGTTGCGGCATTGGAACAAAACAAAAGCGCTTTGATGGAAACAGCAAAAGAAGGATTGGCCAAGTTGGATACCATGAAAGCTTTTAAAGGCGATAGAACGGTTGTGCTTGCTTGTCAGAACGTGTTGAAATTTTACCTACAAGAAGCTCAGTTAGATGTTCCATTGATGATTGATATGATCATGAAAGCGGATCAGTTTGAAAAGGTGAAAAAATCATTCGATGCCAAAGCGCAAAAAGACAGAACTAAGGAAGATGTGGATCAGTACAATAAAATGGTTGCCGACATGAATGCTGCTAGCAATAAGTACAACGTGATGAACGATAAGGAAAACACAAAACGAAATACATTAATTGATACTTACAATGCAAAGGTGTTGGCGTTTACTAGTAAATTTGTGCCGGAGGATTAATTGGTATATAAATTCAAAAAGAAAGTCCCTAGTTAACGTGGTAATGATTTACAATGAGAAACAAAACAGGATAAGGTCATGAAAATGACCTTATTTTTTTATTCTTAATTATTTGAGCGAATAGCTTGTATATTTATTATTATTATGTTAATATTTCTAGACATAGATGGTGTAATGGTTCCTGCTAAAAGTTGGAAGAGTCCTGAACTATTAAGTGATGGATTCCCTTCATTTAGTTTAAAGGCTGTGAATGTACTTCGGAGTTTGATTTCTGAAGCCACAACCATCATGCTTACAACTTCCCACAAATCAAGATTTACGGCTGGTGAATGGAAAGATATTTTTGAGAAGCGAGGATTAAGTATTGTAAATATAAAATCCTTAAAGTATAACGTTAATGGTTTAAATAGGAGAGAAGAAATCTTAAACTGGTTTCATTTAAACTACACCAACGAGAATTTTCTGATTATAGATGACGACAAATCTTTGAATGATTTACCTTCTTTTTTTAAGGATAGATTAATTTTAACTAGTTCGTTAATAGGTTTAAATGAATCTCATATTGGGGAAATCGAATCTATTTTAAACAAGAAAAAATGAAATAGCATTTAGATGCTTTATTCATTTTGTCCCTTATTGTAAATAATCCCCGTTAACGCTACAGACTTTTTTATTGGTAAAATCCCTCTGCTGGCACACAGAATTCCATCGCACTTTTCAAAAGGGAGAAGTGCATTCATCACGCATACTTAAGTAATGTTGTTTGAGAATGGGCTTCTCTTTGGAAAAGCGAGGTGCAAGGGAATTCTGTGCGCCAGCAGAGGGATTTAATTATTTTATTTCTTCCAAAACCATTTTAAATGTCCCGAATTTTCCGCGATATTTTTCTATCATTTTTTGATTGATAGCATCTGCATGTTGCTTTTCAAAAAGCTCTAAATGAGTGATTGATTCGCAACGGAATTGAATATTGTAAGCAGTGTCAACTTCTGCAACTGGATGTGTTTTGCTGAATCGGTAATCATTGAATAAACCAATGGACATGATGTTTTGTATGTAATGGCTTTTCATCCATTCCATCCATTCGTGTTCAATAGAATCGTCAATTGCGAAGGTGATACTATAAATTATCATACTACAATAAGTACGTCATTGCGAAATTTTTGTACTCAAAAATGAAGCAATCTCATGATGAGTTTGCTTCGTCGTTCCTCCTCGCAATGACGAACTAGAGGGAGGACGTTTGCTATTTAAAATTCTTTATCTCCTCTTAATCTTCTAAATCTTTTTCGAGCCTCTTCCACATAAATACTACCTGGAAATTTGAAAAGAATTTCCTCGTATTTTTCTTGTGCTTTTGCTTTGTCGTTCAAAATGTTTTCGTACAAATTGGCCAGTTGAAACAATGCGTCGTCGGCCAATAAATCTTTGTGCTCATATGTTTTTTGCAGTGCATCGGCAGCTTCTGTCCACTGGTGTTTTTTGAGATAAATCTGTGCCCGCAAATACATCACGTCGTCCATCAAATTGTAACGCGATTTAAATTCGCTTTCCAAGGAATCTAAAGTAAGTAAGCACAATGAATCTTTGTTTTGAAATTCTAGCAAATCGGCGCGGGCAAACATTTCTAGCGGTGTAGTGATGGTATCCATAATGGTGTTGCCAGTAATTAGTAATGATAAATACATGGCGTCATTGGCAATGAGTCGGTCGGTGGCAGCTTTCAAAATATCCAGTTGTGCTTTCGCCCATTTGAAATCTCCAGTGTAATAAGAAATTTTTGCGTTTCTGTACTTTGCATCCTGCCCCAATACATCAAATTTGAAATCCAATTCCACTTGCGAATACAGCAATGATGCATCCCAAATTTTGTTGGAGATTAAATAAATGTCACCCAACTCTAATTTGCATTCTGCAATTTGTTGTGTTGAGGCACGGGGCATTGCAATAGCCTCTTGAAGTAATTCAATGGCTTTATTGGTGTTGTGCAAGTAAAAAGCCAGTAGATGCGAATAATCCTGCATCATTTCCAATGTGAATGTGTTTTTACCCAATTCTTTCAAGCCTGAAACGTAGGCGTTTTCCAGTTCATTTAAATCCTGAGGAGTGTAATCGGGACGAGTTGTAATTTTTTGATTGAGCACTTTTACATAGTCCATTTTAGCGCGACGGTAGTACATGCTGCTTTCGCCTTTTTCAATTACATATTTCAAAGCTTTGGCAGCAGTTTCATAGTCTTCATTTTTCAAACAAAATTCCGAGAGTCTGATTAAGCGCTCACCTTCTTCTCTTTTTCTTTTGTCTAAAGCTTTTGTTTGAATTAATGCAGTGGAAAATTCTTTTTCCTGAATGAGTTCCCACACCAGCATTTCCAGGTAAAGATCATTGTTGGGATTTTCTTGAATTTTTTTCAGCAGATTGTCTTTCAGTACTTTCTTTTTCTTTCCTGAAGCATCGTCGCCAATGGCATTGATCAAGGCGTTTTGCACTTCTGCTAGGTAGCCTTCGCCGTATTCCAGAACAAATAAATATTCGTTCATCATCTCGGAAATATTTCCTTGTGATTTGTATACTTCCGCAAGTTCAAACGAAAAGGGATAATCGTTGTGCACTAGTTTTCTTCCTTTCAAATAGGTTTGAATGGCCCAGTCGTTTTGTTTTCTTTTGATGAAGCGTGCTGCAGTAAAAATAATTTCCTGGTTGTCGGCAGGCAATAATTGCAAAGCTTTTTCAAAAGATTTTATTGTTTTTTTTTCGTCGCCTGCAGCAGAAAAAACAAATCCTAAATCAATTTGAAATAAAGTGCTTTGAGGAAATTCTTTTATTTTTTTCTCTACTAATTTTTCTGCCGACTTGTAATTTTTTGAGCCTACATAAGAGTTTAATAGGTACTCGTAGTTCTCTTCGGTTTTGTATTTTTTGTAGAGTTCCTCAAAAATTTCCGATGACTTGTCGTAAGCACCTTCGCTATAAAATTGTTTTCCCAGATCAAGCTGGATCTGCATTTTGTCTTGTGCGCCAAGAAAGTAAAATGTAAAAAGGCAAAAGCCAAAAATTAATATAGTACGTAAGGACTTTATCAAAATCAGTTTATTTTTTTGAAGCTTAAATACGGATGCAATGCTTCAGGAATGTTGATTCCGTCGGCATCCTGATTGTTTTCCAGTAAAGCAGCCAATATACGTGGTAACGCTAAAGCGCTGCCATTAAGTGTGTGAGCGAGTTGAGGTTTGTCTTGTCCTTGCTTAAATCGCAATTTTAAACGGTTGGCCTGAAAAGTCTCGAAGTTAGATACAGAGCTTACTTCCAGCCATTTTTCTTGAGCTGCAGAGTACACTTCAAAATCGTAAGTTAAAGCAGAAGTAAAGCCCATATCTCCACCACATAATTTTAAAATGCGGAAAGGCAGACCTAGTTTCGTTACTAAAGATTTTACATGTTCCACCATTTCCTCCAGTGTTTGGTAAGATTTATCGGGATGTTGAATTTGTACAATTTCAACTTTATCGAATTGGTGTAAGCGATTCAATCCGCGAACATCTTTTCCGTAAGATCCTGCTTCTCTGCGGAAGCATGGCGTGTAGCCTACATTTTTAATAGGCAATGAATCAGTACTTACAATTTCATCGCGGTATAAATTGGTGATAGGAACTTCGGCAGTTGGAATCAAATACAAATCATCAATTTGTACGTGGTACATCTGACCTTCTTTATCGGGCAATTGTCCGGTGCCGTAACCTGATGCTTCGTTCACCATTAATGGAGGAATGATTTCTTCGTAGCCCGCTTTTGCAGCTTCTGCTAAAAAGAAATTGATCAATGCTCTGTTTAGTTGAGCTCCTTTGCCTTTAAATACAGGGAATCCAGCACCTGTGATTTTAACGCCTACTTCAAAATCAACGAGTTTGAATTTTTTAAGCAAGTCCCAATGAGGTACCGCGCCTTCGTGCAATTTTGGAATTTCACCTTGAGAGAAAACTATTTCGTTGTCTTCGGGAGTTTTACCGGCAGGCACAACATCGCTTGGAATGTTTGGAATGCTGTACAATAAAGTCTGCAGCTTTTCTTCAACACCAGCCAGTTCTTCTTTCAGTGTTAACGATTGATTGCGGTATTCAGCTGCTTTTTGTTTTTCGAGTTCAGCTTCTTCTTTTTTACCTTCTTTCATCAACTGGCCAACTGATTTTGCTATTTTATTGCTTTCCGCTAGCACTCTCTCCATTTCGGTAGTTGCCTGTTTGCGCTGTGCATCTAATGAAATAACACTTTCAATTAGTTCTTCGGCGGTTGCGATGTTTCTTTTTTTTAAGCCATTAATGGCTTTTTCTTTATTGTCGAGGATGTCTTTTACTACAAGCATTGTTTTGCGATTGAGGAGTAAAGATAACAATCTGTCTCTTTTACAGGAAGCAATGTGGTATTTTTTCGGGTGTGGTGCGAGTGTGGGTTTCCCTCTCGGAGGATAGGGGTGTGAAGGCTTTTTAGCGGGGAGGAGGGAGATGGAATAAAAAATAGAGAGTCCATCTCCCTGCCACCGCACAATTCCAGCGCACCCCTCTCCTCCGAGAGGGAAGCCCATGCTCTGAAAACCATAATTAAATGAAGATTTTTACTTTGTTTTTTTAGGATTTTGCTTCACAAAAGCGTCCCAACCTGTATACTTCTTGCCTTCGCTTTTATTTCCACCTTGAAAATGATGACAAACCGCTGTTGCCAGACCATCTGTAGCATCTAGTGGTTCGGGCAATTGTTTGGTGTTCAATAGTGTTTGGAGCATTTTAGCCACTTGCTCCTTAGAGGCATTACCGCTGCCCGTAATCGACATTTTTACTTTTTTAGGAGCGTATTCAGTGAAAGGGATTTCGCGAGATAAGGCGGCAGCTATAGCAACACCTTGAGCGCGACCGAGCTTAAGCATCGACTGTACATTTTTTCCGAAAAACTGTGCTTCAATGGCCAAGTGATCGGGATGATGCTTATCAATGATAGTGATCATCACATCAAAAATCTCCTTCAATTTCTGCTCATGATTTTTTAAGGGTGAAAATTTGATTGCCCCAATATCGAGTAGGCTCATTTTGTTGTTTGCAATTTTAATCACACCAAAGCCCATCACGGTAGTTCCGGGATCTATTCCTAATATGATGCTCTCTTTTAACAAATTCAATAACTTAGCGCTGATAATGGATAAAAGTAAAAAAATAAAATACGTTGGCACTGCGATTAAGATAATCATCGTATTATTTTCTTTTGGCTATATCTATAGTAAGGTTTTTGATGAAATGGAGAAGGATGAATTCAAAAATCTTTCTCCTTTGGACACGATTGGAGAATCCATGGGATTGTTTTCTTTAGCAGTGTTGATGGTATTTTTGAATTGGGGATTGGAAGCGGCAAAGTGGAAATTCCTGATGTCGAGAATAGAAAAAATTTCTTTCTTAAAAAGCTACAAGGCTGTATTGTCGGGTGTTACAGTGTCGATTTTCATGCCTTTAAAAATGGGGGAATACGTTGGAAGAGTTTTGCACTTGAATTTAGAGAATAGAATCAAAGGCGCGGTGCTCACGGTTTATGGAAGCATGGCTCAGCTTTTTGTGACTGTTTTGTTGGGTAGTTTGTCGATGTTTTATTTTTTGCCAAAAATGTATGATTTGTCCACAAACATGCATCTTTTATGGTACTACCTCTATGTTGTACTGGCTTTACTTTTGAATTTGTTTATGCTGGTTGGTCTCCTTAATCCAACTTTTTTGGTGAATGTGATTAACAAAACACCATTGCCAAAGGGGTGGAAGAAATACTTTAGGGTGCTTTCTTTATATAAACCTTCTGCTTTGTTTAAAGATGTACTTATAATTTCTTTGCTTCGATACCTTGTATTTTCTTTTCAGTTTTATTTTTGTTTACAGGTGTTTAATGTGGATTTGCCTTTGTTTGATGGCATGGTTATTATTTCGATCACCTTTTTATTTCTTTCTTTTTTGTCAATTTCAGCATTGCTGGAACTTGGTTTTACGCGAAGTGCAATTTGTTTGGAATTGGTGCATGTTTTTTATGGATCCAATTTTTCACAAAGTAAAATTACTGACGCTAATGTTTGGCAAGCTTCAACAGTATTATGGCTAATTAACCTTGCTGTTCCTGCATTATTGGGCGCATTGTTTTTATATGGCGTTAAAATATTTAAATCAGATAAATGATGTTTTTTCCGTTACTGATGCTCTTTACTTTTTCCTATTCGGTGGTAATTTTATTGCATTGGTATGGCTGGACCAAAAAAATACGCAGTGCAAATCAGAATAAACTTGAGGAAGGAATTTCTGTGTTGGTGTCATTTAGAAACGAAGCAACAAATCTTCCGGCGTGCTTGCAATCATTGAAGGAATTGAATTGCGGCTCTTTTCCTCATGAATTTATTTTTGTGGACGACCACAGTGAAGATGCTTCTGTGGAAGTGTTTCACAAAGCGCAATTGTCTAATGCTAAATTATTGCAACTTACAGATAACACTGGAAAGAAGGCAGCGATTACAAAAGGAGTTGAAGAAGCTAAGTTTGCTTATGTGATTACTTTGGATGCTGATAGTACCGTGTCTTCCGCTTGGCTGCAATCGATGCTGATGAGCGCGAGCAAAGGTGAGTTTAAGGCAATGGGCGGACTTGTTAAATTCAAGGAAAATGCAAGTTTCCTGAATAAATTTCTGAATATAGAAATGTGCTCTTTAATGGGAATTACTGCAGGAGGGATCAACGCAGGGTTTCCGGTTTTGGCCAATGGCACTAATTTTTTATTTCGTAAAGATGCCTTTGTGGCGGTGGGTGGATACTCTGGTGATCATTTTTCTTCTGGTGATGATGTTTTTTTACTGCAGAAAATCGCGAAAAAGTTTGGAGCAAAAAGTGTCGGTTTTAATAGTGAATTGGAAGCTTTGGTTAGCACACAAGCACCCGCAAACCTAAGAGAATTGCTGCAGCAAAGAGTTCGCTGGGCGGGAAAGAGCAAGGGCTATCGTTTGTTTGCAAAAATGCTGACTGCTTTTATCGGGTTCTATAATATACTGATGGCATTGATGATTTTGTCTGCGTTATTTTTTCCCTATTTGCTGCCTTTTGTGTTGGCGATGTTCATCTGCAAAATGATGGCAGATGCTGTATTGACGGTGCCGGTTTTATCAAGAACACAACAGCAAAAATTGCTTCCTTATATTCCTTTGATTGCACTGATTTATCCGTTTTATATTCTATTGACTGTCTTGGTCGGATTGTTTTTAAAAGCAGAGTGGAAGGGAAGGGCAGTAAAATAATAAAGCGCAAAAATTACAAAGTTTAACCTTACAATTTTTGCGCTTATTTATGAATTTTTTTACAACTAGAACGGAAGATCGTCTTCTTGTGAAGCTTCGATTCCTGCAGCTTGAGGAGCTGCTGCAGCGCCTTGTCCAGCTTCAATTCTCCATGCTTCCAAAGAGTTGAAATATTTTACTTCACCTGTCGGAGAAGTCCATTCTCTTCCACGAAGATTGAAATGTACAGTAATTTCATCACCTTCTTTGTATTGATCGATTAAAGAAGTTTTGTCTTGAATCAATTGAAACAACACGTGTTGTGGATATTGAGAAGATTCATCAGTGATGACAAATTCTCTTTTTTTGAATTTTTCGCTGATGACTTGTTCGTTCATCTTGATTTTAATGCGGCCTTTTACACTTAGCATGATTTTCCTTTTTTAGTGCAGTAAAGATAGTGTTAGAGGTAGGCATGAACAATTTTTAAATTGAAAAGATTGTAACATCTTATAAACAGATTTTTTCGTTTTCCGAAGAATTAAACTATCTTTGACGCCCGTTCATTGCCCATGTGGCGAAATTGGCAGACGCACCAGACTTAGGATCTGGCGCCGCAAGGCATGGGGGTTCGAGTCCCTCCATGGGCACCTTATCAGAGTGAGAGTGAGAGTGAGGTTTGAGATTTAATTCTTCAACCTCAATTTCACTCTCACTTTTTTTTAAGCCCGGATGGCGAAATTGGTAAACGTTGCGGTCTCAGAAGCCGTTGGAGTTAATCCTTGAGAGTTCGAGTCTCTCTTCGGGCACACAGACCCAGGCCTTGCCTGGGTTTTTTAAAATTATAGTTATGAAATGCACATGCACCTCTGTTTACCAAATCTGTTAAAGACAACATGGGTATACCTTACGTCCATTAAAAATGAAATTACCTACCTATGAAAATAATTCTTGCTTGCAGTACTTTTCTTATTCTACTTTTCTTTGGATTTATGTGCTCTGAATCTACCTCAAATCAAAATGGACAGAAAGCTCCAGTTTCTTTTTATAGTTTGAAAGTAACAATGAATGATGGTACAATTCTGTCTTTCGATTCTTTAAAAGGAAAAAAGATATTGATTGTAAATACTGCCAGTCATTGCGGGTTTACAAAGCAATACGATGATTTAGAAAAACTATATCAGCTTTATAAAGGAAAGCTGGTTGTTATAGGTTTTCCCGCTAATAATTTTGCTGGACAAGAACCAGGAAATGATGCTGAAATCGCTGAGTTTTGCCGCTTAAATCACGGTGTTACTTTTCCCTTGGCTGCGAAAAGTTCTGTTGTTAAAGGGAAAGATCAGAATGAAGTGTTTGCGTGGCTCTCTGATACTACTAAGAATGGTTGGAATTCTGATGCGCCAAGCTGGAACTTCGGAAAGTATCTCATCAATGAAGAAGGCACTTTGACGCATGTTTTTTCATCTGGTACTGCGCCAATGGATGAAAAAATAATTTCTGCCTTGAAATAAAGAACTCTCGAATGCAGTTTCCCATGGTGACGAACTAGTGTAAAATAAAAAATCCCCGTCGATTGACGAGGATTTTCTTTATTGTATCTGGCATCATTATACTGTCATGATCTCTTTCTCTTTCTCAGTAAAAATTTTGTCAACTGAGGCGATAAATTTATTGGTGATGTCCTGAGACGTTACCTCTGCTTTCTTCGCTAAATCTTCAGGTAAGCCTTTTTTCTGGATGGCTTTGATGCCTTCATTCGCTTCTTTTCTTCCCTGACGGATACTTACTTTCGCATCTTCAGCAATCGTTTTACATTGTTTTACCAATGCTTTTCTTCTTTCTTCTGTAAGTGGCGGTATAGAAATTATAATTACGTCACCGTTGTTTTGTGGATTCAAGCCAAGGTTAGCATCTGTGATTGCTTTTGCAATTGGATTCAGCATTCCTTTTTCCCATGGTTGAACACTCAATGTACGAGCATCTGGAGTGTTCACGTTGGCTACTTGTGAAATAGGCACCATGCTTCCGTAGTAATCCACTTTAACACTGTCGATCATTGATGGAGTTGCTTTGTTGGCACGCACTCTTATTAATTCTTTTTCCATTCGCTCAATCGCTTTGTTCATCACATCTTCAGCGGCAGCGAGGGTTGCTTTTACTTCTTCTTCCATGGTAAATTTGTTTTGATAAAAATATACAATTCGATTAGAATTCTACTAAAGTTCCTACTTCTTCTCCTTTGATTACTTTGCCTAAGTTACCAGGCTTATTCATATCAAAAACGATGATAGGTAGTTTGTTTTCTTTACACAGTGTGAAAGCTGTTAAATCCATTACATTCAAGCCTTTTTCGTACACTTCAGTGAAGGTCACTTTAGCGTATTTAGTAGCATTAGGATCTTTTTCTGGATCAGCAGTGTAAATTCCATCTACACGAGTTCCCTTTAAAATTACATCGGCTTCAATTTCTATTGCTCGCAAAGAAGCTGCTGTATCTGTTGTGAAATAAGGATTTCCTGTTCCTGCTCCAAAAATCACCACACGTCCTTTTTCCAAATGGCGAACAGCTCTTCTTCTGATATATGGTTCAGCTACTTGATCCATCACAATGGCAGAAAGTAAACGGGTTTTTACATTTATTTTTTCAAGCGTTGCTTGTAATGCCAAGCTATTGATCATGGTTGCCAACATTCCCATATGATCGCCCTGTACTCTGTCGATACCTGATTTCTCGGCATTAATGCCACGATAGATATTACCGCCTCCAATAACAACTGCGACTTCAATTCCTTGCTCAACGATAGTGGAAATTTCTTTGGCATATTGCAAAAGTCGGTTGGCATCAATTCCATATTGATTCTCACCCATTAAGGCTTCACCACTCAGTTTTAACAGGATTCTTTTGTACTTCATATTAATCAGTTCAATGTTTAAGGTTCAATGTTCAAAGTTGGGCAAAAAAAAAGAGAGAATTAAATTTCTCTCTTTTTTTGATTGAATGACTATTAATCAGCCAATGAATATCTCTTGAAGGCACTAACCGTAAGGTCTTTGTTAATTGACTTTAGGTATTGTCCAACAGCTACTTTATTGTCTTTAACGAAATCTTGATTCAATAAAGTGCTGTCTTTAAAGAAGCGAGTTAATTTGCCTTGAGCGATTTTATCAATCATGTCTTCAGCTTTACCTTCTTGTCTCAACAATTCTTTAGCAATCTCAATTTCTTTTTCGATTACTGATTGAGGGCAATCAGCCTTGTCGATAGAAACTGGATTCATTGCTGCAATTTGCATTGCAACGTTTTTAACCACTTCAACATCTACTACTGCATTTACCGCAAGGATAGAAGCTGTTCTGTTACCAGGGTGATTGTAAGAATAAACTTGTTCACCTTGCACTAGTTCGAAATAAGACAATTCTAATTTCTCACCGATAACACCTACTTGCTCAATTACTTTTTCACCGATAGTTACACCGTCGAAAGGCAAAGCTTTCACTTGCTCCAATGTAGTAGCGTTAGCTGCTAAAGCTGCATCAGCGAATTGATTTACCAATTTACCGAAGTTTTCGTTTTTAGCAACGAAGTCCGTTTCGCAATTCAATACCAATATGAATGCTTTTTTATTGTCGGCACTTGATTTTGCAAATACATAACCCTCAGTTGCATCTCTGTCAGCTCTTTTATTAGCTAATTTTTGACCTTGTTTTCTAAGGATATCGATTGCAGTTTCAAAATTTCCGTCTGCTTCTGCCAATGCTTTTTTACAATCCATCATGCCCGCGCCTGTTTGCGTGCGTAATTTCATTACATCTTTCGCGCTGATTTCTACTGTTGCCATTTTAATATTATAATAAGATTATTCTTCTCCTTCTGCGGTTGCTGCTTCTTCTTTCGCTTCTGCAGTAACTTCTACTTTTTCGTCGTCTTCATCTTTCTTAGATCCTTTGATCGCTTTTCTTTCTTCTAGTCCTTCAGCAACTGCTGCGCAAACTACAGATAAAAAGATCAACAGATTTAGAACTGTCGTCATTTGCAGGGATTGCAAAGTCAACAACGTTTGGATCAGAGTTAGTATCAACGATACCGAAAGTAGGGATACCCAGTTTGTGAGCTTCCTGAACGGCAATGTTTTCTTTGTGAATATCAACGATGAATAAAGCACCTGGAAGACGGCTCAAATCAGAGATAGATCCTAAGTTACGATCTAGTTTCTCTCTCATACGCATGATGCTCAATCTTTCTTTTTTCGACATGTTATCGAAAGTGCCATCAGTAGCCATTTTATCAATAGCGCCCATTTTTTTAACCGCTTTTCTGATAGTAGCAAAGTTGGTTAACATACCACCTGGCCATCTTTCAGTAACGTAAGGCATACCTACAGCTTTAACTCTACCAGCAACGATTTCCTTAGCTTGTTTTTTAGTAGCAACAAAAAGGATTTTTTTCCCAGATTTTGCTATTTGTTTCAAAGCAGCAGAAGCTTCGTCGAGTTTGCCTATAGTTTTGTTCAAATCTATAATGTGGATTCCATTCTTCTCCATGAAGATGTATGGAGCCATATTCGGATTCCATTTTCTAGTCAAATGCCCGAAGTGTACTCCTGCATCTAATAATTCTTTGTAAGTCGCCTTAGCCATCGAAACAGTTTTATTATTGGTTGTTGAATATTAACGTTTACTAAATTGGAATCTCTTTCTTGCTTTCTTTTGACCTGGTTTCTTTCTCTCCACCTCTCTTTGGTCTCTTGTAAACAAGCCTTCTTTTTTCAAAGGAGCTCTTAATTCCGAATTGTATTCTTCCAATGCACGAGCCATACCCATACGGATAGCCTCAACTTGACCAGTGATTCCACCGCCAGCTACATTTACTTTGATATCGAATTTGCCTTCTAAATCAGCAATTTTCAATGCTTGGTTTAATTTATATTGAAGAATAGTGGTTGGGAAATAATCCGCTGCATCTCTTTCGTTTACAGTGATCACTCCGCTTCCTTCTTGCATGTAAATCCTAGCTACAGAGGATTTTCTTCTTCCAATAGTATTGATAACTTCCATGTGGATTATTTAATTTCGTTGATATTGATTACTACCGGTTGTTGTGCTTCTTGCTTGTGCTCAGCACCAGCGTATACATATAGATTGGTGAACAAAGTGTTACCCAATTTGTTTTTAGGAAGCATGCCTTTTACCGCTTTTTCAATTAAAGCTGTTGGTCTTTTAGCGTGAACCTCTCTTGCAGAAAGAATTCTTTGTCCGCCTGGGTACCCTGTGTAACGGATATAGTCTTTTTCATCCCATTTTGCACCACTCAACTCAACTTTCGCTGCATTGATTACAATTACGTTGTCTCCACAGTCAACGTGAGGAGTGTAATTTGTTTTGTGTTTTCCACGGATCATTTTGGCTACTTGTGAAGCCAATCTTCCTAGGTTCTGTCCGTCAGCATCTACTACTACCCACTGCTTTCTAGCAGTTTTGCTGTTCGCTGAAATTGTTCTGTAACTTAATGTATCCACGTGACTAATTTTTAATTTATATCGTCTCTCCCAAGGGGAAAACGGGCGACAAAAATAGAATTAAAAATCAAACTCGGCAAATTATCAACAGATTTTTTTTAATAAAAATGAGAAGTCCAGTATTTTAGGTGGAACTTTGCCCTTTTTTCGGGAATTCTCATTTGTCTTTTTACTTTTACTCTTTCACCCATATATATGACGAAGCAAAAATTTCAGGATCTTAAAGATAAAAATCTTCTGGCCGAAGAAGGTGGTGGCAAAAAAAGAATTGATGCCCAGCACCAAAAAGGAAAATTAACCGCCAGGGAAAGGGTGGAGTTTTTACTGGACAAAGGCACTTTTCAAGAGATTGGAAAATTTGTGACGCATCGTTCCACTGATTTTGGCTTGAGCGATCAAAAGTTTTTGGGAGATGGAGTGGTAACAGGATATGGTTTGGTAAATGGTCGGTTGGTGTATGTGTTTTCTCAAGATTTCACGGTGATGGGCGGCTCTTTGGGGGAAGCTTATGCGGAGAAGATTTGTAAAATCATGGATCTGGCGATGCAAAACGGTGCTCCGGTGATCGGTTTGAATGATTCAGGCGGTGCACGTATTCAGGAAGGTGTGGTTTCTCTCGCTGGTTATGCAGATATTTTTTATAGAAATACCATGGCTTCGGGCGTAGTTCCGCAGTTATCGGCTATTATGGGTCCATGCGCTGGCGGCGCTGTATATTCTCCGGCATTGACCGATTTTGTGACAATGGTGGAAGGCACTTCTTATATGTTTGTTACCGGCCCTAATGTGGTGAAGACCGTTACGCATGAACAGGTGACTTCAGAAGAATTAGGCGGAGCAGAAGCTCATGCTTCTAAATCAGGAGTAACGCATTTTACTTGTGCTTCTGATCCCGAATGTATAGAACTTATCAAAAAACAACTTTCTTATTTACCACAAAATTGCGAGGAACAGGCTCCGGCTCTACCTTATGAAATGAGCAATGAGAAAAGAACCGCGCTGGATAGCATTATTCCCGATAATGCTTTGCAGCCTTACGATATGAAGGCGGTCATTGCCAATATCGCTGATAAGGACAGCTTTTTAGAAGTACATAAAGATTTTGCTCAAAATATTATTGTTGGTTTTGCGCGTTTGGGTGGAAAATCCATTGGTGTGGTGGCCAACAATCCTGGTCATTTAGCAGGAGTACTGGATATTGATTCTTCTACCAAAGGCGGACGATTTGTTCGTTTTTGTGATTCATTCAACATTCCTTTGGTAGTGCTGGTGGATGTTCCTGGATTTTTACCGGGAACAGATCAGGAGTGGAATGGCATTATTTCCAATGGAGCTAAATTGTTGTATGCTTTCTGCGAAGCTACAGTTCCGAGAATTACTGTGATTACTCGTAAAGCTTATGGTGGTGCTTACGATGTGATGAACTCCAAACACATCGGTGCCGATTTGAATTTTGCATGGCCATCTGCTGAAATTGCAGTGATGGGCGCTAAAGGTGCAGCGGAAATCATTTTCAAAAGTGAAATTTCAGCGGCTAAAAACCCTGAGGATAAATGGAAGGAAAAAGAAAAGGAATACATTGATAAGTTTGCCAATCCTTACATTGCAGCTGAACGTGGTTATGTGGATGAAGTGATTATGCCTTCGGATACCCGCGAGAAATTGATGATAGGATTAGAAATGCTGAAAAATAAAGTGGCAAAATTGCCAAGAAAAAAACACGGAAATATACCTTTATAAAATAGTTCAAAGTTCACTGTTTAAGGATCAAAGTTCTAGATCTTACAAACATTGAACATTGAACTTTAAACATTGAACTAAAAAATATGAATATACTGATATTGGGCGCAGGCGGAAGAGAACACGCCTTTAGCTGGAAAATTGCACAAAGCAAAAAATTGACAAAATTATTTATAGCACCGGGAAATGCCGGAACAGCGCAAGTTGGAACCAATGTTGCTATTGCAGCCGACGATTTTCCTGCTATTAAAAATCTGGTGTTGAAGGAAAATATTTCATTGGTAATTGTTGGTCCTGAAGATCCTTTGGTAAAAGGTGTTCATGATTTTTTTCTTGCCGATGAACAATTAAGAAATGTGCCTGTTATTGGTCCGAAAAAAGACGGTGCTCAATTGGAAGGCAGCAAGGAATTCTCTAAAAAATTTATGATCAAGCATGGCATTCCAACTGCGGCATACGCTTCATTTACTAAAGAGCAATTGCAGGAAGGATTGAAATATCTGGAAACCGTAAAACCTCCTTATGTATTAAAAGCTGACGGACTCGCTGCCGGAAAAGGAGTAGTGATTCTCGATAATGTGAAAGATGCTCAAAAAGAATTGACGGATATGCTCGCACACGCCAAGTTCGGACAAGCGAGCAGCAAAGTGGTGATAGAGCAATTTTTAAAAGGAATAGAATTGTCGGTTTTCGTTTTGACGGATGGAATTAGTTATAAAATTCTTCCTGAAGCAAAAGACTACAAAAGAATATTTGCTGGTGATAAGGGACCAAATACAGGTGGAATGGGGGCGGTATCTCCTGTGCCTTTTGCTACGGGTGAATTTCTAAGAAAAGTAGAAGAAAGAGTGGTGAAGCCTACCATAGCTGGACTCAAAAATGAAGGTATTGATTATAAAGGATTTATTTTCATCGGACTCATGAATGACGCTGGTGATCCCCAAGTGATCGAATACAACGCGAGAATGGGTGATCCCGAAACGGAGGTTGTAATTCCTAGAATTAAATCTGATTTTTTAGAGTTGTTAGAAGCTGTTGGCAAAGGAAAGTTATCTGAAGCTACTATTGAAATTGATGATCGTACTTGTGCAACAGTAATGCTCGTTTCAGGAGGTTATCCAGGAGAATATGAAAAAGGAAAAGAAATCATTGGTCTTAATCCAGTAATTGAAGGAAGCATTATTTTTCATGCTGGAACAAAGCAATCTGGCGAGAAGATTTTAACAGATGGCGGTCGTGTATTAGCCATTTCATCTTATGGTAAGGATATTTCTGAAGCTACATCTAAGAGTTTTGATCTTGGTAGAAGAATTGAATTTATTGGAAAGCATTATAGAATTGATATAGGAGATGATTTGAAGTAATAGCAAAACAAAAACCTTCGCGATTCCCGAAGGTTTTTATTTATAATTAAGTTTTCTCCGTATTTATCTTTGCCTTTTTTTCATTTTTCGAATTCTCTCTTTTTTCAGTAATTCTGAGGCCTTATCAAAAGCTAAACAACAAATATTTCCTGAAGGTTCTTCTTCTTGCATTTGATAAGCATTGATAAAATTGTAATACGCTACAATTGCCTTTGGTTCATTTTTCGCATCAAGTAAAACTTGATATGCTTTGTTGCGAAGGCCTTCTCTGAAAATATCATCAACATATTCTCGAAGTTTTTTATCTGAAACACTTATTTCTTTATCTAATTTCTGCCAATATGCTTTTCTTTTTTCTTTAGAATCATCTTCATCCATAAGGTTTCTTTTAATTCCTTGTTTCCATGCAGAATAATCTTCTTGTTTACTGCAAGGAAAAGCCATAGTTGAATTTCCATTTTTGTCTCTTGGATATAGCCATATTTCGCCTTTAAGAGATTTCTTTGTTTTTCTTGGCAATCTGAAATTTTTCATAATATCATTCTATGCGATTTTTACTGTCCCTCCATCCATTTCTAACTGAAATTTTATTTTTGCCTTCAGCGCGCTAAATACTTTTACAATGGTAGATAAGGTGACATTTCCTGTGTGTTTTTCCAGACGAGAAATTTGCGCTTTTTGAACACCAATTAATTTGCCCAGTTCTTCCTGTGTGAGATTCCTTTCTTCCCGTGCTTTTTTGATTAACTCGCCAATGATGTCCATTTGCAATTCATATTCATAAGTGTCTCGGTCGTCGTTCCCTTTTATACCAATGACTTCATCTTTGATTTCGTCAAGACTGTATTTTTTCAGTTTTTTTGCCATATTCAATATTGTTGAAAATATAATTTCATGATCTGTTTTGCTTTCTCAATCTCATTTTTCGGCACTTTGTCCACTTTTTTAATAAAGCCGCGAGCACATATTACCAATGTATTTTTTGCTTTCCTTTTGTCCCAGAATGCAAGTAAGCGATATTGCAGTTTTATTGATTCGCATCTGAATTCCCATATATCATCGTCTATTTTCTTAAATACTTTGGGGTCATTCAGGAATTGTGCTTTGTCAATATTATAAAGCAATTTGGTTTTGGCTTTTGGTTCAATGGATAAAATAAAATCACGAGCTTGTTCAAGGAACTCCACCTCAAATTTTTTAAGCATAGTAAAGATAAATATAAGTTTCGTTATAGCGAAACTACGGATTGGACATTTTGTTTAGTTGGCGTAAAACTATAAAATCATTTAGAAAGCTAAAAGTGTTTGCAAAAGATATAGCTATGTTGTAAACAGCTGAGCGTTTCAGAAATTATGAAAAACAAAAAAACCCTTCGGAATTCCGAAGGGTTTTTACTTTATATCAAGTCTTATTATTTTTTTCCTGCTTTTGCGTCTTTAGCCAATACGTTTAACCAGTATAGGAAAAGTATTGACATGATTCCGATAAATCCCCAGTTCGCGATATCTCCAAGTGGTGGAAGAAATTCAAATGTTGCGTAGAAGATAGATTTAATGCCGTAAAAGAATGAATTCATCGTCATATCAAAAAGTTTATGGGCTAAAGGTAAAAATTCTATTGAAAAGAAAAAAGGTAAATTTTAAATGCTAATATTTTCTCCTTTTGGCTGTCGACTTTTAACTTTTCACTTACTTTAGCAACATGTTTCTTAAGATTCTAAAAAACAATAGTCTTCTATCTTATATCATATTTGCTGTTTTGGTGATTGGCTTTGGCTTCAATGCTTTTTTGTTGCCTTTGCAAGACAATTTTTTTGCCTTTAGTGATCTTGGTTTTTTCGCCTTCCATAACGAAATACTGATGCGAATTTTGTTTTTAAGCATCTGGCTGCTATCGGCATTTTGGATGAATAGAATAGTAACCTTGTATAAGTTGATGGACGCAAAAGGAGGGACGCTTATTTTTCTCTTTGCCTTACTCAGTTTTTCTTTTTGGAGTGATTACATCAGTTTGGATCTTCAAGTAGGGTTGCTGTTTTTACTTTTTTGTGTAGATCAGTTTTTTGCGATTTATCAGTCCCAGGGCAAACTGTACCAATCCCTTAATTTGGGTTTGCTGTTCGGAATTGCTGTGTATTTTTATTTCCCACTGATTATTCTGCTTCCATGGTTGTTCATGGCTTTGGGCATAGTGAAGTCGTTTCAATGGCGCGATATTATACTTCCTTTGTTGGGTGCTTTGCTGCCTTTTTATTTGTATTCTGTTTTTCAGTTTTTTACAGATGGGACTAATATTTTGCTGACCAAGAAACTCATTGATGTTGATGTGAACATGATGTCAGTGCTTTTTAAGGAAATTGAATTCAAGCCTTATTGGGCCTTGGCGATATTTTTTCTATTGTTGACGCTGGCTTATTCATATAGGGTGATGGATAAGCTGACAGTGAAAATCAGGATGTTTTATTCTATTCTCATTTGGTTTAGTCTATTCAGTATTGCGCTTTTGTTTTTCACCAAAGGCCATTATTCCGAAACAGTTTTTCTACTGTTACCCATGGTTTTTTTAGGGGCTAATTATCTCAATGCAGTGAAACAGAGATGGATATTTGATTTCGGTATCCTCTTCTATATTTTTCTTTTGATTTACACAAGGATATAAAAAAACTCCCTTCCGTTACCGAAAGGGAGTTTTCATTTATAATGGATTTGATATTACATCATTCCGCCCATGCCACCCGGCATTCCGCCTGGCATTCCACCACCTGCACCTTTTTCTTCAGGGATTTCAGCAAGTACGCATTCGGTTGTCAATAACATAGAAGCGATAGATGCTGCGTTTTCCAAAGCAACTCTTGATACTTTAGTTGGATCGATAACACCAGCTTTAATCATATCTTCATATTTATCAGTTCTAGCATTGTAACCGAAATCGCCTTTTCCTTCTTTCACAGCGTTTACCACTACAGAACCTTCGCCACCAGCATTGGCAACAATTTGACGTAACGGCTCTTCTAAAGCTCTGCGGATGATTTGGATACCAGTTTGCTCATCAGCATTGGCACCTTTCAGGTTGGCCAAAGCGCTAACGGCTCTGATGTATGCAACACCACCACCTGGAACAATTCCTTCTTCTACAGCAGCTCTTGTTGCGTGCAATGCATCGTCAACTCTGTCTTTTTTCTCTTTCATCTCTACTTCAGTAGCAGCACCCACATAAAGAACAGCAACACCACCAGCTAATTTAGCCAAACGCTCTTGCAATTTTTCTTTATCGTAATCAGAAGTTGTGCTTTCAATTTGTGATTTGATTTGAGCTACTCTTCCTTTGATG
>JAPLEZ010000031.1 GCA_026390935.1 Bacteroidota bacterium
GATATGGGGCCAAGCTGGTATTGGATGCCAGATGTATTTGAGAAATTTTTCAAACACTTCAACAAAAGCACTAAAGATTATTACGACTTGCTGCGTTTGGATCCGTCGTATCAAGTCATCTTTGCAAAGGATGATGCGGTGAGTATTCCTGCCAATATGGATGAAATATATGCGCTTTTTGAAGCTATAGAAAAAGACAGTGCTAAACAATTGGCAAAATTTTTAAAAGATGCTTCTTACAAATACGAGGTAGGAATGAATGATCTGATTTATACCTCGGGCAGTTCTGTGAAAGAATATATTAATATCAAGGTTTTGAAAGGACTTTTTAAAACCGATATTCTTACTCCGTTTTCCCGCTACGCCCGCAAGTATTTTAGCAATCCGAAACTTCTTCAAATCATTGAGTTTCCAGTACTTTTTTTGGGTGCTACGCCGCAAAAAATTCCGGCATTGTATAGTTTGATGAATTATGCCGACATGAAATTAGGTACCTGGTATCCAATGGGTGGAATGCATAAAATTGTAGAAGGCATGTATTCACTCGCAAAGGAATTGGGAGTTAAATTTCAATTCAATACTCCAGTGCAAAAAATTCTTTGCACTACGCAAGGAACAGTGTATGGGGTGGAGACAGCAAATACAACGTTGATGGCGGATTATGTTGTTGCATCTGCCGATTATCAACATGTTGAGCAAAATTTATTGGAAGAGCCGCAAAGAAAATATTCAAAAAAATATTGGGAATCAAGAGCTCTAGCACCTTCTTGCTTGATTTTTTATGTTGGTGTGAAAAAGAAAATTAAAAACTTAAAACACCACAACTTGTTTTTTGATGCGGATATGGACGAGCATGCCCGGCAGATTTATACCAATCCCGCTTGGCCAACGCAGCCTTTGTTTTATGTTTCTTGTCCGTCAAAAACCGACAAATCCGTTGCTCCTGCCGATTGTGAGAATTTATTTTTGTTGATTCCGGTGGCTACTGGACTAACAGATACAGAGGAAATCAAAGAGGAGTATTTTCAAAAAATAATGCAGCGCTTGGAAGAACATACTGGCGAAAGCATCATCCCTTTCATTGAATACAAAAGAAGTTACGCCCAATCTAATTTCATTTCCGACTATAACGCATTTAAAGGAAATGCCTACGGATTGGCCAATACATTGCAGCAAACTGCATTTTTAAAACCTTCTGTTAAGAGCAAAAAAGTGCGCAATTTATTTTATGCCGGACAGCTTACCGTTCCGGGTCCGGGTGTGCCTCCGGCAATAATATCAGGTGAAATTGTGGCGAACGAAATATTGAAAACCGAAAAAACAAAAAATTATGAAAGAGCTATTTGACAAGGTGTCGCATCAAAGTAGTAAGATGATCACCAACACTTACAGTACCAGTTTTTCTCTTGGAATTTACTGTTTGGATAAAAAATTCCATGAACCAATTTATGGCATTTATGGCTTTGTGCGCTTGGCAGATGAAATTGTGGATAGCTTTCACAACTACCCAAAAGCGGAGTTGTTGCAGGATTTTAAAAAACAAACCTACACGGCCATCGAACAGGGAATTAGCTTGAATCCGGTACTTAACAGCTTTCAAAAGGTGGTGAACAATTACCACGTCGATCATGAGTTGATTGAAACTTTTTTGCAAAGTATGGAGGCTGATTTGATGCAAAGTGAACACAATTCTGAATCTATTAAAACTTACATCTTGGGTTCGGCTGAGGTGGTTGGCTTAATGTGTTTGAGAGTTTTTACAGAAGGTGATAGCGCTAGATATTTGCAATTGAAAGATTCGGCTATGCGCTTAGGTGCTGCGTTTCAGAAAATAAATTTCTTGCGCGACTTAAAAGCCGACTATAAAGATTTGGGTAGAATGTATTTTCCAGATATCAATCCCAACCACTTTACTAAAGAGGATAAATTGCGAATTGAAAGTGAAATTGAAGAGGATTTCAATGAGGCATTGAAAGGAATAAAAAAACTTCCAAAGGGATCTGTCTTTGGAGTGTACACTGCCTATGTTTACTATAGAGCCTTGTTCAGTAAAATTCGCTCATTGCCATCGGAAAGAATTTTAAGCGAGCGAATCAGAATTCCAAATAATTTGAAGATAGGCCTGCTGATGCAGTCGTACCTCAAATACCGTTTGAACGTTTTGTAAAAAAATTTAATAAGATAATATGAGCTCAACTATTGATCACGTTGTACTGGTAGATGAAAACGATCGCTTTTTAGGTACCATGGAAAAATTGGAGGCACATGAAAAGGGCCTTTTGCACCGCGCATTTTCCATTTTTGTTTTTAACGATAAAAATGAATTGCTTTTGCAAAAAAGAGCTTTGAGTAAATACCACTCTGGCGGTTTATGGACCAACACTTGCTGCAGTCACCAACGTTTTAGTGAAAGCACGTTAAAAGCTGCGCATAGGCGTTTGAAAGAAGAAATGGGCTTTGATTGCTACTTGGAAAAATCTTTCTCTTTTGTTTACCAAACCGAATTCAATAATGGTTTGAAAGAAAATGAATTTGATCATGTGCTCATTGGATATTTTGACGGTGAAATTGCGATGAATAGTAATGAGGTTTGTGAATACAAATATTTGTCGCTATGTGAAATTCAAAAAGATTTGGAAGAAAATCCGCAGCTTTACACTTTTTGGTTTAAAATTGCCTTCGAAAAAATTTATCAGCAGTTGAAATACAACGCTGAAAAAAAATTAATAGCATGATGAACTTTCTTCTCTTAGTAGTCACTTTCGTTTTGATGGAAGGTGTTGCATGGTTGACACATCGCTTTGTGATGCATGGATTGCTGTGGGTTTTGCATAAAGATCACCATCAGGTTAAACCTGGATTTTTTGAACGCAACGACTTCTTTTTTCTCATTTTTGCATTACCAGGCTTTTTGCTAACGCTGTTCGGCACCCTCAACAATTTTTCTCCTTTGTTTTTTATCGGATTGGGAATTACTATTTATGGTTTCGCATATTTTTTGGTGCACGATGTTTTTATTCATCAGCGTTTACCAATTTTAAAGCGTAGTAATAATTTTTACTTGCGCGCCATCAGAAAAGCACATAAAATGCATCACAAGCATTTGAATAAGGAGGAAGGCGAATGTTTTGGAATGTTGTTGGTGCCTTTGAAGTATTTTTATCAGGAACTCAAACTATCTAAATCTAAATGATTCCTGATCATTACACTTACTTGCTTGTAAACATTGGTGTTTTTTTAATTCCATTTTTATTTAGTTTTCATCCCAAACTACAATTTATAAAAACCTGGAAGTCCTTCTTGCCAGCGGTTTTTCTTACAGGATCTATTTTCATCGCCTGGGATATTGTTTTTACCGACTTGGGCGTTTGGAGTTTCAACGATAGGTACGTGATGGGTTGGTATATTTTTTCTTTGCCCATTGAAGAATGGCTTTTCTTTTTTTGCATTCCTTATTCCTGCATGTTTACGCACTATTGTCTAAAAATAATGAAGTGGCAATTGTCGACAAAAGTTGCTGCTGTTGTTCGTGTTGTGTTGATTGTAGGACTGCTCTTCGTTGGAATATTTAGCTACCATCAATTGTATACCTCTATCACTTTTATTTGTTGTGCAGCGCTGCTCTTGCTGTTTCCTTTGATGAATAAAAATGAAAACGCCTTTCCTCAATTTTTAATCAGCTACTTTTTGCTGTTGATTCCTTTTTTAATCAGCAATGGTATTTTAACCGGCTCGGGTTTGGATGAGGCCATTGTGCAATACAACAGCGATCATATTTTAAACATCCGTGTTTTTACAATTCCTGTGGAAGATTTTATTTACGGATTAATGTTGATTTTAACCAACATTGTCGTTTATGAAAAGTTGCAAAGTAAAACGCCTAGTACTTTATCCTGAAGTACTTCCTTTGTAAAAAAAAGTCATCTTGAGAAGGAAATAAATACCATTATCGTCAAAGTACTTGAACGTATTCAAAATTGACGAGATGGTAAAGTACCGGTTGTTTGTGATAGCTTTGTTTTTTGCAAAATTATTGTCGGCACAAGTGGCTAGCTGTAGTTTTGAACTCACCAATTATGATTTTGAATCGCCGGATATTAGATCCAAATTCGGAAATGATCT
This sequence comes from Bacteroidota bacterium, assembly GCA_026390935.1. Taxonomy (GTDB): domain Bacteria; phylum Bacteroidota; class Bacteroidia; order Flavobacteriales_C; genus JAHEZL01. Next base: position 4,123 of record JAPLEZ010000031.1, read on the forward strand.
TGTTATCGTTGATGAAGCGAATATTCCTGGTTGGAAAACTACTGCCACCGACAAAAATATTGAAATATGGCATTCAGGATTTCTTGGTGTTAGTTCGTATTCAGGTATTCAATTTGCTGAATTAAATGCCAATCAGGTTGCAGCATTGTATCAGGATGCTATTACAATTCCGGGAACAACGCTTACTTATGGTTTTGCCCATCGTGGTCGCGATGGAGTAGATGCTATGGAATTAAGAATTGGCCCTCCGGATGGTCCTTATGTTTTACAAGGTACTTACAGTACTGGAAATACTGCCTGGAAATATTATACTGGAACTTATGTTGTTCCGGCAGGACAAACAATTACTCGATTTTATTTTTCTTCTCTATCCAGTGCGAGTACTTTAAATTCGGTTGGGAATTTTTTGGATGCTATAAATATACAAAGCGTCAATATTTCAATGACTGTTCAATCTCAACCTTCTTGTCTGGGGAGAATTGACATCATGTCTTCAGCTCCAGCGGGTGTGCAATTGGAATACAGTTAAGATGGTGTTGTTTATCAGAGTAATTCTTTTTTTGAAAATTTATCTACAGGGCATTACACCGTTTATATGAGGATTGGAGGAGTGTGTACGCGTCAGCAAAGTATTGATGTGATTAGGTTGGCGCCTCCTCTTGACTTGGGTGTCGACAAATATATTTGTGCCAGTGGCGGTAAAGCAATGTTTCAAGCCAATAGCGATTTTGAGAATTATTTATGGAATTCGGGAGAGCGCACCAAATCGATAAGTACTTCCGCTGTTGGTAAGCACAAATTAACGGCAATAGCTTCCAACGGATGTGTAGTTTCTGATAGTGTGAATTTGCTGTTGTATCCGATGTCCGTTGTAGATTTGGGCCCCGATAAATCTATTTGTGCAGGCGTTGATAATACGCTAGATGCAGGAGCTGGATTCTCCTATTTGTGGAATAACAATTTAAGCACTCAAACCATTTCGGTGTCTGAATCGGGGATTTATAGCGTTGTTGTTACTGATAAAAATGGATGTAAGGCTACTGATTCTGTGACGATACAATGGAGTAGTGAAGTGCTCCCCATAGTAGATTTGCAATCGGAATTCTTTGTGTGTGCAGGTGAAGAAACAGTGATTTCTGTGCAAACTAACGGGTCATCTATTTTGTGGTCAACAGGAGACACTACTGCCTCTGTGAAAATAAATAGAGCAGGAAATTATTCGGTGAAGGTTTCCAATGGTTTAAGTTGCGCGATTAGTAAATCGACAAAAGTTATTTCAGAACGCTATACTGATAAATTGAAATCAACAAAAATTCAGCACTGTTTTAGGGATGAGGAAATTTTACAAATAAGTGCTGAAACAAATGCAAATGCATATAGGTGGTGGAATGGAGCAACAAGTTCGTCGACATACATCAGTGAAAAGGGACTGTATCCTGTTCAGCTAATTTCCGTGCATGGCTGCAGTACTTTCGACACTATTTCTGTTGTTGAATTTTGTTCGCCAATGCTATATGTTCCGAATGCCTTCACGCCAAATGGCGACGAAACCAATGCAACTTTTTATGCGCTAAGTTCAGAGCCTTTGGAAGAATTTAACTTGCAAATATATAATCGCTGGGGAGAATTGCTTTTTGAAACCAATGATATTAGCCATGGATGGAGTGGTGTTTATAAAGGTGAAGTGGTGCAAATGGATGTGTATGTTTGGAAAATAAAATACAAGTACAGAACTTTTTTCGGACTTACTACAGAAAATAAAATAGGAAGTGTTACTTTGATTAAATAAGGTAAATGTGCTGTTTTTCGATTGCGTTTTTACGATGGAATAAAATATTTTTCCAAACACCCAACCTTTTTAATCCCGTGAACGGTATCTTAAATTAAGGGGACTTGATTGGGTATCATTTAATTTCAGTATCATGTTAAAATCATTACTTTTTTCAGCAGCATTGTTGATCACTCAAATTGTTGTTCAGGCGCAAACGTGGAGAAGTGAGTATTATCCAAGCAACTGGACAGCGCCAACCACAAAGAATTTTTACACCGATGCATTTTTACAAGATTATTCTTACGCCGGATATCAGCGAGGAGAAGTGGACATTCCAGCGCCTGCCGGAAAAGTTTTTGATGTAACCAAAGCGCCTTATAGTGCCGATAAAACAGGAGTTAAAGATGCAACTTCTGCCATTCAAAATGCTATCGATGATGCGCAAACCAATAAAGGAGGAGTGGTTTATCTGCCTGCTGGGACTTATCAGGTAAATCCTGGAAGTAATAATTTTTGTTTACGCATCACCAGTAGCAATATTTCAATTAAGGGAGCGGGAGTGGGCAAAACTTTCATTTACAATAATACATACACCATGAAAGGTAAAAGCATTATTAGTATATATGCTAATGCTGGGTGGAGTACAACCCCTTCTTCCAAAGCGCTTCTTACAGCTGATATAATGAATCCTGTCAATGTTTTGCCTGTTGATAATACCTCCTTGTTTAAAGTGGGTGATGTGGTTGTTGTAAGGAATTACATTAATGACTCGTGGATCAATGAACACAAAGAAACTGCTTGGTTGGGTTATGGATCTTCATTGGGAGGATTAATGTATTGCAGAATTGTACAGGCGGTTGATGCAGTAAAAAAAACAATTACCATTGATGTCCCGGTCCGTTATGCCTTGAAAACGCGTGATGGCTCTTGTGTATATAAAACAACAGGGATGATCTCTGAAATTGGTTTAAGCGGATTTTCAATCGGGAATAAGCAACATCCGGCTACTAGTGGTTATGGTGAAACTGATTATTCCGTTTCTGGAACGGGAGCTTACGATTGTGACGGTGCTTTTATGATTAAATTTAATGGTGCTATCAACTGTTGGATGAAAAATGTTTCTACTTACAAAATCGCTTCCAATACTACTGGAGCGCATATGTTGTCGAATGGGGTTATTGTTACATATAGTAAAAATGTAAGTATTGATAGTTGTAGTTTCAGTTATGCTCAATATGGTGGTGGAAATGGAAATGGATATGCATACAGGGTTACGGCAAATGAAACTATGGTCAGTAATTGTACCTCCTATTTTGTTCGTCACGGCTTAGTGTTTGCTTCAATGTATTGTTCGGGAAATGTATTTTATAAGTGCAAAGATATCAAGTCGGGTGCTCAATGTGGCAGCACTGGCAATGAGAAAACCAACGGCTTTGGCAGCGATCACCACCAGCATTTCAGTCAATCTAATTTAGTTGATAATTGTTATAGTGAGAATAGCGCGTTTTATGCAAGTTATACTCCTTATGGCTCTAATCCGATGCATAACCTCACCGCCACACATTCTACCTATTGGAATATCACATCGGGTGGCACAAACCCATACTGTGTATGGACGCAACAAGGTAGATACGGCTACGCCATTGGTACTTCCGGCACAGCGAGTGCAGTATACACCAAGGAAGCTAAAGCAGGATCGGCCACAATTACTGATCCGGTGGATATAGTGGAAGGAGTGGGGAAAGGCGCAACTTTGAGTCCGCAATCTTTGTATCAGGATCAGTTGAACAATCGCTTAGCTGATATATTTACTGCAGTTAATCCTGTTGAACCACAAAACACAATGTTTACTGTTTTTCCTAATCCGGCTAGCTCAAGTATCACTGTGGAGTTTGTAAGTGAGGGTGCAATAAACAATACTGTAGTGATTTTAAATGCGTTGGGACAAGCGGTGTTTCAGCAAAATGTTAACGGTGTAAAGTCATTGAATATTGATGTTCAAAATTATCCATCAGGCTTGTACTTTGTTAAAGTAAATTCAGATATCACTAAGTTGTTGATTGCGAAATAATTTTTGAGATTAAAAAATCATGAAAGTGAGATGCTGCATTCATTCAACATTGCTAACTTTATTTCTTTGTTTTTCCAATGAAAAGACAATTTTTTTTAAGCCCTTATTCTTGCTCTGCAGCAGATCGTTTAGAAAGTTTGAAATCATTTTTTATGTTTTCTAAATAGTATTATCATTGTCACAAATCAACAACCTAAACTTATATTTTTAATGGAAGCATTTATCGGAGAAATCAACAGCTTTGCCTTTGGCTTTGTGCCTCAAGGTTGGCTTGCTTGTAATGGAGCAACACTGCAAGTGTCAGCGAACACAGCATTGTACAGCGTAATTGGAAATAATTTTGGAGGAACACCAGGAGTGACCTTCAACCTTCCTAATTTAAATGGAGAAATAATTGTTGGTGCTGGAACTTTACCTGGCGGAAGCAACTATTCATTTGCATCAACTGGAGGAAATGAAAACATTGCGCTCCATCAAACATCAATGCCGAATCATGCCCACACGATGTACGGTGGCATTACCCCTACAACTCCTGATACCGCAACACTAAGTGCTCCTAATAGCACCACTTTTGTATCCAACTTAATTGCCAAATCAACGAATCAAATTGGAAAAGGATACCAGCACGCTGGTGCACCAAACACAAATGTAAATCTTGCTGCAAATTCTATTGGCGCTGCGGGTAACGATATGCCTCATGAAAACAGAGCGCCCTATTTACCAATACTATTTTGCATTTGCGTTGATGGTCTTTATCCAGTAAGACCGTAATAAACAGCAAAAAAAATTAATTTAATTACAACTAAAAACAAATAATATGGACCCATTTATAGGAGAAATTAGAATTTTTTCTTTCTCAAAAATACCAACAGGCTGGTTGGCATGTAACGGACAAGTGCTCAGCGTTCCTGCTTATCAAGCACTTTTTTCATTACTAGGTGCTAAGTACGGAGGCAACGGCACAACTACTTTTGCTCTTCCTGATTTAAGGGGACGCATGATGGTGGGGACGGGATTAGCAAAATCAGGAACAACGTATTCTCAAGGAGTTGCTGGAGGAACTGAAAATGTTGCGTTAACCACAAGTCAAATGCCCAATCACTTTCACTATTTGCAAGCTCAAGCTACCGCCGGCGCTTTTAATTTGAACATTCCTGCACCTTTAGAGGTTCTTGCACAACCCACTCTCGCGCTTGTACCAACAGCTGTTGTGAATACTTACAATTCATCTCCGAGTTCCAATACAGATCTCAACCCCGCTACTTTAGATATTACAGGAACAGGTGCTGCTCACGAAAACAGGGTGCCAATATTAGCGCTAAACATATGCATTGCAGCGAATGGCCTTTATCCACCTAAACAATAATAACATTTGAATTTATCATCAAAAATAAAAATATCATGGAATCATATACAGGAGAAATAAAAACATATGCCGGAAATTATGCACCTGAAAACTGGCACATTTGTGATGGCAGTTTGTTGTCGGTTAACGATTACTCTGCGCTCTTTACATTGATAGGCACAACCTACGGTGGAGATGGAGTAAACACATTTGCCATCCCTAATTTAAGCGGAAGAGCACCAATTAATGCCGGTCAAGGAAGTGGACTAAGCCCATATTCAATTGGACAAACTGCAGGACAAGAAACAGTGGTTGTTAATACGAGTCAGTTGCCTCCACACAACCATACAGTGCTTGCGGGAACTACAAATGCCAACACCAATGTTCCAACAAATAACTATTTAGCAGTGGTGGTTGACAGCTCCACGGCGGCAACTCCACTAGGATTTTATCTTCCAGGTAGTGCAACCGACTTCAAAAAATCAACACTCGACCCAAGTTCAGTTTCTGCAGTTGGAGGTGGACAAGCACACAATAATTTAATGCCCTTCACTGCACTTACTTATATGATTTGCACAGACGGAATTTTTCCAACATTCGATTAATACGCACCAATTCAAAACGAACCAATAAAACCCACTAGATCCTAGTGGGTTTTATTTTTTACTTTTAGCAAATGACTATAGGTGTTGTCTCTGGCTCAAAAAATTGTTTGCCTTTGCTTCAATTTCTGAAAGCAAATAAAGTGAATGTGGTGTTGTATACCGACAACAACAATCGGATGGGAAGCGATTTTGAAATTATATATCATTACTGCGCTTCTGTAAATATTGCCATAGAAAATACGGTATCGATTTACGTGTGGTGCGAAGCCAACAACTTGGATTTTATGTTTGTGTTGGGCTATTCTCAGCTCATCAACATCACAAAAATCAACAGTGCACTTTTGCCAAAGACTTTCAATATTCATTTTGGATCTTTGCCCGAATTCAAAGGTCCTAATCCCTTATTTTGGCAAATAAAAACAGGAGCTGAAAATGCTACATTGTGCATTCATCGTCTCAATGAAAAATTTGATGACGGAGATGTAGTGTGGACTAAAGCCTTTCCATTCGAAACACATTTCACTTTTGGATTTTTAGAATTGCTTTTTTCACAAACTCTTATCGAAGGGGTAATACAACTCATCTCACAACAAACTACTGCAGCGCCACAAAACAAGTCGCAAATTTCTAAATACTATAAACGACCTCTGCTTCATGACGTTACTATCGATTGGGAGAAGATGAACGCTCAGCAAATTTTACGTTTAGTAAATGCTTGTAATCCATGGAACAAAGGAGCTACAACGTTTTACAATTACAAAGAAGTGAAAATAATTGATGTCAAAATAGTTGCGAACACTGCAGAACGTAGCCAACAAAAGCCTGGCACAATTCTGCAACATGAAGAAACAGTATTGGTGCTATGCAAAAACAATGAGCTACTCAAAATTGGCATGCTCAATATCAACGGAACTTTTGTTCCTGCACGACATGCTCATAAATTAGGAATTACAAGTGGTGGTATTTTTGCGACTTAAGTATTCTGCTGTCAAAATATAGCTGAGATAAATTCAGTGGCATAAAAAAAACTAAGAAGGACCTGCGACTGTTGTCTCAAATGCACTACGTGCTTTTTCTGTTTCTTCAACTTCTAAAAGTATAAACAAAGGAGTTTGCCAAGTTTTTTTTTCGGTAATTATTGTGTTTTCAGTTTTCATAGGATGCTTATCTAGGTGCTAATTAACAGTATGTCTATTGTATTAAGTTTGGTGGAATAAATCTAAACAAATTGTTTCAAAAAAAAATTGCCAATGCTATTTATTTAAAAATAAACTCAGTTGCCAATGTCGTCTTAAATCTTTGTAAGTATAGGGTTGGTCGTATGCATCTGATGGACTGACGTTGGTGAATTTCTCAAGTTCAATGGCGTCGATGTACGAATATTTTTCATTGTTATTTTGAAAATAATTTTTCATTTCCTGCTTGTCTTTTTCCATTTCAAGAAGAACGTAAGGGATAGTGATGAAGTTGGAACTTTTTTGTTGAAGCACAATTTCAGAAGGCACTAAATCTTTAATTGCCGATCGAAATAGAAAGCGATTTATTTCGGGATTCGCCTTCCATTCATCCTTTAAATGGTAATAAAAAGAAATCAATTCAACATCCATCAATGGATAAACACAGGATATACCAAGGGCGTTGGTCATGTTGTAACAGGTTTCAAAACGATCCACCAATCCACAATTCGTCAGTTGATGCAAGGTATGTTGTTTTACATCATGCATTGCGCCAATACACTTGGCTTCTATAGATTTCTGCCTAATAGTAGAGTAGGCCTTGAGTTTTTTATTTACATGTTTGTACGCCCACAATTTTTCATAACTCTTTTTCACTGCTCTTTTATCCATTTTCAAATAGTATTTAACTAGAAAATGTAATGTTCGGAGCGCCGCTTTATTCTGCGACTTTTTAAATTGCAAAAATATTTTATTAATTTTTCCTCGTTCTTTAGCAAGTGTGTAATAGTACTCTCCAACAACAAACTGACTCACACAGTTATCACCACCAGCCCCCGAAATTATTAGAGCGTCTCCATTTTCCGCGCACTTATCGTACAACGCTTTTTGCATCAAAGAAAAATTAAAAGGACCAGGATAACCCAATGTTTTAAATTCGTAATCGATAAGATCTGCGGTAGAAGTCGCCGCTTTGTCTACAGGAAAATGCTTTTGTATTTTTAGGTGATCTACCACCTTTTGTGCTTTGTTCCATTCATCGAACAAACCCGGAAAAGCATTTTTGTGCGACTCTGGGAAAACAGCGGAATACGCAGTTAGAGATTTGTTTTGTTTCAAAAGATGCTGCTGTGAAAAGGCAGCTAATGCTGAGGAATCGAGCCCGCCACTCAACTCCACGGCAACATTGGTGTTTTCATTTTCTGCCGGCAAACGGCGAACTACAGCCTTTTGCAATTCCTCTTTGAATTTGAATATAGCATCTTGCACCGAGGTTACAGGAACAGCTTTTGTTTGACTTAAATCCCAATATTTTTCAATCAGCACTTCCTTTGCGCTAACCACCATATACTGTGCAGCTTCTAATCGATGAATGTCTTTGTATATAGTATCAGTAGCGCCCACTGTAGATTCAATAGCGAAAGCTAAAATCCAATCTTCATTCTTTTTTTGAGACACAATATCATCTGCAAAAATCGTTTGTAAATTGCTTGAAAAAATGAATCGGTCTGCAGAGATGTTGTAAAAAAAAGGGCGTTGTCCGAAATGATCGCGCGCACAAAAAAGCAATTCATGTGGGGCATCCCACAACGCAAAACTAAAATCACCGTTGAAATGCGTAACGCAGTTTTTTCCCCATTTCAAATAAGATAGAATGACTAGAGTACAATCATCGTTGGTTGTAACATTAAGTTTATTTTGAATTTCTTTTTTATTGTACAAGCGAATTTCTCCAACAATGGAAATACTATTCACTGCATCTTCCACGATATTAACGAATGAAAGGACATGCTTTTTATCGCACGCAGAAACGAATCCAAGTGAATTATTTAATAAATAATGAGGGGCAGCGTCTTGCAATAAGAAATGCTTTTGCGGCATGGAAAGCAGTTCCGAGACAGGGAGTGTCTTCTTATTTCTATTTAAAATTCCGGAAAACAGTTGCATAGAACACTGACTGATTTTTGAATATTAAGCTTTCTCAAATATAATCAACTTAGCACTATGAATGGATAGGAATACAATGCATTAAGTAATATAAATGGGGACAGCAATCGTTTTATAGCTATGTCAACAATAGCATTTGCTACAATTTCGTATTCTCTAAAGAAAGAATATGATAAAATTTATTATTCATAAATATGGTGACAGCAACCTAATTTACTATACCACTGAGCGATATAGAATTTAGTCGTTGTCACCTTATTCATGGTGATTGCATAACATGAGCCTTATGATGCGAGAGTATCATGTATGGTTCTGCGAGGGGCTTAGGGTGAAATTCCCTTTGCCTATTCGACCTATTACTGCTACGCGGAACTTAACCAAAGGACAACTCGCTCAATACAGCAAATTGTTATTGCGACAAAACAATAGTAGTTAAATTTCACATTTTTATTGTTTAATGATTGTTTTTGTAATGGCGCTATTATTTGTTGTGATTTGTATCAAATAAATACCTGGTGTTAAGTGGTTTAAATTAATTTCTAAATTCAACTTCTCAATGGTTTGACTATACATTATTTGACCGAATGAATTAAACACTTCTACTTTTGCTGCAGAGTTTCTATTCAAATCTATTCGAACGATATCAGTAAATGGATTTGGGTAAACTGTTACTGATTCAGATAAATTTGTTTCTTCAATATCTGTTACTGCTACCGAGTCAACTTCATATAAAGAATTGCTTGGAGATGCGGTTTTTGCTACTGCCAATGCATATACTGTTATTTTTTTTACAGCCGATGTCGCTACACAGCCTGCTGCATTCGTTACTTTTACAGTGTATGATCCTGCACTAGTTGCCTTATACGTTGCTGCAGTGCCAACTTGAGTTGTCCCCTTAAACCATTTGTAAGAAGTTCCAGAGCTTGCTGTTAATACAACCGAACCACCTGCATAGAAATAATTGCTAGGAGATGTAATAATTGCTGTTGGTAATGCATCTACTGTTATTTTTTTAACAGTCGATGTTGCTTTACAACCTGCTGCATTTGTAACTTCTACAGTGTATGATCCCGTACCAGTTGCTTTATACGTTGCTGCTGTCCCAACCTGAGTTGTTCCGTTCATCCATTTATATGAACTTCCTGTACTTGCTGTTAATACAACCGAGCCACCTTTGCAAAATGAATTGCTAGGAGATGTGATGGTTGCTGTTGGGGCAGAAACTGTTATTTTTTTCACAGCCGATGTCGCTTTACAACCTGATGCATTTGTTACTTCTACTGTGTATGATCCCGCACCAGTTGCCTTATACGTTGCTGCTGTGCCAACCTGTGTTGTTCCGTTCATCCATTTGTATGAAGTTCCCGTACTTGCTGTTAATACAACCGAGCCGCCTTTGCAGAAAGAATTGCTAGGAGATGTGATGGTGGCTGTTGGTAATGCATTTACTGTTATTTTTTTTACAGCCGATGTTGCTATACAACCTGCTGAATTTGTAACTTCTACAGTGTATGATCCTGCACCAGTTGCCTTATACGTTGCTGCTGTGCTAACTTGAGTTGTTCCCTTAAACCATTTGTAAGAAGTTCCAGTGCTTGCTGTTAATACAACAGATCCACCAGTGCAGAATGAGTTACTCGGAGATGTGATGGTTGCAACACAATACAAAGGGCTTATCTTAACCTGATAATTATATGTTTGAAATTCAGCCTTATCATCATCCATTCTGTCAGGCACGGACGCAACGATTAAGTAAATTTCATAATCTTTGGAGCTTACAGCAAGAGTTAATTCTCCTTGAATATTATTATTCATAGGTACATCGTAATATTTAGCACTTCCATTGGAATTTCTCACTAAAATTTTCCCTTTAAAATGTGAAGCATCACCATAAGAACCTTTAGCAGAACCATTAATTTCAAATTTATAAGTAGTGTTTTTAGTATTAGATATTTTGTATGTATTGAACGACCAGCCAGTTGTAACTTTATCACTACTAGGTGTAAACCAACCAGTTGTTCCTTTGTCAGTAAATTCTTGAGTGAATTCATTAACGTCTTTTGAATCAGAATATGTGTTCCAGTGATACTGAGCCTCCGTTAATTGACTTGCTGTTAAGAAATCAAAATTGTTATGCATCTTGGCAGCAAATTCAGTAAAATAGGCTCTTAGGTTGTTAATACCTACTTTACTTGCAATATATTGTTGTGGCAGTAAAGATGTGCCGGTATAATAACCTTCAGTAAAAATCTTTTTATAGACATTTTTCTTAGTATACATGTACTGAAAAAATAGATCCATTGTATATTGATGTACATTCCTTTGCCAATTATCAGGATAACTAGAAGCACGTAGGTTTTCATAAGATAACCACATTGGTACTTGAGGTATTTTTCTTAAAGCTAAAGCACCAGCATACACAGCGTCAAGTGTAGGATACCTTGTTATTGCATAAAAACTTGCACAGGCTTCGGTGTACCACATACTATTACCAGAATATACATATCCAGGAGATGTTTGATTGTATTGCATTAAATGGAATGTTTCATGTGCCATATTTCCATAGTTAGATGGCAAATAGTCAGCACTTGATGAAAAAAAGGGGCCTCGATAGGCATTTGACGCATTTTCTGTTCCAACACCATAACCACTTACAAATTTCGACAAATAGCAATTAGTATTATAAGCATAAACATTAACATAAGCACCAGCTAAAACATTAGGGGGGTATTTCATATTTAAGTCCTTACGGCATTCATCCATATAACTTTTCATACTATCCAAAATCATTTTTGCCTTAGGCAAAGGGAAATCTTTATCCCACCACAATAGTATAGGACCTTTGGACATTGTATCACACTCCGATAAATTGCCATATTCTGAGTGAATGGTATATTTCTGTGCAAAAGAGTTCGCTTGGCTAAAGCACAGTAAAACAATAGCGGCTGTTAATCTAATTAGTTTTATCCTTTTCATTTTAAAATGTATTTAATATAATTTGAACATTCTTTGGTTTGGCATTTATTAAGTGAATTATCAACTCCTGTAAAAATGCCTTTTGGGTAAGTAAGGATTCCTGTTGTACTCACATATATATAGTTAGTTGAATACCTTTCTTTTGACAATTTGCTAACACAGTCATCGTCTTTGGTGGACTTCTTGTTGCTGCTGTGTTTTGTGAAAAATCGGTGCTGGCTGGGTTTGTTTGTGCTTTGCACAAATTGTTTTCCAAAGCGAGCGATGTACAAAGTAATTTCTTTATCATCGTATTTAGTTTAATCATTAATTGATTTGACGATATCTAAAGTTTAATCCTTTGGCTTTTCTAAAAATAATTCTTTAGGAAAGGAATATTTTTAGAAAATGGGGACGAGAAAATGGGGGCGGATTGTGCCGTGAATCGTAAATTGTTCGATTCAATGGAATAGAAATTATAGTGCCATCGCAAGAAAAATAATGTTGGACTTTTAGTAAACGATAAAAAAATAGACATCAGTCGGTCGACTGATGTCCATTTTAAAAAGTTCTATTGTGAAGATTAAGTTTAATTCAATTTATAATACACAATATTTTCTTTTTTGTTCTCCATGATAATTTGATGGTCCATCGACTTTTATTTACTGCATTTACTCAGCAGAAAGTTTAATTCGCGTTACACCAAAGGCACCTAAATTAGCGCTTATGGTTAAGTCTGTTGATGTGAGTGTTTCCACCATCCACGTGTAATTGTAATTACCTCCATTGCTGTCGGCATCCACAATCGCTAAAGAAGTGCCTGCTTCGCTAAGTGTGTAAGTAAAAGCTCCGGTAGTTTTGTTTGAACCTTTGTAATCTTCACCTGTTGTTGTACTGTTAAATTTTAAATACGAACCATCGGTTAAAGGAATAGTACTTCCTAGTAATTCCTGAGAATTGGCGATCCATTTTTTTTGTAGAAGTTCCGCTGGTGTTTTCTCTTTGCTGCAAGAGAATAAGAAAATGCATAAAAATGCCAAACATGGTAAAATTGTTTTTTTCATAAAATTGATTTTAAGGTAATAGTGTTCTGGTGTTTTCATAAACTGTGCCAAGTGTTAAAAATCAATAAGACGAAGGGGGTTCAAAAAAAACAGGTCTTACCCAACCTTTCCTTCTCGACAAACGGTATTCTTCTAAAGGGCTTATTAAAGGGAATAAATTAATCTTTTAGACATGTTAAAATCTTTACTTTTTACATCCATCTTAGCGTTATGTCAAATGCTTGTTCAAGCACAAACTTGGACGAGTAAGTATTATCCTGAATCATGGAAACCTCCAGTAGATTCAAATTTTTACACCGATGCTTTTTTGCAGGATTTTTCATACGCTGGCTATCAGCGCGGTGAGGTAGCTATACCAGCGCCAAGCGGAAAAGTGTTTGATGTTAGCAAAGCGCCCTATAACGCTGATAAAACCGGAGCGGCGGATGCTACCGCAGCTATTCAAAAAGCCATTGATGATGCGCAAACCAACAATGGTGGAGTGGTTTATCTTCCAGCGGGAACTTATAAAGTTGATCCTGGATCGAATGCTCAAGCCTTGAGAATTAGCAAAAGCAATATTTATTTAAAAGGGGATGGCATTGGTAAAACCTACATTCTTAACAATACCTATCAAATGAATGGTAAGTCGATTATTAAAGTAACTGGATCGGCATCGTGGACAACTATTCCAACTTCAAAAGCTTTACTCACTAAAGATGTGATGAATCCAGTAAATGTGTTATCGGTAGATAATGCTTCTTTATTTGCAGTAGGTGATTTGGTAATGGTAAGAAATTCAATTAGTGATGCGTGGATCACCGAGCATAAAGAAACAGATTGGATTGGTTTTGGATCAAGCTTACGAGGTTTGATGTATTGCAGATATATTACTGCAGTAGATGTTGCAAAAAAAACCATCACCATTGATGTGCCTCTGCGTTATGCCCTTAAAACACGTGATGCAGCCTGTGTATTTAAATTGAGCGGAATGATTAGTGAAGTGGGCTTGCTAGATTTTTCAATTGCCAATATTCAAAACCCTGCCACTACAGGTTTTGGAGAAGAGGATTATACTACTTCCGGTACGGCAGCTTATAATAGTCATTCTTCTTATGTCATTAGTATGAGTACTGTGGTGAATGGCTGGATGAAAAATATATCTACCTATCAGCCATCCACCAACACTAGCTCTAAATCCCAAATGTTATCCAACGGTATTTTAGTTCAGAATTCAAAAAATGTAACTGTAGATAATTGCACGATGCGTTATGCGCAATATGGTGGAGGCGGTGGAAATGGTTATGCCTTCAGAGCGGCGGCCAATGAAGTGTTAATTAGCAATTCAACATCTACTAATGTTCGTCACGGATTTGTGTTTTCCAGCATGTGGTGTTCGGGTAATGTGTATTACAAATGCAAGGATATTAAATCGGGTTTTCAGTGCGGAAATACGGGCAACATGACCACTTCAGGTTATGGTAGCGATCATCACATGCATTTCAGTCAATCCAATTTGATCGACAATTGCTACACTGAAAACAGTGGTTTTTATGCCTATTACCGCCCTTATGGATCTGATCCGAAACATCGTCTCACTTCCACGCATACGGCTTATTGGAATATTACATCAGCAGGATCAAAAGCCTATTGTGTTTGGACTCAGCAAAGCCGATATGGGTATGCCATAGGAACTTCGGGAGCAGGAAATGCAGTGTACACCAAAGAAAATGCAACGGGCAGTGCTGCAAAAACTGATCCTGTGGATATTGTGGAAGGGGTAGGGAAGGGTGCAACATTGAGTCCGCAATCACTATATCAGGATCAGCTCACCAATCGTTTGGCGGATTTAACAACTGGTGTTGGCGAGGAGTTGGCACAGGCGAGTAATTTTAAAGTATATCCCAATCCGGCTACATCAAGTATTTCATTAGAGTTTTCAAATCAGAGTGATGCAGAAGTAATTATTTTGAATGCAGTTGGACAAGTGGTTTATTCTCATAACGTAAGTAATATTAAGTCGATGTATGTTGACGTGCAAGAATTTTCTTCAGGCTTGTATTTCGTTAAACTGAATTCAGAAATTGTTAAACTGTTAATTACGAAATAAATGAAAAAACATCTTTTTGGATGTTCATAGATCCTGAAACAAGTTCAGGATGACATTAGCGGTTATTACTTCAAGAGTATGGTCAACACTTGTCATCCTGAACTTGTTTCAGGATCTAATACCTAAAATGTTGTGTTGTTTATAAGGAGAAAATTTAAAGTGAAAATTTATTACATGAAAAAAATACTATTCGCAATTTTATTGTTTGTTGCATCCTCGCAAGCTTTTTCGCAGGTTCCTGCAGCCACTGCCGATTTTTTTAAACTGATTGATTTAACCCGTCCGGATATGAAAAGCATTTCCGCTTTGGTATCGGCCAGCAAGTACGATGCTGCGTTGGAAGTATGGCGTGATACGGTGGTGAATCGTTTGCGACGATTGAATCTCGGTCAGTTCAACTGGCATTCCAATTGTCAGAATGGGTATTACATTAACTTCTCAAAAATGCTGGTGGAAAACATGACGCCTTCAGCGTATACATCCGGATCAACTAGTTATGATGATTATTATGGAATCACCAATTCACCCTACAAAACTCCTAAAGATGTAAACTGGATGGCCAATCCGCCATCAGGTGTTTCTGATAATGATGGTGACATCGCCAGCTGGATGATGTTTGTTACACTGCCTGCAACCTATCATAAAATGTTTGATACTATTTACTTGAAAAAATACATGCAGGTGTCGAGTGATTTTTCAGTGCGACAAAAAACTTTGCTCAAGGCATTGTCGGCAGCAGATCAAAAATTGCATTCTCCAAATTATTCGCTCGGTGCACAGGAAGTTTTGTGGCAAGGGGATAGAGTAGCCAACATCGTGAAATGCTTGGGTGTGTTAGCTAAAAATCTTCCAGGTGAAAGTAAAATATCGGCATGGGATGGAGTGATTAGTACCGTGCGAGCCAAAGTAACAACACAAAACACCAAGTGCATTTCTGCAAAACAACTATCAAATATTGCTGCTGCTTTAGTAGCCGACAACCCTGATGTTTTATTATCGGTTTATCGCTATGCAGGTAAAGTTCCCAACCAACGTTTCAACGGATTGTATTCGCTAATGATGATGTGTGTTGCTTTTCCCGAGTTTAAATCGGTAGCAGCAGTAGAGTCGGAAACAGTTGCGGGATTGACCGATTACATGAAAACAATGTGCGCAAAAGATGGTGGGTTTTTGGAGCAATCTTTCAATTACAATCAAACGGATGCTGGTAAAATGAGCGATTTGGTGGACTTGGCAGCTTCGGCAGGAAGGTCGTCAATGCCCATTGTTGCTTTACTGTCGAATGGAGTAGATGATTTTTACCGACTATTGTGGGCTTTGAAAACACCGTTGATGGCTCAGCCTTTAGTGGGGAATTGTGCGCACAGTGGTGCACCTAACGTGTGGACGAGCACTACCGTTGCTGATACCTATAAAAAAACAATTGCGGCTTCGTCGGATGTTTTATCCAAACAAATTGTAAATGCTTTCAACGGAAAAACTCCTGCGCCGAATTTTACTTCTATTTCATTTCCTTACAGCGGATATTATACGCAGCGACAAGGGTGGAAAATTGACGATGCTTATTTGTTTTTTATGGCAGGTCGTGCGGCACGCGGACATAAAATGGGCGATAACAATAGCATTCAAGTGGTGGCCTTTGGTCGGGAATTAATCGCTACCGATGGGCCTCCTGATTATTATGGTGACTTAACCACGCAAGGAGGATACATTAGTGAAGGTTCTTCTTTAAAAGCGAATACGGTGATTGTTGATGGTAAATCGCAATTTAAAAACAACTATTTAAATGCTCAGGCTTCAACGCCAATTGCGAGTCGATTTTACAATTCATCTACTGAAGATTTTGTGGAAGGAACTTTTGATAAAGGTTATGCCGCCATTAATGGAACTGCAGCTACTGTTACAGATGTAACGCACAATCGTCAGGTTATTTTTGTGAAAGAAGCAGGAATTTGGATCATGACGGATTTTATGACCAACAGTGGAACGGCGTCACATACATATTCTCAAGTGTGGAATTTTGAGCCTTACCTTACTGCTTCAAAAATTTATGGATTCACGGAAGCTCAGGTGAACTTTGATAAAACGAACAAAAGAATTGTGACCAGTGATCCTTCGGGACCAAACATTCGCTTGCAGAATTTTGGCAAAATAAGCACTCTCGATTATGTGAAATATTACAATCAAGCCTCGCCGGCAATGGGTTGGTACGCGCCTAGTATCAGTACCATTACGCCGGCGGTGGATATACATGCTAACTGGTCGGGTACGGGCAATCAGGCTTTAGGAACCATCATTATGCCGTCCAAAGGATCGACTGCGGATGTAGTTTACAAAGATTTATCTCCTGATGTAAAAACAGCTGCGCTTTCTCTCACTTTACCCAATGGAAATAAATTGATGTATTCCTCTGGTTTCACAGCTAAAAAAACTACGCAATTCAATTTTACTTTCAATAGCAAAGGATATTTGTTGCAGGAAAATGCCAATGGTGATGTAACAGGAATGGTGATCGGCGGAGATAAAGCAGCATTGTTGTGGGATGGAAATTCTATTGATCATGGATTTTCCGATTATGGAATTCAATACGATGTAGCCATGCAAACCATTACCTTAACACCTTTTGAAGTGCCGAATACTTTTGTGTGGGACAGCAAACCTGTGGCATCTATTTTATCTCCGGCACAGGCCGATGTGGTGTTTGTGATTAGCACAACTTCTGCGAAAGCTGTAATTAAAGAAGGAGTGGTGGTGTATCCTAATCCGTCAAACGGTGCTTTCTTTTTAAGTTCTGCAGATGATGTAAAGCAAGTTAAAATGTATAATCTGCAAGGAAAAGAAATGCTCTCTGTTCAAAATGTGAATGGAGGCTTTGGAGAAAATTTAGCGGAAGGAATGTATATTCTTCAGGTGGAATATATGAACGGAAACATCTTTTATAATAAGGTGGAGAAGTTTTAGTTGGGAGGATTTTTATTTTGATGAATCGGGTGGAAGTAAAATTCCATCCGATTTTTTTTTGTTCAATATTTATGAGATTCATTTGAATGCTTACCATTTTTTATTGTGTTACTTTTAGTAAAAATGGCGCTATGGTATTTCGGGTAATTGTTTTTCTGGTGATCAATTTTGCAGCGCTAGGCGTGGGTGGTTTTTTTACAGGAAAAGGTGTGCCTTCTGACTGGTACATGCAATTGAATAAAGCGCCGTGGACTCCGCCCGGCTGGGTATTTGGTGCGGCGTGGACAGCCATAATGATTTGTTTTTCTTTTTACATGGCCTATTGGTGGGAGCTGGAGCAAAGCAAAAAACTATTGGTGCTTTTGTTTGTAGTTCAATGGTTTTTAAACGTACTGTGGAATCCTACTTTCTTTTATTTTCATCAAAGTGTTGTGGCTTTAGTGCTCATAGTGGCGCTCACTGTTCTAGTCACTTTTTTTCTTTTTAGTTTGTGGCCAGTGTTGAAATATAAGTCGGCTTTTATATTGCCTTATTTTTTATGGTTGCTAATTGCAACTTCCCTGAATGCTTATATTGTTTTAAAGAATTAGTGCGTTGATTTTTTTTCATTACAGTAAATGATTGTCGTCTGTTGAGTGGTGACGGAATACTGACTATTGAAAAAAAGTATGATTTGCACCCCCTATTAAGTCCCCCTTGTGGTCAAAGTAATTGAGTTGTAATATTTTGATTTTCAATTATGTGCGAATTCTGTTGGTCAATTGGGCTTACTCATGAGCTTTTTCTCGCTTTACGATAGGGTTATAATTGCATTTCTTTGACTCGATGATTTTGGTTCATGAAATTCAAAACAAATTATTAAGTGAGAGTTAAATGATAAATGTAATCCTATGAGAAAGTCTAATTTTTTAACATGCCTAGTTATTTTTACCGCAATTAATATTTTTGCGCAAAATAATTTCTATCCGGCTAATCATTCTTCTATTCAATATGAGGGCAGATTAGATAAGAGTAATTCTGCGCAATATTACTTTTCTTGGTCGGGAGTGAGTATTTCCACGAAATTTAAAGGTACTGAAATCAAGGCCGTTATTAAGGATTTTGCAACAGGGGGAGCTACTAAAACAAATTATTTCAATGTGCTTGTTGATGGCGTACGGGTAAATAAGTTAGAAGTGAAAAAAAGTGATACCTTATATTTATTGGCCAGCAAACTCAGCAATACTGAGCACACAATTGAAATTACCAAACGAACCGAAGCGAGCGTAGGTAAATGTTCATTTAAAGGTTTTTTTACTGATGGCACACTGCTTAGTCCTGATCCACTTCCTTCTGTTAAAATGGAAATAGTAGGCGACTCCAGATCGTGCGGGTACGGAAATGAAAAATCTTATGTTAACCCCAATGACACGCCAGGTTTTCATTCGGTGAATGAAGATAATTATTATGCATGGGGCGCAATGGCCTCCAGGAATTTAGGCGTTCAATATCATTGCACCGCCTATTCGGGCAAAGGAATGTATAGAAATAATAACGCTTCTACTTCAGGGGTGCTGCCTGATATATATGATCGGATTCATCCCGACGAAAGCAACTCTGCTTGGAATCATGCTGAATATGTACCAGATATTATAGTGATTTTGCTTGGGACTAATGATTTTGCATCCGAAAACGCTTGGGGAACTACTCACGACAAAATGTTAGATTCCTCAGCTTACGTTGGAAAGTACATAGCATTTATTCAAAAGCTTAGAGATGCTTATGGTTCTTCAACAAAAATAGTTTGCGCATTTGGTAATTCCCTCAGTGTTTACACACCATTAAATCAGCTTAATCGATGGAGAAATTATATTACTTCTATAGTCGATTATCGAGATGCTTTGGGCGACAAAAACGTTTATCCATTTGAATTTAAAGCCAATGTAGGTCCTTATGGAGAAGATTGGCATCCAACCATTGCAGGGCAAAAAGCAATGTCCGATCAAATAACGCCTTTTTTGCAAGGGCTGTTATCACAACTAAGTGTTGCACAAGAAATTTATGATCAAGTTAATTTCACAGTATTTCCTAATCCGGCGAATGATGTTTTGCAGCTATTGTCTTCAACTAACATTTTAAACTCTTCATTGGAATACACAATTTATAATAACCTCGGATCTGTTGTACTTGTAGGTCAAGGCAGTACTATAAATATTGAAAAATTATCGAGCGGTATCTATTTTGTAAAAACAGGTGATAAAGTTTTTAAGTTTATTAAAAGTGAAAATATAATGCAGTAACCAACCCCAAGGTGATGCGGCAGCTGGTAGCTTTTGAAGAAATTCCAAAGATTAACCAGCTGCTTTAAAGTTGTGTTATTGTTAATGAGCCTTTGGCCATCTCTGTTCGAAACACATTTGACTTCACGCCCAATACATCCTTGCGAGCGAATTTCAGGAAAAGGCTTTCGTATAGACGCAAGACAAGAAAAAACTCGAGATAGTTTGCTAATTAAAACATATTTACACTTTAGAAATATAGACATAAATTCAAACAATTATTTTAGAAAAGTAGACATAAAGAACAGCAAAAGACGAGTATCAAACTTAAATATTTATCGTCTTTCCGCTGATATTCAATTGTTGCAGCGGAAGAAGCTTCATTATCCGTAGATTTATTCGGTTAATTGTACGTTTAAATTTTTCTTTTTTGGCTTGCAGTTGTACCTTAACAAAATGCGATATATTAGCAACAAATATGCGAAAAGCATTGCCTGCATTACAGATTAGTTTGCATTTTCTAAAAGAAAAAAGCAAATTATATAATGCGGAGATTGACGCAATGCGTAAGGATAAATGTTGTGCGTCATTTTAAAAGACACCGTAAATATGGAGAATAGACCGACTTTAGACAGAGATATTTCACTTGCCGACTTCAATGATTTCTATTGGTTGAAAGAGGAACTTGTAGACTTTTGTAAACGAATTGGTATTTCAACATCGGGTGGAAAGATCGAAATATCAGACAGAATTAGGCATTATATTCTGACAGGTAAAACTGATAGAATTGAACCAGCAAAGTCAAAAGCAAAATCGAAATTTGATTGGAGCAAAGAGAAATTAACTCTTAAAAGTGAAATTACTGACAATTATACAAACGGAGAGAATGTTAGAAGTTTTTTTATGCAGGAGATTGGTCCTCACTTTTCCTTTAATTTGATATTTATGAAATGGATAAAGGAAAATTTTGGTAAGACACTTGGTGACGCTATCATTGAATGGAAAAGAATAAATGAGTTAAAAAAAGACAAAGATTATATCAGCGAAATTGACCCTCAATTTGAATACAATCGATATATGCGAGCATTCTTGGCAGACAATTTAGAACTATCAAGCAAAGACGCAATGAGACATTGGAAATTGAAACGTTCACAGAGAGGAACAAATCAATATGAACGGGCTGATTTAGAAATGAAATAGAAAAAAGAACGCACAATAGCAGTTTGGCAAAATGGCGGGTTCGGTCCTAAATTGAACATTTGGTTTTCAAATGAACATTAGTGCTAAAATGAAAGTAAGTGCTTCTAAATCCGCCACTTCGCCAAGCTGCAAAACGTTATCGGTCAACTTATATCAATACATCAAGAACAAACAAAAAATAAAATGATAACCGACAGAAAAGTAATTCTATATATTTCAATGAGTTTAGACGGCTACATTGCCACTAAAGACAACTCACTTGATTTTTTATCAATGGTTGAACAAGAAGGCGAAGACTATGGTTATAATGCCTTCGTTAAATCTGTTGATGCTGTAATAATTGGCAGAAAAACTTATGAAAAGGTAATTGCAATGGGTTACGAATATCCACACACAGAGAAAGACGTATACATACTGACTAGAACTGCCACACCTTCGATCGGAAATTTTAAGTTCTACACTGATGACCTTTCTCAACTTGTTGCTCACTTAAAGAGCCAACAGGGTAAAAATATTTATTGTGATGGTGGAGCAGAAATTGCAAATGAGTTAATGAAAAATAATTTAGTAGATGAGTTTATAATTTCAGTTATTCCAATTCTGCTAGGTGACGGTATTAAACTTTTTAATGACGGTCGACCTGAACTAAAATTAGAACTCTTATCGACAAAACAGTTTGACAAAGGCCTTGCACAACTTCATTATAAACGTGCAGACAAATAGAATAAAATACACGCAGGACTAAAAATCTGAAACCGTTATAGCCAATTGTAAAATGACGACAAAACCATTAATAGATTATTTTGAAAAGCTTATTCCATTAAATGATGAGGAGAAATTTATTGTGGAAGAAATTTTTAAAGAACGAAGAGTTAAGCGCAAGCAGTTTATTCTTCAAGAGGGGGACATTTCTAAAGAAAATACATTTATAATAGAAGGTTGTTTCAGAACATATACCATTGATGATAAAGGCAAGGAACACAATCTTCAGTTTTCTGTTGAAAATTGGTGGGTTGGTGACATTGGTAGTTTCCATTCAGAAAAACCAAGCAAACTTTATATTGAAGCAATTGAAAATTCCATTATTCTCCAATGTAAAAAAGAAGATCAAATAAATCTATTTGTAAAATACCCTAAATTCGATCGCATTTTCAGGGTTCTTGCGGAAAACGGTATGGTTAGCATGCAAAATAGAATTTTACAGAACATAAGCTCTACTGCCGAAGAGCGATATCTTGATTTTGTTCAACGATACCCACATTTTTTCAATAGAATAAGTAATGTGCAAATCGCGTCATACCTTGGCATAACGCCCGAATTTCTTAGCGCCATACGTAAGAAAATTGTAGCATCTTAAGATACATTAAGATTATTTCTTAAGATATCTTATAAGTAAATTCCTTTCACCTTCCTCACCTTTGTAATGTTGTTAAACTTAAAAAAACATTACAAAATGGAAAAGAAAATAATTGCTGTTGTAGGTGCAACGGGACTGCAAGGTAAAGGGGTGGTTGATGCTTTAAAAAAGAATGGCTCTTTTAAAGTAAGAGCTATTACACGTAACCTTGATAAATACAATGGAAATGCCGATGAAGTTGTTTTAGGTGACCTAACTAATCTACAATCGTTAACAAATGCTTTTAAGGGTGCTTACGGGGTGTTTGTTGTTACTAATTTTTGGGAAGGCGCTGACGAAATTGCACAAGGTAAAATAGCAATACAAGCAGCTAAAGATGCAGGTGTAAATCATTTTATTTGGTCAACACTTCCAAATGTAGAAAAGATAAGCAATGGAAAATTTGATGTTCCTCATTTTACAGGTAAAGCAAAGGTTGACGAATTGGTGAAAAGCGCTGGATTCCAAAACTACACATTTGTACAGCCTCCTTTTTATTTTCAAAATTTCACAGGACAATTAGCTGCACAGCAGCAGCAAGATGGTTCAATTGGTTGGACACTTCCTATTAATCCTAAAGTAAAAGGAATTCACATGTCGGATATCAAGGACTTAGGTAAAGTAGTTGCGGGTGCATTTTTAAATCCTGAAAAAGTTGGGAATGGCAGTTATTTATCACTCGCCACAGAACTCAAAAGCTTCAATGATATTTTGGATACTTTCAAGGCTATTGGGAAAGAATATAGCTTTAATCAAGTTCCAGTGGAAGTATTCTCAAGCTTTTTTGAAGGAGCGGGAGAAATTGCCCAAATGATGGCGTACTTTGAAGAACATACTTATATGGGACCAAATTCGGAAGCACAAATTCAATTGGCTAAAGAAATTTCTACTGAAAAATTTTCCTCATTAGAAGAGTGGATTAAACAAAATCAAAACTAATATGAAACGATTTGTTATAGCTGTATTGGTCATTGGAACAATGGCTTCATGCAATCAAAAAGAAAACACAGAATTAAATACTAACTCAAAAGAAAAATTAGAAATCATGGAAAAGCAAGAAAAACAAAAAATAGAGACACTATTAAGTGAGTACAAAAAGTCATTAAACACTTCTGATGCAAAATTAGCTCAGTCTTTATATACCAAAGATGGTATTTTTATGCCAACGGAAGCTCCTTCAGGCATTGGATCCGAAGGAATTTTAAAATCATACGAATATGTCTTCTCACAAATACAACTGAACATTGAATTCTTCATTGAAGAAATTCAGGTAGAAGAGAATATGGCTTTTGCAGTTACAAGTTCGAAAGGGACAGTTAAGGTGCTTGCAAATGGTGTTGAAGCTCCAGAAGCAAATAGAGAATTGTTTGTATTTGAAAAGGTAAATGGTGAATGGAAAATTGCCAGATATATGTTCAATAAAACTGCTCCTAAAGGATAAAAAGCTGTGCAATTTCAAATTGCGACAGGTGGTTTGGATAACTTTCCAAACCACCTTTTTTTTGCAAGCAATAAAATGGCTTTCTAATATTTTTTAAAATAAGTACTTTAACGAAAAAAAGAATGAAAGTCGAGAAAACATATTTGATTCTTCCTGGATATGGCAACTCTGATGAAGGTCATTGGCAAACATATTTTGAAAAGCAATTGCCTAATTGTCATCGCGTTTTACAAATGAGTTGGGACAAGCCAATTTGTAGCGATTGGATCAATGCGATCAATGAGGCAGTTAAGCAATTTGATCCAGAAACCGTTGTGTTAATATCGCATAGCATGGGCGGAATTGCTATCGCTCAATGGGCAAAATATTTTGATGCAAAGGTGAAAGGAGCATTTATTGTGGCTCCTCCTGATTTGGAAAATCCATATTTAGACTTGTCGTTAGAAAGTTTCATTCCTATTCCTACATCGAAACTTCCGTTTCCCTCACTTGTAATCGCTAGTTCAAACGACAACTGGGCCACAGTAAAAAGAAGTCAATATTTTGCAAAGAACTGGGGCAGTAAACTTATTGCTATTGGCGACGCAGGTCATATTAACACCACTAGTGGTTATGGAAGTTGGGATGTGGGCTTGGGTTTCTTAAGAAAATTTGTCGACGAAATATCTCGATAACGTAAAATGATATTTGCACCTAAAAGTGAACAAACCAAAAAGTGAAAAAATCATGAATAACAAATTTAAAATAGGCCTAACGCTTTTCGCACTAGGATTACTTGGTGTAATTTCTATGCTAACAGTAGAGATACCGCTCGATAGTTTGCCGAAAGAAGTGTTGGATGAAATACCTCCTCAAGCCATCAAATATTTAATTTTAATAAACCCAACAATTTTATTATTGATAGCTGTAGTGGTTGGCACATTGTTGTATGATAAAGTTGGCCTTACTCTTCCTTTAATATCGACAATACTCAAAGTTGAACAATCTAAAATTAAACCAATAGAGCAAGTTAAGTTTGGTGTTTTATTTGGCTTGTTTGCCGGTGTTTTGATAACAATAAATGGACTTATTTTTAAATCTTCACTTCCGCTAGAGTTTATTGAGCTTGAAAATAAAATTAAAATTACAACTGTTGCCAGATTTCTTTATGGTGGACTTACCGAAGAACTTTTGTTGCGTTTTGGCTTTATGACCTTAGTTGTTTGGATAATTTTTAAAATAACCAAGAGTTTAAGCAGTTCAGCCTATTGGATGGGAATTTTGTTTTCAAGCCTTTTATTTGCCGTTGGTCATCTTCCAATTGTTTTTACTGCTGTTCCAAATCCATCAGCAGCATTGCTCACCTACGTGCTAATTGGAAATTCAAGCGCAGCACTATTTTTTGGATGGTTGTATTGGAAGAAAGGACTTGAGGCAGCATTTATCGCGCATATCTTCGCTCATGTAGCAATGATAATTGGTGAAAATATCTTTTAACCTCAGTCACAGTATTGGCAACAGGCAACGGCTGTTTGACAAAAAAGTAGGCTTAAGAAATTGGTTGAGCATTTTAACCTACATAAACTTTTGAATGGAATTGTTAGTTTAGTTTTCCAAAACTCTCTTTTTCACAAAGAGCCAAACCATTTAGTATAATTGAAAAAATGAAAAAATACTCTATAAATAAAGCGACGATAAAAGATGCTGGATTAATCGCTCAATTGATCTGCGAGCTGTTGAAGGATTTCAATCTGAGAAGTGGAAGTAACTTTGTTATTGACGAGAGTAAAATTGAAAATACCTGCAAAGAATTACTTCCTAGAGATAACTTTGGCGGATTCATTGCAATAGATGACAATACAAAGGAGGCAGTTGGATTAATAACAATTGCGCAGGCAACGGCTATCTATAACGGCGGTGACTTTGGAGTAATAACAGAATTATATGTTGATAGAAATGTTAGAAGTAAGGGGATTGGCAAACTCTTAATTGAAAGTGCATTACATTTTGCAAGAGCGAATAATTGGATGAGAGTTGAGGTTGGAGCACCCAACAAGGAAGAATGGCCTCGAACAATTGAATTCTACAAGAAGAATGGATTTGAAGAAAAGGGGCCTAAACTGAGAATCATTATTTAAAGCCTCCCTCCATGATCTCCAACGTTAAGTTGATTGTTTTATGTTCGAAATGGCACCGTGTTCTTTGTGCTCCGCGGTAAAATGGCTTTGTCATTATTTAGGTTATCACTACTGCAGGACTAGTTAAATTCAATTCATTTACCTACAACAGCGAGCAGTCTCACTCAATTTTCTTAAGCTATTAGATTTTAGCGTTTATAAAAATCAAAGTTGGTGATTGTTATTCACTGCTAATTGTATGTTTGTGAAATATTTTTTCGCAATAAATTTTGTTTGGTATGAGTATAATTTTGTTTCGTTGTTTAAAAATTTCAATTCGTCGAAAACTCCCGTCATTACTGTATTTCGCTTATTAACATTTGACTATTTATAAATAATTCTTATTTATATTCGCGCCGGATTTCCTAGGGGTAGGGAATACTACTAACCACTATACGCTATTGATCATGTCAATATTGTCTTTTGTAAAAGTGCAGCGTTTGAGCAATGATTTTCATTGTTCGCAACGAGAGAGTATGAGCTTTAGATTGACAGATAACTGGGTGATCAATATTAAAAACACTTCAATATTCTTTATTGCGGTTTTCTATTTTCTTGGTTTTGGTTGTGCAAATAATCTTGGGACAAGTAATGGTGGAGTTGTTGAAGAAACATGTGAATTTACTTATCTCCCCGATAAAGCGATTTCAATTTCAGAGTATTTAGAATGGATCAAAGAGCAAAAGGGAATCACCTTTAGCGAAAAAGAAAATCAAAAATCAAAAATTAGTATCACTTATAAGCCCTTAGCATTAGAGGCTGCGTTGAGCAATGTCACTGCTGAAAATAGCGAGGCGGGATATAAAAATTACATAAAAGCAAAGGAGGGTTATCATTATATATTGGTAGAGTCGCTCAACAAAATTCCTTCGGCATCTAATTTAAATGCGGGCAAAAAGGAGCTTGCGGCTTACGTAAAAAATAATTTATTGGTGATAGAAAACGGGGTTGATACCTTAACAAATTATATTGTTGAAGAGTTTCCGTCGTCTATCATGAATAAGCCCGATCAGCTGTTGCTGCTGGTTTCAAAACATTCTACAGAAAAAATTCAGGTAGTCATTAAAAGTAAATCAATAGGGTTGGAGGATGTGAAAATCACTTTAACCAAAAAGCAAATTGAATCATTTCCACAAATAAAATTATAGCTAATGTTAGCAAGGTTAAGAAAACACAAAAAAGCAGTTTCATTTGTATTGCTGTTCACCATTACTCAAGGTATCTTTTTAGATTCTGCAAAAGCGCTCACTTCAGGACCGTCACAACCCGAAACTCAGCAGTTCGCACCTGCTGGAATGGATAATTTGGTTGATCCTTTTAGTGGTGATTTCTCATACAATATTCCATTGATGGATGTGGGTGGTTATCCGGTTAATTTGAATTATGCTTCAGGCATCACGCCTGATGCGGAAGCGAGCTGGGTTGGTTTGGGCTGGAACTTAAATGTTGGTGCAATCAACAGAAACATGCGCGGATTGCCTGATGATTTTGCTGGTGAAGAAGTAAAAAAAGAATACCACACAAAACCCAATCAAACTTTTGGAGTTACAGGAAATATTCAGCTTGAAGCGTATGGAGCAGAGTTAAAAAAAGTAGGTGCTCAATTAGGATTGAGTGCCAACTTGTTTTACAATACTTATAATGGATTTGGAATGAGCATGGGTGCAAGTCCAAGCATTAGTTCAGGTAATGCTAGTAAAAGTAAATTCACTGGTTCGTTGGGGCTTGCTGGTACATTAGGTTCGGAATCGGGATTAGAAGTTTCTCCAAAGTTGGGTTTAAGTTTTAAGCAAGGGACAGATAATTCAGAAACTACTTTGAGTTCAAGCATCAGTTTTCCATTTAGCACTCGTGAAGGATTAAAGGGAATGACGCTGCAAGGTTCAGCTTCTGTTGGAGTAAATACTACACGTAAAAATGAAACTACTGGTGCTATTGAAGGTGGTGGTGGTGGTGGCGGTGTGTCGTCAACAGCATATCAGGGTTTTGCTGCTACTACGTACATGCCTTCTTTGGAGCATAGTACATATAATGTTAATGCATCATTGAATCTTTCTTTTTCTCCTAGTGACCCAGTTACTGATGGTTTTCCTTTTGGATTTGGTGGATATTATTCTGGTCAGTTTTTAAAAGAGGCAAGCAAATCAACACCTGCATTTGGTTATATGTATTCGGGATTGTCGCAGTCGGATGATAAATTAATGGACTTCAATCGCGAGAAAGATGCCAGTTATAATGAGTATACTAAAAATTTAGCGCTGACCAATTTTACTTACGATGTATTTCAGGTGAGCGGTCAAGGTGTTGGAGGAGCATACAGATTGTACAGAGGAGATGTGGGTGCAGTGCACGATCCGGCAAGTACTGATGTTGGTTATTCTCCAAGCTTAGGAGTTGATATTGGAATTGGATCACCTCCATCTTCAAAATTTGGTATCGACGGAAGTTATAACCAATCCAACACTTACAGCGGTAAATGGCAAGATGGACGAAATGGAATTTCCAATTTCAGTTCCGAAAATGCAACGCAGTTGAACTCTCCTAAAAAGGAGATGGCCTATTTCAAACGTATGGGTGAAATGGCTACTGAAAATGATTTGAGTTTTTACAACAATGTGCAAGGTTCCAATAAAATGTTGCACCATGAACTGGGAGGAAGTAATGAGTTTTTTGGAGACGGACAATTGACGGGCAATTACTACAATGAGGGTGCTTACGTTAAAAAACAAATCGGACCTTTTCCTTTTTACGATTTTTCAACTGCGCCTGTTGATGTAAATGGTCAGCGCAACGAAAGAAGAGTTAGAAGCACTCCTTTTACCACCTTAACTGCCGAAGAAGCAAGAGTGTCGAATATTCGTCCGATTCAAAATTACGACATGGAGCATACCTGGTACAATAAAGATGATGACTACAGATCATTGCTTTCTAGCAATGCCGAGGTAGGTTATAAATCATCAGAGTTGCTGAGAATTGACGGAAATAAAAAAGCACATCACATTTCTGAAATCAGAGTGACCGACAATACCGGTGCACGATATATATATGGTATCCCTGCTTACAACACCTATCAGGAAGAATTGACTTTTGCATCAAATGCTGGAAATAATTCCAATGTACAATCGGGAATGATTAAGTATTCTGCTGGTGACGATTCTCCAAGCAACGACAACGGTTTGGATCATATGTACAGCAAAACCATTACTCCTCCTTATGCGCATTCATACTTATTAACCAATGTGTTGTCTACCGATTATGTAGATAGAGATGATGTGGCAGGACCATCTGACGGTGATTTAGGAACCTACACTAAATTTAATTATACCCGAGCAATTGAGAAATTTAAATGGAGAACTCCATATTCCCGCAACGGATTTGATGCCAGCTACACCCAAGGCATGCAAGGAAGTGATGACGATGATAAAGCCAATTATGTTTATGGTGAAAAAGAAATTTGGTATTTGCATTCCATTGAAACACGAACACACGTTGCTGAATTTTATTTAAAACCACGAGAAGATGCGCGTGGAGTAGTAGATAAAAATGGAGTGATTGGTGGCGACAAACAAATGTATTTGGATAAAATTGTTTTGTATTCAAAACCCGATAAACTCAATGGAAAAGCTGAGCCAATTAAAACGGTGCATTTTGAGTATGATTATTCTTTGTGTCCGGGAACACCCAATAGTAATGGCGGATCCAATCAAGGAAAACTCACTTTGAAAAAAGTGTGGTTCACTTATGGGAAATCTCAAAAAGGAGTTTTAAATCCTTACGTATTTAATTACGCTCGTCAGAATTTTACCGGCGATCCAGCCATCGATAAAAATCCTGAAGCCGATTTAAATCCTTCATACAGTTTTAAAAATTATGATCGTTGGGGGAACTACAAAAAAGATGATTTGACAGTTGGAAACTCAAACGCCGAATTCCCTTATGTAAATCAGGATAAAGCTGTCACCGACAGGTATGCAGCGGTGTATGCGCTTAGCAGAGTGCAAACCCCAACAGGTGGAGAGTTGCGAGTTTACTATGAATCGGATGATTATGCTTATGTGCAAAACCGACAAGCGATGCGCATGTTTAAGGTTATTGCCGCATGTAAAAATGATCACACTGCACAGAATGAAGATTTTTACGATTTCTTTACCGGCATCAACGCAAAAAATACTTTAGTGGTTGATTTAGGAGAAGGATTTACACCTTCAACTGGAAATCACGACGTTGAATTCCGAAAAAAATATTTGGACGGCATCGATAAAATGTATTACAAATTTTACACTCGTGTTTTGGGTGCATTAGGTCGAAGTGAATTTGTACCAGGTTATGCCGAAATGGATGTTGCGAATTCATCATTGGATGCAAGCACTAAATCAGGTTCAAAATATACCCGTGCCTTTATCAGATTAAAAGCAGCGGAGGTTACTTATACTTTCGGCATTAAAACCGATGTCAATCCAATTGTTCGCAACGGATGGATGTTTGCCCGTTTGAATTTGAACAGAGAATTAATGGGAAGTGGAAATGCCAACGACAATGGTTTGGAGCAAGTGCTTCGTTCATTGTTTTCAATGGCAAAAACGATGGTGCAATTGTTTGATGGATTTGGTAAAAAAATGCATGAGGAATTCAACTCTTCTTCTTTTGAGGCTGATCGTTCTTTTGTTCGTTTGAATGAACCCGATAAAATGAAATTGGGTGGTGGTCATCGTGTGAAAGCGGTGGTGATGGTTGACAATTGGGGAGCCATGAAGGGACAAAAAGAAGGAACTTCTACCACAAAAGAAACTGCCATGTATGGTCAGAAATACAATTACACCATGCAGGAAAATGGTGTTGAAATTAGTTCGGGAGTAGCAGCTTATGAACCGATGGTAGGAGGTGAAGAAAATCCTTTCCGTCAGCCGGTATTTACAGTGGAAAAAATTCCAATGGCGCCCGATAAAGAATATTTTAGTGAAGAACCTTTTGGTGAATCTTTCTTTCCATCTCCATCTGTAGGTTATCGCGAAGTAGTGGTTACGCCCATTAAAGTGACCAATGCAAATACTTTTAATGTTAACTCATTAACGGGTAATGGAACCGGGTATGTGAAGCATGAGTTTTACACGGCTTACGAATTCCCAACCATTGTTAGACAATCGACTTTAGAAGTGAAACGCCATAAACCAAACATCTTGTTTAAGTTCATGAAGTTTGATTCAAAAGATTTAGTAACCTGCACGCAGGGTTATTATGTTGAGCTCAACGACATGCATGGTAAACAACACCGCAATACGGTGTATCCAGAAATTGCTGCTGGCAGCACCGCAGCGGAACGCATGCCAGTATCAGAAGTGGAGTACACTTATAAAACTACCAATGGACGATTGAACAATAATGTGAATTTCATCAACAGCGATTTAAGTATCACGCGCGAAGGCAACGGACCCGAAATGGGAGTGGATGTGGACGTGGTGCAAGACGAACGTTTTTATGAAAGCACTACCATTGGTGGTGGTGCAGCTTTCAACTTAAAGTGGGTGCAGTACGGACCAATTCCTACTTTTATCCCTACTTTATTTCCTGATTTCTCTACCGAAACCACACGTTTCAGATCTGTTGTTACCACTAAGGTTTTAAACAGATATGCGGTGCAAGAAACCACAATAGCTAAAGACAATGGTGCTTCAATCACTACCAAAAATTTAGCATGGGACAATAAAACCGGACAAGTTTTATTAACCGAAACGCAAAATGAATTCCACGATCCGATTTATAGTTTCACTTATCCGGGTCACTGGGCTTATGAGCGCATGGCATTGGCAAGTGAAAATGAAGGAATGGTTTTCACTTCTAAAAACGCAGTGTTGAATGCCCTGAAAGATGGTGATGAATTGGCTCTTTTAGGAAATGCTTCTCCAATTGCTTTCGTCGACAAAGAGAAAAATTTGTTGATTGATGCCAAAGGAAAAGACGTTGGAACTTTTACAAAAGCTAAAGTAGTGCGTTCTGGAGCACGCAATATTGCAGCTACTCCGGTGGGTTCTGTAGTAACTTTAGAAAATCCAATTAAAGCTGGTAACACTTACTTATCATTTGATAAAGTGTTGAACGCCGGTGTAAATGAATACAAAGAAGATTGGCAACGCTTCTGTAATTGTGGAGTGTACGAAGCAAGCAAAGATAAATCAGCCAATGTTTTTGTGTTGGGCCGACGAGGAAATATTCGTCCGCTGCGCAACTGGACTTACCTCACCAACCGAACACAAACTACATTGAACAATAATGTCAATGTTCGTCATGATGGTGTGTTTGCCGATTTTACTCCGTTTTGGAAATATTACACTGTGAGTGGAGCAAGCAAATCAATGTTGAATCCAATGCCAACCTTGCCTTCTACAAAATGGCAGTTCATCACCCAAATTGAAAAATACAATCCGGTAGGAATGGCTATTGAAGAGCAAGATGCCCTCAACCGTTTTTCAATGGCTTTGTATGGTTATGGAAGAAACTTACAAGTAGCAGGTTCCAACAACTCACAATACCGAGAAACTGGTTTTGATGGCTTTGAAGATTACGATTTTGGTGATTGCGAAGACGACCACATGAGCTGGAGAGCACTGTACAAAAGTAATGTAACCAACGAACAAGCGCACACTGGTCGCAAATCCATCAGAGTTCCTAAAAACGACAGTTTAAAAATTAATAAAGTAATTGTGCCGTGCGATATAGTAGCACCAAGCAATGATTAATAAGAATTTAAAATGAAGAGTATGAAAAAGAAGTTTTTTTTCCTTTTGTTTTCGTTTGGGATTTTATTTGCGGCGAAAGCGCAAGTGATAAATATTCCTGATACAAAGTTGAAGAATGTCTTACTTAATGATCTAAGCATTAATACGAATCAGAACGGTGACATAGAAATGAGTGAAGCAAGCACTGTTGTATCACTTTTGTCGCTTAGCGGTCGGTCAATCAAAAGTATTGAAGGCTTGCAGTTCTTTACTAATCTGCAGAAATTGGTCATCAGTAATAATTCTATCACATCAATAAACCTGACTAATTTTAAATCTTTGCAAGAACTCCGTTGTGCTAACAATGGGTTAACGAGTTTAACAATCGGGCTGTTTACTCCCAACTTAAATTACATTGATTGTTCTAACAATAGTTTGACAACATTGGATTTGTCAAATGCGAATGTGTTGAGATATTTAGAAGCGAAAAATAATAAATTGATTTCCATCACAGGATTAATTTCTTCCAGTTTAATTTATTTGAGCTGTGATAATAATTTACTAGCAGGTATTGATGTTTCTGCTTTAGCAAAATTGCATGTTTTTAATTGTTCGAATAATTTGTTGACTTCATTGAATGCTGCTTCAAATACTGAATTAACTTCATTTGTTTGCAATTTGAATTCTTCTCTGTCTGAAATTTGTGTTTCTGATGCAGTGGCGGCAGCTTCAAATATCAGCTTTCAAAAAGATTCAGCCGCTATTTGGACTTCCAATTGTTTGACTGGCATTTTTGAAGGTGTAAAAACAGATGTTTTGCTATATCCAAATCCAGCAACAACTCATCTTTATTTTGACAGAAGTATTCAGAAAATTTCCATTAGCGATATGCTAGGATCTACAAATGATTTCTTCGTGCAACAAAACAATAGCGTTGATATTAGTGCTTTGTCAAGCGGTGTATATGTTGTGCAGCTGATTGATAAAGAGAATAATGTTACAATAAAAAAAATAGTGAAAGAATAATTACTTATTAATAGAGTCATGATTTATAAAAAATTGCAAAATATTTACAATAGTAAAGTGAAGACATTGGTGCTGCTTTTACTGTTCGGTAATGTGCTTTTTACAAACGCAGTAAATGCGCAAGTTGTTATTGGTAACGAGATAAAATTTGATGAAAATCAGGCCGATGATTTTTTGCTGTTGAATTACAATCAGTATTTCTCAATGAACGTAAAAGTTAGTTATGATTTGACGGCCTGTTCTTCGGTGCAAAGCATTAAGGCCGAAATTATTTTTCCGGCTTCTTTCAATACTTCTGCTGTTTCCCTATCTCAAACAACTATTGCTGTGCTAACACGAGATCCATTAAATTTCAATAGATTGTTTGTTACACTGACACCACCGGCAGATAAAAAACCTGCAGGTTCAACTGTATTTACTTTGGCAAATATTATTACACCAAATCACGATTGTAATCCTACTAGTTTGTCGGTAGCAGGTAAATTATTTACTTGCGATCCATCTAGTTCAATCTCTGTTGCAACTGCAAATTTTACAATGACCAATAACGATGGGATTGGTGTTGCAGAATATGGTTTAAATGAGCCACAAGAAGACTTGTGTGATGGTAAGTACCCAATAAGACGCTTTGTTTAAGTGTATAAAGAGAATGGTAATTTTGTGGTGGGAAATACGAGTATCGTTTATGACTATGGCAGTGCAAAATTAAAATGTATCGGGGTAACTCAGGTTGATGGGTCAAATTATAATGTAGCTACAGTTCCTTATATTCCCGATCTTGCTAACCACAAGGTGACTATTAACACCAGTTTGCTTACCACTGGCAGCTACGCATATTTTGCTTTTTATTTTGATGTGCTAACTAGTCCTACCACAGATGAGTATATTGCTGCAAAAATAAGTGCTGCTGCAACTTCATCCACGTGTTCAGTCAATTACACTGCCTCAACAACTAATAGCATCACGATTTATCCTTATTCACTAACAACTTGCAACTACAGTGGTAATGCGAAAAGTTATGTGAATAATCCTGACATCCGAAATAGCGAATTGTATGCAGTATGCTCAAATTTTTCTTGTGGTAGCTATCAGTCGTTCCAAGTGCAAGTGGATAATTCATTCAAAGGTGCCTTGAAACCCAGCTACACCAATAATTTTACTTATGAATTGAATATTGGTAAAGATGTGGATTTGCAATATATCTATTTGTACAATGATTCATACATGGTGGCGCATACTGCTAATGGAGGAACAGTGGCGGTGAAGTATAAAGTTTTTGATGATAATACTTTATACACCTTGAATATGGATATAATTAAAGGAACATGGATTGGTAAAGGAGAATTTTCAAAGATTCCATTGAAAGGAAGATTGTCGTACGTGCAATTTATTTTTTCTTCCTTTTCAACTTCCGATTTGATGTCTGCAAGAATGAGTTTTCAATACGGGTTAAGTAACCCAGTTGGTTTTCCCACTTCTGTACCAGCTGATAAACAAATTGTGTCGAATGTGGTTTATGACGGTAATACTTTAAAAACAAAAACCTTTACTATTCCTGTATTAACTGGGACTACCTGCACTGGTAAATATCTAGATGATTATTTAGAGATAAACAATTCATTTTCCAAGGGGTATCAATATTTGGATCCAAAGGATCAAGACACAAAAGTGTTGATGTTAAGACTGGATTATATTGGTGATTTGGGACAAACCAATGCATATCATTTTGATTACAATATTCGTCAGGATTTATTGCTTCCTGAAGATGATAATAATATTGAGTTTAAATTTTATTATGGTGATGGTGGAAATGTTTTCGCTGTAAATGGTTATAATTTATTTTTAGATGAAGCTGCATTTGAAGCAGCTACTGGTTTTGATCCAGCTTTTCATGCCTCTATTGATCGCAATGCCGGAAGAATAAGAGTAAGTGGTATAAAATTACCTTCAAACTTGTGCGGTGGCGGATCAAGTAAGCAATTGTTTGTAGCATTTAATGTGAAAATGAATAAGCATG
This sequence comes from Bacteroidota bacterium, assembly GCA_026390935.1. Taxonomy (GTDB): domain Bacteria; phylum Bacteroidota; class Bacteroidia; order Flavobacteriales_C; genus JAHEZL01. The sequence continues at coordinate 40,313 of JAPLEZ010000031.1, forward strand.
CTGCTGCCAATTATTACAACTATTGTAACCCCGGTTACATTGACGGTGCTCCTGATTATGATTACGTATACAATAGTATGTACTGGACTGTTCCAGGCGAGTCTTACTACTTGCTGGAAATGAATGCTTCTTGCGACACTACTATTGGAAACAAGAAGGTTAATTTAACTCCAGGAGATGATTTTACATACCATTATTTTGTAAAAAATACTGGTAATGATATTTTAAATAACATTACTTCTGTTGGTGTTTTACCTCATGCTCAAGACCGTACAATTTTAACCAACGTATCAAGAGGTACATCCAATAAATTGCAAGTTTCTTGTCCGGCCAAAAGTGACTTTAAGTTTGTAGTTACAGATTTCAATGGTGATGTTGATTTGTTGAATGTTGCTTCTAGCAGCGATTTCACTATTGAATATGCATTGGTTGATGCAAGCTCAAGCAAATGTTTGTTAAGTACTTTGGGAGCTCCAAAACCTGCAGGTTGTGCTGATATAAGTTGGCAAAACACTTGTCCGGCTGGTAGCGGACAAATCGCATTAAAAATAAGCACTAATACTTTTAAGTTAACAGCATTTAATACACTGGATATTCAAATTAAAGGAACACTTCCATCCTCTGCTGTTGTTGGACAAAAATTGGTGAATGATTTTTCTGCAAAAGTTACCGATAGTCGTCAAATCACTTTGAACTTATCTGCAAGTAATTTAAATACCATCACCGTTGCTAAAAAATCCGATTGCTACATCTGTCTCGATTGTGATTCTATCTGCAAAGAATGTGTTCCGTCATTCTCGCCTTTGTCCGACGAGCGCTATTTATTGTCGGCATGGGTGAAGGAAGATTATAGCGCTCAATATCCTGATACCTATTTGCACAGTGCTGTAAAAATCACTTTCAATTACGGATCAATTGTGTTGCCTTTGATGCGACCTTCTGGACCAATCATCGACGGGTGGCAGCGCATTGAGCAGGATTTTATGGTTCCAGCCGGAGCTAAAAACATTCAAATTATTTTGGTGAATGATGATGCCGTGGGTGATGTGTTTTTTGATGATGTGAGAATTCATCCTTTCAAAAGCAACATGAAATCTTTTGTGTACAATCCTTCTACCCAAAAACTGGTGGCCGAATTGGATGAAAATAATTACTCCACGCAATATGAATACGACGACGAAGGAATTTTAATTCGTGTGAAAAAAGAAACGGAGCGTGGTGTAATGACCATCAAAGAAAGCAGAAACAATCAAAGTAAATTGAATAAGTAAAAAGTAAAAGGTCAAAAGCCAAAGATGAAAACAGTTTTTTTAAAATACGGAATGAACGAAGGAAGGCTAAATCCCTCTGCCAGCACACAGAATTCCTACGCACCTCCCTTTTTCAAAGGGAGATGTGCATCACTCATCCGTACTCAAGAAAAGTTTTTGGAGAATGGTCCTCTCCCTTTGAAAAAGGGAGGTGTGATGGCTTATGGTGCGAAGGCAGAGGGATTTACAATGAAAAAACTGTTTTTAAATATTTTTCTTCTTCTCGCAGTGGCGGTTTCTGCTCAAAAACAGAATTTACAAGCTTTGTGTGTTAAAATGGACGAAGGCTTTAGCGCGAAAAGCGGACTGCATATTGAGTACGTTATGACCATGCAAGGACGTGATGCGGCAGAAAAAGAAAGCATGAATATTTCTTATTTCAAAGATGGAGCTTCATCCTACAAAATGGTGATGGGCAACATTCAAGAAATTTTGTGCAAAGGCAAAACCGCTTTGCTGGTGAATCACGACGAAAAATCAATAATGGTGCAGGAAGATACTACTAATGGAGTGGGCAGTCAGACTTTGCTTTTTGATTTGAAAGCCTTGATTGACAGTGCCAACTCGGTTACTGAAGTGAAAGGCAAAGATGGAATAAGTTATGTGTTGCAATTCACCAATCATCCAACATATTCTGTAATGAAATTGAAGTTTGATGCAAAAACGCATTCATTAAAATCAATATATGCTGAGTTCCGAAGTGATTATCCTGAACCCTATTTTTCTTTAACAGTCGACTATAAGTTATGGGATGATAAATGGAAAGCAGAGGCAAATTTTCCAAACATGAAAAATTATGTTGAAGAGAAAAACGGAAAATATGTTGCCTCAGCATTAATGACAGGATACAAGGTTTTTAAACCCGAAGCAGCTACAATTAACTTGGATGTGAGTAAATGGTAGAAGGAAAGTAAAAAGTTAAAAGTAAAAAGACAAAAGGGAAGAATGAGGAGGTAAGAAAGTAAAAAGTTAAAAGTAAAAAGACAAAAGGGAAGAAAGTAAAAAGAGCATAAAAAGAATTTAAGATAAAAGGTTATGATCAATTACATGAGTAAAAAATTAGTACTAATTGCTTTAGTATTTCTGGGTGGATTAGTGCATGCCGGCGTGGATGTGCAATCAACTTCAAAGTTGGGTGCGGCTATTGATAACGCTGATATAACGGTAGAAGGCAATCGTTATGCCTATTCAAGTGCGAATGCAAGTAATCGTCCTTACTTCACCGAAAGGGCTTTTGCTATGGTGAAATTATCTTGCGATCAACTGTACACTGGTTCATATACTGGAACAGCATCTGTTAATGTGGTCATCACTTATAAAGTAGAGGAGAATGGAGTGTATGTGGATAAATCTGCTACTCAGGTTTTAAAGTTGGAATCTGACAATAGTAAGGTGATTGATGCAGCCTATTTCAAAGCCGAAGGTGCTGAACAAATTCATGTTGTAGCTACTGTTGTTGGTTCATTTCCTGCCGGTTGGCCTCAAATAAAATTAGAGGTATCGGTAAGCACCGAAAGCTTTAGCACCTTGTCGTTGGCCGATATTACTAGCATGCAATTGACACATAGCGCTGCATTAAATGTTGATGGAAATTTGGAAGTGCAATGGAGTCCGGCGATAAGCAATGCCGATCATTATGAGTTGGAGTGGACCTATGTTTCTGATCAAGGAGAAAAACCTGGTGATTCTTTAACCTATGATAAATTGGATATCGATCGTTTTTTATTTCGCAACAATAGTTCTCGTGTTGAGGTGAGCGGACTGTCTTACGAAATTCCATTGATGTATGAAAAGGGATTGATTTTGTACCGTTTGCGCGGAGTTGGTAAAAGAACTGTGAATGGTGTGGTGGTGCAATCAAAAACCGAATGGACTGCTCCCGACGCAATATATGGTACCGTGCAAGAATTTGTCACTGCAACTGCTGCTCGCAATGGTGGTGGTGCTGGCAATGTTTTTAAATTCCGCGGTTTAGAAGGTAATTTAAACTGGCAGTCGTCATTGAGTTTTGCCGAAGAAGGAAAACACAAAGCGGTGTTGGCTTATCATGATGGTAGCATGCGCAACCGTCAGGCGGTAACGCGTATCAATACCGATAAGCGTGCCATTTTGGGTGAAACTTTGTACGACTTTAACGGTCGACCGGTAATTCAATTATTGCCTGTTCCTGTTACTTCAAACACCTTGAATTACCGTCCGAACTTCAACTTAATTGAAGGGAAAAATACTTTGCAAAAAAACGACTACAGTGTAATCACCGAGGGCGATGGTTGTGCCATCACTTCTCCTTTGTTTAGTGATACTACCGGTGCTTCCGAATACTATTCACCGAACAACGAATTTGACACCTTAGGCAATATTGGAAAAAACATTATCAATCGTGCATTGATTCCTGATGCCGATAAATATCCTTACACACAAACTCAATATACCTCTGATAATACTGGAAGAATTAAAGCACAATCAGGTGTTGGTGAAGCGCATCAATTGTTATCCACGCACGAAACTAAATACCTCTATGGTGCGCCAAATCAAGAAGAGTTAAC
>JAPLEZ010000077.1 GCA_026390935.1 Bacteroidota bacterium
AGTTTAGCGAAGCGAACTTGGTGATTTTACGAACGCAATTAGAAGAAGCTTTCAGCTCAAAGACCGAAAGTTACTTTCTACTCTTACTATCAAATCTTGAAGAGGAACATCCCGAATAACCTTAATTTTTTTCTTTCAGAAAAAGGAAGTTGAAAACTTCCAAGTAGATACGAAATTTCGCGAAGTTCGCTTCGCTAAACTTCACGAAGCGATGGCGATTTCAATTCTTAAAAAAACGATGAGATTGCTTCAATTTTGAGTACAAAATTTTCGCAAGGACGCTGTGGGTGTGAATTTCAATATGTTCCGAACAGTAATGATTGAAAATCTGAAACTACTGCGTGCTGATTGCCGACAAACTTCTCTGTCTCACAATCTCATACAATAAAATTCCGCAAGCCACAGAGACATTGAGAGATTCAATGGTTCCCATCATTGGAAGTTTTACGGCATTGTCGGAAATATTTACAATTTCCCTTGAAATTCCAATTTCTTCCGAACCCATAACCACTGCCACTGGTCCTGTTAAAGTAGCTGCAGTGTGTAGATCATTGGTTTTTTCGGTGCAAGATACAATGCGCAGTCCGCGATCTTTTAAGTGTTTTACAGTTTCGGTAAGAATGCGCACTTTACAAATCGGCATCGTCATTAAAGCACCAGCACTTGTTTTAATGGAATCTTCACTAATTTGTGCGGCACTTTTTTTAGGAATCACAATGGCGTGAACGCCTGCGCACTCTGCTGTTCGACAGATGGCGCCGAAGTTACGCACATCGGTGATTTTATCAAGAACCAAAATAAAGGGATCAACACCTTCGGAGAATTTTTGTTCTACAATATCGTCTACATCGTAAAACTCAATAGGAGATAGGAAAGCAATTAAACCTTGATGGTTTTTTCCTGTGATTCTATTTAGTTTTTCTTTCGGTACTTCGGATAAAGAAATTACATGTTCTTTGCAATAATCCTTGATTTGCCTAGTCACGGCGGCATCAATTTTTTCCTGCAATAAAATTTTATCGAAAGTTTTTCCCGCTTTGATTGCTTCCAGCACCGGATGGATGCCGAAAATCATGAGGTTGTTTAATTTAGTAGATTCTTCCATCTCTCCAGGCTTCAATCATTTTGTACCACATATTTTTATAGGTTGTAGCGCGATCCAGGTTGTAAGCGTTGGTGGAATATGGATTGCCCACTTTGTAAAAAGTAAAATCTTCAGTCATCATGTTGTTGTTATCAGCGCCATAAAACCATTTTTCAGCTTCGTCGGTGCGGAAAACCAATTGTGGCGGACCGAAGATAATAAATATCATTCCACGATCGGTGCGCCATCCTTCGCGATACGAGGTGAAAAACTGGTTGGCCAGTTCAACGCGTGAATAGTATTGCTTTATACTTTCTTTGGCTCTTTCTTTACTGCCGCAGTTTTGCTCCCAAAAATTATCAATGGCCTGCTTGCTGTTTTTTGCTTCACTTAATGCTTTGAATTCACCATTGGAAGTGATGAAAGCAAGCGGTTCCAGCAATTGTTGTTTGTGTACGATGTAAGGAAATTCTCTGCTGAAGTGAAAAAGTGCAAATCCTTCTGCTGAATTGGTGTCGGTTTGAATAAGGTAAAATCCTTTTTTTAAAGGGATGAAAGAAAATGATCCGCTACTATCGGTTTTAAAAATAATTGTGCTGTCGGCCTTGTGCTCAAATGAGTCTGGAGTGCTTAAATCAAAAGGAGTTAACGGTAGTTTAAATGTGCGAAAATAGCATTTCATAAACACTGTGCTGTTGGGCAACATTGCATTTTGCACCATAACTATTTTATTGGTGTCGACGTGGCAATTGTTGCCAATGTTTTGGTTGTTTTGAGTGGCAGAAAAATAATTTCTTGACGCTTCACTCTTTTTGTTGAGATCAAGAATAATGGTGAATTGCGAGTTGCGATGTAGATCTTTTGCAATGACTTCTAGAAAATAATTTTTGCCTTTAAGCGCATTGAATTTTATTTTTTGTTCTGCAGCGTTCGTTTGATCTTTGTTTAGTGTGTAGCTAATTGTTGCGCTGTCTCCAATTGTTTTTTTATTGTAAGATTCGTACAACACATACCTTATCTGGTACTTAGCAGATGGAATTTTATCATCGGCATTTTTTACATAAAGTAATTTATCGGGATTGATCAATGCAGTCAGTTGTGAAACCGAATCGCTTAAATTTATAAGAGATAAATCCTTGAGAAAATAATTGTCGTGTTCAATATATGGATTGGCAAGTGTCTCATTGTTTTTTTTAGAGGAGGAGCAAGCTGCAAGCAAAATGCAAATGGACAATATGGAGAAAAAAACTTTCACTTACTCCAGTAAATTTTTATCAATTTGCTTACTCGATTTTGCACCCAATTCTTTAAGTTTTTCGATTTTCCCTATTACGTTACCATTGCCTGAACTCAGCTTGCTGAAGGCGTTGTCGTAGTTTTGTTGTGTTTTGGAAATGCTGTTGCCAACGGCTTTGAAATCATCCAAGAATCCAACAAATTTATCGTAAAGCTTTCCAGCTTCATCTGCAATTTGTATCACGTTGCGCGATTGCTTTTCTTGTTTCCAAAGGGAAGCAACTGTGCGCAAAGTAGCGAGGAGTGTAGACGGACTAACGATCACAATGTTTTTGTCCCAAGCGAAATTGAAAATATCAACATCTTCTTTTATTGCAATACTGAACGATGATTCAATAGGTAAAAACATTAACACAAAATCGGGTGCCTGAATTTCTTTGGCCGTTTGGTATTGCTTTTCACTCAATTTTTTAATGTGCGATTTAACAGAGTTGATGTGCTCTTTTAATGCCAGTAATTTTTTTGACTCGTCGTTTTCACTGACGTATGCTTCATATGCAGTAAGTGAAACTTTAGCGTCGATGATTATGTGTTTTTCATCGGGAAGATAAACTATCACATCGGGTTGAATTTTATCACCTTCAACGTTGTTTAAGCTGACTTGTGTTTTGTATTCTGTGTCTTTCACCAAGCCCGATCGTTCCATTATTTTTTCCAAAATTAATTCCCCCCAGTTGCCTTGAGTTTTCACTTCTCCTTTTAAGGCTTTGGTAAGGTTGTGGGCTTCTTCACTAATTTGTTGGTTTAAGCTTTTGAGTGTGTTCAGTTCGTATTTTAAAAACTCACTTGTTTTTGTGTCTTCCTGAATTTTCTTGCGAACGGTTTCTTCAAAATCTTTTAGTTTTTCCCGCAAAGGTTCCAGCATTTTATTGCTGCTGGTAGAAAATTCTTTGGAGTTTTCTTTTAAAATTTCGCCTGCAATGAGCTTGAACTGATCGGTGTATTGCGCGTGAATTTTACCAATTTCTTCATTCAGTACTTCATCGTGTTTTTTAAATCCTGAAAGTTCGGTTTGTATTCTGGTCAACTCAATTTCTTTTTCCTTTAAGGTTTGATTGAGTACATCCAGCTTCAACTGAAAAGATCGTTTTTCGTTGTCAATTTTTTCCAGCTGAACTTTCAATAAAGCATTTTCATTTTGAAATAACGAACTATCGCCACCTTTGTTTTTAAACAAGAGATAGCCGATAATACCGCCAATGATTAATCCTATGAAGAGATATAAAAGTTCCATGGTGAAATAGAGAGGAAAGTTAATGATTTTATTTGATCCTATAAGATCAAAACGTACATCCCCAACGTTGCTTTATTGTACAAATCAATTACATCTTTATTCAGCATTCTTATACAGCCATGACTCGCGGGCCTGCCAATCAATCCTTCTTCGGGAGTGCCATGAATATAAATCAATCGGCAAAATGAATCTTTGTCTTTCCCGCGATTAACGCCATGCTCGCAGCCCATGAGCCAAAGTATACGGGTGGTGACATCATCTTTTTGGGTGTCGATAGGCTGGGTTTGAATGTTGGCGATTTGTCCGGTGTATTTTCCGTTCACCAGAATGCCGCCCAATGGCGCATTTTGTCCTTGTTTGTCGCGTATATAATGCAAGCCTTTTGGTGTTTTTAAAGTATTTGCTAATTCGCCAACGCCATATTTTGAAGTAGAAATAGGATAGGATTTCACAATTTCATTGCTTTTAACGAGATATAGTTTTTGCTCCTTTACAGAAACATAAATGAAATCGCTCATGTTTTTTGTGCCGAAATTATCGAGGCAGTATTTCTGAAGTTCAGGTACTTTGGGGTCGGTTAAAAAAGAAGTGAAGAGTAAAAAAGTAAAAAGAATAAATACCGAAAAAATTTTCTTGAGTTTGGTTTTTCGAGAGTGGGATTCCCTCTCGGAGGAGAGGGGTGTGTTAGCTTTTGCGGGGAGGAGGGAGATGGATTTGGTGCTTTTTTTAATTCCATCTCCCTGCCTTCGCACGAATCCTTCGCACCCCTCTCCTCCGAGAGGGAATCCCACTCTCGTAAAACCAGATTTGAAAATTGTTTTAAGTTCTGAAGTCATTTAAAATTGATTTAAGAAACCAAAGTGAATTTTTGCAGCACCAAAATCTATTGGATTTCCCAATTGTTTTCCTATTGCATAATTCAAACTAAAAATTCCGGCTTTTGTTTCAAAACTAAATCCCGCGCCAAAACCATAAGGGTGATCGATGACTCTTTCCGTCATGGTTATTTTTTCGGTGTAGGCGTAATCAAAAAACAAAGAAATAAAACTGTTTCTTTCTAGTAAAAATCGATATTCGGCGGTGCTAATGATGTATTTGGATGCAAACAGGGAAGCATCTGTAAATCCTCGTAATGTTCTAATTCCGCCAAGGCGATAAACCATCCTCCTTGTAAGCCGAGCTTTAATGTTGTGATTTGAAAGAAAGGAAAATATACATCGCCTCTTCCTGTAAGATTGTAGGATACTGATGTTGCAGGAATTTTAATAAAGCCCGAAACTGAATCATTTGTTTTTATCGGTAATTTGTAAAAACCATCGCTGCCAGCACCAGCAATGGTTTTGTTGCCTGCTTGCGCTGTAATTATGAAATTATATCCTTTTGTTGGATTAATACGATAATCTAATTGTTCCTGATAAATTTCAATACCGTAGGAAGTGGTAGCATTTTGCACGTTCTTCTGGATACTCACATTGGTTTCGGGATTGAGCACCGTTGTTCCTTTGTTGTTGACGAAAGCCTTCATGTAGTTGTTTCCCGTGAAAAGATAACTAACACCAATTGTGGTGTTGTAGTTGATGAAAGACGTGTCTTGTTTGAATAAATTAAGTGCGCCGTTTATGCCAACAGGCAATGAAAAAATAAAAGGATAATTCAATTTTAAATCGAGTTCTTGAGTTTTGTTGGGCAATCCTCGCCATTTCAAGTCGGTGACTTCTCCCTGTTTCACTAAATTAGATAAGTGCATGGTAATATCCCCTGTGAATGCCACACTACTTTGTCCGGCGGTGGAAGCAGAGCTATTTCCATTAGGCAAAACACCCACTACACCATTGAAAGAACTTGCTTTGCGATGATCTATAAAAAGATGCAAGATCACTCCTTTGTTGGTAAACGACAGAGCCGACGGATTTTTTACAGTGATAAAGGGCAATTCTTTGAGTCGCGTATCAATGTTCGCAATCACTTTTTCTTTGTAAATATCTCCAGGTTTAACTGCGAGATAATTGTAAATGTATTTGTGATTGAGCTTGGCATCACCATGAATAATGATTTCGGTTATTTTCATTACGTCGTGGGTCTTCATTTGTAGTTTGGCAGTGACTCTGTTCTCTGTAAACACAACACTGTCGAGGTAAATCGAAGCAAAAGGATAACCATGATTTTCGGTGTATGCAATCAATCGCAAGCCAACATCGCTGATCACGCTGTTGTTGAAAGGGATGTTTTTCAGTTCTTTTTCGCGAATTCCTGCCGAGCGCAAAAACAAGGGGTCAATGGAAGAGAGGTCAATTTTTGTAATGACGTATTTTTCTCCTGTGTACAAAAAAACATGGGCGCTGTCTTTTTCATAAGAGATGGAATCTACCGACGCTGCAACAAAGCCCTGATCGTAGAGCTTTAGCAAAGTTTTTTTAAGTTCTCTGTTGAGATTAAATACTGAATATTTTGCAGAGGATGGAAATGTGTTTTTTGCAATTTGCTGCGTGGTGCTATGAATTTTAATGTTGTAGGAAATCGAGTCGGATTGGGAGAAGCACGATAAGGTCAAAAGTAAAAAGGTAAAAGCCAAAACCTGGCGCGCGATTGTATCGCGTGCCGATTTATCTTCGTGATTGTATCGCATTAAAAATGCAAAAGATAAATCGGCACGCGATACAATCGCGCGCCAGAACGACGTATTGCGCGTATTTGAACTTTGAACTTTAAACACTGAACTCATATTGACAAATCCCAATTGATGGGTTTTATTCCATTGTTCGTTAAATATTCATTTGTTTTTGAAAAAGGCTTGCTTCCCCAAAAACCGTTGTGTGCTGAAAGTGGGGAGGGATGTGCCGATTTAATAATCAGGTGTTTTGAAGCATCAATCAATTTTTGTTTTTGCTGCGCATAGTTTCCCCATAAAATGAAAACTACATTTTTTTTGTTTTCGGAAATGGTTTGTATGACTTTATCTGTAAAAGTTTCCCAGCCTTTTTTTTGATGAGCACCTGCTTCATGCGCTCTAACTGTTAAAGTGGCGTTTAGCAGAAACACACCCTGATCGGTCCATTTCTCTAGATTTCCAGAGGCAATTGGAGCAATTCCTAAATCACTGTGCAGTTCTTTGTAGATGTTTTTCAGTGAAGGAGGTAAGGCAACGCCGTGCTGCACCGAAAAGCAGAGTCCGTGGGCTTGTCCGTCGTTGTGGTAAGGATCCTGTCCCAAAATCACCACTTTCACTTCGTTGAAGGGAACGCGATTGAAGGCTTCAAAAATTTTATCACCCGGTGGAAAAATGGTGTGTTTGGCTTTTTCTTCTAGCAAAAATGATTTCAGTTTTGAAAAGTACTCTGCATGGAATTCGCTTGCCAGCAGGGGTTTCCAGGAGGCTTCTATTTTTGGGTCGACATTGGGCATTCTTGAAATATTTTTCTTATCTTCAAAAATAGGTGATTCAAAAATGAATCCCTACACAAAAATAAACGTACATATACTTTCTTGAGATATAAAAAGAAGATAGATTTGTACAATGATTTGGGATTTTCCAAAACAAAATTTTAATAAAGAGCACAATGAAGAAAATGGGTATAGCAATTTTGATGGTAGCATTTTTTGGAATGATGTTACAGGCGTGTGGTTCTTCGCATGAGGTTTGTCCGGCTTACACAAAAGCTAAAGTTGAAAAACCTGCTGGCATTTAATGAGCTGGTGGAAGTTTTTAACGAACGATCATCATTTGAATGAATTGATTGAGGTTTCTAAAACGAAGCCTGTTTTGATATACAAGCACAGTACCCGCTGTTCTACATGTTTAATGACCAAACGAGTGATCGAAGGTCAGTACCAAGGGGAAATCATCAATAAATTAAATATTTACTTTTTGGATTTAATAGCTTATCGCTCTATTTCCAACGATATTGCGCTTCGCTTTCATGTAGAACATGAGTCTCCGCAAATTTTATTGATTAAAGATGGGAAGTGCGTGTTTCATGCTTCTCATGAAGATTGTTCGCTGGAATTTCTGAACCTTGATTCACTTGATTAAAAGATTATCTTGATAGCTGATCCTTTAATCCTTTCATCCAGTGAATCAAGGTTCAGACATTTTATTTCACAAACTCAAACGTAATATCCTGTTTAATCTCCGGATGCAAGCTTTTTGAAACTGGACAAGTTAACGCTGCAACTTTCAAAATTCGCACTTCTTTTTCGCCATAACCAGTATCACCAACTTTTACCTTGCAAATGATTTCGGAAACTCGACGAGGATTTTCGGCCATCACCTTAGTCACTTCAATTTGAGCTTTCGTAAACGGGAAACCATGATTTTTAGCGGCAATCCCCATAAGGGTGAGCATGCAGCTGCCTAAAGAAGAACACAGTAAATCGGTTGGCGAAAATGCTTCACCTTTGCCATGATTATCGGTTGGTGCATCAGTGATGATGCTAATGCCTGATTTAACGTGAGTGGAATTTGTTCTTAAATCACCTGAATATTCAACGATTGCGGTTGCCATAGCACTTGTATTTTTGGTTATATTTGTTTTAATAATGAAGCTCAAAGCAAAGATATTATTTATTATTTGTGTAAGCACTTCTGTGCTGTGTTATTCGCAGGTGGAAGATACGGTGAACAACATGCCTACTTTTCATAGGGAGTTTGCCGGACAAGCATTTTTGCATACCGGAGGATTTGGGATTAACGTGAGAAGAGGCTACCACATTACCGCTTTCAAAAAACGAATTATTGAATTGGATTTCGCCGGAATGTCTCATCCAAAGTCGTATTTAATTCCATCAAGTCAGGTCACCGATTCAAAAAGTTATGTGTACGGCCAGCTCAACTCTGTGTTTGTTTTGCGCACAGGCTATGGAATACAGAAACTGCTTGCCGGTAAAACCACTAAAAGCAATGTGGAAATAAGATTGATTTCCACTGCAGGCTTGTCATTGGCGATTCTTAAACCCACTTATTTTGAAATTGAAGCAGCGGGTAATTTCAAGATGTATGAAAAATTCCCTAGCGACCCGAATAAGGTTGTAAAGGGTGGAGGGCCTTATGGAATGGGGTTTTCTGAAATATTTCTTATTCCGGGGATGTACGGAAAAATGGCATTGAGTTTTGAATATGGTGGTGCCTTGAACAAGATAAAGGCGGTGGAAACAGGATTGTGTTTCGATTTGTATTATAAAGAGGTGCCCATTTTGGCTGAGACGAAAAATTATCCGTTTTTTGTATCGGTTTATGTGGGATTAGTTTATGGGAAAAAGTGGTACCGTTAAAAGAAGGATATGAGTGATTCAGAAGAAATAAAAAGAGTGCCCAAACCAAAGTGGTTGCGTGTGAAATTGCCTACGGGTGAGAATTACAGGAAGGTAAGAGGTTTGGTGGAGGAGCATAAATTACACACGATTTGCGAAAGTGGAAGTTGTCCGAATATGGGCGAATGTTGGGGTGCAGGCACTGCTACCTTCATGATCCTTGGAAATGTATGTACGCGCTCTTGCGGATTTTGCGCGGTGTCCACGGGGAAACCTCAAAATGTTGATCCTTTTGAGCCGGTGAAACTGGCGAAATCCATTAAAACAATGGAAGTGAAGCATGCTGTAATTACTTCTGTGGATCGCGACGACCTGGAAGATGGCGGCGCCAACATCTGGGCTGAAACCATAAAAGCGGTAAGAAGAATAAGTCCGGGAACAACCATGGAAACTTTAATTCCCGACTTCGCCGGAAAATGGGAAAATCTTCAAATATTAATTGATGCTGCTCCTGAAATTGTTTCTCACAACCTTGAAACCGTAAGAAGATTAACCAAAGAAGTGAGAATTCAAGCCAAATACGATCGTAGCTTAGAATTGCTAAGAAGATTGAAAGAAGGAGGGATGAAAACCAAATCAGGCGTGATGCTTGGACTAGGTGAAACTGAGGATGAAATTTACGAGACAATGGAAGATTTGCGTTCTGTGAATGTAGATATATTAACCCTCGGACAATATTTGCAGCCTACCTTGAAACACTTGCCAGTGGCTGAATTCATCCATCCTGATAAATTTGCTAAATACCAAGAAGACGGATTGAAAATGGGCTTCAGGTTTGTGGAGAGCGGACCCTTGGTACGTTCTTCTTATCACGCGGAAAAGCATATTTTTTAGAAGAGAAGTTGAGGGCGATAGATCCTTCCTTCGTCAGGAGGACATACTCATCCATGCTTAAATGTATTTTGGAAATCGGTCGGGTCTGTCCTCCTGACGAAGGAAGGATCTATCGCCCTTCCGTCAAATATTATTTCACCACCAATTGCTTCGTCATCTTTTCGCCACCAGCATTGATTTCCAATAAATACATTCCCGGAGTTAATTCTGTTATCAAAGTCAGTTGATTAAATCCAGCTTCTTTTTTGCCAAAAGACTGTGTGCTGATTTTCTTCCCTAAAACATCATAAACGTTGATTTGCACCTGCGCCGATTTTTCTAATTGAAAAGAAACTTGAACCTGATGATCACTTACAGGATTAGGGAAAATACTTAGTGAATTATTGCTTGACGCAATTTCTTTTACAGCTACATTCAAGGCTGTACTTACTTTTAGGTACATCACATTGCTGATGTTAAAAGGATCGCTTTCAGATGAAACTGCCAATCCGGGTTCGTCATCTTCCAGCGCTACAATGTGAAGGTAGGAGTCAACTTTTCGGGCGAGGGAAGGGTAGGTGTATTCTCTCAATGAATCGAGTCCTGAAGGAGTAATGTCATTAGGATAACTCCAGGAGCTTCCTCCGTTTTCCGATTTTATAGCGTAAAGGTGGCGGTAATTCTGCAAACCAAAGCTTTTAAAATTTTCCATAAATGCAGAGTAAACCACGTAAATTACTCCAGCATCATCAATTCCAGCGCTGGCCATGGAAGCGAGTCCACAATTGTAAACTGGGAATTCATAGTTGATGTTTTTAGCGGGAGAAATGGCAAAATCTCCATCCTGATCAAGTGCTTGGGCTATCACTTGAGGAAATAATTCAGTTTCATTCCAGTACATTAAACCGTTAGAAGCAGGGAAAAAAGAAAGGGAATCATCGTTGATTTTACTATTGAGCACTCTCATGTTTCCATACCACACATGGGCTTTGCCGCTTTTATCTAAAAGCACTTCGGTAAAGCCATCAGAGGTTTTTGGAGTATCTGGAGTTAATGTTGTTTTTTCATCAAAGAGGGTGTAGGGGAAATCATAAATTAATTTTTTTGTCCAGTAATTTCCGTTGTCGGTAGATTTCATCAAAACCACATCCGACCAGCTGTCGCCAATCAATACTGCAACGGTATCACCCTTTGCATCTATGGAGTAACTGTCGCCTGAAATACTTAATGAAAAAGTGCTGTCAATTCCTGGAATAAGATCAGGTGTGCTCCAGTTTACGCCGCCATCAGTCGATTTTGCGTACAGCAACGCACCGTCAATTCCTTTGAATTTGGGTGCTTTTTCTTTTACGCCAGCTGTCACCGCAATCAGATGGATGGTGTTGCCATCAGCACCAGCGGCGATAGCTCTGCACCAAAGTAATTTGTATCCTGGGAAAAGATTTTTTTGGGTCCATGCGCCAGTTCCTTTTGTATTGCGCGTCAATTGGATCAATGCAGTATCAACTGAGCTATGCGCAAAAATAATTTCTTTGCCACTTTTGGTTTTCACAAGATTTGGCCAGCCTGTTTTTTTGCTTTCCAAGCGGGTAACAACATCATCGGCATTGTAAATCCAGCTGCTTCCGTTGTAATAATTGTAGCCTGTACCACGGTCGGCAGGATTTTTATTGTCGTTGTGCGACATCATCCAGCACACCGAAACAGTGCCGTCACCATGGTTGATGATTCTTTTTTGATTGGAACCATTGCTTTGCAAATCGAAGGTGGTTCCACCTATTGTGGTTTCGGGGTTTTGAGCAAATACGCTGCTCATCGACAATATGGCTAATATGGAAAATATATTTTTCATGCGCTGCAATTAAGTAGGCAATGAATTTACTGAAAAAAGTAATGGGGCAAAAAATAAAATGCTGTGGGTGATAAGTGGAGCCTTATATTTTACTTCATAAAAGCGTTGTGTTATTCACGTAAGCTCCGCTAAGTTTTCAACTTAGCGGAATCTTTTTTTAAGATTTTATCTTGCTTAATTAAAGAAGCTGAAAGCTTCAAGAAAAGATTCCACGAAGTTACGCTTCGCTAAACTTCGCGGAGCGGGGTTATTCCGTTAAAAAGAAAAGGCAATATTCATCGCGATTGAAAATCGCTGAAATAAATATTTCAAATTGCGCTTCGCTAAATTTGAAATTACCACACTTGAAATTACTGGCGAAAATCTCTAAAATAGATTACTCAATAATGTAATGATGACATAAAAAGCAACACCATATAGACTGAAGTTTTTTAATTGTTCAGCTTTAAGTGTTTTTCCTTGCTTTTTCCAGTCGTAATAAAATAGAATTTTGAACATTAACGCGCTTAGCGGAAAAACAAAAACAATAACTTTCAAAAAAACAGATAATTCTTCTTTAGCATATAAATTCTCTATTCGCTTTTGTTCATCAAGATTCGCCTTTGTTCTTTGAATTTGAAGATCTGATAAATTTCTTTTTTCTATTTCTTTTTCAGCGGCAATAATTGCAGCAGGCTGATAGTCATTCCTAAGATCAGTTACAATTTTGAGCAACTGTTCATTAGAGTTTTTTGCCATTGCTTCTGTAAAGTCCATATAATAATATTACCCCAATAACACACTCTTCAACTCCTCAAAAGTATTCCCCAACGCAATAGCTTTTTTCTCGCGTTTCAAATATTCTTGCAAACGTTCAGGAACTTCAACTTTTGCTTCAATGGCAGGTTCAACCACATCGCCAAATTTAGCAGGGTGAGCGGTTTCCAAGAAGATTCCTTGTCCGCCGTTTTGCGACATCCATTTTTTTAATCCGGCATAAGCGATGGCGCCGTGCGGATCCATGACGTAGTTCAATTCTTTATATACTTTACGCATGGCATTGCGAGAATCATCATCAGAAAAAGCATAGCCTACCATGTCATTTTGGATGGCTGCCAGGTTGTGATTGTACAATTCTAAAATTCTTGCGAAGTTGCTTGGGTCACCAATATCCATAGCGTTGGAAATGGTGCTTACGCTTGGCCTTGGACGATAAATTCCTGTTTGCAAATATTCAGGAACAACGTCGTTTGCATTGGTAGAAGCAACAAATTTATTTACCGGCAAGCCCATTCTTTTAGCGAACATTCCCGCCGTTAAGTTTCCAAAGTTTCCGCTAGGGATAGAGAAAGCCAAAGGTTTCTTTTTGTCTCTCAATTGCTCGTATGCCCAGAAATAATAAAAAGATTGTGGAAGAAAACGAGCGACATTGATAGAGTTTGCAGAAGATAAATTCATTTTAGAACGCAGCTCAGCATCGTTGAAAGCCAACTTCACCATCGCCTGACAATCATCGAAAGTGCCATTGATTTCAAGGGCTCTGATGTTTTGTCCCATGGTGGTCAATTGCTTTTCCTGAATCTCACTTACTTTTCCTTTCGGATATAAAATCACCACTTTAATTCCTTCTACACCTAAAAATCCGCTGGCAACAGCGCTTCCTGTATCACCCGAAGTAGCCACTAAAATAGTGACTTCCTTATTTTCATTTCTAACGAAGTAGCTGAGGTTTCGGGATAAATATCTTGCACCAACATCTTTGAACGCGCAAGTTGGTCCGTGCCATAATTCCAAGGAATAAACATCGCTTTCCACTTCAACGATAGGAAGAGGGAAGTTCAAAGTTTCTTCAATGATCTCCTGTAATTTTGAATTTGGAATTTCGCCGTCTACAAATCGTTTAGCTACTTCAAAAGCGATTTCGTGCAAAGGTTTTTCATTGCCGATCAATCCTTTTGGAAGGGAGTCAATTCTTTCTGGGAAATACAATCCTTTGTCGGGAGCGAGTCCGCGAACTACCGCTTCTTCGTAGCTAACCGCGTCGGCTTTTTTGTTGGTGCTGTAATATTTCATTTTAACAAAGCTTTTTTCTTGAGTAATCCCAGCTAACTAACTCTCCTCCTTTTTCAAGGAGGAGTGCCGAAGGCGAGGTGGTTATCAAAAATATATTTTATTCATTTGTTTTTTCTGTCTATTAACCACCTCCCCCTGCGGGGACTCCTCCTTGAAAAAGGAGGAGAGTTAGTTAGTAAACCATTTTGCTAAATTTCTTTTACTCCTTCAGGGTTTACTTTTGAAACGTGGACATTATATTCAATGCCATAGCCTTCGTAAACGGCGCTCATGGCTTTTTTTACTTTTTCGGCGGTGGCTTTTCCTTTGCTCAAAGCAAAAATAGAAGGGCCTGATCCAGAAATGGAACAACCGAGGGCACCTGCTGCCAAACTGGATTCTTTTACTTTATCAAAGCCAGGAATCAATACAGAGCGGATAGGTTCAACGATGACATCCTGCAAAGAGCGGCCGATTAAATCGTAATCTTCCAAAAATAATCCTGCTACTAATCCACCAACATTTCCCCATTGGATCACCGCTTTTTTAAGTGGTAAGCTAATGCGTAAAACGCTGCGTGCATCAGAAGTTTTAACTTCAATTTGAGGATGAATAACAGTGCAGTACAATTCAGCTGGTGTGTTCAGTTTTACAACATCCAAGGGAGCGTAAGAACGAACCAAAGTGAAGCCGCCAAAAATACCTGGTGCAACGTTATCGGCGTGAGCGGTGCCCGAAGCCAAACGTTCTCCTTCCATGGCAAAACGCACGAGAGAAGTATTGTCGAATCCGGCTTTCAATAATTTATTTACTGCCACTACAGCACCTGCTGATGAAGCAGCGCTGGAGCCAATTCCACTTCCTGGTTTAACTCCTTTTTTAATGGAAATTTCTAAACCTTGATCAGATCCTAATTCTTTTAAAAGAGCTTTGATAGCAACACCAACAACGTTTTTGTCGGCATCGAGCGGAAGATCTTCAGCACCTTCAATTTTGGTGATGATGATTTTCTTTGTGTTTGTTTTTTTTACTGTTATTTCATCGCCGGGATGTTCGAGGGCAAAGCCTAATACATCAAATCCACAGGCTACGTTGGCAACGGTAGCTGGGGCAAATACGGTAATACAATCACTTTCTTTTGTCATGTTGTTTTATCTTGAACTCTCTACGTCATTGCGAAATTTTTGTACTCAAAAATGAAGCAACCTTATTCTTGATGAGTTTGCTTCGTCGTGGGTACACTCCTCGCAATGACGTAGAGGGTGTAATGTCATTTTAATCTCTATTCGATACTCTAATTATATCTGCAAAAACTCCAGCTGCAGTTACTTCGGCACCTGCACCTGCACCTTGAATTACCAAAGGTTGCTGAGCATATCGGTCAGTGTAAAAAGATACAATATTGTCTTTTCCTTGTAAGTTGTAGAATGGATGAGTACTGTCAACGGCCTCCAATTTTACGAAAGCAGTTTTGCCATCGTAGCCACCAATCACGCGCAATTTCTTGCCTGCGTTATGAGCATCGGCATACATCTTTTGGAAAACAGCTTCGTTTTTTTGCAATTCCACGAAGAAGTCATCCACTGATTTTGCATCGAAACAACTTTGAGGCAGGAAGCTTTCCACTTTAATTTCATCCATTTCCATGCGGTATCCACTTTCACGGATGAGGATAACGATTTTTCGTTTCACGTCGGTACCGCTTAAGTCGATGCGAGGATCGGGTTCAGTATAACCCTCTTTCTGCGCGATTTTCACGATGTCGTGGAATTTCACTTTATCATTGAAATTATTGAAAATGAAGTTTAGTGATCCTGAAACAACACCTTCAATTTTATTGATTCTATCGCCGCTGCCTATCATATCATTCAATGTTCCGATGACCGGAAGTCCGGCACCAACATTGGTTTCAAACAAGAACATAGCGCGGTTTTTCAGCGCTAAAGATTTAAGTTTTTTGTAGTTGTCGTATTCCGAAGAACAAGCCACTTTGTTGGCAGTAACTACGGAAATGCTGCTCGACAGCAATTCGGCGTAAGCAGCTGCAACCTCGTAATTGGCAGTAACGTCCACAAAAACCGAGTTTCTTAAATCCAGTTCTTTAATGGTTGCAATTAATTCTTTCATATCGAAAGGTTTGCCTTCTTTTGCCAATTGATCTTTCCAGTTGTCGAGGCTCAATCCGCTATCATCACCCACCAGCATTTTTTTGCTGTTGGCCAGTCCAACCACATTCACATCAATGTGTGCATTTTTCAACAAAACAGCTTTTTGTTTTTTGATTTGCTCAACAAGAGTTCCACCCACATTACCAACACCAACGATGAAAATATTCAGTTTTCTGTTTTCCGATTCGAAATGACGTTCGTGCAAAACATTCAATGCTTTTTTCACGTGTCTTTTTTCAATCACCACAGAAATATTTCTTTCAGAAGAACCCTGAGAGATGGCGCGAATGCTGATTCCATTGCTTCCCAGAGCGCTCATCATTTTTCCTGAAACACCAACTTGTCCGCTCATTTTTTCACCAACGAGGGCAACGATGGCCATTTCTTTTTCAATTTTCAATGCATCAATTCTTCCCAATGACATTTCATATTCAAACTCCTTGCTCACGGCTTTTTGCGCTTTGTCGACGCTAGAGTCATCTATGGCAATAGTGATGGAATGTTCAGAAGAACTTTGAGTGATCAAAATAACGTTGACAGCCTCTTTAGCTAAAGCGCCAAACAAACGACTGGAGATACCAGGTATTCCAATCATTCCCGATCCGCTTAAGCTCACCAGAGTGATGTTTTCAATGGAAGTAATTCCTTTGATAGGTTGGTCGGTATCGGCAGTCGGACAAATTAAAGTCCCGTGATCCTGCGGTGCGAAAGTATTTTTAACGAGGATTGAAATGTTTTTTTTCAACGCCGGCTGAATGGTTGGAGGATAAATCACTTTAGCACCGAAGTGCGAAAGCTCCATTGCTTCCAAGTAAGAAATGCGGTTGATAGGGAAGGCAGTTGCCACTTTACGAGGATCGGCAGTCATCATGCCGCTCACGTCAGTCCATATTTCCAGCATTTCAGCATTCAATGCCGCTGCAAAAATAGCAGCAGTATAATCGGAACCACCGCGGCCCAAAGTAGTTGCTTCTCCATTTTCAGTAGAAGCGACAAAGCCGGGAGCAACGCAAAGTTTCAAACCTTTGAACGCTGTTTGAATGTTTTTGTCGGTCACCTCAAAATTAACGGCAGCATTGCCGAAATTGCGATTGGTTTTTATCAGCTCTTTAGAGTCCAGTAAAGTAGCGCCAAGGTAATTGGCAATGATTACAGAAGACAGTTGCTCACCAAATCCAACGATGAAATCGCTCGTTTTGGGCGTTAATTCACGGATAAGGAAAACACCGTTTAAAATATCTTCGAGTTTATTGAACTGCACTTTAATATTGGCAATCAATCCACTTTGTTTATCAATGGACACCAACTCACGAATGGCTGTGAAATGGCGATCTTCCAGTTCTTTTAAAATGGTTTGGTAATCTTCGTTGCCTTTTTCGGCCAGGGCACTAGCTTCTAGTAGTTTGTTGGTTACACCGCCCATTGCGGAAACCACAACTATCAGTTCGTGTCGGGTGCTTTTATCTTTTACGATTGCAGCCGTTTTCTTTATTGCATCTGCGGAAGCTACTGATGTTCCGCCAAATTTTAAAACTTTCATTAAAAGAGAATTTGTGCGAAAATAAACAATTCACCTGTTCTTTTCTAAAGAAATGAGATTAGTTCAATGAATGTATTTAAGAATACTGTTTATTCCACGTTAACCCACTGCAATGAGTAGTTGAAAAGAGGTAGGTAGTATCTGCCTTTTTTAGTCTCAATTACATAGTTGAATGTGCCTGTAGGATTGATTTTTTGTAAGTCCACATATTCGTCGCCACCACTTGAAATTTTGTAAAAATTCGGACAATGAACTTGCACTGCATTTGTGGCACTGTCCAATTGGCTTTCCAAAGCGAAAAGATCTTTGTCGATTCGAAGTTCAATGGTTTTTGCCGGACTTTTAGTTTTGAATTTGTACTTTTTGAGTCCGGTGCCGTCATTTTTTAATAATGTAATATTGGAGGATGCAACTATATCGCTAACCTTTGAAAGGTAATTGTTTCCATTGAACTTGATTTTTAGTGAATCTTTTTTGTTGTCCTCATAAGTGAACACCAAAAACATGTCGTTAGCAGGTTTTTTCAAAAACAAAAATTCAGGAAAAGCAGCACTTCCGCTAATCATCATTAAATGTTGATTTTCGGGAATGGTGTCGTTGAAATACTTTTGATCGATGTTAGACCAGCCGTTGTTATTGGCAACGAAAGTATAGTATAAACCTCCATTTTGATTGAAAGTCATGTGCCTATTTTTTATCTCAGAATTATCCGGGATAGCAGTGATGGAATCGTTGCTGCTTAGGTTAAGCAAAGGGACTGGTGTTTTTATGCCTAATATCTGATTGGTTAAGAAATTTGCTTTATAATCATTCCCCAAAGAGCTTACGTGGCAAAGTGGAGAACTATAAAAGCAATTGACTTTTTTTACATCTTGCGGATTTACTTTCCAGAGCGAGAAATTCGGGTTTTTTACTTTTTCAGCCAGAATATCAGTATGTGCGTCGTTATTGATAAAGATCACTTTTTTACCGTCTTTAATCATGTTGTTGATCATCATGGTGTATACTTCAATGACTTCATTTTTAAAAGCTTCTTTTCCGCCTTCCTTATAGTAAAAGGGGTTGAAAGATTTTGCAGCGAAGGGACTTAAGTAATTTGGAATTTTTGTGTCATATTTAATATATCGGTCGTCTGGAAAAAATGCCGCATAATTTTCCACCACTTCAAGCTGTGAATCGCCGTCTACTGTGATTAGTTTTAGCAAATCTTTTTCAATGATGTAACGTGCATGCACATATGGGTATATGTTTGGATAACGAAAGGAGGCATCTCTATCAATATGAATGTCCATCGGATTAAAAATCACCATATCTAAGTCGTACTTTTTTCCTAGTGTTTGGTAGAGCAAGTACGACTGATGCATGCCGTATGCACCAACTCCAAAGTTGATGCACTCAATACTGTCCATGTGTAATTCTCTGAGGTTTTTATTAATTAATTCAACAAAATTCAAAGAGTCGGCAACTTCATCTCCTCTGACAAAGGAGCATCCAAAAACGCCGATCCGGTATATGTTTTTGTTTTTTTTTGTTTCCGTGAATTCAAGGTAGGAACTTACAGGTTTATTTTCTTTAGTGTGGGCCCAACCCAGATTTAATAGTTCATTGGGTGATAATTTTGGTGCGTTGGGTAATTCGGAAGGAGAATTGTAGTAGATCAACTTACGTAATGACCATTTGTAATATCCATAGTACACACCAAACAACAGTGTCGCCCAAAAGCACACGATGATGAGCTTAAAAAGTGCCTTATTTTTATTTTTCATTAAAATAAATTTTCGGCCTCGAAGATAATTGAAATGACTCAAAATCCAATTTCACTAAGTTCTTTTGCGCGATTAAGGTTCTATATAATTGGGAAAAATATTATTATTGTGAATTAATTGAAAAAAGATAAATGAAAATACTAGGGATTTCTGCGTTTTATCATGACTCTGCAGCTGCAATTATAGAAGACGGAGTGATCGTCGCTGCAGCACAGGAAGAACGTTTTACTAGAAAAAAACACGATCCAGGATTTCCAGTGAATGCAGTAAAGTATTGTTTGGAAGAAGCTGGTGCTACTTTGAATGATATTGAGGCCGTGGTTTTTTACGATAAGCCACTATTAAAATTTGAAAGGTTACTGGAGACTTACTATGGTTTTGCGCCAGTTGGCGTTTCCTCTTTTGTGATTTCAATCCCGGTGTGGATCAAAGAGAAAATGTTCCTAAAAAAATTGATTCGTGATGAGCTTGAAAAAGTGGAGGATTACGATAGAAATACGTTGAAATTACTTTTCCCCGAACATCACCTTTCCCATTCTGCAAGTGCATACTATCCATCTCCATTTGAAGATGCTGCGATATTAACGATCGATGGTGTTGGCGAATGGGCTACAGCATCTATTTGTCATGGAAAAGGAAAAGATATTACCGTATTGAAAGAATTGCAATTTCCTCATTCTGTTGGATTGTTGTATTCTGCTTTCACTTATTTTTTAGGATTTCGCGTAAATTCGGGAGAATATAAATTGATGGGCTTGGCTCCTTACGGCAATGCTGATTCAGCAGCTGTTAAAGGCTACATAGAAAAAATAAAAAGTACACTGATTGATTTGAAAGAAGACGGCTCGGTGTGGTTGAATCAAAAGTATTTCACTTATGCGACGGGACTACGAATGGTTCCCGACAGTAGATGGGAGAAATTATTTGGTTTTCCGCGTCGCGAATCTGAAGCTCCTTTGGAACAACATCATTGTGATTTAGGTGTTGCAATTCAAATTGTTACCGAAGAGATTGTGATTAAGATGGCCCGTGAAGCAAAAAAGCTGACAGGTTCCGACAATTTATGCATGGCAGGTGGTGTGGCATTGAATTGTGTAGCCAACGGGAAAATTCAAAAGGAAAATATCTTTAAAAATTATTTTATTCAGCCAGCAGCTGGTGATGCGGGAGGTGCTTTGGGTTGTGCACTGGCAGCTTATTATATTCATTACGGACAAGAACGTAAGGTGGATCACAGCAAGCTGGATGCGATGAAGGGAAGTTATCTCGGTCCGGAATCGTCCGATAAGGAAATTGAAGTGGCAGCGCGCAAGTACAATGCGAAATTCACCAAGTTTGAATCTTTTGATGAATTGGCAAAGGTGGTGGCTGGTTATTTATCTGAAGGAAATGTGATTGGTTGGCATCAGGGAAGAATGGAGTTTGGTCCAAGAGCATTGGGGAACCGCAGTATTATTGGTGATGCAAGGAATGAGGAGATGCAGAAAAAGTTAAATCTCAAAATTAAATACAGAGAAAGCTTCCGTCCTTTTGCACCATCTGTTTTGGCTGAGGATTGCGGTGAATACTTTGAATATACTGGAATTTCACCCTATATGTTGTTGGTTCATCCGGTGAAAGAATCGCGAAGAAATCCTTATCCGGAAGGATTTAAAGAATTCGGATTGAAAGAAAAATTATACCACAAACGATCTGATATTCCATCTATCACGCACATTGATTATTCCGCAAGAATTCAAACTGTGCATCGTGAAAGCAATGAAAAATACTGGAAATTAATTTCGGCATTCAAGCAAAAAACTGGTTATGGTTTAATTGTCAACACCAGTTTTAATGTGAGGGGAGAACCTATTGTTTGTACTCCTGAGGATTCTTACAAATGTTTGATGAGAACCGAAATGGACTTCCTCGTGGTTGGGAATTATGTTTTCAATAAAACGGAACAACCGGCCTGGAAAGAAGGAGCAGAGTGGAAATTAGAATATGTTTTAGATTAATAATAAACGATATGGAGTTTTTAAAAGATTTTTGGTTGTTCTTGAAAGAAAGAAAAAAGTTCTGGTTGGTGCCAATGATTTTGATTTTGGTGTTGATTGGTGTGTTGTTGGTTTTCGGAACTTCAGGTGCAGCGGCACCATTCATCTACACTTTATTTTAGGATATGAAAGCAAATTCTACAGTGGTTGATAAGGCCAAAATATCTGAAACCCTTGGCACATTGGCTTTGGCTTGTTTGGTGTTTCAATTGGTGCTGGCGACCAAATTGCAGTTAAATGAAAATCTGCACGATTATTTGTTTCTGCTGATTGCCGGATTTTTTCTGGCGATTTCCTTGTTTTCTCTTTCAACAGTGGGCGTAATACTGATCGGTGTTAATATAAGTGTTCCTTGGCTTTGGTACTTGGGTATCACTGGTGGTGTATTACTACTTTTGTCGATTTTTAAAGTGAAGCTGGATTGGCTGATTTCTTTTGGCTGGCTGAAGCTGGGAGAGGGAATGGGGTTTGTAATGTCGAAAGTAGTTTTAGGATCGGTTTTCTTTTTGTTGGTTTCACCTCTTTCAGTGGTATACAGAATGTTCAATAAAAATCATATGAACAGAGATAAAAAAGGAGATTCTTATTATGTCACCAGAGATCATCTTTTTGAGAAAAAAGATTTGACGAATACGTGGTAGTTTGTCTGAACCTTGATTCACTTGATGAAAGGATTAAAGGAAAGCTAATTCAATATACATTCTGAAGCTTTTAATCCTTTCATCAAGTGAATCAAGGTTCAGATGATTAATCATTCAACTTCAACACTGCCATAAACGCTTCCTGCGGAATTTCTACGCTGCCCACCTGACGCATTTTCTTCTTTCCTTCTTTTTGCTTCTCCAATAATTTTCTTTTTCGGGAAATATCACCACCATAACATTTAGCGGTAACATCCTTACGCAAGGCTTTTAGTGTTTCACGCGAAATGATTTTAGCGCCAATGGCAGCTTGTATCGGAATTTCAAATTGCTGACGAGGGATGAGTTCTTTTAATTTCGCGCAGATTTTTTTGCCGAAGTTGTATGCGTTGTCTGTGTGAATCAATGCCGACAAGGCATCTACTACTTCATTGTTCATCAGGATATCCACCTTCACCAAATTACTTCTTTTGTATTCTGCAGGGTAGTAGTCGAAAGAAGCATAGCCTTTCGATATGGATTTTAACCTGTCGTAAAAATCAAAAACGATTTCACTCAAAGGCATTTCAAAGCTTAACTCCACGCGATCTGTAGTGAGGTACACCTGATTGGTCAACATTCCTCTTTTTTCAATGGCGAGGCTCATAATGGCACCCACGTATTCCGCTTTGGTGATCACCTGTGCTTTGATCATTGGCTCTTCTACATAATCCAAATGGTTGGGAGAAGGCAATTCCGTAGGATTGTTTACAATGACTTTTTCGCCTTTGGTCGTATATGCGTAGTAAGATACGTTGGGAACCGTAGTGAGCACATTCATGTTGAATTCACGCTCCAAACGCTCCTGGATAATTTCCATGTGCAACATTCCTAAAAATCCGCAACGGAAGCCGAAGCCCAATGCAGCAGAGGATTCTAGTTCGAATGTTAGAGATGCATCATTGAGTTGCAGTCTTTCCATTGAATCTCGCAATTCTTCGTAATCATCAGTATCCACCGGATAAATCCCGGCAAATACCATTGGTTTTACATCTTCAAAACCATCAATGGCTTTTTCGCACGGACGTTCTTTATTTGTAATGGTATCACCCACTTTAACGTCTTTCGCTACTTTAATGCCTGAGATGATATAGCCTACGTCGCCGGTTTTTACCACATCACGAGGTTCTTGTTTTAAGCGTAAAACACCAATTTCATCGGCGTTGTATTCTTTGCCCGTATTCACAAATTTAACTGGATCACCTTTTCTGATTTCTCCGTTGATCACTTTGAAATATGCTTCGATACCGCGGAAAGGATTGTATAAGGAATCAAAAATCAATGCCTGAAAAGGAGCTGCAGGATCTCCAACTGGTGCTGGAACGCGGGTAATGATAGCCGCTAAAATATCCATAACGCCCATTCCTGTTTTGCCTGAAGCAGAAAGAATATCTTCACGTTTGCAGCCGATCAAGTCAACTATCTGATCTTTCACTTCTTCAGGATTGGCGCTGGGAAGGTCAATTTTATTTAAAACCGGAATAATTTCTAAATCATTTCCTAAAGCGAGGTAGAGGTTGGAAATGGTTTGCGCCTGAATGCCTTGCGCGGCATCTACAATCAATAGAGCACCTTCGCAGGCTGCAATTGATCGAGACACTTCGTAGGAGAAATCAACGTGGCCCGGAGTGTCAATGAGATTTAATACATATTTTTTGCCTTCAAAGGTGTAGTCCATTTGAATGGCATGACTCTTAATGGTAATCCCGCGTTCGCGCTCAATGTCCATGTCGTCCAGTGTTTGCGCAACTAAATTTCTTTTGTCTACAGTACCTGTATATTCCAACAATCTGTCGGCCAATGTACTTTTACCGTGATCGATGTGTGCGATGATGCAAAAATTTCTGATGTGCTCCATGTTCTCCTCTGACTTTAAGTTGGCAAAAGTAAGAATTTTAAATCTGCCTATCGTTATCTATATTTACAGCTCTAAAAAAATATTTCTGTGAAATGCCCATCTACTAATGTTGGTGAAGAGCTTATAGATAGCTTGGGTATTCCATGTGACCGTAAAAGAAAATAAAGATTGACACATGAAAGTAATTGACCATCTCAATAAGGCGAAATCCACGCTATTTTCTTTTGAAATTCTTCCTCCTCTTAGAGGGAAGGGAATTCAGGCAATTTATGAAGGAATTGATCCTTTGATAGAGTTTAATCCTTCATTTATCAATGTGACTTATCACAGGGAAGAATACGTGTATAAAAAAAGAGAGAAAGGCTATCTGGAAAAAATTGCTATTAAAAAGCGACCGGGAACTGTTGGGATTTGCGCAGCCATTCAATACAAATATAAAATTGATGCAGTGCCTCACTTGATTTGCGGAGGTTTCAGTCAAGAAGAAACTGAAAATGCTTTGATTGATTTGTACTTTTTGGGCATCGACAATGTGTTGGCACTGCGAGGTGATCCATTGAAGTCGGAAGGGACCTTTGCTCCTGATCCTAACGGACATGCGCATGCCGTGGATTTAGTGAAGCAAATAGTACAATTGAATAAGGGAATCTACCAGGAAGAAGACTTAAAAAATCCGATGCCAACAAATTTTTGTATTGGTGTAGCTGGCTATCCTGAAAAACATTTTGAAAGTCCCAATCCCACTATGGATCTTCAATACGTAAAAGACAAAGTGGATGCCGGTGCTGAATATATTGTTACGCAATTGTTTTACGACAATCAGAAATATTTTTCATTCGTGGAGCGCTGTCGTGCAGCTGGAATTACTGTTCCTATTATTCCGGGGATGAAGCCAATTACTACTTTGAATCATATTAAAATGCTGCCTCGTACTTTTTTCATTGATTTTCCTGATGAATTGATGGTAGAACTGCACAAATGTACAAGCGATGACGAGGTGAAGGAAGTGGGGATAGCTTGGTCGATTCAGCAAAGTAAAGAGTTGAAGAAGGCTGGTGTGCCTGCGTTGCATTTTTATACAATGGGGAAATCGGAGGCGACGAAGAGGATTGTGAAGGAGATATTTTAGTGTTGCATTGCATATTGAAATTTGGTCGCTTCTTAAATCGACTATTCCAATCCCAGCATTCCGTTTTTTAAAGCACCGTCTGCTGGTTCAATGCAAAACCAAATGCCAAATAAGGCTTTTTTGAAATCGAGACCAGGAATGGTTTTAATTAATTTTCCATTGATCAGTATTTGTGATCCCACACTTTTTTGGTACTGAATGGTGATGATGTCGCCTACTTTAATTTCTGAAGTAAAACAGCTTTTGAAGTCGGTAATTTTTGAAGCAATTGGCTGCGTTTTTTGTTGCGTTGCGTTTAAAAAACCTTCGTCGACTGCAGAGATAAATTTAGCTCTTGTTATTTTATCACTCACTATCACAATGCGTATAGCCATGGATTCATCTTTGTTCATGGCATTGTCGCCAGTAGATATTTTGCTTTGCGTGTAATATCCGGCGACATATAAATCGATAAAAAACTTTTCGCGCAATCCAACACCATTCAAAGTTAGTTTGTTGCCCGCCTGAATAGAAGCAGGGAAAGTAATTCCTTCAATTGTTTTTTGTGCTTGAACTGAAAAACAAATTATCACGAAAAAGAGGCTAAAGATTCTGCGCATCATAATGTATTATTTAATTACCGTTTTTTGAAGTGTGTTCAAATAGTTTTCATCAACACTAGCACCTAAACCAATTTGCTCAGGAACAGTGATTTCACCGTTGGGTCCATATGATATTCCTCCAATAACATGATCTTCTTTGAGCATGAGCGGAGAATCAAAATCAATATGAACAACATTTGCGCTGCTCAAAGCCAAATGCGCAGAAGCAGTGAAAGCCAATCGCGATTCCAAAAATCCGCCAATTTGCATTTTCATGTTAGCTGCTTCTGCAAGTTGAATGATTTTTAAGGATTTAAATATTCCTGAAGCTTTTCCCAGCTTAACGTTAATTTGATCGCAAGCCGATAAGTCAATCAATCTTTTTGCATCGTGATGATCGCAGCAGGATTCATCGGCCATGATGGATATCGGACTCGCTTTTTTTATTTTGGGTAAGTGCATGAAATCCCAGCGAGGAATGGGTTCTTCGCAATGCTGAATTTTATAAGGAGCAAGTGCTGTTAAAATATCAAGTGCTTCTTCGGCTTTCCAACCCTGATTGGCGTCAATTCTCAAAGGAATAGTAACGCCAACTGCTTCACGAATTTTTTTGATGCGCTCTACATCCTGTTCTTTGCTTCCGCCTAATTTTACTTTGATGAATTGAAATCCATTGGCAATTATTTTTTTTGCATCAGCAGCCATTTTATCAGCGCTGTCAATGCTGATGGTGTAATCGGTTAAAATAGTTTTGTTTTTGTTCCCTTTCAAAAACGCATACAAAGGAAGTTGTGCGTTTTGCGCTGCTATGTCGTATAGCGCAATATCAAAAGCACTTTTTATGCTTGAGTTTCCGTATATCGTAGCATCCATCACCGAAGAACATTCGGCAATATCCAAAGGATTTTTACCAAGTAAATTTTGAGCTAAATATTTTCCTACAACACAACCCGATTCCATACTTTCGCCATTGATGGTTTTAAACGGACAACATTCTCCGTATCCACTTAAACCATTGTCGGTTTTAATTACAACAATAATGTTTTCGGCATATTCATGTGAACCCAAAGAAATGATAAATGGTTCTTTCAGTTTTATCGGTGATGGATAAATTTCAATTTGATTGATTTTCATGGATGCAAATTAAAGTATTAAATTTAAAAACGTATGAATGATTTTACTGCCATAGATTTTGAAACTGCTAATTACAAAGGTTTTTCCATTTGCCAGATTGGGCTCGTTAGGGTGGAGAACAACGAAGTAGTTAAAACCATTAATCAGCTAATTTGTCCGCCGGGGAATTACTACATTTCAAGATTCATTGATATTCACGGCATCACTCCCGAGCATACTGCTGCGGCTCCTACCTTTGAAGAGGTGTGGGGACACATTAAAAAGTATATTGAAGATCAGGTTTTAGTGGCACACAATGCGTCTTTCGATTGCTCTTGTTTGAAACAGGTTTTGGCTTATTATGACTTGGCAGAAGTGAAGTACGAAAGACAATGCACTTACAAGATTTATAAAAAAGGATTGTCGAAAATTTGCGAAGAACAGGGGATACAGTTGAATCATCATGATGCTTTGAGTGATGCAATGGCTTGCGCGGAATTGTATAAAAGATATTTGAATAAGTAATTTCATTTTACTTTTTCCTTGATGAAAAAGTAACAAAAAATCAAGAGCTAAGAGATGCTGCTACCGCACGAAAAACCTTTCACACGCTCGCCTCTTAGCTCGGGCTCTCGCACGAAGTTAGTTGCCCGTTTTGTGAAGTTCGATTTTGATTTTAATAGTTAAATAAAACAATATTGTTACAAGGTTTAAGTTTCACACAAAACTCTCTCTATGGATCTTTTATCTCACATTTTATCAGGATTGGCGATTAGCACTGTTATAGTATCTTTTGCAGATGTTTCAAAAAAACACAAGGCTGTAATTTTGTTTTGCGGGGCGTTGGGAGGTGGATTTCCCGACTTTGATGTGCTTTCGCACTGGAGTCAGTTTGATACTACCTTCGGAAAGTTTTTTGAGTTGGATCTTCCTGGCACACAAATTTACCATAGCAAACGCTGGTATTCGCATCATGCTTTCTTGCACTCGGTAACCGCTGCTGCTTTGATTGCTGCGTTGATCGGTTGTATCATTTATCTTTTCAAAAGAAGATCAAATACTTTCAAGCAATCATTTTACGACAGCAGATACATTATGCTGGCTTTTTTTCTTGGATTTTGCGTGCATCTGTTGGAAGATATGCCAACACCAACTTATGCATGGGGTGGTGTAAATTTCCTGTGGCCGAGCGGAGTTTATTTTGGAGGCACTGGCGAAATTTGGTGGTGGAACAACTATGATTTATTCCTCATCATATTCGGTGTTATAGTGATCAATGCCGCTGTTTTAATTGTTCGTTCCTACTTAAAATTCAACGCGGGCATTATTTCAACAATTATTTTGTTTAGCGGTGTTAGTTTATACCTCTATAAAATGAAAACTCGACCGTTTGATTTCAATTATCAAAAGGCTGAGCACGGCAAAGTATTTTGGGAGTACGAACAAAAATCAAAAGCCATTCAAAAGGAGATACTGGGGGAGAAAGTTTATGGAATTATGGAAGAATTAGACAATCATATACCACTTTGGTTTTGATAAAATGAAATCTCTTCCTATCTTTTAATCCGCAATTTTATTAAACTACTACTCCGATGAAAAGAAACTTACTCTTTGCAGTATCCTGTATTTTATTTGTATCCACCGTGTTTGCGCAGCTTCCATGTAATGTGATGTTGGGTTATTATCAAACTTCATGGGGAACCGCTGTGCGATTGAAAGATGTGAATGCCAACTACAATGTGTTTGCTCTGGCTTTTATGGAAGCTGGTGGCGGTGATCAATTACCAGACAATAACACGGTTGATAAATTGAAACTCTATTCTACTAGCGATGCAAACCTTCGCGCTGATATATTGACTGTACAAGGACAAGGGAAAAAAGTATTATTGAGTGTTGGCGGTGCTTCGGGTTCGTTCAAGCTTACTTCCACCAATGATGTCAACACTTTTGTGAGTAAAATGAAAACTACTATCCAATCTTATAAGCTCGATGGAATGGATCTCGATATGGAGCGATCAATTTATCTGCAGCAATTGGCGGGTGGAACAATTACCAGTCCGGAAGCCCATATATCCAACCTTATTTCTGGACTGCAGCAATTGTTGGCTTGGTATCAAACTACGTACAGTAAAAAAATGATTTTAACGATGGTGCCTGAAGTGGCCTACACTACAGGTGGAATGTCAAATTATATGTCGAGTACTTATGGTGTTGCTTATTTGCCAATTATTGAAGCTTTAAGAAATGATATTGATTTGGTTATGGTTCAATTATACAACGCATCGGGGGGTAGTTATGGATTGGATGGCAGTGTTTACAATCAGGGAACTGTAGATTTTATTGTTAGTCAGACAGAGGCCATGATCAAAGGCTTCACTTGTAAAAACAGCAAAGGGAAATACAATGGTTTGAAGGCATCTCAAATTGCGGTTTGTTTGCCTGCAACATCTACCTCTGGAGGTGGGTACGTTTCAACTACTAGTGTTAAATCTGCAATTAACTACTTGCGAGGTGTTGGTTCAAAACCCGGAACTTATACTTTGCAAAAAGCAGGTGGTTATCCAGGTTTAAGAGGAATGGCAACGTGGTCGGTACAAAATGATTTGGATGGTGGGTATACTTTTGCAAACAATTTCGCCACAATTTTCACTTCGTGTTTGTCGACAGAAACCGATGAAATTGCAGTTGCTTCTGCTTTGAATTTATATCCCAATCCGGCAGCAGATCAGCTCACTGTTGAAAGTGAATTGCTTCAGAGTCAAACTTTAAGTATTTACAATGCCTTCGGACAATTGGTGTTGCAGCAAAATATTGCTGATGTTAAAACTATTTTGGATATTTCTTCTCTAAGCTCAGGATTTTATACACTTAGTGTTGGGGGCGAAGCGAGGAAGATTGTTGTAGAATAACTTTCTTTTACTTTTTCATCAAGATAAATGCTTTGCATTCGCTAATACCTTAAAAAGAAAAATAGATTATTGGCAAAAAGTAAGAAAGCAAATTATTTCAACTCAGCAATACTCGTGATTCCTCCTTTCACAACATCATCAATTTTCACTTTGATATCTGTTCCGATTGGGAAGAATAAATCCACACGTGAGCCGAACTTAATAAAACCAAATTCAGCACCCTGAACAGCTTTGTCGCCTTCTTTTGAGTAGAAAACAATGCGACGTGCAAGGAAGCCTGCGATTTGACGGAAAAGTACTTCTTGTTTATTCACTTGGTTTTCAATAACTATAGTGGAGCGCTCATTTTCTGTGGAGCTTTTCGGATGCCATGCTACCAAATATTTTCCGGGGTGATATTTTACATATTTCACAATGCCGCTGATAGGATTTCTATTTACATGCACATTAATTGGCGACATGAAAATTGACACTTGAATGCGCTTGTCTTTGAAATATTCTGTTTCAGTAGTTTCTTCAATCACTACCACTTTTCCATCACAAGGCGCAATTACACCTAAATCACTTAATGTGGTGTGTCTTTTCGGATTGCGGAAGAATTGCAAAACCAAAACCAGCAAAAATGCAGCAATGGCATAAGCAAGAAAATGAACAATAGGGTAGCACGTGAAATATAGTGCGCTAAAAACTACTAGTCCGGCAACAAGTAATGTAATTATGATGGTTGGAATTCCTTCTCTGTGTATCATCTGCTGAATATTAAATTTTTGATGTGGGCGTAAAAATAGAAATTAAAATTTCAATCCCAATTCCGCTCTGATGCCAACATCGTTTTGGTAAATAAATGAATTGCTTATTCGTTCGTAAATGCCAATGCCAAATATGATTCCGTAGGTTGATTTTGGAATGATGAATAATTCCTGAATGGGCGCCAATCCTATGATAGGGTGGGTGATTGTTTTTCCGTACACATCTGATAGTTGTTCTGTGCTTAAAGGAATTTGTAAACCTAAGTTGATCCAGAAATTATCGCTAATATTTCGACAAGCAGAAATTCCAGGCATAAAAAAATTGAGGGGGGAAGTCAAAAAATTGAGCTGACTGAAATTTCCTGATTTTACTGATATGTTTTCTACCGACAAAGAAAGCGGAAAGTACCAGCCTTTCACATCTGCTTTTGGAAAGCGGTAGTAAGTGAATCCGTATCCATTGGAATACATACCTGTTTTGTATGAAAGGCTAAACATTCCAATGCGGTGTGCTGAAGGTAAATTGATGCTGATTGTTGAGTCTTGGGCATTTAATTGTGCTAATCCCGAAAGCATCAAGACAAAACAAATGAATTTACTTTTCATTTTTGCTTTCCGAAATTAAGAAAGTGCAGAGTACACCTTGATTAAAAAATAAACCATCGGAGCAGCAAGCAATAAACCGTCGAAACGATCGAGGATTCCCCCATGTCCTGGAAGTATAGTTCCTGAATCTTTTATGCCTAAACTTCTTTTGAGCATTGATTCTGCTAGGTCACCCAAGGTTCCGAAGATTACCACGGTTAGTGCCATTAACAGCCAAAAAACCAAGGTGTAACTTTGGAAAATAGAATGACAAACGAAGCCGATGATTAAAGCAGCAATAGCGCCACCAATAAATCCTTCCCACGATTTTTTAGGAGAAATCCTTTCAAATAATTTGTGCTTTCCGTACTTGGTTCCTGAGAAATAAGCACCGGTATCGTTTGCCCACAGCATGAAAAAGAAAGCAAATGCGATATCAAATTTGCGGGTGGAGAAAGTTGCCATTTCTTCGTAATTGGCTACAAGTAAAAATCCGAAAGGAAGAATCACATAACCAATTCCAGAGATCGTGAGTGCAATATTAGTGAATGGCTGATCCGTTTTTCTATATAGTTCGGCAATGAAGATGCACACTACTAATGGAATTGAAAGTGAAGCCCAAGCCATGTAATTGTGATCCAGCGTATACGCAATGAAAGAACAGTAAGCGAGTGCGCCGATTAACAATCCTAATATTCTGTTGGGTTGAATGACTGAGTTTTTAAAAAGACCGTAAAACTCATTCAGTCCAATTAAAGATATCACAGCAAACAGCGCAGCGAATGTGGCAAAGCTATACCACATGGCGCTCAGCAGAACCAGCACAAATAAAATACCGGTAGTAGCTCTTTGTGAAAGATTACTCTTCAAATTAAAAGTCTAAATTAATTTGAAGTGGCGGTTTTTTATCTTCTTTGTTCTCTTCTTTATCTTTTTCAGATGAGCTTTCACTTTCTTTATGAGTGAGAGGCTCTACTGTTTGATCCACTTTTTTTCCTTCTGCAACAACTTCAGGTTCTTTCTTTTCCTCAACAACTGTGGCCTTTTCTTCAACAACCACAACTTCTTCACCCGGACGAGTACCAAAGATTGCTTCCAAATCTTCTTTAAAAATCACTTCTTTTTCCAAAAGCAAGCGGGCTAATTTGCCTAAAGATTCTTTGTGTTCAGACAAGATGTTTTTAGCAACAGTGTAGGCCTCTTCAATGATTTTGCGTACTTCAAAATCTATGGTTTCAGCTGTTTGCTCACTGTATGGTTTGGTGAGTGCATACTCATTGGCACCAGAGGAATCGTAATAACTAACGTTCCCAATTTTTTCGTTTAAGCCATATACCACTATCATCGACATGGCTTGTTTGGTTACTTTTTCCAAATCGCTCAACGCACCAGTAGAAATTTCTCCGAAAACAATTTGCTCGGCAGCTCTTCCTCCTAATGCGGCACACATCTCATGAAAAATTTGATCTTTCGTAGTGATTTGTCTTTCTTCAGGTAAATACCATGCAGCGCCTAATGAACGACCTCTAGGTACGATAGTAACTTTTAGTAAAGGTGAAGCGTGACGCATAAACCAGCTTACTGTAGCGTGACCAGCTTCGTGGTAGGCGATGGTTTCTTTTTCCTTAGGAGTTATGATTTTGTTTTTCTTTTCCAATCCGCCAATAATACGGTCGACGGCATCCAGGAAATCCTGTTTGCCAACGGTTGATTTGTTGGTACGGGCAGCGATCAATGCAGCTTCGTTACAAATGTTGGCGATATCAGCACCTGAAAAGCCAGGAGTTTGTTTGGCCAAAAATTCAACTTCAACTGTACTGTCGATTTTAATTGGTTTTAAATGTACTTTGAAAATGTCTTTTCTCTCATTTAAATCAGGCATATCAACGTATATCATACGATCGAAACGACCAGCTCGCATCAAAGCTCTATCCAAAATATCAGCTCTGTTGGTAGCAGCCAAAACAATAATTCCGCTGTTGGTACCAAAACCATCCATTTCAGTTAAAAGTTGGTTGAGTGTGTTTTCTCTTTCGTCGTTAGCGCCCTGCGCTGGATTTTTTCCACGAGCACGTCCAATGGCATCAATCTCATCAATGAAGATGATACAAGGTGCTTTTTCTTTGGCTTGTTTGAACAAGTCGCGCACCCTAGAAGCACCAACTCCCACAAACATTTCCACGAAATCAGAACCTGATAAAGAGTAAAAAGGAACTTTAGCTTCACCTGCAACAGCTTTTGCTAACAAAGTCTTTCCAGTTCCTGGAGGCCCTACCAATAAAGCACCTTTAGGGATTTTGGCACCAAGTTCAGTATATTTTTTTGGGTGTTTTAAGAAATCAACAATCTCTTTAATTTCCACTTTAGCTTCTTCCAATCCGGCAACATCTGCAAAAGTGATATCCACTTTAGCGTCTTTATCGAAAAGGGTTGCTCGTGATTTACCGATATTGAAAATTTGTCCGCCAGGACCGCCGCCGCCGCCCATTCTGCGCATCATAAAGATCCAGAAAACAGCCATTACAGCTAGCAACAATAAAAATCCTGAAATACTTTCTAGGAAAGAATGCTCCCTGTTGTCATTGTCAACACTCACTTTGTGATTGGCAGGTGCTATTGCATTGTAGGCCTCAACTTCTTTTACAAAAATATCGGGCGAAGAAATATCGAAAGTGTAGTGCGGACCATTTTTAGATATTTTACTGTCGGCTTCCACCGATTTCAATTTTAAAATGGAATCATTCAGATAAGCTTCTACAAAAAATTTATCGTCGAGTTTAACGATCACCATTTTTTTGATTTTCCCTTTCTCAAGAACATCTTTTTTAAATTCTGAGAAACCAATTTCCTTCGGTCCGCCTGGCATATCGTAGAATTGCCACACGAAGAAGAATCCGATAACCACAAGAACTACCCACTGAATCGGGAAATTCACTTTTGGTTTTTTTGGTAATTTAGATGATGACATAAAGCAATATTTTTAATTAGTTTTTATTTTCAATTTTGGTGATGGCTGCATCTGCCCATAGATCTTCGAGATTGTAAAATTCTCTTGTATGCTCTTGGAAAACGTGAGCGATGACAGAAACATAATCCACCAATATCCATTCGGAATTAGCAAATCCTTCTCTTTTCCATGGGTATTCACCAGTGGTTTGTTTTACTTCTTTTTCTAGGCTACCTGCAATTGCATCAACGTGGGTGCTTGAATTCCCGCTTGCAATCACGAAAAAGTCGCAAATGGAATTCTGTATTTTTCTTAAATCGATGATTACAATGTCCAGTGCTTTCATTTCTTCCATTCCTGCAACTACCAGGTCGGTAAGTTTTTGAGAAGGACTAAGGGCTTCTTTTTTACTAACAACTTTTTTAGGAGCAGCAGTTTTTTTAGCTACAACTTTTTTAGCAGCAGGAGCTTTTTTTGCTGCAGCCTTTTTAGGAGCAGCAGTTTTTTTAGCAACTGCTTTTTGTGTTGCTTTAGGCTTTGCGCTTTTCACTGTTGTTTTTGTTTTAGCCGGAGTTGTAGTTTTTGGTTTTTTAACTGCAACTTTTGCTTTAATTTTTTTTGTAGTCCCCTTAGCTTTTCCGGCCATTGAAAAATGATTTTATATTTACGGTCAAAAGTAAGGAAATTAATCTATACTTTTTCCTATCATTTAAAGGCATTTGAAAATTAACATTGTTTATGAGTAACGCTGTGTTTACAAGGGTTTTGGAGATAGATGAGGTGCTTTCCACTAATGCGGAGGCGAAACGACTTTGCAAGGAGGTGAACGGTCAAAATTTAGCGGTTTGGACGAGAAGACAAATTCAAGGGAGGGGACAAGTCGGCACTTCTTGGTTTACTGGCGACGAAAAAGATATTGCTATAAGTTTTGTTTTTTATCCTGGTGCACTTCCAGTTCAAAAGCAGTTTTTGTTGAATATGGTGGTTTGTAACGCTGTGTATAATTACGTGAAATCCAATGTGAATAAGGATGTTAGTGTTAAGTGGCCAAATGATATTTTAATAGGGCGAAAGAAAGTCTGCGGTATTTTGATTGAAAATGTGCTCAGGGGAAATACCATTGATCATTCAGTGATAGGTATAGGATTGAATGTGAACACTAAGGAATTTCCTGATCACCTTCCGCATGCCACTTCAATTGCGATAGAGAATTTTGCTTTTATAGGTTCGCAGAGAAGTGAAACTTTGGATTTGATTGATCATGTTTCCAAGCACGTGGCGGCATTTTACGAACCAATTTTTAACGAAGAATTGATTTGTTCAGAGTATTTAAAACATCTTTTTGGAATTAATAAAGAGCTGACGTTTATTAAGGAAGGACAAGAGTTTAAAGGTGCAATTACAGGCGTGGATGATGCCGGAAAACTGAAAATGCTGGTAGAAGGAAAAGAAGTGTTTTTCGGATTTAAAGAAATACAATTTCAAATATCTGGGGATAGATCCTGAAACAAGTTCAGGATGACAAATGTGAACCATCCTCTTCAGGTAATACCTGCTAATGTCATCCTGAACTTGTTTCAGGATCTACAACTGCACTTTCAAGGGGTAAAATTATGAATGTAATTTTTCTATTTATAGATCTCTTGCAATTTGTGCATGTTGTAATTGAAAAACTGTGTCAGCGGTCCTTTCACAACCATTTCCATAAACATATTGATATCGCCTTCAAAATCCATGTACGTCTCACAAGTAGTGTCGCTGAGTGGAGTAATGATGCACTTTAGGTTGAATTTAATAGGGGAGATTTCAGTAGAAACCAAATGTACCAATGAAGGTTCTTTTTTATCCTGAAGTTTCAAACCGATGGCAGCCATTTTTTTTATGCTAAAAGAGCATTCTGTTTCGCTGCTTATCCATTTTTCAACCTTGTCAGTAGGAAGCAACTGATTGAAATTATTGAGATTGGCCAAAAAAGTAAAAACTGTTGCTGCAGTAGCATTAATTACTTTTTTATCGGTTTGGATAGAGGTCATTATTTTTCAATTAGTTTACCCCAGTTTTCAGGATCCATTCTCCATGATTTGATAAGATCCTGTTGAGTTTCTGTAATATATCCCGATTTAACGGCTTGTTGAATCAACATGTCATAATCAGATAAAGTCACCAAATCACACTTTTCTTTTTTGAAGGCTTTGTGCGCTACTTCAAAATCGTAAGTAAAAATGGCTGCCATTCCTAAAACTGTAGCACCCGCTGCACGCAGAGATTCAACAGCTTTTAAGCTACTTTTTCCAGTTGAAATTAAATCTTCAATAACAACTACTGATTGTCCGGAATTCACCACACCTTCAATAATATTTCCCAATCCATGATCCTTAGGAGCTGAACGAACATAAGCAAAAGAAACTCCTAAATCCTGTGCCACCAAAGCTCCTTGTGCAATTGCACCTGTGGCAACTCCAACAATAACGTCGGGTTTACCAAAAGTTTCAAGCACTGCGTTGGCCATTTGCTGGCGAACGTAAGTTCTGATTTTCGGATAGGAGAGGGTAACTCTGTTATCGCAATATATAGGAGATTTCCAACCTGATGCCCATGTGAATGGATCATTAGGTTGTAGCTTTATCGCTTTGACTTGTAATAGATATTCTGCAACTTTGGCAGCTGCATCTTTATTAAACACCATAAGCGCAAATGTATAAAGTTTTTATTAACGGAAAACCATTGATTTTCTCTCCACAAAGGTTTTCAACATTGAATTTACTGGAAGTCAGCGGAGAAGAATCAAAAAAAAAGTTACTAACCATTATTGAAAAAATGGAAGTCGACGACGTTTCAACAGGCTTTGAAATTGTATCGGTTGACGTGGAGAAATTATGGCAAGAGTTCAAAACCTTGTATAAGCCAATAGCAGCAGCTGGTGGAGTTGTTAAGAAGTCGGGGAAGATTTTAGTGATCTACCGTTTGGGGAAATGGGATTTGCCGAAAGGCAAAATGGAAGAAGGGGAAACTATTGAGCAATCTGCTTTAAGAGAAGTGGAGGAAGAATGTGGTATCACCGGACTGAAAATTGTTGATAAACTTCCTGAAATTTTTCACACTTATGATATCAAGGGTCAGCGAATTTTAAAAACTACATACTGGTTTGAAATGACTACCGACTTTGAAGGTGAGTTTAAACCGCAAACAGAAGAAGATATTTCGGTTGTTAAATGGGTGGGGAAAGAGGATATGAAGGAGGTGTTGGAGAATACGTATTTGTCGTTGGAGGAGTTGTTGAAAAACTATCTGAACCATGATTCACATGATTAAAGGATTAAAGGAAAGCTAACTCGATACATGCTCTGAATCTTTTAATCCTTTAATCATGTGAATCATGGTTCAGACAATTTATCCCTCAATCAATCTTTTAAATTGATATTCAAATCCCTGAGAAGGGCTTTTTGCCGGATAATACACGATTTTCCCATCGGGACTTATTAGAATCCATTG
This sequence comes from Bacteroidota bacterium, assembly GCA_026390935.1. GTDB lineage: Bacteria > Bacteroidota > Bacteroidia > Flavobacteriales_C > JAHEZL01. The sequence goes on from JAPLEZ010000077.1 coordinate 37,171, forward strand.
TGTCATCTGGTTTCTTTCGTAGTTTTCTACTCTAATATCTTCAATACGGTAATTGATTAGCACGTCTTCATTCTTTTGATAGTGAATCACCGGCCAGTTGTGTTTGTTTTGCTGAATGAACTGGTCGTATAGTTTTTGATCGTAATCGGTGGAAATGCTAATGATTTCAAGGTTGTTGGCATATCTCTCGTTTAGGTATGTGAGTACTTTCATCTCTTCTTCATAACCTTTGTCCCATGCTTTAAAGAAGCTGAGGTAAACGTACTTTCCTTTGTGGTTACTTAGTTTGAATTCAGTTTTATTGGTATCCTGCAAAACGATTTCAGGTGCTGTAGTTCCTGGTTGAAGATGAAATAATATACTTTTTACATTGAGGGCAGCACGATGAATATTGGGATTTTGAGTGCCGGCAATTACAGAATCTAAAAGGCCACTCATTGCCTTTTCATTGTACGCCGGGTTTTTCTGTAATTCCAAAAAACCGTTGATTAGTATCAAAGACGAGAGTTCAGAATCATAGGGCGTTCCTGGAGAAATTAGATGAAGAATGTCTTGATATTTTTGTGCGTTGATGAGGTATACAATATTGCTTTTGTCATCGTTGGCTAAATCAAATTTAAAATAGCCTCGATAAATGTTTTGCAATGTTCCTACATATTGAATGTTATTGAGGTCGATAGGAACTCCGGTAAAATATTTTTTGCGAATTTTTTCAGGATGATTTTTTAGTAAAATAGCATCAAAGGTTGCGATGGTATATTTGAGGTATTGTTTAAAATAAGGATTGTCGTGTTTGTTTAGTTTTTCAAGATCATGTATGAAATTTAAAATGAGTTTTGGGCCGTTAGCATAATATAGATTTTGCTTGTGCTTACTGATGAATTCATTAACAGAGCGATCAACTTTGTCGATGAGAAAATTAAGTTCATTGGTGTCTTGATCTTTGAATCGGAAAGGCTGAACATCTTTTGCCATGTAACCTTCTTCCTTCACTAACTTAGGATTGAGCGGCGGTGCGAAAACATTGTAGTTTTTTCCAGGCTCAGCAAAAAAGGTGCGTTTCGCCTTTCCCAAAATAACATACACCATTTTCACTTCTGCAATGTCAAAACTTGCTTTGAAACTTCCCTTGTCATCGGTAATGCCAGCGTAAACGGGTTCTTTTTGTTGAGTGAGAAAATCGGTCACTATTTCAACTCGGAAATTTTGATTGATGAAAGATGATTTTTCACAAACAACGGTTGCTTCTGCCGCCCAGGCGGTAAATCCAAAGAATAGAAATAATATACTGATATATCTATACATCTTCATTCACCTCTTTTGGGAGAAACTGACTGGCGTCGCCTCCGTGTTTCAGGATATCACGAATGATGATGGAATTTATTGCAGAGTATTGTGGTTCAGTTACTAAATACACAGTTTCAATATCTTTTGCGATGGCGTGATTCATCATGCCTAAACTACGCTCATATTCAAAATCTTTTCCGTCTCTCAGTCCTCGCAAAATGAAACCAGCATTCACCGATTTGCAGAAATCTATTGTTAATCCTTCGTAGGTGTGAACGGTAACTTTAGAATTGTTTTTATATATAGCGTTGATCCATTTTAGGCGTTGTTCCAAAGGGAAGTAGCCTTGTTTGTTGGAGTTGTGGCCAATGCCAATGACAATTTCATCGAAAAGGGAAAGTCCGCGCTCCACCACGCTAATGTGGCCAAGGGTAATTGGGTCGAAAGTCCCCGCAAAAACAGCAATTCTTTTTGTTGACATAAATCAAAGATACAAATTCAAATTGTTGGGACAATACTGGCGCGCGTTTGTAACGCGTGCCCATTTATCTTGGCATTTTAAATGCCTTTCTAAATCCGCACGCGTCTGGAGACGCGCGCGAGGGTTCACTATTCCCTGAAGATCTTGATGTAACAATCGGTAATCTGATATTCGCCGCCCGGAGCTTGTTTTTCCACCATTTCTTGTGCGATAAATTGGAGTATTCCTTGTTTTTCGGAGACTTTTGTTTGGGTGTCGTGCTCCCAATCGGCATCTTCTGGAACCACTATTAAACCCAAAAGAAAATCATCGCCTTCTTCAAACTTTAATTTAAAGGATGTTTTTTCACTGGTGTATTGAATATACTGGCCCTTCTTGCTGCCTTTGAATTCTATTTTTTCATCCATAATTAAAGCGTTTGTTTCAAAAAATCTGAAGTATATGTTTTTCCTTTTTTCACCATTTCTTCAGGAGTTCCCTGAAAAACAATTTGTCCACCGTCTTCACCACCGTCGGGACCAACATCAATAATCCAATCGGCGCATTTTATCACTTCCATGTTGTGCTCAATGAGCCATAGGGAATTCCCGTTTTCAATCAATTGTTGAAATGCAAGCAAGAGGTTCCGGATGTCATGTATGTGGAGGCCGGTAGTAGGTTCGTCAAAGATAAAAAGGGTAGAAGATGCAGCGGCGCCTTTGGCTAAAAATGAAGCTAATTTGATACGCTGTGCTTCACCACCACTGAGGGTGCTGGAAGATTGTCCGAGGGTGATATAGCCCAATCCGGTTTCCTGCAAAGGCAAAATTTTGTTGACAATTTTTTGGTCGGGAGTTGCTCTTCCTTCCTTCGGTGCATTGCTTTTAAAAAAGATCAATGCTTCATCAACGGTTAAATTAAGGATGTCGTTAATGTTTTTATCGCGGTATTTTACTTCTAAAATTTCATCTTTAAATCGTTTGCCATTGCATTCATCGCAAAGTAAGTTCACGTCGGCCATGAATTGCATGGAAATAGTCACAGTGCCTTCTCCTTCACATTTTTCGCAGCGACCGCCGTCTACATTGAATGAGAAATGCGAAGGTTTGTATCCTCGTGCTTTGCACAATGGTAATTCCGAAAAGATGTTTCTTATATCGTCGTAGGCCTTAAGGAAAGTAACAGGATTGGATCGGGAGGATTTTCCTATAGGATTCTGATCGATGAATTCCACTCCTTTTAAACGATGGATATCGCCACTGACTTTTCCGTTTTTTCCGCCCGGAATTTTGTTGATGCTATTTAGTACCTCTTTGTAGGCGATGTCCTGAATGAGGGTTGATTTTCCAGAGCCGCTCACTCCAGTAATCACGGTGAGGATTTCCAAAGGTAGCTCCACATTTACTTTTTGAACATTGTGCATGGAGGCATCTTCAACCAACACTTTATATTTCCATTTTCTTCTTTCTTTAGGAGTTGGAATCGATAATTTCCCCGTTAAATATTGGGTGGTTAAACTTTTTTTAGTCGAGAGCAATTCTTTGTGCGTACCAGCAAAAACAATTTCACCTCCATTGATTCCGGCCATCGGACCGATATCAATAAGGTAGTCGGCTTCTTTCATTATGTCGGGATCATGCTCCACAACAATCACCGTGTTGCCCAAATCACGAAGTGATTTTAAAACTTTTATTAATCGCTGTGTGTCTCTCGAATGCAAGCCAATGCTGGGCTCGTCTAAAACATACATGGATCCTACCAATGAAGATCCAAGGGAAGTTGCCAAATGAATTCTTTGTGATTCACCACCCGATAAAGTGTGTGAAGGCCGCGATAATGTTAAATATCCCAAGCCAACTTCCATTAAATAACGCAGTCGGTTTTTAATTTCTTCCAATAACCTTTTGGCGATGATCGCATCGTTTTTATGCAGGGAAATATTTTCAAAAAAGGATTGTAATTCGTGGATGGGGGCCTGCATCAAATCCAAAACATTTTTGTTGTTGATTTTTACCCATGAAGCTTCTTTTCGCAGTTTTGTTCCCTTGCAATCCATGCAGTTGGTGCGACCTCTGTATCGGGCCAACATCACTCGGTATTGAATTTTGTAAAGCTTGCTTTCTACGTATTGAAAAAACTGATGTATGCCTTTAAAATGCTTGCAGCCGTTCCATAGTAAATTTCTTTCTTTCTCGCTTAATTCGTTGTAAGGGCGATGAATTGGGAAATCAGCTTTTTCGGCGTTGTTGATGAGTTTGATTTTCCATTCACTCATTTTTTCACCTTTCCAGCAGGCCACGGCATCTTCGTAAACAGAAAGATTGGGGTTGGGTATTACAAGATCTTCAGAAATACCAAGTACTTGTCCGAAACCTTCGCAAGTCGGACAAGCACCTAGCGGACTATTAGGATTAAAAAAATGCGGATTCGGTTCGGTAAATTTAATGCCGTCGGCCTCAAAAACATTAGAGAACTTTTCGGAAATTATTTTGTTATTGTCGTGAATTTCAATTTCACAAAATCCATTGCCAACTTGGAAAGCTGTTTGAATGGAATCTTCAATCTGTGAGAGAAAGTCTTCCTCTTCCGAAGCAGAAAAACGATCGATGACCACTGCAACATCGTGGGCTTGTTTCAATAGCGCTTTATCGGTCAAAACTTCAGAAGTTTTAACTATTTCAGCATTTATTTTAATTCTCTCAAAACCTTCTTTAATAAGGTTTTTCAAGAAATCTTCAGTGCTTGATTCTCCGGCTGAAACAGGAGCGAGGAGCAAACCTCTTTTTTCTTTGTGTTTTTTAATGAAATGGATAACATCCTGCACATTGTGTTTTTTCACTTCTTTTCCCGATTCGGGCGAATAGGTTTTGCCGATTCGGGCAAAAAGAATTCTTAAATATTCAGCGATCTCGGTGCTTGATCCCACTGACGATCGTGAATTTTTAGTGGTGACTTTTTGTTCAATAGCGATACTGGGCGACAAACCTTTAATGTAATCCACATCAGGCTTGTCGATGCGGCCAAGGAACTGGCGGGCGTATGACGACAAACTTTCAACATAGCGTCGCTGACCTTCGGCATAAATGGTATCAAAAGCCAGAGAAGATTTTCCTGAACCTGATAAACCGGTGATCACCACTAGTTTATTACGGGGAATAACAACATCAATGTTTTTGAGGTTGTGCACCCGAGCACCTTTGATGATGATGAATTTTTTTGGATCGTGGTTTTCCGGCATGACTATAAATAATACCCGGTGTTATGCCGGAAAAATAACATCTTTTTTTGATACTGGTTCGTCTATTCTGATGGTGAGCACCGGTTGTTTCCTGTGCGTTGCTACATCTTCACTAACGCTCCCGAAAAGCAAATGAGAAAGCTGGCTGTGGCCATGGGTTTCAATCATCAGCAACTCAGGATTGGCTTCGTCGCAGTATATATTAATTCCTTCTTCAACAGATTTTGCTTGCACTGTTTTGCAAAAATATGTTTTGAGGTTATTGTAGCTGGCAAAATCTTTCATGAGTCGGGCACTATACTCAGGTGTTTCAAAATCCCCGCTAAGCACTTTTAATAAATGAACTTCAGGGTGATATAAATCCAAAAGTACTTTTACTTTATTGAAAGAAAGATTGGCCTCGCTGTAAAAATTTGAAGCGAAAACCAGTGTGTTGATGCTAAAATCGGGAGTGCTTTCTTTTACAATCAATAAAGGTAGAGTAGCGGTTTTTAGCACTTTATCGGTATTGCTACCATAAATATGATCATGAGTTGTACGGTGACCATGACTTCCCATTACAATAAGTTCCATCTTGTTTTTGGAGGCATAAATATTAATGCCGTCGGCAATGGATTCCATTTTCACTGCGTGAATCAATTTTATTCCACTCATGCTTTTAAGTTCAGTGATCTCCAGAAATTTCATATTAATTTCATGATCACTTTCCGTGGCCGGCGCCTCTACAATATGCAGTAAATGTATTTCTGCATTGGCCTTTTTCGCAATGTTTGCGGCTACCCCCAATGCATAATAGGAATACGACGAAAAATCAATGGGTACTAATATTTTTTGCATTGCAATATTTTAACGTGAAAATAATCAATTTGTAGGTTAAAGCTGATTTTGCGCTATTCTTTTTCTAAAATATAAAAGTGGAATCAACTTTTTTTGAAATTTGCTCATTGCTACACCACAGAAAAAAAGAATTACTATAAAGTTAACGATGCCTTTACTTTTGAGGGAAGCATTGATGAGCTGCAGACCTATATTAAAGCGAATAAGTAGGCTTTAAGTTTCTAACTTTTTTACAGGACCGTTCCGGAGAAAACTGGGACGGTTTTTTATTTGTAAACAGTTTACAAACAGGTCATGATTTTTTTGTGCTGAATGCTTACCTTCGTGTCCTCTTTTTACGATGGGGTTTATAAACGACATACGGAAGAAATTAGCCGACAGGGCCATCCGGTCGGCGGTTGTTCGCGACAGGGAAAAAGTGCCTGTGAGTTTAAGTGGTGCAAAAAGCTGTGCTATTATTTACCGGGCCGATAATCCTGAGGAAGAAGAACTGGTAAAAAAATACGTAAAATATTTGCGGGATTATAAGCTCAGTGTGAAGGCTTTAGGTTATTTTGATTTTCCTAAAATGCCCGAAGGTGTAAATCCTAAATTAGAATACGATTATTTTACAAAAAAGGATTTAAATTTGCTTTTGCAACCTACCGGAAAAGTGGTAGCGAATTTTATTGAAGAACCCTACGATATCTTGATCGATACAAGCATCAATGCTTTTTTGCCTTTCAAATATATTGTAAGCCAGTCGCAGGCAAAATTTAAAGTCGGTCGCAAAGAATTGGAATACAGTTCCAGCTTCGATTTTATGATTAAGGTGGAAGAAGGAAAAGATTTAAGATATTTACTGAGGTACATTGATCATTATTTGAACATTATTAATAAAGAATAATATGTCTATTGATTTGAAAGGAACAGGAGTAGCGCTGGTAACACCATTTACCAAAAACAATGAAGTGGATTACACGGCATTGGAGAAATTGGTAAATCATGTGATCAGTGGAGGGGTGAATTACCTCGTGGTATTAGGAACAACTGGTGAATCTGTAACGCTTTCAAAGGACGAAAAGAAAAAGGTAGTGGCGAAGGTACTGGCGGTAAATGCCGGTAAATTGCCTGTTGTATTGGGATTGGGAGGTAACAATACTGCTGAATTGCTAGAAGAATTGTCAACTACCGATTTTACAGGAATTGATGCTTTGCTTAGTGTTTCACCTGCTTATAACCGTCCGTCTCAAGAAGGGATATATCAGCATTATGCGGCGCTGGCTAAAAAATCGCCTTTGCCAATTATTTTATACAATGTGCCAGCCAGAACTGGATCTTGTGTAGAGGTTGAAACTACTTTAAGATTGGCCAAAGAATTTAAAAATATCGTTGCTATGAAAGATGCATCGGCTCACGTGAACCAATGCATGGATATGCTGTATGGCGCTCCTGAGGGATTTGTGGTGACATCGGGCGACGACAGTTTGGCTTTGCCAATGATGGCTTTTGGTGCGCACGGATTAATTTCGGTGATAGCCAATGCCTATCCAAGAGAAACCGTAGCTGTTGTGAATGCGGCTTTGAAAGGTGATTTCGTTGCTGCACGCAAAGCACATTTCGCATTGACTCCAGTGATGAAAGTTATTTTTGAAGATGGCAATCCTGCCGGAGTAAAATACTTTTTACACAAATTAGGATTGATGGAGAATGTGCTCCGTTTGCCTTTGGTTCCTGTTAAAAAGGAAACAGCGGCGAAGATTGATAAAATGTTTTAGGACGTTTTCCTGAAACTTTCTGTATCTGTTTATTTTGAGTGAGATATGAGTGAGCACTCTGACAATAATAATTTCCTTTCCTTACATCAATTGTCGATGCACATTAAAGATGCCATTGAAGGTAACTTTATGGGGCAGATTTGGGTGGTAGCGGAGATAGCGGCAATGAATGTGAATCAGGGCAGCGGCCATTGTTACCTCGAGCTGGTAGAGAAAAATGAAAAATCGGTGTTGGCTAAAATGCGTGCGAATATCTGGTCGTTCAAGTTGCAAAACATCCTTAATAAATTTTTTCAGGTCACTGGCAGTCCGCTGCAGCAAGGAATGAAAACCTTATTGCTCGTGGAAGTGCAGTATCATGCCGTGTACGGTATCAGCTTAAATATTTTAGGTGTTGATCCCAGTTATTCTTTGGGAGAACTCGCCAGAAAAAAAAGGGAAATTGTAGATCGTTTTGAGCAAGAGGGCTTGATGGACAAAAATAAGTTGTTGGAATTTCCTTTGGTGCCACAGCGTATTGCTTTAATTTCTTCGGAAACAGCAGCTGGGTATGAGGATTTTGTGAATCAGTTAAGCAATAATTCTTACGGTTATTATTTGGACTTGAAAATTTTTCCGGCAGTGATGCAAGGCGATAAAACGGTTGGATCGATACTTAGTGCTTTGGAAAAAATTTCTGCCAAAGCACAAATGTTTGATACGGTGGTGATAGCGCGTGGTGGAGGTTCAACGGTGGAGTTGAGTGCTTTTGATAGTTATGAATTGGGAAAGGCCATTGCTTTATTTCCTCTGCCAGTTTTAACAGGTATTGGTCATGAAAGAGATGAATCCGTAGCGGATATGGTTGCCCATAAGAAATTAAAAACACCAACGGCTGTTGCTGAGTTTTTGATTTCCTGTTTCGTGATTTTTGAAGAGATGCTGATTGATGCGAAGTTCAGGGTAAAGGAACTATTGCAAGAGAAATTACTTTTTGAAAACACTAGAATCAAAGACGCTTCAAATATCATTTCAAGAAAATCCATGAGTTTTGTCAATGATAGAAAGTTGGAATTGGTGAGTCTCTCCCGGGATCTTCAAGAAGGCAGTGCAAAATATTTAGAAAAAAAGAAAAGGGTATTGACGGATCGTCAACAAAGCATTACTGTTGAAACATCCCGTTTGCTGAAGGAAAGCGAATATCAGCTGAAAGCAATAAAACAAGAAGTAATTAGCAGAAGTTCGGTTTTTCTGCAACAAAAGCAAAACAAGATATTGCTGATTGGCGAAAAGGTAAAACTGCTTGATCCGGCCAATGTAATTGCCAGAGGCTATACCTTAACCTTTTCAAATGGTAAAGTGGTGAAATCTATTGCCGACGTGAAAGTTGGAGATGAACTCACTACACAATTTAAAGACGGAAAAACACAAAGTAAAATCATTGAAATATGACAAAGAAAAAATCAGGTTATTCTGACGCTATTCAAGAACTGGAAAGCATTGTAGCAAAAATTGAAAGTGAAGAAGTGGATGTGGATGAGTTGGCGGAAAATGTAAAGAAAGCTTTGCAGCTCATTAAGACTTGTAATTTAAAATTGAAAAATACAGAAGAGGAAGTGAGTAGGATATTGAAGGAAATAGGGGAGTAGTATTTAATGATAAGTTTATATTAAGGCTGTGTATTTCTTGCTAGATTTGTTTTGTGAAGCGTTTTAAAAACATATTGTTCTATATTGTTGTGGTGGGTTTTTTCCTATTCATCATGTATTCTATTGTTGAAAAAGCGTCTTTGCGTGAAGTCACTCACGCGGTGAAGAGCGCTTTGGTTGATGATGACGACACGGGTTTGCAGCAAATCAAAAATACTCTGCACCATAATTTCACTCATCCGCTGGCAATTTTATTGCTTCAAATCATTACCATAATTATCACCGCCCGTATTTTTTCCTTTTTGTTTCGAAAGATTGGACAGCCCACAGTGATCGGCGAAATTATTGCTGGTATATTTTTAGGGCCATCCTTTGTTGGGTATTATTTTCCTGAGTTTTCTTTGTTTTTATTTCCAAAGGAATCTATTCCAAATTTGCAATTTTTGAGTCAGGTTGGATTGATTCTATTTATGTTCATTGTAGGAATGGAGCTGGATTTAAAAGTGCTGCGAAAAAAAGCTTCTGAGGCAGTAATGATAAGTCATTCAAGTATTGTTTTTGCATTTACTTTGGGGGTAGGACTTTCTTATTTTTTGTATGATTCGTATGCTCCTGAGGGGGTTAGTTTTTTATCCTTTGCTTTATTTATAGGTGTTTCTATGAGTATTACCGCGTTTCCTGTGTTGGCGAGAATCGTGCAAGAACGACAGTTGTCGAAAACAAAATTAGGTGCCTTTGTAATTACTTGTGCTGCAATTGATGATATTACCGCATGGTGCGTGCTAGCAGCTGTAATTGCTATTGTAAAAGCTGGGTCGGTGATAAGTTCATTGTACATTATTGCCATGGCAATCGGCTATGTGATTTTAATGTTTAAGGTGATACAGCCCTTTTTGAAACGAATTGGAGATGTTTACTCTAAGCAAGATTCTTTAAGCAAACCAACCGTTGCTTTCTTTTTTGCCACGCTTTTGCTTTCTTCGTACATAACTGAAGTGATAGGTATTCATGCTTTGTTTGGAGCATTTATGGCTGGTGTTATTATGCCGCCTAATTTGCATTTTCGAAATGTTTTTGTTGAAAAAGTTGAAGATGTTTCTTTGGTGCTTCTTCTTCCTTTGTTTTTTGTCGTTACTGGTTTGAAAACCCAAATAGGTTTATTGAATGATATTCATATGTGGGAAATATGCGGGATGATCATTACTGTTGCTGTAATTGGTAAGTTTTGGGGAAGTGCCTTAACCTCAAAGTTTATGGGGCAAAGCTGGAAGGAAAGTCTAACTATGGGGGCCTTTATGAATACCAGGGGTTTAATGGAGTTGGTGGTACTTAATATTGGTTTCGACTTAGGTGTGCTGTCGCCTGAAATTTTTGCGATGATGGTCATTATGGCTTTAGTGACAACCTTTATGACCGGACCGGCATTGGATTTAATTAATTATCTGTTCAAGGAAAAAACACAGGACCAGATAGAAGAAGATGGTCCGCGCAAGTACAAAATTTTGTTTTCATTTGGTGATCCTGAACGAGGAAAAAGCATGGTCCATTTGGCCAATAGCTTAGTGCATAAATACCAAAGCGAATCAACAGTGTCTGCAATGCATTTGCGTTTAAGTAATGAATTGCATCAGTACAACATGTTGGAGCTGGAGCGTGAAAATTTCCGACCAATTAAAAGAGAAGCAGCTAAGCTGAATTTGCCTATTCAAACATTGTTTAAACCTACCTTGGATATCGATAAAGAAATTGTTGAAACCGCCAATGAAGGTTCGTATGATTTGTTGATTATAGGTATGGGGCCTTCTATATTTGAAGGTAGTTTCTTGGGTAAGATGATAGGCATTACTTCTAAAATCATCAACCCTGAAAAATTCTACAACACCATTACTCGTAGGGAAGGCACAGTAGAAGGTACTACTTTTAATTCCCGTATCAACAACATTATTAAAACTACAAAAGGTTCGCTCGGGATCTTTATAGATAAGGGTTTGCTTAAAGTGGAAGTGGTGTTTATTCCAATTTTTTCTTTGGCTGATGCTTTCATTTTAGATTATGCGCATCGCGTAATTCACAACAATGGAGCGCGGGTAAAAATTATTGATGCGGTGGGTGTAATTCAAAATAATATTGCATTTCAAAACATGATCAACTCCATTGAACAACAATATCCAATGCATTTGTCATTCCTTTCCGAAAGTCAAATCACACAAGATTTCTTATCCCAGACTGATATTATGATATTGAGCATGGATAGCTGGAAACGCTTGATGGACGGTCATAGTGAGTGGCTAGTTAATTCTCCTTCAGTGCTGGTGGTGAAACCATAAAATGGCACAATCCTTGTCTTCTTTTGAGTAGCAATTAACAAATCAATGTTAATTTATAATCTGTGTAATCAATAACTACTTATGGACAAGCGTGTACAAGCAGCATATATTTGTTTTCATCTAAATGAAGAAGTTATGAGTTCTGACACAGTTGCTACACTACGCTTGATCAAAGAGCAAGTTGATTTATACAAGAAGAACTACAATAGGAAACTGAAAGTTTTGGTGATGGACGACGACGAGATGTGTTTGAAAATGGTGAAGCATCAATTGGAAAATAGTTTTAAAGAGTTGTTGGAAATAGAGATGTGCACTAATTACGATGACTTTGTTAAAGGAGGGAAATCAGTAGATATCGCAGTTATCGATTATTTTTACGAAGATCAAATGTCGCAACATGATGGTTTGTCTATCCTCTCTAAATTAAAAAACATCAATCCACTTACTACCGTTTACATGATGACGGGGCACAAGCAAATCAACATCGCTATTCAAGCTATTAAAACAGGAGCAGCCGATTATATTCTTAAAGGAGAGGCGGGAATGATGCGCCTCAACGAAAATATTTTAGAATTACTTCGTCGCAAAAACACCTATAATAAAAGGGTTTCCGTTTTATCTCTTTTTCGTAAGCGCATGGGGCTTTTTATGTAAGCTAATTTCCCGTACATTTAGTAGTGCTGTAAATAAGTTAGGCAGTACGGGTATTCATGGAACAAATTATCAGAATTCTTTATGTGGAAGATAACGAGTATGATGCTCGTAATTTTCAGCGGGAGCTAGAGAAATCTTCGCTCACCACTTCATTGTTGACAGTGAATACCATTGTTGAAGCAATGAGTTATGCAGAAAAGCAGGATTTTGATATTGTTTTTTTGGATTACCATTTACCAGGTGAAAATGGTTTGTCGTTGCTGCGAACGATTAGAAATAGAGGGTTCAGTGTTCCAGTTGTAATTATCACCAATTACGCCGATCCACAAGTGGCGGTGGAAATGATGCAATCGGGTGCAAGTGATTATATACCAAAGTCCTTATTGAACACAGACGGGATAGAGCAATGCATTAGAAACTCCATTCGTTATTCGGAGTTGGAGCAAGTGAGGAAAAGTGTGGAGCTGAGCTTGAAGTCGGCTGAGGAAAAGCTTTCTACCATTATTTCTTACACACCTGTAATTTTGTTTTCTGTTAATCCCAATGGCGAATTAACTTTTGCCAAGGGCCGAAACCTGGGTTCAATTATGCCAGGTGGTGATGAACTGGTGGGGGAGTCGGTATATGAAATTTTTGAAGATCACGATGAATTTATTGGTCAGATAAAAATAGCATTGGCGGGCAATGAAGTAACACAATCCATTAAATTTGGAAATACAGTGTATCAAATTTCCTGTACTCCTAGAATGAGCGCGAAAGGAAAAGTGGAAGAAGTAGTTGGAATTGCCTACGATGTTACCAAACGAGCTGAAGCAGAAGAATCGTTGTTAAAAGCAAAATTATTGGCCGAACAAACCAGCAAGGCAAAACAGGATTTCATTGCCAATATGAGTCACGAGATTCGTACACCAATGAATGCCATTATCGGATTTACTAATCTTTTGGAAGAAACCACTTTGGATGAAGTGCAGAAGGATTATGTAAAAACAATCCAGATGTCGGGAGAGAATTTGCTAGACTTGATCAATGATATTTTAGACTTCTCAAAAATAGAAGCTGGAAAGCTTTTTATTGAAAAAGAGGAGTTTGTTTTAAGGGATACGATAAGTTCCGTAGAGCGGGTGTTGAAAGGGAAAGCGGATGAAAAGAGAATTAAATTAATAATTAATGTTGATCCAGAGGTGCCTCAGCATTTGTTGGGAGATTCCAATCGCTTGTATCAGGTGTTGATGAATTTGGTGAGTAATGCTGTTAAATTTACCGACAAAGGAAAAGTCACTGTAGAGGTGAATAAAATGTCGCAAAGGGATGGGAAAGTTAAATTGAAATTCATTGTTGCTGATACAGGGATAGGAATTCATAAGGACAATTACGAATCAATTTTTGAAAGTTTTTCTCAGATAAGTTCAGGAACCACGCGGAAGTATGGAGGAACGGGATTGGGCTTGGCTATTGTGAAGCGACTGATAGAATTGCAACAAGGTAGAATTAAAGTGAGTAGTAAATTGAAGGAGGGTTCTACTTTTGAGTTTGAGTTGCAATATGCTCTTGGTAAAAACAAGGATTCGGAGATGGAACAAGTTTTTGTGGAGACTCTTGATCTCTCTGTTTTTAAAGGAAAAAAAGTGCTTTTAGCCGAAGACAACAGGATGAATCAAAAACTAATTGAGAATGTTCTGGGGAATTTAGGAATAGATTTGAAGGTGGTGAACAATGGTAAGGAGGTGGTGGATTTGTTGCAAAATGAAGTTGTCGATATTCTTTTGCTTGATATACAAATGCCAGTAATGGACGGGTTTGAAGTGGCGAATTACATTAGAAATAACATTCAGGGACCAAAAAGAAATATTCCTATCATTGCAATGACGGCTCATGCGTTTAAAGAAGAGAGGGACGCTTGCTTGAAAGCTGGTATGAATGATCATATTGCGAAGCCCATCCAGAAAGAAGAATTATTAAGAATCATGCACCATCTTATTGTACAAAACGCTGAAAACATGGAACAGCCAATGGTAGATATTAGTTATTTAAAATCTTTGTCGGAAGGCAATGATGAATTCGTTACCGAGATGCTCACTATTTTTTCTGAGGATACTCCCGTTTTAATGCAGCAAATGAAAGTTGCAGTTGACAATGAAGATTGGAAAAAAACGAGTCAGCTGGCCCATAAATACCGCTCGCCTCTAGCTTTATTGGGCATTAAGCCCATTGAAGAAATTATGAATAAGATAGAGTACAGCGCAAAAGAGAAAAGTAATCTTTCTGAAATCAAAGTCTTATTTAAAGAGGCGGATATTCTAACCTTAAGTGCTTTGGAATATATCAATCAACAACTCGTCAAATAGAGTTCGTCTGCGATTATTACTTGTTAGCAGAGGAAAATAAATGTTTCGGAGAAAAGAAAAAATCTTTGTAAATAAATCTAGCGTTTCTGTTTTTGAATTGTTAGCTTTGTCTCGATAAAGTTTCTTACTACACGTAGTAAGTAGTTTTTTCATAGTTGTTTTGGGGTGCCCGGAAATTTATTTCCGGGCTTTTTTTTGTCCTTACGTTTCCCGTGAATAGTGCAGATGAACGCAGAAAACTCCCGTCAACATTCGTGTTTATTGATGTAGTATAATGTGAAAAAATTAAAATTTCATGTTGAACGAAAATCCCATCGTGGTGGAATTGTTGATCCCTGCAGTGAAAATGGTGGGTTGAATGTGAAATGATAAATTATCGTCAACGTTGTAGTTGTACAAGTGTCCGTCCACAGTAGCGTCTAATATATTACAGAGATAAAGCACACCCACAAAGAAGTAGGATAGATCACGGTTTCTGCGGTAGTAATCATTATGTTCCAGAAACTCAGCTTCATTTTTAGTAGATATTTCTGCGGCGCTCAAATTTCCTGTAGCCATGACTCTGTATGGACTTTTGTCGGCGTAATTGAATAAATCGGCAGTAGTATGGTAGGGGTTGTTGGCTACAATTAAAGCTCCATGGTAAAAGTTGTAGTAAACTGTGTTTAGGTAAGCAACATAACCAACACCTCCAATAGCCGCATAAACAATAGGGATTTTCCAGTATTTGTGGTTGTAAGCTTGACCGAGTCCGGGTAAAATTGCCGATAACATTCCTGCTTTTTTTGGGGAATGGTTTGTATCGAGCATTACCGATCGTGTTTCTATTTTAGCGTCGGGATTGGGAATTACAGTATCTCTATTGGTGCTTTGAAAGGTGGAATCCACGCGCACTGCAATACTGTCCTGTGCTTTAAGATTGACGTAAGTCACAAAAAGTATAAATAACAGGGAATAACGCACGACTTACAGATCCAGTAGTTCTTTGATTCTTTGCAGGTCTTTTTCAGATTTAAAAGGAATAACGATACTTCCTTTTCCTTTCGTGTTTTTCACCACTTTCACTTTAGCGCTGAAGAGTTGCGATAAATCTTCTTTTAGTTTTTGTTCATCAAAGGAAAGATTGTCTTCTTTCTTTTTTGAAGGTGCATTAACAGCAGGCTCTTCGGCACTTTGACGGGCCATTTCCTCTACGGTTCTAACGCTTAATCCTTCAGGAACAATTTTACGATACACATACATGAGCACGTCCTCGTCATCAATGGCGAGCAAGGCACGCGCATGTCCCATCGTAATTTCCTGAGCTTTTAAAGAAGCTTGTATTTGTGCGGGTAATTTGAGTAATCTTAAGTAATTGGCGGTAGTGGAGCGGTTTTTCCCAACGCGTTCTCCCAATTCTTCTTGAGTCAGCTGACACTCGTCAATTAAGCGTTTGTAGCTCACTGCAACTTCAATAGGATTGAGGTCTTGGCGTTGAATGTTTTCCACCAATGCCATTTCCAACATAGCCTGATCGTTGGCGATACGGATATAAGCTGGAACCTCTGTTAAGCCTGCAAGTTGTGAAGCACGGAATCTTCTTTCTCCCGAAATGATTTGGAATTTATCGTAGCCTAGTTTTCTAACGGTTAAGGGCTGGATGATGCCTAATTCCTTAATGGATTGGGCCAGTTCCAACAATGCTTCCTTTTCAAATTCTGTTCGTGGCTGAAAGGGGTTGGCTTCAATGTGTTCAATGCGGATGTTGGCAACATTGCCTACGTTTTGAGCTGCTTTATCGGCTGGCAAACTCGACGTGATGTCGGTTCCAGAATTTTCCAATAAAGCGCTTAAGCCTCTTCCTAGTACGTTTTTTTTATTAGAGCTCATCTTCTATATCTATCACTTTTTCTTCCTGACTGATTCGGGTCATGTTGTTTTTCTGCAACACTTCTCTTGCTAAATTTAGGTAGTTTACCGAACCTTTGCAACTTGCATCGTGAGTTAATATAGATTGTCCGAAGCTAGGCGCTTCTCCTAATTTGGTATTGCGCTGGATAATAGTATCAAAAACCATATCCTGGAAATGTGTTTTAACTTCATCTACCACTTGATTCGACAAGCGTAAACGGGTGTCGTACATCGTTAATAAGATGCCTTCAATTCTCAGTTCAGGATTCAAGCGCGATTGAACAATTTTAATTGTGTTCAATAATTTACCTAAACCTTCTAAAGCGAAATACTCGCATTGTACCGGAACAATCACTGAATCAGAGGCACTTAATGCATTGATAGTGATCAAACCTAACGATGGCGAGCAGTCGATGATGATGAAGTCGTAATCATCCTGAACTTTTTGCAAAGCCAATTTCATCATTTTTTCCCTGTTGGGTAAATTGATGATTTCTATTTCAGCTCCTACTAAATCAATGTTTGCAGGGATGATATCAACGTTTGGCGTTTCGGTATGTAAAATGATGTCCTTCGGTTCTGCCTCATTAATGATGCATTCGTAAGTTCCCATTTTAATGTTTTTGGGATCGAAGCCCAATCCTGATGTGGAATTGGCTTGCGGATCGGCATCAACCAACAAAACTTTTTTCTCCAGCACACCCAAACAGGCTGCTAAATTAATAGCAGTAGTTGTTTTTCCAACGCCACCTTTCTGATTGGTAATCGAAATTATCTTGCCCATCTCACGAAATTTAAAAATTAAAATAAATCGGATTTTCTATATTTGAAAACCCTCGTAAAGGTAGGTGATATCGTGGAGTTATTCAGGGTGATTTTTAAACAAAATTTTGTTAATAAACGGCATTATGGTAACAGTGATCTCTGGCACTAATAGAAAGGGAAGCATGACGCTTCAGGTAGCATTGCTATGCGAGAAAATACTTAGAGATATGGGGCAGGAAGTTAAATTGCTCGATTTATGCGATTTGCCCCATGATTTTGTGTTTACGGCCTTGTATGGCAACAAAAACCCCGAGTTTGAAAACATTCTTCAAGAAAATATATACAGCGCTTCAAAATTGGTGGTGTTGTCACCAGAATACAATGGTGGATTCAGCGGGGTTTTGAAAGCTTTTATTGACGGCTGGAATCCTAAAATGCTCAAAGGACAGAAAGTGGCCATGGTGGGTGTGGCCTCAGGAAGATCAGGTAATTTGCGTGGTTTGGATTACATGACCAATGTTTTTCATTACATGAAGTTGCACGTTTATCCTGATAAGGTGCCGGTGTCAAGTGTGCATACCTTGGGAAATGCGGAGGGAGTGCATGATGAAGCAACAAAGGCGGTGTTGGAGAGGATGTTGAGTGGGTTTGTGGGGTATTAGTTTGTAACGTTTCATTAAATCGATATTAATTGATTTATTAACTCGAATATGGTTCGGAGTGGATTTCTTTTATTCAGTTTGATTTTTATTTCCTGTATTTGCAATGGACAGGATAAAATCATGTCTATTGATGAAATATGTAGGACATTTAAAAAGAGAGCAAGTCAATATGATAGATATAGTGGAAATGATACTGTATGGCCTGGAATAACTGTAGATTCTATTAAGAAAGTATACGTATTTGACTACAAAAAGCAGTTTGAAAAATATCCAGACTCAATTGAATTGTATCTTGATTTTTATCAAAAAATAGAGAGCTGTTATTATGATGACTGTTATCACCTTAATTCTACAGATGTTATATGGTATGCTGATAAGCATTGCAACAAAAAGGAAATCATCTATCCGTTTTTAATACAAAGCCTTTGGGATGATCCTATGGTTTCATGGTTTATCGATGTAAATCTTGAAAATATTAGTAATTCGGATCAGAAAAAAAAGAAAAAGCACATAGAAAAACTGTATAAGTTGTATGAATATCTTTATCAAAACCACCCTGATTCGGTCCCTGAAGAATATGAAGTAAAATATAATCTATTGATCAACGCAGATTTTTCTCGTTGGCAACATTTGTTGAAAAAACATTTGGAAGATAGTA
>JAPLEZ010000037.1:0-7884 GCA_026390935.1 Bacteroidota bacterium
TAGTGATAAGAATGAAAATTCCTATAATGAAAAAGAAAGTACCAAGGAACTTCTTGATTATATATAAGTCGAGTTTTTTCATTCCACTATAAACGCACTGCCATTTGTTTTACCATTTTTTCTTTCCAAGGATGAAAAGTACCAGCAATGATTTGCTTACGGGCCTCTTTAACCAACCACAAATAAAAGGCAAGATTGTGAATACTGCCAATTTGTTTTCCTAAAATTTCATCGCTCGCGAATAAGTGACGAACGTAGGCCTTTGTATATTCTTTATCCACGAAGCTGGTGCCAAATTCATCCAGCGGACTGAAGTCGTTTTCCCACTTTTTGTTTTTTATGTTGATGATGCCCTGACTGGTAAAGAGCGTCCCGTTGCGCCCATTGCGGGTAGGCATCACACAGTCGAACATATCAATACCCAAGGCTATGTTTTCTAAAATATTGATAGGTGTGCCAACGCCCATTAAATAGCGGGGTTTACTTTCGGGAAGTATATTACAAACCACTTCCGTCATGGCGTACATGTCTTCATGTGGCTCCCCAACTGATAATCCGCCAATAGCATTTCCTTCTGCGTTGAAAGAAGCGATTACTTCTGCCGATTTTATTCTTAAGTCTTTGTAAACACTTCCTTGAACGATAGGAAAAAGTGCTTGGGAGTAACCGTATAAAGGATCGGTGGCATTGAATCTGTCGAAACATCTTTTGAGCCAGCGATGGGTCATGTCAATGCTTCTTACTGCGTAACCATATTCGCAAGGGTAGGGCGTACACTCATCAAAAGCCATGATGATGTCGGCGCCAATTGTTCGCTGAATATCCATTACGTTTTCGGGAGTGAAGAAATGGTAAGAACCGTCAATGTGCGACTGGAACTTCACGCCTTCTTCAGTGATTTTACGGTTGTCGGCTAGTGAGTATACCTGATAACCACCACTATCGGTAAGTATCGGACGATCCCAGCCATTGAACTTATGCAATCCACCGGCTTGCTGTATGATGTTGGTTCCCGGTCGAAGGTATAAATGGTAAGTATTTCCTAAAATAATTTGGGCCTGAATATCGTCACGTATCTCCCTTTGGTGAACAGCTTTCACTGTTGCAGCGGTACCAACGGGCATGAAGATAGGAGTTTCTATAACGCCATGATCCGTTTCAATGGTTCCGGCGCGGGCTTTCGATTGAGGATCTTTATTTAATAAGTTGAATTTCATGAGGGGGCAAAAATAGAGAAATTAATTCGTCTTCTTTTGAAAGAAGCAAACACTTACTTTTTTGTCTTGAAACAAAAAAGTAAGCAAAAAAATTCAAGAGCCAAGATATGCTTCCATCGCACCTCGAAAAATCTCTACGGCCTTTCGGCCTAAGATTTTTCTCCCGCTAACGCCGGCCCGCATCTTGGCTCGGGCCCCCGCACGAAGTTAGTGGTCCATTCTCTGAAGATGATATTTGGAAAAGGATGAGTATGGGACTTCTCCCATTGAAATGCTGGGTCATCACCTTAAAAAAAAGATTTGATATTAAGAGGAGAAAGCATTTTTATGCTTTCAGTCTTTGCGAAGGAATTCTGTGTGTTGGCAGAGGGATTTTTAAGATTTGAACGCATCCATAAGAAATCAGTACGCTAAGATAATTTCCTATTTAAAGTCTTTCTTAAGTTAGTAAGACTAAAAGCAACTACATGAAATCTATCTCTCTTTTTACCGTCCTCACACTATTTTATACAAGCAGTCTTTTTTCCCAATGTCAGGTTTTAGTGTGGGCCGATGAGTTCGATTCAGCAGGTTTACCTGACCAACAAAAATGGAAGTATCAAGTAGGTGCAGGTGGTTGGGGTAACAACGAATTACAATATTATACCAATGCCCGTTCCGAGAATTCAAGAGTGGAAAACGGTAATTTAATTATTGAAGCCCGCAAGGAAGCGTATAAAGG
This sequence comes from Bacteroidota bacterium, assembly GCA_026390935.1. Lineage (GTDB taxonomy): Bacteria > Bacteroidota > Bacteroidia > Flavobacteriales_C > JAHEZL01. The sequence goes on from JAPLEZ010000037.1 coordinate 1,939, forward strand.
TAGTCAGTATACTTCGGCGCGCATCAGTTCAAAATTCGCTATTACGTATGGCAGGGTTGAAATGCGTGCGCAACTGCCTCATGGTCGGGGTACCTGGGCTGCTATGTGGATGTATCCCAATGGAACAAGCTATGGCAATGGTGGCTGGCCCGATAACGGTGAGATTGACATCATGGAATATGTTGGTCACGATTCAAACGTAGTGCACGCCTCAGTGCATTCCAACGCCTATAATTGGAAAAACAAAAATGTAAAAACCAACTGGCAAAAATCACCCGGATTGGAAAGTGGTTTTCATATATATGCTTTAGAATGGGATACCTTAAAAATGGACTTTTACATTGACAACATTAAATATATGTCGGTGACGAATGATAATAGCGGATGGCAGTCGTGGCCTTTCGACAAAGATTTTCACTTGATTTTAAACATGGCCATTGGTGGTTCATGGGGAGGCGAAAAAGGAGTGGATAACACCATATTTCCGGCAAAGTATGTAATTGATTATGTGCGAATGTATAGCAGTCCGGGGACCTATTTGCCAATTGCCGGTCCAACAAAAGTTTTTTCGGATTCGGTGTACACGTACTCAGTGCCCAAAAATGATGGAGATGTTTTCCATTGGACTTTGCCCGTGGATGCCAGTATTGTTGGCATTGCCGATAGTAATGTGATAAAAGTAAAGTGGGGAGCTGCTGATGGAAAAGTGATTTTGAAAGTAGATAAAACCTGCGGGACTTTTGCTGATACCTTGCTCGTTTACGTTTACGATACTTTGTTGCAAACGTCATTTGCTGTTGAGCCATGGCCTATTCCCGGACGAATCCAGTCGGAAGATTTTGATAAAGGCGGAAAGGGGCGTGCATATTACGATAATTCTGCCGGCAACACCGGAAGTTCAGTATATCGCGCTGGAGAAGATGTTGATCTTGAAAAATGCATGGATGCCGATAGTTCGCAAAACCTAGGGTGGGTTGCCGATGGTGAATGGCTGGAATATAGTGTTGATGTAGATTCATCGGCCTACTACAATTTCAATTTCCGAGTGGCCAGTATTTCCGAAGGTGGAGCTGTTCACATTGAAATGAATGGAGTAGATGTCACCGGCAAAATCCTAATTCCAAATACAGGAGGATGGCAAACCTGGCAAACTAAAAAAGTATTTTACAAAGCCTTAACAAAGGGCAAGCAGTTTATGCGCCTTGTCATTGAAACAGGTGGATTTAACCTCAATTACATTGATGTTACTAAAGGAACGACATCTGATGTAGGGATTGAAAATAATGTGATGAATGCTGTTGCAGTGTATCCAAATCCTGTAGAGTCGACAGTGCTTGTTTCTTGTGCGCTGTTGAGCAACGAGGATGTGAAATTAAGTGTTTGCAATAGTTTGGGACAAGAGGTGTATGTGAAAAACTATGTGAGTCCGACAAAGACTTTTAAAACAGAGCTTTCTCTTTCACAGTTGCCTGCAGGAATTTACTTTTTAAGTATCCTTCAAGCAGATAAAATTTATGTAGCAAAGATATTCAAGCAGAATTAGTTAATTTCGGGCTCATTGGACGATTAATGAGCCTTGAATTTCTTTACCGACATATTGTTTTATGCATACCTCGCCTGCTTTTTGGTGTTTATGTATTTTCTATTGGTGTATGTGAGAAGACTGGCGTTTTACAAAGATCCCGAAGTTCAAAGTAATTTTTCGCAACCCGTCTCTGTTATTATTTGTGCGCGCAATGAAGCGCTAAATCTCAGGAAGCATTTGCCTTTTATATTGAATCAAAAGTATCCCGATTTTGAAGTAATTGTGGTGAACGACGGATCTACAGATGCTAGTGCTGAGGTGCTGAAATATTTTGCTGATGAGTTTTCGCGACTGAGAATTATCACTGTTGATGCATCTGAAAAAAAAGGAAAAGGAAAAAAATATCCTTTGTCGGTGGGAATAAAAAATGCTAAGCATGAGTATTTATTAATGACCGATGCCGACTGCAGGCCGAGGAGTCAGAATTGGATTCAATTGATGGCCAACGGATTTTCCGATGGAAAAGAAATTGTGCTTGGTTATGGCAAGTATGAAAAAAGAGCAGGCTTCGTTAATCAGTTAGTTCAGTGGGATACTTTTTTTGTTGCCTTACAATATTTTTCCTTCGCATTGGCAGGCAAACCATACATGGGAGTGGGAAGAAATTTGGCGTATAAAAAATCGTTGTTTGAAAAAGTAAATGGTTTTGAAAGTCACGCTCACATTGCGTCTGGTGATGATGATTTGTTTGTGATGGAAGCGGCAAATAAAAATAATGTTGCTGTGGTTTTACATCATGATTCGCACACCATTTCCCGCAGTAAAGAAAATTTTAAAGATTGGTATAATCAGAAGTCGAGACACCTCACAACAGGTACCTCGTACAAAAAATCAATTCTGTTCCGACTTGCTCTTATCAATTTTGTATTTCTTCTGTGGCCCTTTATTTTAGTGGCTAGCATCATTTTGCACAAATACATGTTAGTAGTTTTTACACTTTGGCTGATAAAAGTTCTGTTGCAGTATATTATCTTTAAATTTACGTTAAGCAGACTTACAACTGGGGCCAATTTAATATTATCGGTTATATTTGGAAACGTGTTGATGTTTCTTAGTGTGTCGGTAGTTTTTACAAACATGATAATAAAAAGAGATAAATGGTAGTACCGGGACCCAATCTTTCTGAAAAGGCGATGTATGATTACAGCCTTGTTCAGGATGCAATAAAAAATAAGTCGGAGCGCGCTTATGCCGAGCTCATGGATCGCTATCGTGACTCTATTTATTTCATGCTTTTGAAAATGGTGAACAGCAAAGATGATGCTGATGATTTAACCATTGAGGCTTTTGGTAAGGCTTTCCGTAAATTACATCAATACACTCCAAATTACGCGTTCAGTACCTGGTTGTTTAAAATCGCTTCAAATAATTGTATCGACTTCATTCGCAAAAAAAAGAAAAATACTTTTTCATTGAATCGTTCAATGGACGATGGTGAAGGAAGCGAAATGGAAATGGATATCAAAGCCGATGTGCTTAATCCGGAAGAGAACTACATCAAGGATCAAAAAATACGTTTGATGCAGGATGTGGTTAAAAAATTAAAACCTCGTTACCGCACCTTAGTGGAATTGCGGTATTTCAAAGAGTATTCTTACGAAGAAATTGCTGAGGAACTCGATCTTCCTTTAGGAACAGTGAAAGCTCAACTATTTAGAGCCCGAGAATTCCTTTTTCAATTGTTGAAGAACACAGAAGGAAGCATTTAGTTTGAAAACAATTCTCAAACATTTCCCTGATCTTACGCCCAAACAAATTCAGCAGTTTGAGCAGTGTGAAGCTTTGTATAAGCACTGGAACGAGCAAATCAATGTCATTTCAAGAAAGGATATAGAGCATTTATATGAGCACCATATTTTGCACTCGCTGGCCATTGCGAAAGTGGTTCCATTTAAAAGCAAAACCAAAATTTTAGATGTGGGCACTGGTGGCGGATTTCCCGGAATTCCCTTAGCGATTTTATTTCCTGAAGTAGATTTTGTGTTGGTGGATTCCATCGGTAAAAAAATAAAGGTGGTGAAGGAAGTTGCTGCAGGCTTGGGTTTAACAAACGTGAAAGCCTTGCATTGCAGAGCTGAGGACTTGGATGAAAAATTTGATTTCATTGTTAGTCGCGCTGTAACAACCTTGCCCGAATTCATGACTTGGATACGCAACAAATATTCTGTTAAAAGTTTCAACTATATCAATAACGGTTTGTTGTATTTAAAAGGTGGCGACCTAAAAGATGAACTTGCTTCTGTTAAAGGAAAAGCGAAGATTTACAACATCAGCGATTTTTTTGACGAAGAGTTCTTTCAAACAAAAAAAGTTGTGTACGTAAAAAGATTTTAAGACCTTGACCTTCTAACTAAAATAATATGAAAAAATATATTGGAATCGCTTCTTTGGCATTAGCCGCAATAATGGTTACTTCCTCATCATGTGAAACAGATGAATGTACTGGTGAAATTTGTACTGAGTCGTTTGCTTACATCTCCTTGGAATTAAAAGACACTTTAAATAAGCCTTATATTTTGGATAGCTACACCGTTACTCCTCAAAGTGGTGGTGATGCCGTGTTGTCCAAAACTCTTGACTTGGCCAAGGACACTACCGGCTTGTACGTGGTATTGTCGGATACTGAAAAAAGTAAAGTCACCAAAGATGGTGTATACTTTAATTTTGTTGGAAAAAAGGGCGGAATAGAAGTGGTGAATTTGCCTTATAGAATAGCACATGATTGCTGTCATGTGGTAATAAAATCAGGCCAGTCGGTGTATACGGTTAAGTAATTGGTCTTATATATAATAAACAGGTCCTTTGAAGAGTTCAAAGGACCTGTCTTTTTTAAAACCTCTTTGTATACTTGTGGCAATAAGGGGAATGGCCGTTCCCTTCGTAATAATCCTGATGGTAGTCTTCTGCTACGTAAAACTCACTTGCTTTAGTCACTCGCGTTACCACATCCAATCCTTTTATTTTCAAGGTCTGAATCAATTCTTCAGCAATTGTCTTTTGCTCGTTATTGGTATAAAATATTTCCGATCGGTACTGATTGCCTAAATCCGGACCTTGTCCGTTGGCCTGCGTTGGATCGTGTGTTTCAAAAAACAACATGGCTAATTTTTTATACGTGGTTTTCGAAGGATCAAAAATCACTCTCACTGCTTCAGCATGACCGGTTCTTCCAGTACATACTTCCTTATAAGATGGATTTTTAACATGGCCTCCTATGTAGCCCGATTCTGCTGTGATCACACCATCGGCTTTTTGTAAATAGTACTCCACTCCCCAAAAGCAGCCGGCTGCAAAAATTGCAGTGTCGATTTTTGCGGCGTTCATTGTAGGAGTGAAATTAAGAGAAATCGAATTTACACAGTGTCGCGTATTTTTATCGGTAAATCCTTCACCTTTGAATACGTGTCCGAGGTGTCCGCCACAATTGGCGCAAGTGATTTCCACACGGTGACCATCTAAATCAGGTGTTTCTTTCACTGCTCCCGGAATAGCGTCATCAAAACTAGGCCATCCACAGCCACTGTTGAATTTGTCGCTTGATGCATACAAAGGAGCATTACAGCGTTTGCAAATGTACTGTCCGGAATCCTTTGCTAAATAATACTTGCCGCTAAACGGCGCTTCGGTTCCCTTGTTGATGATTACATACTCTTCCTGAGATGTGAGTTCATTATATTTTGCTTTGTCGTTGTTATCTGTTTTCATAGGACTTTGTTTTTGTGCGCAGCTTTGAAAGATGAGCAAAGTTAGTAATGGTAGGATTAAGGTGAAGCTTTTAATATTCATAGCGCTAAAGATTAAATGAAATTATCAATTCTTTGTGAATTAGTCGGCAGTATTTTTAGTTCCTTACAGAACTTGGATTAAATTAGCTGGATGAAGGCATTTTTTTACCTTATTTTAACAGTTGTGGTGTGCGGAGCCTGCGCTTCGTCGGTGGTGGAGAAAGGTGCTGCGGAAGTATCGCTGACTAAATACGCAGTTGGTTTTAAGTTGTATGATCGTAAAGATTCTGTTGAGGTGGTTATTGGTGAAGCGCATTTTAACTTTGCTAAGGCGGAGCAGAAAAATAAATTCATTATTTCTAGTTCAACGCAATTGACTTTTTTAAAAGAGTTGAATGGTTTTGATAAAATTACGGGCCTCTTTGATCGAAATATATTTGACGAAGAATTATTTACATGGGAAAGTCGTATTGGTAAATGGGTTGATTTCAAAAGCTCTGCTTCTCCTGATTGGGAGGGTTTATCAATGCATCAACAAAGTATTATTTTAGGCTACAAACATTTTCCGTTACATGAAAATACTGCCGAAAATTTAAATCTGAATATCGTTCCTATAAATGAATACATGGAAGCGCA
>JAPLEZ010000037.1:7982-69039 GCA_026390935.1 Bacteroidota bacterium
GGGTAAGTATGCTGAAGCCGACTCTATTTTTAAAACGATTGAAACGCGCTACAACGCAGTGAAAGCCACCGCTAAGAAAAATGGAGTAAAAGTTATTGCTGGTGAATACTACGATGGCTTTTGGTCGGTGCCGGGTTCATCAAGCTATGTTGCCATAATGGTAGAGGATGCTGGAGGAGAATATCTGGTGAAAAACAGTGCTCCATCCACCATTCAAATGAACAAAGAAGCTTTTGCTGAATTATTTAAAAACGCGCAATATTGGCGAAAGTTAACGCCTATGAATTGGAAAGCACAAAGTTTGCGCAAAGAAGATGTTGAAGCTGAGTTTGCTGTTTTTCCTGTTCATTTGAAAGGAATACTTTATTGTGATGTAAATAAAACATCTTACTTTGAGCAGGCGCTTTTGCATCCCGATTTGGAGTTGCAGGATTTGATAACAGAGCTCAGTGGCGGCGAAGGAAAAAACTTTTATAGATTAATTCCGGTTGACTAGCATAAAAGACATATTGCTCAAGGAGAAACGGAAATTCCGTTTGTGGATGCTGATTTTGCTGTTGGTGATTACAGTGTTTTCTATTTTGGAACTGAGCTTAGGAAGCGCTGGAATTTCTTTTGTTGAAGTATTTAGTCCGCAAAACGAATACGCTGAATTTGTTTTGCGTGAAATAAGAATTCCACGTTTGCTAACAGCCATTCTGATTGGTGCAGCATTGTCTTTTTCGGGATTGGTACTGCAAACTGTTTTTCGCAATCCTTTAGTTGGTCCGTCGGTATTGGGTATTTCAAGTGGTGCTAGTTTAGGCGTGGCGCTGGTGACCATGGCCGGATTTTCTTTAGGTCATTCCGATATTCCTAAAGTATTTGCGGCCATCCTATTCTCGATGTCGGTGCTATTGCTTTTGTTTTCAGTGGCAGGGCGCTTTCGCGATAATGCTTCGGTACTAATTGTTGGAATGCTCATCAGTTATCTTGCAGGAGCTGTGGTGGATATTTTGATTTTCGTGAGTGATAATGATGCTTTGAAAGAATATACTTTATGGGGTATGGGGAGTTTTTCCCGAATGAATTATGGTGAAATTTTAGTAGTTGCTACCTTGTTGTTGGTGGCATATATAATTGTTTATAAAAACCGTCATTTGATGAATTTGTATTTGATTGGTGAGTTGGATGAAGTGAATGAAAAAAGAAAAAAACGTTTGATTTTTTTACTCATCATAGTCGCAGGTATCATCACTGCTTTTGTCACTGCGTTCTGCGGCCCGATAGCATTTATCGGAATTGCAATTCCTAACTTAATGCGCTTTGTTCTAAAAATTTCCGATCATAAATATTTGTTGCCTGGAACAGTTTTACTTGGCGCTGCGGTGGCGGTGATGTGCGACTTGCTGTCGGCAATGCCTTGGTCGGACCACTCGTTGCCGGTAAACGCGGTGACTTCACTTTTTGGGATTCCAATTATTGTATTCATGATTTTTAAATCGCGACACAAATCTTTATGAGTTTATCAGGAGAAAATATTGTGTTTGGGTACCATAAAAAACCTTTAGTGGTGCCTTTTAGCTTTTCTGTTGAATCGGGTAAAATCATAGCGTTAATAGGTTTGAATGGTAGCGGGAAAACTACATTTTTTAAAACACTGATGGGCGGAGTTCCACTGTTGAGTGGTACTATAAAATGGGAGGGAAGAGACTTAAAAGATTTGTCGTTTGCGGAGCGCCACAAAATATTTTCATGGCTTCCAGCGCGAAAAGTCATTGAAGAGCGCTTGAAAGTCTTTGAAATTCTTACATTTTCCATTTCTTCCGACAGTTTCCGTGAGGATGTGCTTTCGCAAATGGATGAAGTAATTCGCTTGCTTAACCTTGAAGAATTTTTGGAGCTGCCTTACCACCTGTTAAGTGAAGGACAAAAAAAGAAGGTAGAGATAGCAGCATTGTTGATGAAAAAATCACCTGTGATCTTATTTGATGAGCCATCTGTTTTTTTGGATGTTTCCAATCAGCTTGAGTTGGTGAAAGTCATAAAAAACTTAAGTCTTGAGAAAGGAAAAACCATTTTTATAAGTTCGCATAATTTGGATTTTTTACGAGCCTGTGCCGATGTTTGTTGGGAAATTTCGGACACCAATATTTTTATCGACAAAGATATTCAGTCGGCTTTTGCTAGGTACTTTGATAAGTAATTCTCCATTGTTAAAAAAAAATGTTTTCGTTTCTGTTCATGGGAAAAATAAATATCTATATTGCATCATCTAAAATATACTGGTGATTAAAACAACAACTAGCTCCATTGAGCTTGATTCATTTGGAATTATTCAAAATACGTTTAAAACGCGATCTGCCTTTAAGCCAGTTTATGTTTTAGAACAAGCCAACACCATTCGTCAGATATTACAAGGAAAAAAAGCTCCGATCATTGTCGATGCATCAAAAGTTGATCAAATAAAGTTATCGCACTATGCTCACCTTCTAAAGGTAGAAAATATTGAATATGCTACAGCGATAGCAGTTTTTGTGGACTCCTCTTTTCAAAGGAATTTGCTTAATTTCCTTTATGGGATCAAAAAACCGGCATGTCCGTTCAAAGTTTTTACTTCAAGGGATGAAGCAATAATTTGGCTGCAAAAATATGCGTAGTGCATTCTTGTTATTTGCTTTTGTTTTTTCCTTTTTTCACTCTTTTTCTGCCAACATTGATCAGCGCATTGTTAAAAGTGCTTTTTTAGGAAAGGATGCTCCCGTAAGTGTTGTGCTGCCTGATTCTTATGCTAATACCGATTCATTGCCAGTAATTTTTTTATTGCATGGTTACGGTGGTGACAACAATAATTACATTGATAAAGTCAAAGATTTATTATCTATTGTGGATACTCTTGATGTGGTGCTGGTTTGCGTGAATGGAGAAAATGCATGGTACATGGACAGTCCGTTAAAAATGGAATCTGCCTATGAGTCCTATATCATAAAAGAATTGATTCCTTTTATTTCTAAAAATTACAAAGTATTGAAATCTGGAAGTAGTAGGGGCATTGCAGGGTTGAGCATGGGGGGCTTCGGGTCATTATACCTTAGCTTGAAGAATCTGGGTGTGTTTGGTTACGTGGGCAGTACCAGCGGAGGGGTTGATATTTTGCCTTTCCCACGCAGTTGGGGCTTGTCGGCATTGCTTGGTGAATCTTCCGATGTTAAAACATGGAAAAATCATTCTCCTTACTATATGTTGGATCAAGTGGATGTGAAACAATTGAAATTCAAATTGGTGCTGGATTGCGGTAGCGAAGATTTCTTTTTTAAAGTGAACAACGATTTTGATGCGAAGCTCACAGAGCTGGGAGTTCAGCATGAATACTTTGTGTCGAAGGGAGCACACGACTGGATATACTGGAACAAAAGCATTCCAGTGCATTTGAATAAGTTTTGTGAAGCGGTAAAGAAATAATCCTAAAAGTACTATCGTTGTTGGAATATGATGAAGCTGCTTCTTTTGTTAATCTTACTCTTTCCTAAAAGCATCGCGGCTCAAGGGGATTCCTTGTTTTTGCATTATAAAAAACTCAACGACAGCGAAACTCGACTTCCTGAATTTAAAGATTCTGACAGCCATTTAAAGTTGAAACTACAGCAGTTGCAGGTCATTAATCAAAGTCGACAAAAATTTAAAGTGGCCAATGTTCAGTTAGATATTTTGGCTTCACGTGCAGCGAACAAAATGAGTAAAGAGGCAGCTGAAAATAATTTCAATGGGCATTTTAATCAAGCTGGCGAAAAACCATATCATCGTTATGCCTTTGCTGGTGGAAAAGATCACGTGTCGGAAAATGCTGCTGGCTATTGGACTACAGGACAATTGGATGCTGATGACGCTACGGTTTCGAGACTGATGAAGGAAATGCACGGAGAGTTCATGGCGGAAAAATCACCCAATGATGGGCACAAGAAAAACTGCATCGAGAAAATTCATAATTATGTTGGCATCGGATTTTATTTGGTAAATGGACAGTTTCGTTACTATGAGGAGTTCGTTGATAGGTACTATACTTTTATTAGTGTTCTAGATACTATTAAGGCGAAAAAGGAATTTATTCTGAAATTAAAACCACAGCAAGGACAGTACTTTTACTGCTTGTTCGCCTATTATGAAAAGGCATTAAAGCCAATGAGTGCCGCAGCAATTAACAGAACAAGCTCGTATGCTGATTTTACTTCCAATATGGCCCTCGACTTGTGGCCTGCTGATCTCGCTAAATTTAGAAAAGGGGAGCAGTATGAAATCAAATTGAAGTTCACTAAACCCGGAATTTATTATATCCAAATTTGTCAGGATGGCAAAGAGTATACTAAAGCGCCTCGCCGTGCTGCAAGCAATGGTAAATTGCAAGCCAGCGGTATTGTAATTGTGGTGGAATAGTTCCCTCTTTTTTCTTATTTTAGCGCCTTTCAAATTTCAATTATGTTCGATAGTTTATCAGATAAGTTAGATAGAGCCCTTAAAGTCCTTAAAGGGCAAGGGAAAATCACCGATATCAACGTTGCGGAAACGCTAAAGGAAGTTCGTAAAGCTTTGCTCGATGCCGACGTTAGTTTTAAGGTAGCCAAGGAATTTTGCGACAGGGTGAAGGATAAAGCGATGGGTCAAAATGTATTGACTGCCGTAAGTCCTAGTCAGTTGCTCGTAAAAATTGTTCACGACGAACTCACCGAATTGATGGGTGGTAGCGAAAGCGACATTAACCTCAAAGGAAATCCTGCCATCATTTTAATTGCAGGTTTACAAGGTTCGGGTAAAACTACTTTCACAGGAAAATTTGCTAATTTCTTAAAAACCAAAAAAGGAAAAAACCCTTTGTTGGTGGCTGGCGACGTGTATCGTCCGGCGGCAATTGATCAATTAGAAGTGCTGGGCGCGCAAATAGGATGTAAGGTTTTCACCAATCGCGAAAGCAAAGATCCTGTTGCCATTGCTAAAGCAGCCATTGATTTTGCAAAACAAAACAATCATAATGTAGTCATCATTGATACCGCTGGTCGTTTGGCTGTGGATGAAATGATGATGGATGAAATTGCCAATGTTAAAAAGGCGGTTTCTCCAGGAGAGATCTTGTTTGTGGTGGATTCCATGACAGGACAAGATGCTGTTCATACTGCAAAAGCATTCAATGACCGATTGAATTTTGATGGGGTTGTGCTCACTAAATTAGACGGTGATACTCGTGGTGGTGCTGCGTTGTCAATTCGCGAAGTGGTGAACAAACCAATAAAGTTTGTTGGTACTGGTGAAAAGATGGAGGCGCTGGATGTTTTCTATCCTAAACGTATGGCCGACAGAATCCTCGGAATGGGGGATATCGTGAGTTTGGTGGAGAAAGCGCAAGAGCAATTTGATGAAGAATCGGCGCGTAAACTTCAAAAGAAAATCCACAAAAATGAATTCAACTTTAACGACTTTATAGAGCAAATCCAACAAATCAAAAAGATGGGAAACATCAAAGATTTGATGGGTATGATTCCAGGAGTTGGTAAAGCTTTGAAAGGAGTTGACATCAATGATGATGCATTCAAAGGGATTGAGGCCATCATTCAAAGTATGACGCCTAAAGAAAGGGAAAATCCAGCTTTGTTGAATGGCAATAGAAAAAAGAGAATTGCTAGTGGTAGCGGACAATCAATACAGGAAGTGAACAAATTGATCAAGCAGTTTGAAGACACTTCTAAAATGATGAAGATGATGTCCAACAAGTCTAATATGATGAAAATGATGAAAAATTTCCCTGGAATGGGGTAATATAAATGATGAATGTTGAATTGTGAATGTTGAATATTCATGATTCAAAATTCAAAATTCAAAATTAAAATTTATGATCTTACTCGACGGCAAAAAAATATCGGCAGAAGTTAAAGCTGAAATCAAAATTGAGGTGGATAAACTCCGCGAATCGGGAGGGAAAATCCCGCATTTGGCGGCTGTGTTAGTAGGTAACGACGGTGCAAGTGAAACCTACGTGGGCAGTAAAGTTCGTTCTTGTGAAGAGGTGGGATTCCGCTCTTCATTAATCCGCATGGAAGCTGCTACCACTGAGGATGAGCTAATGATCGTTATCAATGATTTGAATAATAATGCGGATGTGGATGGCTTTATCGTTCAATTGCCTTTGCCGAAACATATCAACGAAGAAAATGTGACCAAAGCTATTTTGCCTAACAAAGATGTTGACGGATTTCATCCGGTGAATGTTGGTAGAATGACCCTCGGACAACCATCTTACATTTCGGCAACGCCTTACGGTATTGTTCAAATGCTGGAGAAATATAATATTGAAACTTCAGGAAAACATTGTGTGGTAGTAGGAAGAAGCAATATCGTTGGAAGACCTATGAGTATCCTGATGTCGCAAACTTCTAAATTCGCTAACTGCACTGTTACGCTTTGTCACAGCAGAACCAAGGATTTAGCAAGCTTCACACGCATGGCTGATATATTAATTGTGGCTTTAGGTAAAGCTGAATTCGTTACGGCTGATATGGTGAAAGATGGCGCAATTGTGATTGATGTTGGCATTACCCGTGTTGCCGATGCTTCTAAAAAAAGCGGATACGCGATCAAAGGTGATGTTAAGTTTGATGAGGTGGCTCCTAAATGTTCTTACATCACGCCGGTTCCAGGTGGAGTAGGTTTGATGACGGTGGCTTCGTTGATGAAAAACACCTTGTTGTCGGCAAAAAAAGAGATTTACAAATAGAATGAAAGGCCTTTGGTTTTTAGCTGCTGTCCTTCTCTTTTCTTGCGCCGAACCAAATGCTGCTGCTGATGAAAATAAAATTCAATCACTAATAAAAACCGGCGATTGGTTGAAGGCAGAAGAGGCTATTCGATTTCAGTTACAAAGCGATTCCTCCAATATTAAACTCCATATTTTGCTGGCAGATGTGTTGCTGAAAAAAGAAAATTTCAGCGAGTCGTTTTCATACCTGGAAAAAGCCAGAACACTTGATTCTACAAATGTTGAAGTAAATTTAAAACTGAGTCAGTTTTATTTGTTTTTAAAAAAATGGGATCCTGCTATCGCTCGAGCCAACGATGTTTTAAAAGTAGATAGAGCCAATGCAAAGGCATATTTTTTAAAGGGAATGGCTTTCAAAGATTTTGGAGATACAACAAAAGCGGTTTCTAACTTCCAGACTTCCATTGAGCAAGATGCTGCTTTTTATGAGGCTTTTATTCAACTCGGATTGATTAGCGCTGCCAAACACGATTCCAGCGCGATTGCTTATTTCAATAATGCCTTGTCGGTAAAACCCGAATCTTCAGAAGCCTTGTATGGCAAAGCCTGGTTTTATCAAAGTCACGGAAAATGGAATCAAGCATTGGAATTTTATCAAATGATTGAACCTGGACAAACGCACTATTTCAATGCTCAATACAATTCTGGCTATTTGTTTTTCAACGCGAAAGATTATGTTAATGCGTTGAAGTTTTTCAACGAAGCAGCTCAGCATAAAATTCCAAAGGCGCTATATATGACCGGACTTACTTTTGAAGCGATGGGTAAAAGTGATTCAGCGCAGATTTATTATCGACGTTGCCTGTCGATGGACGCAGGATATGCAGAGGCTAAAAAACGACTGCATTAGTTGTAGCTTGTCAATTCTATTTCTTTTAGTTTTCATTCTTCTATTTAACATGTAGTGAAATATTCTCTCTTATTTTTTACTTCTACTTAGTGTTTTATTTACAAAAACTATTTAATATTGTAAAAAATACACGTAAATTGACGTAGAGTACGAGTATTCGCTTAGTTTGTTTATAATTTTAATTCTTTCATTTCAAGCAATTTAGGTCGTTGTTTTTTGAAAACATTGAAATTTACTTGACTTCAAACAAACTTAGTGTTATATTTACACTTATAGAATCGCAAATAACAAAAGATATGTTTCTACTAGGATACGATATAGGAAGTTCATCAATTAAAGCTTCTCTCTTGAATGCTGAAACAGGAGAAGCTTTAGGATCTGCATTTTTTCCGAAAAAGGAAATGGAGATGCAGGCGGTTCAACCGGGATGGGCTGAACAACATCCAGATACCTGGTGGGAAAATTTAAAGGCGGCAACTGCTGAGGTGCTTTCTAAAGCGCAGGTGGATGTGAAACAAATTAAAGCCATTGGTATCTCTTATCAGATGCATGGATTGGTGATCGTAGATAAAAATCAAAAAGTATTGCGACCTTCTATTATATGGTGCGATAGCAGAGCTGTAAACATTGGAAATACAGCTTTTGAAAATATAGGAAAAAGCAAATGTTTGGATCATTTGTTGAATTCTCCAGGAAATTTCACCGCTTCTAAATTGAAATGGGTGAAAGATAATGAGTCTGAAACTTATGCTAAAATACATAAAGCAATGTTGCCTGGTGATTTTATAGCTATGAAGATGACTGGCGAAATTACTACTACTTCCACAGGTTTGTCGGAAGGGATTTTGTGGGATTTTAAAGAAGAAAAAGTAGCTTCAATATTATTGGATCAATATGGAATCTCTGCAGATTTAATTCCGACGATCGTTCCGGTGTTTTCAAATCAGGGAACATTAACTGCTGATGCAGCTAAAGAATTGGGCTTGAATCCCGGAACGGTAATCGCTTATCGTGGTGGTGATCAGCCAAACAACGCCTTTTCTTTAAATGTTTTAAAAACAGGAGAAGTGGCTGCAACGGCTGGTACATCAGGTGTTATTTATGGTGTAAGCGACAAAGCTAAATACGATGAGCAATCAAGAGTAAATACTTTTGTGCACGTTAATCACACGGCTGAAGCTCCAAAATACGGTGTGTTGTTGTGTGTGAATGGAACTGGGATTTTAAACAGTTGGACTAAAAACAATTTGCTCGGATACAACAAGGAATTGACTTATCCTGAAATGAATGATTTGGCTGCGAAAGCGCCAATTGGTTCCAATGGCTTGAGTATGCTGCCTTTTGGAAATGGTGCCGAAAGAATTTTAGGCAATAAAGAAATCGGTGCGCAATTATCGGGATTGAGGTTCAACTCTCATAATTTATCTCATGTATTGAGAGCTGCGCAGGAAGGAATTGTTTTCTCTTTGAATTACGGATTGGAGATCATGAAAGGTGTGGGTGTGAGTGCCTCTACGATAAAAGCTGGAGAGGGAAATATGTTTTTGAGTCCGATATTCAGCGAAGCCTTTGCAACATTAACAGGCGCTGTGGTTGAATTGTACAAAACCGATGGTTCTCAAGGCGCAGCAAGAGCCGCAGGATATGGTGCAGGAATCTACAAAAGCTTAAATGAGGCTTTTATCGGATTGAATTCGGTGCGAAAAATTGAGCCGAAGGAAAATCTCAAACAACAATATCAGGACGCATACAACAACTGGCTACAGGCTTTAACTAAACATATATAAATACATTACTAACAACTTAAATCAATCGTTATGACTACTGTAACTAAAGAACAAAAAAACGGTGCTGTGCACGTGACTACGGGAGATAAAGAGTATTTTCCGGGGATCAGCAAAATCAAGTATGAAGGGAAGGAATCAAAAAATCCGATGGCCTTCAAATACTATGATGAAAATAAAGTGGTGGCTGGAAAAACCATGAAGGAGCATTTTCGATTTGCTATCGCCTACTGGCACACGCTGTGCGGAACTGGTGGAGATCCATTCGGTCCGGGAACAAAAGATTTCCCTTGGTTGCAAAAAGCCGATCCTATCCAAATGTCGAAAGAAAAAATGGATGCTGCTTTTGAATTCATCACGAAAATAGGTGCGCCTTACTACTGCTGGCATGATTTCGATATGGCTCCGGAAGGAAGAACTGTATTGGAATCTGAAAAAAATCTGCAAATCATGACGGAGTACGCCAAACAAAAACAAGCGGCTTCAGGTGTGAAATTGTTGTGGGGAACTGCCAACTGTTTTTCTAATCCGAGATACATGAATGGTGCTTCTACAAATCCTGATTTCTCTGTGGTTTCCTACGCGGCTTCTCAAATCAAAGCAGCTTTAGATGCAACGGTTGCATTGGGTGGAGAGAACTATGTTTTTTGGGGTGGAAGAGAAGGGTATATGTCCTTATTGAATACCAATACCAAACGCGAGTTGGAACACATGGGTCGCTTTTTGCAAATGGCTAGAGATTACGGAAGAAAAATCGGATTCAAAGGTTCTTTCTTAATTGAACCAAAACCAATGGAACCATCAAAACATCAATACGATTTCGATTGCGCAACGGTAATCGGTTTCTTAAGAGAATACGATTTGTTGAATGATTTTAAATTGAATATTGAGGTGAATCACGCTACTTTGGCTTTACATACTTTCTCTCATGAGTTGCAAATTGCTGCCGATCATGGTTTGCTGGGAAGTATTGACGCCAACAGAGGTGACTATCAAAACGGTTGGGATACCGACCAGTTCCCGAACAACATCGGAGAGATCACTGAAGCCATGTTGGTAATTTTAGAGAACGGTGGAATCAAAGGAGGTGGTGTAAACTTCGATGCTAAAACCAGAAGAAACTCAACTGACTTGGAAGATATTTTCATCGCACACATTGGTGGTATGGATGTTTTCGCAAGAGCGTTGTTGATTGCCAACAACATTTTAGTAGACTCTGATTACAAAAAAATGCGTGCCGATAGATATGCTTCTTTCGACAGTGGTGACGGAGCAAAATTTGAAAAAGGTCAGTTGACTTTTGAAGATTTGAGAAACATTGCCGCTAAAAATGGTGAGCCGAAATTGAAAAGCGGTAAGCAAGAATTGTTTGAAAATTTAATCAACCAATATATTTAATAATTAATATTGTCGGAGCTCCGTCCCTCTACATCCTCATTTACCCTGGAGCTCCGACTAATATAAAACTTATGTATAAAATTGAACACAACACCTTTGGTGCTCTTACGGAGATTAAAATAAAAAATGAATTAAGCGGAGAGTATGTTTCTATTATCCCCGGATTTGCAGCCACTATCAATGGTTTGGTGTTGAATGCGGGAAATAAAAAGTATGAAGTTGTTGATGGATGTAAGTCGTACGATGAATTAATGTCGGAAGGGAAAAATAAATTTAAAGGAACCAAATTGTTCCCCTTTCCAAATAGAATTAACAAAGGAGAATACCTATTTGAAGGTAAGAGTTATCAATTGAACGTGAACTTTCCAAACGAAGGAAATGCTATACATGGACTGGTATGCGAAAGTGCTTTTGAAATTTTGAGTGAATCAAACAACAACAAAGAAGCAAGTGTCACCTTGCAATACATCAGCAATGGAAAAGATAAGGGCTATCCTTTCAAATACAAATTAACTGTTGTATATGTACTGAACGATAAGGGATTTTCTTGCAAGACTATTGCTGAAAATATTGATGCTGTTGCAATTCCAATTGGTGATGGTTGGCATCCTTATTTCAAATTAGGTGGAAAGGTTGATGAGTTATCTGTTCAAATTCCTTCTGCCCAAATTGTTTTGGTGAATGATAAAATGATTCCAAACGGATTAACTTCTGAATCGGATCAGTTTACCAAATCAACAAAAATTGCAAATCATCAATTCGATACCTGCTATAAGTTGGAAGAAAAAGAAGGAATTCAAAAAGTTGAATTGATTAATGAAAGTGAAAAAATAAAGTTGCAAGTGTGGCAGGAAAGCGGAAAAAACAAATACAATTTTGTGCAAATTTATACGCCTCCTTCCCGCGATAGTATTGCAGTGGAGCCAATGACTTGCATGCCCGATGCTTTCAATAATAAACACGGATTAATAACTCTGCAACCCAGTGAAATTGTGAATTTTTCCTTTGGTGTAGAATTAACAATGAAATAATTTCAATAGTGATTGAAAACAAAGTATCTTTCGCGTGAGAATAAATAGTAATAATGTTTAAAATCTACTAGTATGTCGCACGCGGAGTATGTAAGTTCAATTTCAATTGACTGTGTCATTTTCGGATTTGATGAAGGAGAATTAAAAGTTTTATTGATCAAAAGAGCTAAAGATCCATCCAAAGGAGGATGGGCATTGCCTGGTGGTTTTGTTGGCCAGGAAGAAGATTTGGATGTGGCAGCAAAAACGATCCTTGAAGAATTGACTGGCTTGAAAAAAATATACATGGAACAGTTGCACACCTTTGGCGATGTTAACCGATATCCCTTGGCTCGTGTAATTTCAATAGTGTATGCTTCTTTGATAAAAGTAGGTGATTATGAATTGCGTGCTGCCGATAATGCGCAGGAAGCAGTGTGGCACCCGGTTTCAGAAGTACCTCAATTGGTGTTTGACCACTCAAAAATGTTGGCCGTTGCATTGGAAAGATTGAAAAGAGATGTGCAATATCAACCCATTGGATTTGAATTGTTGCCAAAGAAATTCACTTTAACGCAGTTGCAAACTTTATATGAAACCGTTCTTGAAACAACATTGGACAAAAGAAATTTCCGCAAAAAAATATTGGGAATGGATTTGTTAATTGCTTTGGATGAATTTCAAAGAGGTGCGCCAAATCGCGCAGCGCGACTCTTTAAATTCGATACGCAGAAATACAAAGAATTGAAATCGAAAGGTTTCATGTTTGAATTGTAAAATAAAATTTTAACCTAAATACCCCTGAATATGAAATATCCATCTCCCGAAAAGAGATAAATATGAAATGGATATTCCATAGGACCTTAAAAATTAAAACAGAAACCTATGAAATTTTTTATCGACACCGCAAACCTCAAAGACATCAAAGAAGCTTACGAACTGGGCGTACTGGATGGTGTTACCACCAACCCGTCATTGATGGCTAAGGAAGGCATTAAAGGTCAGGCAAACGTGCTGGCACATTACAAAGCAATTTGCGAAATTGTGGATGGTGATGTGAGTGCTGAGGTAATTGCTACCGACTATGCCGGAATGATAAAAGAAGGTGAGGAGCTGGTGAAAATTGATCCAAAAATTGTGGTTAAAATCCCAATGATCAAAGACGGAGTAAAAGCTTTAAAATATTTTTCTGATCATGGAATAAGGACCAATTGCACTTTGGTTTTTTCTTCCGGACAGGCTTTGTTGGCTGCCAAAGCTGGCGCTACCTATGTTTCTCCTTTTGTTGGAAGATTGGATGATATTTCTCAGGATGGATTATTATTGATTCAGGACATCGTGAAAATTTATTCTAACTACGGATTCAAAACGCAAGTGCTCGCAGCTTCGGTTCGACACTCTATGCACTTGTTGAAATGCGCCGAAATTGGTGCTGATGTAGTGACTTGTCCCCTTGGAGTCATCACATCTTTGTTGAAACATCCATTAACTGATAGTGGTTTGGCAACATTTTTAAATGATCATAAAAAAGTAAATGCATAATATATGGTTCTTGTAGAGACGCAAAATTTTGCGTCTCTACAAGAAAAAAACAAAAAAAACAAAAACAATATGGAAGTCGAAAACGCAGTAAAAACAGGAGAGGTAGCCGAAATGGAAAAAATGGCTTCTCAAGTAAGAAGGGATATTTTAAGAATGGTACATGCGTGCAGCTCCGGTCATCCGGGCGCTTCCCTGGGGTGTACAGAATTTTTTGTAGCGCTCTATTCAAAAATATTAAAGCACAACACCAAGTTCACGATGGAAGGTAAAAATGAAGATTTGTTCTTTTTATCCAACGGACATATCTCACCAGTGTGGTACAGTGTTTTGGCGCGATCAGGATATTTTCCTGTTTCTGAATTGAAAACTTTTCGCAAATTGGATTCTCGCTTGCAAGGGCATCCTGCAACAGCTGAACACTTGGAAGGTATTCGCATTGCAAGTGGTTCTCTCGGACAAGGTTTATCGGTTGCGCTTGGTGCAGCTCAAGCAAAAAAACTAAACAAGGAAGACAATTTGGTGTATGTATTAATGGGCGACGGCGAGCAACAAGAGGGTCAGGTTTGGGAAGCTGCAATGTATGCTGCACACAATAAATTGGATAATGTTATTGCCACTATTGATTACAACGGACAACAAATCGACGGTCCGATAGCAAAGGTTTTAGATCTTATGGATTTGGCTGCCAAATACAGATCTTTCGGTTGGGTGGTGATTGAAGAGCCAAAAGGCAATGACATGCAATCAGTATTGAATGTTATGAAAAAAGCAAAATCCCTCACAGGTAAAAAACAACCAGTGATGATTTTACTGAAAACAGATATGGGTTACGGAGTCGACTTCATGGTAGGTACACACAAATGGCATGGACAAGCGCCTAATGATGAGCAGCTCGCCAATGCGCTTTCTCAATTGGAACAAACTTTAGGAGATTACTAGCGAATGTACTGCGGGCATGTCCTCCTGACGAAGGAAGTATCTATCACCCATTACGTTAGATCCTTCCTTCGTCAGGAGGACAGCCAGAGTAGAAAAAAAACATTAACATAAAATTAAGAGATATGAAAAAATATACATTCACTGAAAAATTCGATACCAGATCAGGATTTGGTGCAGGATTGCTGGAGTTAGGAAGAACAAATCCGAACGTTGTTGGACTGTGTGCCGATTTAATTGGCTCTTTAAAAATGGGCGATTTCCAAAAAGAATTTCCGGAAAGATTTTTTCAGATGGGCATCTCTGAAGCCAATATGATGGGCGTTGCTGCTGGTTTAACCATTGGTGGAAAAATTCCGTTCACCGGAACTTTCGCGAATTTTTCTACTGGAAGGGTGTATGATCAAATCCGTCAATCTATTGCTTACTCAGGAAAAAATGTAAAAATATGTGCATCTCACGCCGGATTGACTTTGGGTGAAGATGGTGCTACTCATCAAATATTAGAGGATTTAGGTTTGATGAAAATGTTGCCAGGAATGGCGGTGATCAATACTTGCGATTTCAATCAAACGAAAGCTGCGACGATTGCCATCGCGAAATATGAGGGTCCGGTTTACTTGCGATTTGGTAGACCAGTGGTTCCCAATTGGACTCCAAAAGATCAAGTGTTTGAAGTTGGAAAAGCAGTATTGCTCAACGAAGGAAAAGATGTAACGATCGTAGCTACCGGTCACTTGGTTTGGGAAGCCATCAAAGCAGGAGAAATTCTGGAACAAAAAGGAATTGATGCTGAAATCATCAACATCCACTCAATAAAACCATTTGATGAAAAAGCAGTTCTTGCTTCTGTAAACAAAACACGTTGTGTGGTATCGGCTGAAGAGCATCAAATGAATGGCGGATTGGGCGACAGTGTTGCGCAGTTGCTGGCAAGAACAAATCCGGCTCCGCTAGAAATGGTGGCGGTTAACGACTCTTTCGGAGAAAGTGGAACGCCCGAACAACTGATGATAAAATACGGATTAAGCGCGCAAAACATTGTTGACGCTGCATTAAAAGCTATTGCGAGAAAATCAAAATAGTTATTATATTTGATTCGTTGTGTCATAATGACGCAACTAAATACTAGGAGAATAATTTGCAATTATCAGAGTGGTACCTGAAATGGAGAAAATCTCCATTACTGGCCACTGCATGGAAAAAAGTTAAACTAAAAAATTAAAATTATGGCTGCAGGACTTCCTTCATCAAACCTTAAAAGCACCTACGTGGAAGGGCAAAGTTACAAGATGCCTTTGATTGTGGTGACCAATTTATTTTTCATTTGGGCCTTCGTGACCAACTTGAATGATGTGTTGATTCCGTATTTGAAAAAGGCTTGTGATCTTAGCGATTTTCAATCATCGTTGGTTCAGTTTTCTTTTTTCATTGCATACTTTATTATGTCGATTCCTTCAGCGTCGATCATAAAAAGAGTGGGCTACAAAAGAGCGATGCTAATTGGCTTGTTGTGTATGTTGCTGGGTGCCTTGCTTTTCATTCCTGCTGCAATAACAGGGATTTATTTTATTTTTTTAGCTGCCTTATTTATTTTGGCTTCTGGAGTTACCTTGTTGCAAGTAGCGGCAAATCCTTACGTTGCCATTTTAGGAAAACCAGAAACTGCTTCTGCGCGCTTGAACTTAACGCAGGCTTTTAATTCACTGGGAGCCACAATCGGACCGTGGATAGGAGGCACCTTAATTTTATCAGCCTTAACAGATGAAGAGTTCAACCTTCTTTCCGAAGCACAAAAATTAGCGATACAGGATGAACAATCTTCAATGGTCGTTCTGACTTACGTGGGTTTAGCAGCTGTGATTTTACTGATTTCTGCCATCATTTACTTTTCTAAATTACCCGAAATTGGTGTTGAAGAAGAAGAAACAACAGCAGATGTTGCTGATGATAAAACCACCATTTTTACACACAAACATTTGCTGTTGGGCGTCATTTCTATTTTTTTATACGTTGGAGCAGAAGTAGCGATTGGAAGCTTTATTATTCGCTTGGCGGGAGATCCTGCCATTGGCGGATTGACGGAGCTGGAAGGAAAGAATTTCGTGAGTTACTACATGTTCTTTGCGATGGTGGGACGATTTGCGGGTTCTTATTTCTTGAGTAAAATCAGTCCGAGCAAAGTAGTTGGTTTTAATGCTTTAGTAGCTGTTGCGCTTTTATTCGTGGGAGTATTTACTAGCGGAAGTCTGGCATTGTATTCCATAGTTTTAATTGGCTTATGCAATTCCATTATGTTCCCAACCATTTTCACATTAGCTATTAAAGACTTGGGATCTTTCGCAAAGCAAGGTTCTTCTTATTTAGTGATGGCTATTGTTGGTGGTGCATTTGTTCCGCCGCTGATGGGCTATGTTTCAGGAATCAAAGGCATTCAAATGGCATTTTTAGTTCCAGTGGCTTGTTACATTTTTATCGCTTATTATGGATTTAAAGGTAGTAAAGTGACTACGCTTCCTGCGCATGAAGGATCACCACTTGATTTGGAAAATGCGGAGAGTATGGCGAAGGAAATTTCGTTGTAGAAAATTTTAAGAATTGTTTTTCGGGTATGGGTTTCCCTCTCGGAGGAGAGGGGTGCGTTGGAAAGTGCGAAGGCAGGGAGATGGAATAAATATAATTAATTAATCCATCTCCCTCCTTCCCGCGAAAAGGCCTTCACACCCCTCTCCTCCGAGAGGGAAGCCCATACCCAAATCATTCTCTGTTATTATTTTCTCTTGCTTAGTTTTTGAAGTATCGATTGGATAATAGATGTTTTCATATTTTTCAATTTGAATTGATAATATTTCCGCTTCATCACCTTCTTTGGTTTCTGGAAGAGCATCAAAAATAATATTAATACGCTTCAATGCGTCTTCATAATTTTTTTCTGTTTTGATAAGTATAATTCTTGTTTAGTTACCCGAAAAAATAAAAATTATTCTTAAAGAATCACCTAATACAACTCACTTTTCCCACCTCCTGATGTTTCTTTCCAAATATATCCGTGAGGTAAGCTTTGTAAACATATGTATCTATTTGAACAAGGTTGCCTTGGTACAATCCGTTCCATCCCTGATTGACGTCGTAAGAGGTGAACAGTAATTCTCCCCAGCGGTCGAAGATGTACATTTTAAATTCTATGATGTTATAAGTGTAAGCGTAAAAAATATCATTGTCGCCATCGGCATTTGGGGTGAATGCATTGGGAAAATAGTAGGAGTAAATTGGTTTTAGCTTAATTGTTTTGGTAATCGAGTCAAGGCAATTGTAATCGTTATTTGCAATGAGTGTAATGTCATAGTCGCCTACTATTTTGTATTGATGCACAGGATTTTCAAGCTTCGATGAATCCTTGTCTCCGAAATTCCATTTCCATAAATTGGAGCGAGAAGATTCGTTGGTGAAATTGGCAATATTGTCGTTTTCATCCAATTGCTCTGGAGTGAAAGAAAAATCGGCGTGGGCAACAGGATTTGCAGTGATCATGTTTTTAATTGACGTATCATTTTTGCAACCAAAATTAGAAGTCAAAGCTAAGGAGATGTTGAATTTCTCAGGCAGATTTCCTGGGTTTTCAAAACAATGTTTAGGGTTTTTGCTGGTGGAAAAAGATCCGTCGCCAAAATCCCATGCATACGAAGAAATTACATCGGGGAATACAGTACTGCTGTCGTTAAAATCAACACACCATGATGCGCATCCTTCGGGATCACTTGTGATGAATTTTGGTTTTGGAAGTGGATGGATCACAACAGTTTTTTTGATGGAATCAATACAGTTGTGATTTGATTTTAAAATCAATTGTACAGGGTGAGATCCTGGTGAATCAAAGCTGTGTTCAGGTTCGCGTGCAGTGGAAATTTGATTGTCGCCAAATTTCCAGTTGTATGAAACAATGCTGTTGATGCTGTTTGCATTGGAGATGGAGCTGGCGTCAATAAAAATATTTTTTTCTTTGAGACAAACATCTTCGCTTGAAAAATCAGGACTTGGCAATGGCCAAATATTACTTGGCGATGAAATGGTGTCTTTACAATTTTTATCAGAAGTAACGATGAGCTGTACATTGTAAGTTCCTTCTGCAGAAAATTTGTGTTTTGAATTTTTTGAGAAAGCACTTTTTCCATCACCGAAATTCCATTTGTATGAAGCTATGTTTCCGCTGGAAATGGTGGAGGCATCCAAAAAAATAGCCGAGTCGGAAACACAAGTGTCTTTTTGTGTGAAAGCAGCAAGAGGTAAAGGATAAACAGTCATGGTTTTGCTAATGGTATCCGAACAACCCTGAGCGGTTTTCACAATCAATTTTATTGATTTGCTACCCGGTGTAGTGAATTTATGTGTGCTGTTTTGTGAAGTGTAATCAATGGTGGAATTTGCGTCAATGTCCCAGCTCCATTTTGTAATGCTAGAGGTGCTGACGGTTGATGTGTTGACAAAACTTGCGTCGTTGTTGCTGCATTCATCATTCACTGTGAATTTGGCAACAGGTTTTTCGTAATATGTCACAGGTTTTGTAATACTGTCGGCACAACCGCTATCGGAAAGCACCAATAGTTTAACGTTGTAATTGCCGTGGGTACTGAAAATATTGGTGGGATTTGTAAGGTCGCTGCTTTTGTTTTCAAAACTCCATTTTGTGGATTTAATACTTCCAGGATTAACTGTAGAAGCATTGGTAAATTGAACAGGCAAAGGATTACAAACAGTAGTGTTGCTAAATGCGGCGACAGGCAATGGATTTACCAAAACATTTTTTGTGATGGAATCCATGCAACCTTTATCGCTTGTGATTTTAAGTTTGGCGCTAAAGTTTCCGTGAGATGGATAGATGTATGTGGGGCTGTTGACGCTACTTTCAATAGTTCCATTATTATCGAAATCCCATTTCCAGGTTGAAATGGTTCCTGTTGATTGGTCGGTGAAAGAAGTTGCGTTGCCTTTACATTTAATCGTTGAAATAAATTTTGCCGTAGGTTGAGGATACACGGTTAGGCTTTTTGACAACGTATCCCAGCAGGTTTCCGAAGTAATTCCTTTTAAAAGAATTCTGTACGTACCTGCATTAGCAAAAAGATGACTAGCATTTTTGGTAGTATATTCAATGGAGCCATCGTTTAAAACATCCCATTGCCAAGTTGCGAATGTTGCTGAGGATGTTAAAGCAGAACTGTTGTTTAGTGCAGCAGAAGCGCCCTTGCAAATATTTGTTGCAGCGAAAATCATTTTCGGTTTTTCAAAAACAGTCACAGCTTTGGTGATGCTGTCTACGCAATTTTGATCGCTAATGACTTTAAGTTTTACGTTGCGACTTCCATATCTAACATAAGTATATGAAGCGCTTGTGCCAGATGCTGTGCCTACAGTATCTCCAAAGTTCCACAGAGATTGGTTTATACTTCCGGCACTAACTGTTGAAGTGCTATTGAAATTCATTGCAGACGGAAAGCAAACATTTGTTTGTGTGAAACTAGCCACTGGCATTGGGTGGTAGACAATAGGGTGAATGATAGAATCTACGCAGCCGAAATCGGAAGTGACTTTCAATTTAGCACTTGCTGCAATCTGGTTCGGGTATAAAAATTTCGGATTTTTAAGCGCTGATGAATTTGTTCCGTTGTTATAAAAATCCCATTTTCTGCTGGTTATAGTACCAGTGGATAAGTCGGTAAACAAAGTGGAATCATTTTTACAAGTCAACGTGGATGAAAAATCCGCCACAGGTTTTGGAGCAACAAAAACGGTACGAACGGTATCGTCAACACAACCCCATTTATTGGTAACAGTAAGTTTGGCGGAGAATGAACCTGCCGCTGCGTAGGTGTTGGCAGAGTTTTTTGAAGTAGAGCCTGTAACTCCAGTATTCAAATAATCCCATTTCCATGCAGTGATAGTGTTGGCCGGAAAACTCTTGTCGGTAAATGTATTTGCTTTTCCAAAACAAGCGGAATCAACTGTGAAATTTGCAGTGCTCATTGCATAGGTGCCAATGTGAATAGTGTCATACGCAAAGCAACCGCCAGCAGTGCCTTCCATTCGTACCCAATATTCTCCAGGTAATTCGGTTGTTAGCGAAGCAGTGGTTGCACCCGTTGACCATAAATAAGTTTTAGCTCCGGCAGGGGCAGTGATGGTTACAGGTTTTCCAACGCAGGTAGCGGTGTCGCTTAATTTTGTAGGTATGTTACATTCGCCTTCCACGTAGGCATATCCGTAATGTCCACCTCTGCTGCAGTCGCCAGTTGTAAATTCAATGGTTAAATTTTGTCCGATATAAGCTTGAAGAGGAATAAATGCTGAAGTCCAATCCATATAGTTTACTGTATTTGCGCCAGTACCAATCGTTTGCCATTTGGGATCGCCATTACCACCATATACATCATAGGAAGCACAGTCGATGTAATTCCCAAAGGGATCTTTGAGTCGAACACGGAAATAAGGTTGTTCATTAAAATTATGACCAGGGTTTTGCAATACCACCGCATAGCTGTAATAGAAATTGTAATTATTGTTGGTTACAGCGAAAGTTCTTCGTAAGCTGGCAGCCTTTCCACCTCTAGCTTTTCCGTCGCCCACCATTGCCGAACAAGTTCTGCCTGGTTTAATTTGTTGAATTGGCACTATTGGGTCCAATGCGGGAGTGATGATGATGCTGTGTTGCATACCGCTATCGGGATAATTGATGTTGCTAAGCGCACTAGGAACAATGTTCACATATCCGAAAGGAGTGCCATCCACATTACCTCGAAGCATTTGCCAATTGGAGAAATCGCATTTATCAAAAGTAAGGTTGTCGCATTCTGGCGCGATCGGAGAGGGAACAGGGATAGGGCCAAACAAGGCCGATTTTTCAACAACTAATCGGTAGGAATGCAGTTTTTCAATAGAAGCGCTCAGTACTTGCTCTTTGAATTTTTGTAATTCAATGGGATCAATTTTTCCATTCGCAATGCATTTGTCCATGAATGCACTTTCCTGCTCGTATAGAAATCCTATTAATTTCTCGCGAGCGAAAACATAGTCTTTTGCTCGACCACTCCAATTTAATTTAATGTTGTCCCAGAACGCAGCACTATTCAAATTATCGGCGAAATAATTCTCCAAATCATTAATGATGTCGTTTTCCGACACATGATCATGACTGTAATTCGTGGGAGTACTGTTTTGAGCGACAGAAAACATTGGCAACGTCATTAACACGCCAACAATTAATATTAATTTATTTAAGATTTCCCTCGCCTGAACCCCTACGAATTTGAATATGTATTCAAACTCGTTCATTGTCTTTAAGATACACAAAAAGTTTTAAAAATCAGAGTGTTGCATATCAATTTTTTTTCAAGGAATTTGAAATACGGAAAAAAACTTATGTTTGGCAGGTATAATGATGTATTAGGAAATATTCATCAACTTATCTACTTTGTGTCTGCAATATTAAAATAACTTAGTTTGAAAACACAACTCATTTTAATTCTGGTTAGTCTATCCTATTCTGTGATATTTGGCCAAGTTGACACCACAAAATCGGTATACAAAAATTTAGAAGTTAAGAAGTTTTATAGTGGAGGGTCATCAATGGTTACTTTGAAAGGAAAAACAATTTATAAAGTAGATGATAAGGTTGTAGATGAGTCTTCATACACTCTGTATAACGAATCCTGGAAAAATATGGAAACATGTAAGCCTTGTGTTTTGGAGACTTACGATGGCAATGGAGTACTTCAGCACAAAGCTGAACAGTATACAGATTGTGCAGTAGGGCAATGGATTGAATATTATTCTGATGGAAAGATTAAAGTGATCGGGCATTTCAAAGAAAATGATACGGGTAACTGGGATAAGGCCTACGAAAGAGGTTATTGCTCATCAAAAAACGGTGTATGGAATTACTACGATAAAGATGGCACCATCAAAAAAACAGAAACATATTTAAACAATAAGCTACTCGAATAAATAGTGGTTTGCTTTGTCAATTTAAATTCTCTAAAAAAAACTATTCTTCTTTTTTCTAGTACTTCTTTTCGGAGTGCCGAAAAGCACGCCAAACAATCCTCTTGTTAATTCTCGTACAATGGTTTTCGTTATGCTGCTTCCAGCAACGGCTTTAATAGTATCGCTAATTCCCGAAGAACTTTCTTTTTCTGGTTTTTCTTCTTCCACTACCTTGTCTTCTTGTTCGGGCATTTCTTCATTGGCGGGTTCCAGTTTGCCTTTTAAGATTTCGTAGGCGCTTTTGCGATCAATGACTTCGTTGTATTTTGCGGCGATTTCCGATGCAGCTATGATCTCATCCTGTTCAGTAGGAGTGAGCACATCCATGCGCGATTGTGGTGCGCACATAATGGTGTGCACTAGTGGAGTAGGAGTTCCTTTTTCGCTCAGCACGGTGACCAGTGCTTCTCCAATTCCCAATTCGGTAATGAGTTCGTCGGTTTTGTAAAAATCGGAAGACGGAAAATTTTCGGCCACTAGCTTGATGTCTTTTCTGTCCTTGGCGGTAAATGCGCGCAAAGCATGTTGCACTTTTGCGCCTAGCTGACTCAATATAACATCGGGAATATCGGCAGGAGATTGGGTGCAGAAGAAAATGCCAACGCCTTTACTTCTGATCAATTTAATGATGGTTTCCAATTGCTGCATCAAACTTTTTGAAGCCTCTTTGAAAATCAAATGCGCCTCGTCGATGAAGATCACCAGCTTTGGTTCGCCTTTATCGCCCACTTCGGGAAACTTGTTGTAAATCTCGGCCAGCAGGCACAACATGAAGGTGGAAAATAATTTCGGACGGTCTTGAATATCCGTTAAGCGCAAAATGTTGATGTATCCATTTCCTTTGCCGTCTTTTTGCAAAAGATCTTCCACTTCAAAAGATTTTTCTCCGAAAAATTGATCGCCACCCTGCATTTCCACTTCCAGTAGCTTGCGCATGATAACGCCTGATGAGGCAGTGGAAATTGCGCCGTAATTTTGAGTAATTTCTTTTTTGCCGTCGCCTTCCGCCAAATGTTGCAGGGCTGCTCGGAAATCTTTGATATCTAAAAGAGGTAATTTCTTATCGTCGCAATATTTAAAAACAATGGCTACGGCGCCTTCCTGACTCTCATTCAGTTCCAATACTTTTGAAAACAGTACCGGTCCGAATTCAGAAACTGTAGCGCGCATCCGCAATCCTTTTTCATTGGAAATAGTCATGAGTTCTGTAGGATATTGGCGTGGCGACCAATCAACACCAATGCTTTCCATTCTTTCTTTGATCTTCGGATTTTCGCTGCCGGCTTTTGAAATTCCACTGATATCGCCTTTAATATCCATAAGGAGTACATTCACTCCTTGTTCTGATAATGCTTCGGCGATGCGTTGAATGGATTTGGTTTTTCCGGTTCCAGTAGCTCCGGCTATGAGTCCGTGGCGATTAATTGTGGCCAGCGGAATTTTTACTGATGATCCCTTTAGTGTGTTTTTATCAAAAGTAGCACCACCAAGTACGATGCTTTTTCCTGTAAAGTTGAATGAAGAGGTTACTTGTTCTTTAAACTGTTCAATGTTCATGAGCTATAAATTTTATTCAGGCGGCGCTGTTTCCGCAAATTCTTTTCTTGCTTTTCTATGGTCGATAATATTAAATGCTCTGCGTGTGAAAAACATACTTATTGCGCCTAAGGCAAAACATAAGTAGATGTACCACCATTCAAATAAATCAAAAATTAAGCTGATCACAAAATATAGATTCACATGAAGTACCAGTCCGAGTATAATTTGCAAGTACAATCTTGTTTTAAAACCTTTTTCAACTATCATTCTTTCGTCCTCTATATCGCGCTGTACTTTTTTATCCTTGCTAATGGAATACTGAATGGCGAAATGCCTTTTCACTTTCTTATAAACTTTAAAGCTAATGGCTGTTAAAAGGAAATAACCGACAGAAATGAGGAAAGCAAGAGCTAGCAACCACCACAAATTTGTGCGATCTGTTGTTAGCGTTAAATACATAGTGTCTTTTATTTTAAAGAGAGCTTATAATAAAATATCGTACTTAAATACTGAAATTCGAGAAAAAAGTTCGATTTTCATACGACGAATAAATTAATCAAGTCAATATGTTAACAAAAGCCATACACACAATACTCATAGCCAATCGCGGAGAAATAGCGCTACGAGTGATTCGCTCGGCAAAAGAGATGGGTATTCGCACCGTGGCTATCTACTCCGATGTTGATAAAAATATGCCTTTTGTAAAGTTGGCCGATTTGGCGGTGGGCATTGGCGGACAAAGTTCAAAGGAGTCGTATTTGGATATGGACAAGGTGATGAAAGTGTGTTTGGAGCAAAAGGTGGATGCGGTTCATCCGGGTTATGGATTTTTATCAGAAAATCCTGTGTTTGCTGAACGTTTGGAGAAAGAAGGTATTCGTTTGATCGGACCCTCTTCATACTCAATGAAAATTATGGGCGATAAACTTTCTTCGAAAGAGGCAGTGAAAAAGTTTGATGTTCCGGTTATTCCTGGCTCAGCAGGAGCTGTTACACATTACAACGAAGTAAAGGAAATAGCTAAAAAAACGGGGTATCCTGTTTTGATTAAGGCTTCGGCAGGAGGTGGTGGAAAGGGAATGCGGGTGGTGAATAGCGATGATGAGCTGGAATCGGCTTTTGAGCGTGCTACCGGTGAAGCTGAAGCTTCTTTTGGCAATGGGGCGGTGTTTGTAGAGAAATATGTCATTAATCCCAAACACATCGAGTTTCAAATTATGGCCGATATGCATGGCTCAGTGGTGCATCTTTTTGAGAGGGATTGCTCGGTTCAACGTCGTCACCAAAAGGTGGTGGAAGAAGCTCCTTCTATGGTGCTGGATGAAGCGCTTAGAAAAAAAATGGGGGAATGCGCAGTGAATGTAGCTAAGGCATGCAATTATGTTGGGGCTGGAACGGTGGAATTCATGCTAGATAGCGACAAGAACTTTTATTTTCTGGAGATGAACACGCGTTTGCAGGTGGAGCATCCTGTAACGGAAATGATCACAGGATTGGATTTGGTGAAAGAGCAAATCAAAGTGGCACGTGGTGAAAAACTGAGTTTTAGTCAGGAGGATTTAAAAATTAACGGTCACGCTATTGAAGTACGGGTTTGTGCTGAAGACGTAGCCAATGATTTTGCTCCCGACAACGGAATTATCAAATATTACAATACTCCAAAAGGGCTGGGAATTAGAGTGGATGATGGTTTTGAGCAGGGCGGTGAGGTTTCCATGTTTTACGATTCCATGATAGCCAAGTTGATTGTGCATGGCAAAACTAGGGAAGAAGCGATAGCTAAAATGCAATCGGCTATCTCTCAATATACCATTGTGGGCGTAAAAACTACCTTAAATTTTGCTCAGTTTGTGTTGAAGCACGAAGAGTTTTTAAATGGCAGTTATGGCACATCGTTCATCGCTAATAACTTTAAAAAAGAAGATCTTCTCGACGGGAAAAACAACGAGGCAGTGGCTTTGCTTGCAGCGTGGTTGCAAAGTCGGAATAAGTCGGATGTGAAAAAATATGCTTCTTTAACATATCAAAAGGCATGGAAGCAACGTATTAAGGAGTAATCGCTTTTGGAATATTTTTTTCGACTTCGTATCTTAATCATGAAAATGCAAATTAAAAACGCACATATATTTTTTCTTTTATTGAGCTTGGTGCTGGGTTCAAACGCGTTTTCACAAACAGAAGATTTTTTATACACCGAAATGAGAATCGACAGTAATGGCGATACTCTGCTGGTTTCTTATGCCAGGGAAATTCCAATTAAACTTAGTAAAAAGGCGGCCAAAAAAGTAAGTGCTCAATACCGCGAGCAGCAAAGACTTCAGAAGTATGTGAAAAAAGTGTACCCTTACGCATTGCTGGCATCACAAAAGCTAAAAGAATACGAGAAGGATTTGGCAGCAGCGAAAAACGATTACGAGCGCCGCAAAATAATGAAGAAGGTGGAAAAGGCTTTAGTAGATCAATACGGTGACGAGTTGAAAAACCTCACCATCAATCAGGGAAAAATCCTCTTAAAATTAATTGATCGTGAAACAGGGCACTCTTCCTACGAGTTGGTGAGTGAAATGCGTGGTTCCTTCCCAGCTGCCTGCTGGCAGGGCTTGGCGAGTTTGTTTGGCCAAAATTTAAAATCTACTTACGATGCCTACGGTGAAGACAAGGATATTGAGCAGATCGTAAAAAAAATCCAGAGAGGACAGATTTAATCTTCTCTTGACCATGTGAGTGCTGTCGGGTGTAACTGTTATTGTATTTTCAATTTCTACAATTCTGACAACTTTTTCGCTTGGACTTTTAATCGTGACAATTTCGAAAAATAAAATCTACTCGAAGCAACTTTAAACTTATTGATTAGTGTTTTAAGCCATTGCGAACACTATTGTAAATATGGTTTTTCGAGTATGGAATTCCCTCTCGGAGGAGAGGGGTGCTGCGGAAAAGCGCGAAGGAGGGAGATGGAATAAATAAACAACATCCATCTCCCTCCTCCCCACGAAAAGCTTTCACACCCCTCTCCTCCGAGAGGGAAGCCCATACTCATCCACACCCATCCATATTCTAATCATACTCAATACCTTATTTTTATCTCAAGTTTTTAACAACATTCTCTCCACGAAATTTTAATTTATATTTTAGCGCCATAAATCATAAAAGATGGCTAAAATATTAATTATCGGAGCGGGTGGTGTGAGTAACGTGGTTACTAAAAAATGTGCCCGTTTAACCAACGTTTTTACAGAGATAGTTCTCGCTAGCAGAACAAAATCGAAATGTGATGCAATTGCTGCTGAAATTGGCGGTAATCGCATTAAAACTGAACAAGTAGATGCTGATTACGCTGAAAATGTAATCGCATTAATCAAAAAATATACTCCAGATATCGTGTTGAATATTGCGCTTCCTTACCAGGATTTGGCAATTATGGACGCTTGTTTGGCTACAAAGACGCACTATTTAGATACTGCCAACTACGAGCCGAAAGATGTTGCTAAGTTTGAATACAGTTGGCAATGGGCTTACAAAAAGCGTTTTGAAGATGCTGGTATCATGGCTTTGTTGGGCTGCGGATTTGATCCGGGTGTAACAGGTGTGTTTACTGCCTATGCAGCGAAACATTACTTTGATGAAATTCATTATTTAGATATTATCGATTGTAACGCTGGTGATCATGGAAAAGCTTTTGCTACCAACTTCAATCCTGAAATCAACATCCGTGAAATTACACAAAGAGGAAGATACTGGGAGAATGGCGAGTGGAAAGAAACTGATCCTTTGTCGGTTCACAAACCAGTAAGCTATCCTGAAGTTGGACCGAAAGAAAGCTACCTTCTTTTTCACGAGGAGTTGGAGTCATTGGTGAAAAACTTCCCTACTTTAAAAAGAGCTCGTTTCTGGATGACTTTCGGACAAGAGTACCTCACACACTTAAGAGTTATGGAAAACATTGGAATCACTGGTATCAAACCAATTAAATTCCAAGGTCACGATATCGTTCCTATCGAATTCCTAAAGGCATTGTTGCCTGAGCCGGGATCATTAGGAGAAAATTATACTGGAACAACCTCTATCGGTTGTCAAATTCGTGGTGTGAAAGATGGCAAAGAAGTGACTTACTTCATCTGGAACAACTGTAAACACCAAGATGCATACAACGATGTACAAGGTCAGGGAGTTGCCTACACAACAGGCGTTCCTGCGATGATTGGTGCGTTGTTGATGGCTACAGGAAAATGGATGAAACCAGGTGTTTGGAACGTGGAGGATTTCAATCCGGATCCATTCTTGGAAGTGTTGGGTGAATACGGTTTGCCTTGGCATGAAGAGTTAAACAAACCATTGGAATTCGAGAAATAAATTCTTCTTTTAATGTTGAATTTTGAATGTTGAGTTTTGAATATTCAGCACTCAAAATTCAACATTCAACATTAAAACCTCAAGCATTGAACTTAAAAGAACTTCCCAATCCCTGCTACATCCTCGATGAAAAAAAATTCATTGGGAACATGGAGAAACTGAAATATGTGCAGGACGCCAGCGGCGCTAAAATTTTGTGTGCGTTGAAAGGCTTCGCGATGTGGAGCACTTTCCCAATCATGAAAAAATACTTGTCGGGTTGCACCGCCAGTTCTCTTTTTGAAAGCAGATTGTGTTATGATGAAATGGGTGTCGACTCTCATGCTTGCGCGGTGATTTATCCCGAAAATGAAATCAACGATTTTATTAAATACAACTCTCATCTTACCTTCAATTCCGTTTCTCAATGGGATGCGCTGAAAGGAAAAGTATTGAAAAATAAAAAGAAGGTGAAGTGTGCATTGCGCATCAATCCTGAATATTCTGATGTCGGCACGGCCATTTACAATCCTTGTTCACCGGGTTCACGTTTAGGAATTACGGCTGAGCACATGCCAAAACATTTACCAAAAGGAATTACTGGTTTGCATTTTCATGCTTTGTGTGAAAGCAATTCCGATTCTTTGGAAAGAGTGTTGGAAGCGGTGGAAAGCAAATTCGGACATTTATTGCACGAAGCAGAGTGGGTGAATTTTGGTGGCGGACACCATATCACTCGCGATGATTACGATACGGAGTTGTTGATTGAACTCATCAAAAATTTCAAAAACAATTACAACGTTGAGGTTTTTCTGGAACCGGGAGAAGCAGTGGGTTGGAAAACCGGATTTTTATTGTCGCGTGTTGACGACATCGTTGAAGCCAACAATCAAAAAACGGTGGTGATGAACGTGTCGTTCACATGTCACATGCCCGACTGTTTAGAAATGCCATACAAACCCGCAGTTCGTGGAGAATCACAAGAAAAAAAACCAAAACATATTTACACTTTCGGCGGACCAACTTGTTTGTCGGGTGATTTCATCAAAGGCTTCGGATTTGATAAAGCATTAAAAATTGGCGATCCTCTTATTTTTGAAGATATGATGCATTACACTTTTGTAAAAACAACGATGTTTAACGGAGTGAATCATCCTTCTTTGGGGATATTGAAAAGCAACGGGAAATTTAAAATGGTGCGTAAATTCAACTATGAGGATTATAAGGGGAGGATGTCGTAGATATAGATCCTGAAACAAGTTCAGGATGACAAATGTGAACCATGCTCTTCAGGTAATGACAACCAATGTCATCCTGAACTTGTTTCAGGATCTAATCACCGCTTCGCAAAGTTTAGCGAAGCGAACTTTGCGAAATAGGGATTGGGCGTAGAAGCTTTCAGCTTCTTTTTTCCGCAGATTTGATATTAAGAGGAGAAGCGCAGCTTCGGTCTTCAGTTTGTTTTTCTTTCAGAAAAAAGAAGCTGAAAGCTTCTACTTGCATTTCGAAAATCTCCAAGTTCGCTGTGCTAAACTTGGAGAGGCTAGGAACCTTGATTCACTTGATTAAAAGATTATCTTGATTGCACATCCTTTAATCCTTTCATCAAGTGAATCAGGGTTCAGACTTAACAATACTGACAATACTTCGCTTCGCTATTATGCGTATAGCGCACATTTCCCGAAAAGAGATTTTCAAAAACCAATTTCAATTGCTCTTTAAATTCCACACAGGTTGTTCTATTTACTGTATCGGAGTTGTTGAATTTGATGCCGATAATTCCTTTGCTCAGTGAACGGAAAGAAATAATACCTGGAGTTACCATTTTAACTTCGGGATTTTGTTCCAGGTACAACATGCTGTACCATAACAATTGCAGGGCTTTTCCTTTGTTTTTGGATGTGATGTCGTCCATGGTGAAAGAAAGTTCGCTATCTTTAACGCTTCCCGTTTTATAATCCACCAAGCGAATACTGTCGCCCACTTTATCAATCCTGTCGGCAATACCTTTGAGCTTTATTTTGTGCGTTTTTCCCCGGACTTCAATCTCCAATTCGCCTTCAATTTTTTGTTCCAGACTCACTATCGTCAAATATTTATTTTCGCTTTTGCGCTCTTCTATGAAGGTGATTTCATTGCGCAAAAACTGAGTGACAACATCCACTGCAATATTGAAAGTAAGGTGATTTTTGCCTTGCGCGATCTCACTAATTTTTACTTCTTCAAAAGATTCTTTCAAATAGCTTTCTACCAGCGATAGCATTTTTTGGACATCGGTGGCTGATAAAATTTTACCAACAAAAGGATTGTACATTCTCTCCAAAGTGCTGTGAATGGCGGTTCCCATGCTGCTAGCCTCAATATCTTCTTCTACTTCGTCGAGTTCTCCCAAACCTAAAACATAGCGGTAGTAAAAATCGAGCGGACAGGCAATGAGCTTGTTGATGGCCGATGGAGAAAATCCTTTTTCGGCTATAGTATTGAGTCGCTCAATGATGTTTACAGAACTTTCAATATCGATATCGGTTTTGTTGCCCGAGGTGGAAGGCAATGCAGCCTGAGTGGAAGTAAGGTGAACATTCGGATTCTTTTTTCCGAAGTATTCCATTTCAATTTGTTTTAAAAATCTGCTTTTTTCTCCTTGAGCGCCCATTCCATCTCCAGCTGATGTATAAAGCAGATAAATGTTTTTGGCTCGTTGCAATATGCGATAAAAATGATAAGCGAAAATAGCATCGTTCTCCTGATGCGTATGCAAACCAAATTCTTTTTTTATGTCGAAGGGAATAAACGATTGCTGGTGCTTGTCTTTAGGAATTACACCTTCGTTGACAGAAAGCAAAACAATGTTTTCAAAGTCCAGAGTTCTGCTTTCCAGCATTCCCATGATTTGCAAGCCGCGCAGAGGTTCTCCGTAAAAGGCTAGTTTTTCCTGTTTGATGAGTTTGATGCAAACGCGTTTCAGCGACTTTAAATCATTTAGTTCTTCCAGCTCGTACTTGAGCACCAAATTGGATAATTTTTGTAAAAAGGTGTAGAAGGTAAATAGGTACTCGCTTTCTATCGGACGGCTGTCGCCGTAGTTTTCCTTCAGTACCAAGGCCAGTTGCAGCGCATTTTTCAAAAAGCCTTTGCCTTGTTTGTTTTCGGCGGAAAGAATAAATCGCATGTCTTCACCAAGGAAGGAGATGCATCTTTCCAATGTAATATAAACCTTATTGTTGGTGGTGATCCATTGTCGCAGTTCATTGAATTTTTCGCTGCTGGTAAGGATTTGCATTTTTTCGTGAGCCAGCAATAAAAGTAAATCCTGATGGTAAAACAAATAATCTTTTCCTTTCAATAAGGCGTTGTCGTGGAGAGAAAACAACTGAATGATCAAAGGATATAAATCCGTTTGTTTCAATGGAAATCCCATAGTGATGTTCACTGCCGTTGTTGCTTCGGGCAAATGATTTAGGAATGGAAGCAGCAGGTTCTCATCACATAAAATCACCGCAGAGTTGGGGGAATTTAGGGGGAATTTAGTTTGAATAATTTCTCCAGCAACTTTGGCTTGTATGATGTTTTGCGGACAAGCAACGATGTGAATATTTTTTTCGTCGCTTTGCAATAAATCTTCTTTCCATAGGAAGTTAGACGAGTTCCAGCTGTTTAAATATTTACGTAAAAATGTACCAGCTTCCTGACTTTTATTGAACAAATAATATTCATCGCTATCAAATAAAATTTCACTCCATCCGGCTTTGAGGGACGATGAAATTATTTTTTCTTCAGCAGGTGTGAGTGCGTTCAATCCTGCAAAAATTACTTTAGTCCATTTGGATTCGAAATCGTTTTTCGCAATGATTTCCGATGCAATTCTATAAGCTTGTCCGCGCGTAATCAGCTGATGTTCCTGTAAAGAAGTATTGAGTGCTGTATAATATTGGTATAAATTTTTCCAGAAGCGGAGATAGTTTTTTTGGAAATCGGAGAGGGGCTGACCGTCAACATTCCACACTTCCAAAGCTCTTGATTCATTGATATAACCAAAGAATTTCTTAGGATCAATCAAATGCCGGTCGATGGAATCAAAATCGCTCAATAAGGATGGAGCCCAATTTAAAAACTCATTGAAATCATCTTTTTCTTCTTCGGCAGGCAGGTTTTTATAAACGCTATAGAAATGTAAAGTCAGCTCAAAAGAGGAAATGATTTTCGCTTTGCAAATTTCCTGAATGAAATCGTCCTGTGCTAAAATGATAGGTGACCAAATGGTTTTTTCAAAGGCATTGGCGATTTCTTTTTTAAGGAACAAGCCCGCACGCTTACTTGGCAAAACAACACAAAGGTTTTCTGTGGTGCTGGCGTAATTTTCGTGAATGTGTTGGGCTACTTTGCCTAGAAAAGAAATCATTTTATGTTTTAAGATGTGTGAATTTACTCATTTTATGTTAGTATGGTAAGCGATGTGGTTGCTAACTAACTCTCCTCCTTTTCAAGGAGGAGTACCCGAAGGGGGAGGTGGTTAATTAAAAAGAAAAAACAATTGAATTTATTTGTCTATAACCACCTCGCCTTTCAGGCACTCCTCCTTGAAAAGGAGGAGAGTTAGTTAGCGACCGATTCTTAAAAAACCTATATTTCAATATCCATACCCCCAATCATCCGTCCTTCTTTTTCCTAAAATCTTGTAATCTTTTTTATCAATGGCTTCCTGCACTTTTGCTCTGTCTTTGTAAAGAGATTTGTTGTGGTAGCTATCGATCCCCAATCCAATATGAAAAAATATTCCGCTAATGGCTGCTGCTTTAATTATCATTCCCCACACTTTGTGCTTGTGCATCAACCATCGGTAACAATAGAAAGAGTAAATCATGGCCACTGGTAACATAATGTAAAAAGTGTGTGGTGACGGACCTTTGATAGAAAAAAAGAAACTTAGGAAAATTAAAATGTAAGAGAAGAAAGTCATCCATTTTATTTTTTTCCAATCGTTGTTTTCGTTTTTTTGAAAGAAGCCGAAAATGTAAAGTGCTACTTGCGCAAAGCCCACTAAATATAAAAATGCAGCGAAGGGAGCCATCCACAGTTGGTTTTCCACCACGGCCATTCTCGCTTTGGTGCTGGTGCCCATCATGTATGGGATTTCATAAGCAGCAAACGACAAAAAGCGGGTTAAGATCACAGGAATATTCAGGATGTTTTTCCAAACGAAAACGATATTTGATCCTACACTTCCCATTCTTGCATCAGGAAATAACAAGGTGGGCAATAAGGTGAGTACTCCAATGGAAGCTCCTAACAAATAATACAATCCGTATTTAATGAAGTTTTTTCTGCCGCTTTTTAAAATGTACAAAAACGCAAATCCGGTAAATGGTAAAAACAAAACCCACGACATGTGTATTTGCATCACCATTGTGGTTGCAATTCCCAGCACAAAAAAGCACAATCCTTTTTTGATCAAATTGTTTTTGTAAACATCAATGATTTCAATGAAGCAAACAAAGAAGGGAACTGAAAAAAGTATGACGTACGAGGGGTTAACCACTCTCGTTGAAAAGTGCATCACCCAAGTACTGGTGAGTACTATCGTCCATATTAACCATTTGGGAATATCAGTAAATCTTTTGGATAAATACAAGGCGAAAAAGCCGAGGACTACACAAGATAAAATTCCTAAAAAAATCAATGGGGCTTCAGGAATGGCGACAATGTACAGAGGTGCGCTTACCAGCAAGCCTTGCAATGCGCCAGGAATTTGTGTTTGGGTGTAAACGATATCCGGACCGTAAAATGGCCAGGTTTGAGTGGTGTACGATTTTAAGCCAATCAAATAAATTTGCTCTTCGTCTTCTCCCCAAAATTCAGAAACCACTCCGTATGCAATGCGCAACGCAAACAATCCGAATATTAAAAGCAGAAAGTATTTTTGCTTCATGTTTCAATTTTGACCGAAGATAAGGATTTATCCAGATGCTTGTAATCGAAGAGGAGTGAGTTTATTGAACAACCAATCGCTCAATAAAAATGGAGCCTTCGCTGGTGTGAATTTTAAGTAAAAAAAATCCCCAATTTTCATTGGGGATTTTTATTGTTGAATTTATTGTCTAGTTGTTATATCTATATAAACTTCCACTGGTGGTCACTGCATAAGGTCCTCCAGCATCACTAACATCCAATTTGATCGCCCCTCCATTGAAGTCAATCCATCCGTTTTCTGTGAATTTTTTGATCGTATAATTACCGTTTACAGAAGTTTTTGTTGTGATGAAAGTACTTCCATCAGCACCGCAACCAATATCTGTAGCTGGTCCACCTACATTAATAAATGTTCCATTGGTCAATCTGAAAACATTTCCATAACTATTTACAACCCATGGATTACCTTGGTTATCCACTGAAATTCGAGTTGCAGCACCTGAGATTGTAGTCCAACCTGTGCCATTGTATCTAGCAATATTATAACCTCCATACTTTGGGTCTGTACCTATAATGTATACAATTCCGTTAGCTCCAACACCAATGTCTTTCGCTGAACCTTGTATCCTTGTCCACACCCCTTGAGGTGTCCCTCGAAAAATATTTCCATAGCTATTTACAACCCATGGATTTCCTTCACCATCAACATCGATCGCTATCGCACCACCAGGTATTAATTTAAATGAAGAACCATTGTATTTATAGATTGTGTAACCACCATTTGTAGGAGTTTTGCTCAACGCCCAAACAGTACCTTTAGTTCCAACACCAACATCAGATGCATTGGTGAATAATTGCTGCCAAGTATCGGTAGGGAAAGGATAATTTCTTCCAATGTATTTTTTGTCATTGTAAGATAATTCAGTGTTATATGGAGCTGAATAACCGTTGGTAGTTAAAGAATCTGGAAATGAATACAACATAATTGAAGAGTTGTCATAAGCAGTATAATTTGTTGTTGACGCAGTTTCTTTGTTCAATACAACACGATCAACCTTTGCTTTGTCCCAATTACTTGGCGAGGCACCAAAATACGCGTATGCTTTAGGTTTGTCCCAAGAAATATTTGCACTCGGACTCATATGCTCATGAATTAAGCCTAAAGCATGACCAAATTCATGAAGAACTACCCGTCTAATTCTTGTTTCACTAGTAGTTGCGGTCCAACTAAAATTCATTGATCCTTTAGTTTGCGCTATATCTTTGCATTGCGTTCCAAGGACTGACCAATCTCCATCATTTGGATCAAAAGTTATTTTAATATCTGATCTAAAAAATGGATTAGGCAAAGTGGGCACTGTGCTAAAAAATTCAAATTTCAAGTTAGCTTCCTTCGTCCACTGTGCTGCGTATTCCTTGACTTTATTTTGCTGAAAAGTTGTACCACCAATAAACTTTATCCTTATTGTTTGCCCAGGAGTCCACAATACATTTTTTCTGATTGCGGCATCTGTTTTAAAAGTCCCCTCGCTGGTGGTATCCAAAAATGTACAATTAAAGTGATCCTCTTGCTTTTGTGAGGATGTTTTTTCTAGGTCTTTCTTGCAAGAGGCCATAAACATTAAAGTTCCTGCGGCCCCTAACAACACATAATTCTTAATCATTTGTTTTGAGTTATTAAATTTTACCTACTCTTAAAGATTTTCGGCTTCCTCTGGAAATTCATCTTTTAAAATATTTATTAAATACCATCGAGCTTTTATTGAAATTAAAAGTCAGTGGAAATACTTTTTAAACTTATATCCCTTCATAAACAGCACAGTCTGCGATATGACACAATAGGACAAAAAAAAGTTACAAACGCTGCTAGGTCCGATTACAAGTGTTTTGTACGTAATACTCGCTACAGAAAATGCCTGTCACATCATTGTAAATTATTGTGGTGAATGTTCTGTTTGCTTTGTTATTTGGGGGATTTTTAGATGTTGTGTTAATCGATGTAGGCAAAAATAGATGTCATCAAAGAAGAAAACAATGCGTGATATTCGGTCTTTTATTGGTGTAAATTTGACGGAATATCTAAAGAAATTTTTGTGAAAAAAATCAGGTGTTGATCAAGTTATTTCTTGGTCAAGAAAAACTTCTTTGAATGTTTGATTATGAAAAAATGGAATGTGCAAGTGCATGTAATTGATGAAGATCGTTTTTACTGCGCAAGCAATCGCTCAATAAAAATTGCGTCTTCACTAGTGTGAATTTTAAGTAAATAAATACCCGAGGAGCTATGGTTGATTTCATAAATGCGCTCGCCTAAAAGGTTAAATATTTCAATTTGACGGATAGAATGATTGTTGCTGCTAACGCTGAATTCACCTGAAGTTGGATTAGGATAGATAGTGAAATCATTTTCCTGTTTGATACTGTTTTGAAGCTGCAGCGGTGATTGCTTTTCGTAAGCACCAATGTCGAAAATGCCATTGTCGGGTCTTATGTCGTTATTGAAGTCATTGCTGATAGATACAGTGGCACCAGCGTCAATGCAGGGAGAATTGGATTGTAAATGAAAATCAAAGTTAGCCGGATTTACAAGCAGTGGATTTGTAAATAAGCTATTCGCATCTTTTTTGCTTATTGTTTTAAAAGTGCTGATGTCGGCAGGTGAGTAATGAAAAAGAACATAAGGATCAATGGTAGAATCGTTGGTGTACAAGATGGCTAAATAGTTCAAAGGATCTTCGTGATAAACGGCATTGTTGTTTAAGGTTAACGAAGCAATGTCTTTGTTGTATTTATAAATTAAATAGCTTGGGTAGTTTTTGCTGATTTTAGAAGAACTATAAAAAAGATTGTTTTGAAAAAAGATGTTGGTGTTGGAAATGTTGGTGAAAGAAAAAGCCAGTTGTGCGCCGTGCTTGTCGGGACGCTCTTCATAACCCCATCCAGCTC
This sequence comes from Bacteroidota bacterium, assembly GCA_026390935.1. GTDB lineage: Bacteria > Bacteroidota > Bacteroidia > Flavobacteriales_C > JAHEZL01. Next base: position 45,045 of record JAPLEZ010000037.1, read on the forward strand.
CTGCATCGTAGCAAGTGTTGTTTTCAAAATGAATGTTGTTGTAGGTAGAGGTGAGGGTGTTGTCTCTACCAAAAAAATCCAGTGAAGCCAAACCGCTGTTGTAAATAATGTTGTTGTAGAACGAAATGTTGTACATAGATACATTGGCCACAAACAGTTCGCAACCAACTCCACAATCGTACATTTCACCAATTTCGTTGTTGCGCACAATCATGTCGTGAGAATTACCGTTGAATTCAATAGCATTTCCCCAGCGAATGTTTCTATTGGGCGTGTAGTTTTGAGCGTGATCCATATCGCCTCCGCCCATATAAGTTATTTTTAAATTCTGAAAAATAAGGTTGTTCGCTTCATGGCCTTTGATGCAATAACTTCCACCATATTTAAATTCTAAATTTTCAACCACCATGTATTGTTGTCCCGAAAAAGTGACCATGTAGTTGTTTAAAGCACATTCAATGTCGGTATAAGTAAGTGCGGGGTTTTGCGTGGAGAACATCATTACATAGTTGGCGCCTGAACGATCGTACCAAAAGTCGCCTTGATTTTTTAAATCGGCTTTTGTCCATTTTTTATGTCCCATGGAAATGTTGTTGCTTTGGGTGACAATGATGTTACCGATATCAGATGTAAAAGGAGTGGTGCATTTCCAAATGTTGGTGCTGTCGTTCACCCAATCGGAAGTTTTGTTTTTATTCACCGACCCTAAAAACAAAGGTTTAGCTCCCGATCCATAACTGGTAAATACAATATAATTTCCCGCACTTCCACCTTTGCCTTTAATTGAGCCACGCCAAGATTGTCCGCATTTAAATTTTATAGAATCACCGGCTGTGAACCAAATGGAATTTAGCTTATCAAGAGTTTTCCACGCTAGGGCAGGTGATTTTCCCGAGTTTAAATCATTGCCTAAGGTATCTATGTAGTAGGAGGTGGCGCTGGCCAATAATGGCGACAGGAGAAAAAATAGAAAAAATGTTTTTTTAAAATTACTCAACTCGTTCATGGTTTCCTTTAGATATAGTTTGTTGTGTTAAAACAAAACTAATCTTTCGGAAGCATAAAACGATTTTTCGTTTTGTAGCACAACAAAATATAAGCCGGCAGATAAGTCTTGTTTTTCTATAGACACATTATTGCCGCTGAGGTTGCTAACTTGACGAACAATTTTTCCGTCGCTATTGTAAATTGTTAATGTTAAGGTTTTGTTATTCGGATTGTTAAATTCAAGCAGAGTGTTGTTTTGAGCGGGATTTGGAAAAAAATTCATTTTCCTTTCAGCGCCTACTTCTACGTTGAGGGTTAAGCAATCTCCAAAAGTTTGTAGTACTTGATAGGATGGTTTTATATTCAAATTTTCATCTATCACTCCCGATTTAAGATGAGCTGCCACAGCACTTCCACCTTCCACTAATTTGAAATAGTAAGCTTCTGTGATTTTCAAACTGTCGAGTTTTTTAATGTAATGATACAAGCGATTGGCTTGAAAAGCATCGGAGTAGGGGAGTTCGTAGTTTACGTTCGGCCCCCCAAATTCCGAAACCAATATGGGTTTTGTAATGGTGTCTTTAAAGTTGTTGTAATACACTTCCCAATTTTCAACATCGTCATAAAAATGCAGATCAATGATATCGTATTGAGCAAATTTTAAAACGGAGTCGATTCTACTTTTTGTTTTGACAAACAAAGTGTTACTGCAATTTGGTGTAGCATAGTAAATTCCGTCGTCGTCTCTAAACGTATTGATTTTACCATTGCACATCGCTAAGGCGCGCAATGAAAAAGTGGTGAATCCACCCAAAACCACTTTGGTAGATGGCGAAAATTGCTTTGCTGAATTGTACAAAATATTGTTTGCAGCTATGAACTGCTCTGCATTTCCTTTGTACCAATAATCGGCTTGCCATTCGTTGCCAAATTGAATTTTTGCAATTTTCCCATTGTATCTTTTGAGTAACGAATCAATGTAAGTTTTAAAATCGTTGTTGTTGCTGAACACACATGATTGATCGTTTTTGATGGAAGAACAAGCCCAAGCAGCAGCATTGGATTGAATGGTTAGCAGCACTTCGTAGTTGTTGCTGTTGGCCCAGTTAATACGATCGTCGAGAGGTCCCCAATTGTAAACGCCCTTCGACGGTTCTCGCAAAGCCCAATCTTCTGCAAAGCGAATTTTATTGATGTGCAGTTGATCCAAATGCGTTTTTGCAAAAGTTCTTTGCGAATTGTCGGCTACAGGAGGAAAGGAAATTCCAATCGACAATCCCTTTGCGCAAGTATCTTGAGCATTTACTGTGTTAATGCTGATGATGAAAAATGTGAATAAGGAAAATAATATACGCATGAATTTTTATTTAAAGTGCTGAGATCAATTGTTTTGGTTGGCGTTGTAAACTTTGTACAATGATATCTTTAAAATTTATTGATCCCAAAAGAAAATTCGAATTTATTTTGTTTGTTAATATATTGATTACAAGTGGTATACGCTTGTTGTTTTTACGCTTAGAGATCAATCGTTTGTCGTTGTAATAGGTTCTTTTGCAAATGAATTTGCAAAATCTATTTCATTTTATTTTGCGTTTAAATCCTATGTGTTTATGCATGATAATTTTTTTTGATGCATTTATTTTACTTAAAGAGAGAATGCTTTTGTGAAAATTTTGAGAAAAGAGGACTGCTAATAATACAAGAGCAAAATCAAAGAGCTTCAATTTTTTAACGAATTTCAACTCATTAGCATCACTCGTTAATTGAATTTTACCTGGAGAAAAGATTTTGCGATTTCGCACGTTAATTAACCAATCATTAATGTTTGGGAAATCGACAATTGCTTTGTTTTGAATAATATCTAATGTGTAAACAGGAATTTTATATAGCCATTATAAAAATTAATTATGAAAGCTAAAATTTTAACAGCACTTAGTTTTTTTACTACTGATTGCCAATACCTATGCTCAAGAAGATACTAGATCCTTACATAGTGTTTTCGGGGAGTTTTTAGGTCCTGGCAGATTGTATTCTGTGGGATACGAGCGAAAAATTCCTGTTGGGGAAAATTTTGGATTTAAGATTGGGGTGGGAGTTAGCGGTTACTGGGATCGCTATTCTTTTTATGTGAATTGGTCTGCGTACACATTTAATCCTGAAATTAAAACCTATTATAGCGTCAACAAAAGAGTTGACATAGAGCTGGGGTTGATCTATACCATTTATGAGAATGGAGACAATATTGTTACACTTATGGAATATGGACTGCTGGGGCATATCGGCTATAGGTACAACTTTGCCAATAGCCGCATGTATTTAGGTTTGTCATACACTCCTCTCATCTATCCTGATCTTGAGCATTGGGGAGCCATTCGTATTGGTTTTAAATTCGGGGAGGTTGAAAAATCAAATGAAAAATCGAGGATGCGGTTTTTACCAAGGAAAAAGTACAATTTAAACATTGGAGATAAATAAAGTGAAGCTGAGCTTTTTAAGCATTGAGGGAAGATGATTTTGTAAAAAAAATGCTGTAAAAAAATAGTTCTGAGCACGAATATTTCTGACTAAGGAAGTCAATTTTTCAATTGTGCCTCAATGTTTTTACTCTGCAAAGAAGGAATGACATCTGCTGAAATTGATTTGAAATTCGAGCGAGAGCACTCTTGGTAATTTAGCTAAGCGAACGAATTAAAATTCAATTGTAAATCCCCGGTTGTCGCCGGGGATTTTTTTTTATTGATGCAGGCGATTTTTCTCCAAATGTTGGCGCTTATGAAAATTACACGAGCGGATATAAAGAGAGCGATTTGTTGTTGTATGTTTTGTTGAATTTCGTTGTAAGAGTTGATGCTGTAAGTTGCATGCAGCGACTCTAGAGTAAGCCGAAAATCTATAAGAGTAAGCAGAAATAAAATTGAGTAATATGTTAAAAAGTAAAATGGTCTCAGGTGTGGCACTGGGTTTAGTTCTGCTTGCCTCGTGTAAAAAGGAAGTGCCTGAAAATACCAATGTGAGTAATGAAAGTAACAAAGGGTATTGCTTGTTTATTAATCCAATAGATTCGCTTAGTTATAAAACAGAAGCTGCAATAACTAAGACAAGTATTTGGATTCCGGGGCAAACAATCAAAATAAAGTTTTTAGACGGAACTAGCTTTCAGCAGGAAAAAGTGAAACTTTATTCTTCTGAATGGCTTAAGTATGCAAACCTTAAATTTCAATGGGTGGCAACTACTGAAATTGCAGATATTAAAATTTCCTTTGATGCCACTAAGGGTTCTTGGTCGCACTTAGGAACAAGGTGTACATGGACTTCACAAACTTCGGCTTCCATGAATTATGATTTAATAACTCCAACTACTTCTGAGAGTTTGATTAAAAGGGGGGTGTTACATGAATTCGGTCATGCATTGGGGCTAATTCATGAGCATCAGAGTCCGGCTTCCACTATTTCATGGAATAAACAGGCAGTTTATGATGCGCATAAAAGTTCGCCAAATTATTCGAAAGCTGACATTGATCAAAATTTTTTTTACCCTGCTTCTGCAAGCAATTATTCTGAGTTTGATAAATACTCGGTAATGATTTATGAAATCCCGAGTGCCTGGACTACTGATGGTTTTTTTACCACGGCAAATTCTGAATTATCTACAATGGATAAGAAGTACATAGCGATTAATTATCCGTTTCCAGGAGTGCCTTGGTCAACAATTTTTTTTGGAGCAAGTGATGTAGGTGTTGGGGCAAATGGTACCGTTTGGACATTGGGTAATGTGCCTGAACCAGGAGGTGCTGGATTTGGTATTTATAAGAGCGTTAATGGAGGAGCCTTTAATAAAGTTTATGGTGCTGCAGTAAAAGTGGATGTGGATCCTTCTGGAATTCCTTGGGTGATTAATAGTAATGGAACTATTTATCGTGGAAATGAAAAAGGACAATTCTATTATGTTGATGGAAATGCAAAAGACATTGGTATTGGATCTAATGGCAGTGTATATATGGTAGGAACAGTTGGTGCATCAGGCTATGGTGTTTATAAATGGGGGGGTGTTTCTTGGATAAAATTAACTGGAGCTACAACAGCATTTAATGGGTCATCATCAATACCTGCTGATGTTTTAACGCCTTCTGTAGTTAGAATATCTGTTGATAATAGAGGTATACCATGGGTGGTTGACGTTAATGGGAATGTTTTTTATTCTACAAGAGGCGGTGGTGAATGGTATCCGATAAAAGGTGCTTTAGCCACTGACATTGGTTGTGGGCCAGATGGAAGTGTTTACATTACAACAAGAACAGCAACCAATGGAGGTTATACAATAATGAAATTACACAATAATCAAACTTGGATATCATATAGTGGTGCAGCGGTCAATGTGGATGTTGGGCCAAATGGTGTACCCTATGTGATAAACGATAGGGGATCATTATATAAGTATTTAATAAATTGATTTTTGGAAAATAGTTATGAATCCCCGGTTATCGCCGGGGATTTTTTTTTATTGATGCAGGCGATTATTTGCCAAATGGTGGCGCTTATAAAAATTACACGAGCGGATATCAAGAGAGCGATTTGTTGTTGTGTGTTTTGTTGAATTTCGTTGTAAGAGTCGATGCTGTAAGTTGCGTGCAGCGACTCTAGAGTAAGCCGAAAATCTTGAAGGGTAGGCATTATTTTAATTTACTATTATGAAAAAAAAATTATTGTTTGGATCGTTAGGATGTTTTCTGATGTTTGCATCCTGCCAAAAGAAAGAAGTTGAAGAAGTTCAGGTTAAAGATTCCCAAGATTATTATTGTTCTTTCGCTGACGAAGGTGATCAAGAAAGTTTTAAAACCGATGCAGCGATAAATAAATACGCGCTATGGAAGCCAGGTGCAACAATTAAAATTAAGTTTTTAGGAGGAACTACCTTTCAGCAGGGTAAAGTGAAATTATATGCTGTGGAATGGCTAAAGTATGCCAATTTGGTATTTCAATGGGTAGGAGCTTCGGAAGTAGCGGATATAAAAATTGCATTTAATTCATCGGATGCTTCTTGGTCTTATTTGGGCACAAGGTGCACTTATTACGGACAAACAACTCCAACCATGAATTTTTCTTCAATCAATACAACTATAGGGGATGTAAGTATTAAAAGTGCAGTATTGCATGAATTTGGTCATGCTTTGGGTTTAGTACATGAGCACCAGAGTCCAAGCGCTCAAATTTCCTGGAACACTGATGCTGTATATAAGGAATTCACGTCTGCGCCTTACAATTGGTCGAAGTGGAAGGTGGATTCATTGATTCTGAAAAAAGAACTACGCCAATCAACCAACTACACTAGTTTTGACCAGAATTCTATAATGCTTTATAAATATCCATCCTATTTAACTACAAACGGTTGGTCAGCTCCTAATAATACTGTACTCTCTGATTTAGATAAAAAATACATTGGCATTAATTATCCTTTTTCGACATTCCCACCATCGAAAATTTTGTATAATGGTGCTTCGGATATTGGTGTAGGTGCAAATGGAACAGTATGGGTGTTAAGTAATGTTCTTGAGCCAGGAGGGGGCTATGGAATTTATAAATACAATGGAATTTCTTTTAATAAAGTGTCTGGTGCTGCAATAGCTATTGATGTTGATCCCGAAGGAAATGCCTGGATAGTATACAGAGATGGATCTATTTTTAAGTCAAATAGCTTAAATCAATTTACTAGAATTCCTGGAACGGCAAAAGATATTGGTGTTGGGGCGGATGGAAAGGTTTTTATAATAGGTACAAATGTAGAAGTTGGTGGTTATGGGATTTATCAATGGAGTGGTAGTTCATGGATAAAAATTCCAGGTGCCGCAGTTCGTATTTCGGTTGATAATGAAGGTTATCCTTGGGTAGTAAATAATGCAGGGGATATTTATAGGTACAATGGTAGCAAGTGGAGTGGTCTTTCTAGCTATGGATACGATATCGGATGTGGAGCAGATGGAAGTGTTTATGCGTCAACTAGATTAGCCGCAATTAATGGGTACATAATTATGAAGTATACCGCGAATGGTTGGATCAAATTTGGTGAAGCTGCTACAAAAATTGATGCTGGTCCTAATGGTGTGCTTTATGCATTAAGAAGCGATGGTAGCGTAGTTCAGTATTAATTATTAATTTTTGAGAATACACAATCCCGGGCACTAGCCTGGGATTTTTTTTTAATTGTTTTCAAAGGAAGGCAGACTGAGAGTCACTTTTGTTCCATTACCTTCGGCATCTGAAATGGTGATATTTGTTAAGGGTTTGTTTTGCTTTCTTAAAAAATCAATACGCTCATTGGTGATTTTGGTAGCTAGTGATTTGTGTTGTCCGTTCACTTTGTTTTCTTCCGATTTTTTTCGTCCTATGCCATTGTCAACAATTACAATTTGCACATAATCTTGCTCGATCAAAGAAATTGAAATGTCGATATTCCACTTTTTGCTCACTCCAGAAAAACCATGTTCAATGCTGTTTTCTAAAAAGGGTTGCACAAACATGGGGGGGAGTTGAATGCTTTCGGAATCAATATCCGCGCTGAGTTGAATGGAGTAGGTGAAAGAATTGTTGAAGCGCAATTGCTGTAGCTCCAGATAATACTTAACGGTGCTTAGTTCATTTTCAAGCGACACATATTCTTCTCTGGAATTCTCCAGAATGTTGCGCATCAATTTTGAAAATTTAGCCAGATAACTTCCAGCATCCAATGCATTGTTGTTGATAATGTATTGTTGAATAGAGGAAAGAGAATTAAAGATGAAATGCGGATTTAACTGTGAGATGAGGAAGCGCTGTTCAATTGCAATTTTATCTCTTTCGGTTTTAAGTTTTTTACGTTGTAAAAATAAATATATCACAACAAATAGCACAAGTAATAATGCGGAGATGGTGATGAAAATTATTTTTCCCCTGCTAATTTCCAAAGATTTCACAGCATTTTCCTGAGCTAATAAATTTTTTTCTTTTTTTAAATTTTCAGTATCAAACGCAGTTTGCAAACGATCAATCTCCTTGATGCGATTTTCTTGCGTAAGTGAATCGTGATATAGAAATTTTATTTTTTCATACTCTAATGATTTTTTGTAATCGTTTAAAGTCTGATATATGCTGGAAAGAAGTTCGCTCTCTTCAATGATTTCTGATTTCCGATAGGATCTTTTTGAAATTTCAAAAGCGTACAAAATATTTTTTTTTGCTTTTTCAATTTCTCCGGTTTTGAAGAGGGCGCGAGAATATGGAATTAATACGCGAGGCAATCCTTTTAATTCATAGTTGTTGTATTTTGTTTTATATGTAAAAGAACTGTCGCCAATGGATAAATATTCCTCAGCATATTGAATGGTTTTTGGGTAATCACCTGCTTTTTCGTAGATAATGGTTTGCATCCAGGTTCGATTCATCGTGCGCACCTGAATAGGTTGATCCATGCAGATGTCATTTTCGGTGATTAGGTTTAGGTAGTGTAGCGACTTCTGGAATTGTTTGGTTTTGTTATAAAATTGAAGTAAGTAAAAGTAGTTGATGCCTCGGGCAATGCAATACGTTGTGCTGGCAAGCGCTTTTTCGGCGAGTAAATAATTTTTTTCGGCTGCAGCGTCGTCATTTAATTTATCTTTTACTCGTCCTAAAATCATGTAAGCAAATCCGAGGTCATGTGCATTGTTTTGCTGTTGGGCATATTTCAATGCTTGCTGACCGTACAGCAATCCCTTGTCGTATTGATCCAAGTCCATGTACACAGAGGCTAAATTGTACGAAGCCAATGAAAGATGTTGTTGAGTTTTATTTATTAAAAAGTATTCGTAGGATTTGTAGGCGTTGTTTTCTGCTTCACTGTATAGAAGGGTTCTTCGTTTGGTAATGGACCATTCTGACAAGGTGAGAAAATAGTTCAGTGAATCGTTGTTTCTTAAAAACAATTGAGCGGCTTCATTGAGCGATTTTTCAGCATTGGCGTATTCGCCTTTGTAATTTTCGCACCATCCTTTGCTTAAAAGAGCGATGGCCATTGCGTTGCTGTTGCTTACTAATTTCGCCTTGTCATAAAGCATTTGCGCAGCATCGTGTTTTTCGGTGAGCAAATTATGATAGAGTTGATTGATGATCAACAATTGTTCAACTTCTTTATGAAGGTTTTTGAACTGTTGTAACTCTTGCTTTTTCTGCTGAATAAGTCTTACGTTATCCTGGGCCTGTGCTGTGAAATAGCCAACAAGTAGGAGAAAGAAAGTAATTATTTTTTTTGCGAAGGTCATTGTTAATGTTGTCAAATCGACTTAAGCATTTCCAAGAATTCCTGTTTTTTACGGGTTGATACAGGAATTTCCGAACCGTCTTTTAAGCAAATATATCCACCATCATTTTTTTTGAAGGAATCAAAATGCTGCATGTTGATTAAGTGTGATTGATGCGGACGGTAAAAGCCGGCTGTAGATAAAATATCATCAAACTCTTTTATGTTTTTGGATGCAGTAATTTTCTTTTTGCCCATGATGTATATGTCCGAATAACTTCCGTCGGCAGTTACGTGCACAATATCTTTAATGTCAATGGCACTTATAGAATCCTGTGTTTTCACAAAAATTCTTTCCGATTTTTTGTTGTGTTTTACAGTGTTCATCAACTCCTGTAACTGTTCTGAGAAAATTTCTTTCGACAAAGATTTTTTTGCCTTTTCCACCGCTGTTTTTAACTCGTCGGGATCAACCGGTTTTAATAGATAGTCGACGGCGCAATATTTAAATGCTTTAATGGCATGTGTGTTATGAGCAGTGATGAAGATGACTTTGTGCAAGGAATGATTGATGGCATTTAAAATATCAAAACCCGATTTGTTGTTTCGCAAATCAATATCTAAAAAAAGAATATCGGGGTTTAAATCGTTAATGATTTTCACGCCGTTGTCAAAGTCGTTTGCTTCGCCAATGATTTGTATATCAGGGGAAACAGTAAGAAGATATTTTTTAATAATATCAATAGCCGACTGCTCGTCGTCAATAATAATTCCGCTTAGGTTCATAATTAGGTCAAAGAGTGAAGTTATGAAAAAGAGTTAAGATTTAAATATTCAGATTTTTGATTTCAAAAAGTAAAGGATTACCATATGCACTTGGTGTATAACGGATTAATTCAAAAATATTACGGATTTATGTAATTAAGTTACGCTTTTAAAATCTCCCCTTATAGCCTGGAATTATCTGTGAATTTTTGCCTTGGATTTAATGCCAACATCGCTTTAAATCCAGAGGTAGCCGAAAATCTATAAGAGTAGGCGAAACTTAAATCTAACTCCAATGATTAAAAATTACGTTTTGTTGGGGGCCGCAGGAACTTTAATGTTCATGGCCTCTTGCAAGAAAGATGAAGTGAAAGAGCCTGAAAATGATCTTCACAAAGTTCACACTTGTTCTTTTATTGATTCTTCAAGCACAGAGAGTTTTAAAACCGATGCATCAATTAGCAAAGCTGGGTTGTGGACTCCAGGCCAAACTATAAGAATAAAATTTTTAAGTGGTACTGATTATCAGAAAAATAAAGTGAAGCAATATGCACCACTTTGGTTGAATTCAGCCTACTTAAAATTTCAATGGGTGACTACAGCTGAAAATGCTGATATTAAAATTGATTTTGATGAAAATGACGGTTCATGGTCATATTTGGGAACTGCTTGCAGAAATTTTGGTCAAACCACACGTACAATGAATTTGGGTTGGGTCGTAAGTACAGAAACAGAGGCCAGTATTAAAAATGTAATTCTGCATGAGTTTGGACATGCTTTGGGATTGAAGCATGAACATTTGAGTCCAAGTTCAAATATTTCTTGGGATAAAGAGAAAGTGTATGCTGCTTGTGCTCTCCCACCTAATAGTTGGGACAAAGCAACTGTTGATTTTAATATTTTGAACAAGGAAACAGCGGCAACAACCAATTATACTGCTTTTGATAACTCTTCAGTAATGCTGTATTCCTTTCCAAGTACATGGACTACAAATGGCTACTCGGCTCCTTTCAATAGTGAGCTTTCGGCTATTGATAAAAAATATATTGAAATAAATTATCCTTATCCAAGCGGCAAATGGTCGAACATATTTAGTCGTGTATCTGACGTAGGTGTTGGTAAAGATGGTTCTGTTTGGGTATTGAGTAACATTGCTGAAGCTGGGGGGTACGGTATTTACAAATATAATGGATATTCGTTTAATAAAATTGCAGGAGGTGCTGTTGCTATCGACGTTGATCCAAATGGAAATCCGTGGGTTGTTAATAGTGCGGGTAGTATTTTTAGAGGAACTCCTCAAGGGGCTTGGACATTGATGCCAGGTTCGGCGAAAGACATTAGTGTTGGAGCCGATGGAAGCGTGTACATGGTGGGCACAGATGTTTACAGAGGTGGAAATGGTATTTATAAGTTTGATGGTGCATACTGGGTTAGACAAACGGGTGTTGGAGTGCGGATTTCAGTGGATAACCAAGGTAGTCCTTGGATAATAAATGATATGGGAACTGTTTGGAGATTAGCTAACGGAACATGGACTAACATGGCTGCATCAGCTACCGATATTGGTTGTGGAGCCGACGGAAGTACTTTCATCACAACAAAAACTGCAGTGAATGGTGGTTATACGATTCAAAAATTCAGAGACAATGGGTGGATGAAGTACAGTGGTGGGGCGTATAGAGTGGATGTGGGTCCAAGCGGAGAAGCTTTTGTGGTAAACACATCAGGTTATTTGTACAAATATTATTAGATAGAAATCAATGTAGAAATCCCCAACGAAAGTTGGGGATTTTTTTATTCCCTACTAGGAATGTAAGGAAGAATCAATTTCACTTTGGTTCCTGTGCTATCGCCATTGTCTATGTCTTCAATGATTATTTGGCTTTTTGAATTGCGTTGGTTTTGTAAAATTTCAATTCTGTCGTTGATGATTTTTGTGGCCAAAGATTTATGTTCAGTATCGGCTGGAGCACTAAAGTCATTTGATTTCTTGCGTCCCACGCCATTGTCGATGATTTCAATGCAAATGTTTGCATTGTCAATTTTACTCACGTTAATTTCTATTTGCCATTTTCTAGCTTCACCTCTAAAACCATGTTCAATACTGTTTTCTAAAAAGGGTTGAACAAACATCGGTGGAATTTCAATTTCGTTGGTATCGATGGAGGAAGGTATATTTAATTTGTACGAGAATGAATTATTAAAACGCAACTGTTGAAGCTCAAGATAATATTCAATGGTATTTATTTCTTGCTGGAGTGCAATAAATTCTTCCCTTGAATTTTCTAAAATATTGCGAATCAATTTTGAAAATTTCGCCAAATATTTTCCTGCATCCAGCTGATTGCTGGTGAGAATATAACTTTGAATTGCAATCAAAGAATTAAAAATAAAGTGGGGATTTAATTGTGATAATAAGAAGCGTTGTTCTACTTCTAGTCTGTCTTTTTCATTTTTTATTTTCTTACGTTGGAAGTATAGATATATACTGATCGATACAACAATCAGCAATATTATTGCGGCAATTGTAAGCATTTTGCTTTGTGAAACTTGTAATTCTTTTACTTTGTTTTCTTTGCTTAAAATATTTTTTTCATTTTTTAAATTCTCTGTTTTATAAACGGTTTCCAAGCGTTGTACTTCACGTGTGCTTTTTTCTGCCAACAAAGAATCGTGGTACAGATTTCTTGTTTTTTCAAACTCATATGCTTTTTTATAATCTTTATTAAGTGTGTATATGCTTGCTAAAACTTCTGTGATTTCTACAATTTCCAATTTTCTGCCATACCTTTTCGACAGTGATAGAGAGTACAAAGCTTTTTCTTCTGCTTGCTTTACATTCCCCGATTTAACAAGCGCTTTAGATAGGGGAATTAATACTCGGGGGTAGCTTTTGTATTCCTGACTTTCATGTGTGGTTTTTGCGGCGATAGCGCTATCGTGCTGTGCCAAATAGGTTTCGGCACATGCAATGGCCTCCTTGTAATTCCCTTGTTTCTCATAAATTGACGCCAACATCATGTTTTTAAAAAAGGCAATTTGTTGAGGGGGATGACCTTGCTTGATGTTGTTGGCTACTATCAAATCCAGGTATAACAGTGTTTTCAGATAGTTTGCTGTTTTGTCGTACAACTGAATTAAATAATAGTAATTGATTCCTTTAGTAACACATTTGTTTGTTTTGTCGAGTTCTTTTTCGCCCAATAAAAAATATTCTTCTGCTTTTTTATTGTTGTTGTATTTCTCACTTACTCGGCCTAAAATCATGTACGCAAATCCTGCGTATTCAAAGTTTCTTTGTTTGTTGGCGCTTTTCAAAGCAATTTGTCCGTAATACAATGCTTTGTCGAAAAGCTCCATATCTAGGTATACAGATGCAATGTTGTAGCAGATGATTGGCAGATAAGCCTCTGCTTTTTTGCGTTGAACATATTCAAAAGTTAGTGCGGAAATGCTTTCAGCTTCATTGTAAAGAAAGCTTCTCCGTTTTGAAATGGACAATTCGGAAAGCGTTAGAATGTAGTGTAAAGAGTCGTTTTCGTTTAAAAAAAGCTGACACGCTTCATTCAGCGATTGTGTGGCGATGACATACGTGCCGTTGTTGTTTTCGCAATAGCCCATCGTTGCTAAAGCCATCGCCATTTGATGTTTGTTATTGGTTTGCTTGGCTTTTGCAAACCATGCTTTGGCATTTACATACTTGTCGCTTAATAAATTTTGGTATAAATCATTGATGCGACTGTGTTGTTGAACTTGTTTTTCTAAACTCGTGATTGCAGTTAGTTCAACTTTGCATTTGTTGATTTCTTGCACATTGTCTTGTGCATATACCTGAGCAGAGGAATAAAGAAAAGCAAAAAGGAAAAGTATACGAATGCTTTTCATAATCCCAAATTTATATGGATTTCAACATTTCAAGGAATTCAGGTTTTTTTCTAACAGATACCGGAATGCTTGTTCCATTTTTCATTTTGATGTATCCGCCATCATTTTTCTTAAACGATTCAAAATACTCCATGTTGATTAAATAGGATTGGTGCGGACGGAAGAAGTTGCATACCGCTAAGGTTTCTTCAAAATCTTTTATGTTTTTGGTGACGGTAATTTTATTTCCGCTTTTTAAATAGATATCCGAGTACGCGCCTTCAGAGATAATGTGCATTATATCCCCAACGTCGATGGCGCTTATAGCATCCATTGTTTTTACAAATATGCGTTCGGGTTTTTTCTTAAGGTTTACCGAATTTACCAGCTCTTTTAATTGTTGTGGAAAAAGTTCACTGGAAACCATTGACTTTACTTTGTTGATGGCTGTGAGCAATTCATCGGGGTCAATGGGTTTTAAAAGATAGTCGATGGCGCAATATTTAAATGCCTTAATGGCGTAGTCGTTATGGCCGGTTAAAAAAATTATTTTTGATTTTTTGTAATCTACTTCATTCAATAAATCAAAGCTTGTTTTGTTGTCTTTAAGTTCAACATCTAAAAAAAGAATGTCGGGTTTGTAGGTGTTGATTAAGCGAATTCCTTCCTTAATTTCTGTGGATTCACCAACAATAGAAATTTCCGGACAAAGTGCTTGTACGTATGATTTAACTGCGTTAATTGCAGTTTGTTCATCATCAATAAAAAGGCAAGTGAGGGTCAATGTATCTTGGTTTAAAAATAATTTGTCAAAAATTAAATTGCGCAATGTTGCATTAAATATCCTTGATGAAAATGGTTTACCTTATTAATGTAACGTGTCCTATCAATTGTTTTTGTTTATTTATTCCGCTTTTTTGTTTGACGGAACAGTTTAGTTTATAAACGTAAACATCATCGGGACAACGAAGGCCATTGAAGTTTCCATTCCAGCCTTCTTCTGCATTGTTGCTTTCATAAATTAATTGTCCCCACTTATTAAAAATTAGCAAGTGGTAGTCGCTGATGTTTTCTTGTTCAACTTTAAAAACGTCATTTTTATTATCGCCATTCGGACTAAAAGCACTTGGCACATATAAAGATGAGGAGCAAATACTCTGAGTGATTTCAAATTTAGTATCACTGGAACAGCCATTTGCATTGCTCATTGTTAGTAGATAATCTCCAGCTTTTGTAATGGTGATTGTATTGGTGCTGTCTCCTGTGTTCCAGAAGTAGTGCAATTGTGAATCGTTATGTAAATGTCCGATGGCAAATTTAAAGTCGGAACAAAAATCGGTTTCCGCCAAAGGTTCAATCTGCGGAAGGAAACTCATTGCAACTTTAATAGTGTCGGCAGCGGCGCAATTAAAGGTGTTGGTCGCCTTTAAAATGTATTCTCCACTTTTATCAACGGTAATCGTTTGTTTTGTCGACTGGTTATTCCACAAATATGAAAGTGAATTGTCATCTATTACAGGACTTAAGTTAATACTCTGATTTTCGCAAATGATGGTGTCTGCTCCAAGTTTAACAGTCGGATTTTCATGTACAACAACTGTAGCAGAAGCTTCAGCAGTGCATGAATCAGTGGAGATAAAAGAGATGTCGTCAAGTATAAAATCATTTCCTCCATAGTCAATACTCTTATTGAGGATACAAACATCTGCGCTGGTGACAGTGCTGGATTGCCAGTATTCATCGGCTCTTTCCCAAACACAGGTGCTGCTATTTGCTTTAAAGGTTGATCCAACTGTATTTCCGTTGATGGTGAAATACAGTTCCGAGGGATTGCTGTAATAGGCTGATCCTATGCTGGCAGAAAGGTGATAAGTTGTATTGGGTTTCACACTGATATTTTGACACCATATTTTTGTGTTTTCTATGGTGGGGCCATTTACAAAAAGCATATTGCCGAATCCCGAAGTATGATCGGCACAGGCCGAATAAGCTGGCGCTATTGATTGAGGATCGTCAACAACGTAGTAAAGTCCTTCAGGATAAAAGGTTGTAGTTTCGTTGTATCTGCACTCTGAAACAAAATCAGTATTCCCTTTTTCAAAGTCGCCATTCAACACTTTATTTGCTCCTTCAAACGAATGAGATCCTTTAACGGAATATTTTCCAGCTGAATTAACAGTGATTGTTGGAGTTGTTTCACCTGTATTCCACAAATAATTATCAAAATCACCACTGGCTGAAAGGGTAGTGCTTTTGCCTTCGCAAAAAGATGTATTTCCGCTAATAGAAATGCTAGCTGATGATTTGCTTACTTTAATGTCGTCGTTGGCTTTGCAGCCATTGGCATCGGTAAGCGTTAGGGAATAAGTGCCTTCATCGGAAACATCAATTGAATTGGTGATTTTACTGTTGCTCCATAAGTATTTAAGGTTAGGATCATTGCTGGGTAAACCAATGGCAATGCTTTGATTATTACAAATACTAATGTCGTTGCCTAAATTACAAATGGGATTTTTGTTCACAGTAACTGTAATGCTGTTGGTAGCGACGCAAATATCTTTTTTTTGAAAGCTGATGTCATCCAAAATAAAATCATTTCCCATTGAACTGGTGTTTATCGTGACAAGGCACAGTTCTGCACTTGTTTCGCTTTTTGATTCCCACTCCTCAACAAATTTCTTCCAGTTACATTCACTTTCGTCGGCTGTGAAACTTGCTCCCAATGTTTTGTTGTTTACTGTGAATTGCAGTTCTGCCGGACTGTATAGATAAGCCGAACCTAAACTAGCAGAAATTTGATATTCTGATTTTGGCTCTACAGCCAGTGTTTGGCACCATACTTTTTGATTGTAAACAGCAGCTCCGTTGCCAATGAACATATTGCCCGTTCCACTGGTGTTATCGGCGCAAGGAAAGTAACCGTAATGCACATTTTTTGCATTGTTGGAGATAGAGTATATGCCGCAATCGTAAAGATAAACGGCGTCGTATATATATTCGGTAGTAAAATCTTTTACCCCTTGTTCGAAGTCGCCATTTAATACCATGTTTTTCCCATCACTTAATGATGAACCTTGCACGCTGTATGTGCCCGACGACTTCACTGTTATTATTGGTCCGGTTTCGCCCGTGCTCCAAATAAAATTATCGTAGGGTCCCACGGCGCTCAGGATGGTGCTATCGCCTTCGCAAATTGATTTTTTTCCACTAATGGAAATAGGGTCGCATTGACCTAGTACAACACCAGACAGCAATAGATGAAAACACAACAATAGAACCGAGTATGCCCGGTTGGAAAATGACAATATCAATGTAGTTAGATTTAGGTGTAGCGAAAAGCATTGAACCTTTTGCAAGGCAAATATAGTAAATCAATCGATAGGATAGGAGGAAACATAGTTTCCGTTTTCGGTCAGGAATTTTGTGTTGCCGACTGAAAATCCTGACAATTTATAATGGAGTTGTGGTGGATTTATTCAGCTGTTGATCAAAGTATTGCGCTGCCATGCGGACCTTCATTGAATAAAAGATCAATAATGCTGAGGTTGGGAATGAATCCCATTTTACTTGAAAAAACTTGCATGTATTCGGCATGGGTAAAAGTCGCTCCTTTTTTTGGATGAATACCGGTGCGGAAATCAATGATGTTGTCGTACGACTTATGATATTCGGTAGTAGGAGTGAAGTTGTTTTCTAACTTGAGCTTGGTGCAAATCCATTGGTGCAGTGCACTGTTGTAATCTATCAACAGTTCAGGTTTAGCATAAATCAATTTTTCCAGCTCGCCTTCATAATATTCAAAAAATGGGGAAGAACGGTAAGCTGCAGTGATCGATCGCCACAAAATATTTTGCCATGATTCATCGTAGGAAATCAACATTTTGGAAATGGAGGTGTGTTCTGTATTTCTGCGTTGAAGCGGAATAGAGATGTTGAGCTTTCCATTTGCGCCATATATTTCGGTGCGACTCCTAAATGTTTGTTTAGGGAAATGTTCGTGCACTTCCAACAGCGCGTTGGGATGTTTTTTCAAATGGGCGTAATATTCAATTGGCCCCAAAAAAGCGGTAGGGAAAATTGCCGTCACTGTTTTTTCTCTTTTGATTTTTTGTTTTTCCACATCTTATTCGCCAACCAAAGTATCACGCCGCCAATTAAAAAATGGAAGAGGTATGATTTGGAAACACCCTTTGAAGTCACGAAAGAAAACCATCTGTCGAAATGAAATTCACCATTAAAAAATGACATCCAAATAAACACCGGAGTTCCTACAATGTGGTCTTCTGGTACATAACCCCACGCACGTGAATCGGCCGATTCTCCGCGGTTATCACCCATGGCGAAATAATAGTCTTGTTTAAAAGTGTACTCGTTTGAAAGAACATCATTAATCAAAAACAAATTTTTGCCAGCACTTAGGTACTCTTTCACTTTAGGTATATTGATGGATTTTCCTCCATCAATCAAAGCTGGATTTATTTTTTGAATGGTAGCAATTATTTTTTCAATCTCGCCTGGAAGCACGTTGGTGCAGAAGTCTTGATAATCCTTTTCGTAGTCGTTAAAGTTATTGGTGAATTTATCTAGATTCCCTTCGCCATTTTGCACAAAAAAACCATCGCCAATTTCAGCCAATTTAAATGGGAGTTTATTGAATTGGAGTCGGTCTTGCATTTGCCCCATCACAGCCATCAATCGATTAATGTTGGTGAAGTCTTCCTGATTTTTTAAGTAAGAGAGTTCAATGTAGCTATTGATCAAATCCTTTAGATACAATACTTTTCCATCTTCATAGTAGCGGAAAATACGGCGGTATTGGTAATAAGAATTTTCATCAAGAATTACTTTTGTGTTTTCTTTTGGAATCCAAATCGGACCGTTATTCAACATCGTCCAATTGTCGTGAGGATAAGTAAAAAAGTCTTTTCCTGAGTGCGACCAAATATTATTGCTGTGCAAATAGCCAATGATCTCTTTTCTTTGCTGATAATATTCAAAAGGATAAACAGGGGTTGCGTCAATGCCTGCTTGCGGAATACCATTTTTAGGGAAATCTTCCTTAACGCCGTTGATGTACACGTAACCTGATTTCACCTGCAAGCTGTCTCCCGGAATACCCACACAACGTTTTACGTAGTTGGTTTTTTTGTCGACTGGGCGATAGGGTTCGTAAGGATAATTGAAAACAATAATGTCTCTGCGTTCCACATCTTTCAATCCAGGAAGTCGGAAAGAAGGCAGTTCAATCCAATCCAAATACGATGATATTTCAAGTACAGGAATGGTTTGATGGGTAAAAGGAATGGAAAGTGGAGTGACAGGTGTTTTTGCACCGTAATGAAATTTACTCACAAAAAGGAAATCGCCTCGCAGCAAAGTATTTTCCATGGATTGGGTTGGAATTTTAAATGCTTCCAATCCGAAAGATCTGATTATAGTAGCTGCAATCACGGCGAAGAAAATTGCTTCCGACCATTCGCGAGGTGTTGATTTTTTTGCTTTGGTATAATCTATAGTGCCTTGAAATTCTACATTTTCGTAAAAGGCGATGTAGGGTAGGTAGATGAATCCGGCCACAGCACCAATCACATGTTCATATACTTTTCTTTTTCCGAAGCAATTGAGTAATTCAACGGTTAAACCTATAATCAACACAATGTTTACCACAGGAATAAGAGCAAGTACGAGCCACCACGTTGGACGTTTCACTATTTTCAACCACACATATACATTGAAAAAAGGAATGAAAGCTTTCCACGCTTTTTCTCCTGCTTTGCTGAAGAGTTTAGCCAATCCGGCCAAAAATAAAATTGTGAGGAGAATTAAGATGTATGTATTCATTCGGTTTTTTTATTAAAATTTAATGAGGTCTTTCATGCCGTAAAACCCGCTTTTTCCTTTCATGAATTCTGCCGCGATCACCGCACCCAACGCGAAGCCTTTTCTGTTTTTGGCAGTGTGGCGGATGAAGATTTCGTCAATTTCAGAGTTGTAGGAAACGGTATGTGTTCCAGGTATATTTTCAATGCGCAATGAAATAATTTCCAGTTCGTCTTGTTGAGACGATTTGTCGTTCACCCATTTGGTTTTTCTGTCGGTATTTTCAATAATTCCTTCAGCAAGTGTAATGGCTGTTCCGCTAGGCGCATCCAATTTTTGAGTGTGATGAATTTCTTCCATTTCAATTTTGTACGATGGATAGTTGTTCATCAATTTAGCGAGGTGTTTATTGATTTCAAAAAACACATTCACGCCAATGCTGTAGTTGGAGGAATAGAAAAATCCTTTTCCATTTTTTTGAGCGGCATTTTGCACTTCTTCCATTTTGTGCAACCAGCCTGTTGTACCAACCACTATGGGTACGTTCAGTTCAAAGCATTTTTGTATGTTGCTGTAGGCTGTTTCAGGTGTGCTGAACTCAATGGCTACATCGGCTTTTTTAAGATTTTCGTTGGTGAGGTCGTGGGCATTGTCGATATTGATTTTCAAAACAATTTCATGTCCTCTCTCAATGGCGATTTTCTCTATCTCTTGGCCCATTTTGCCGTAACCTAGTAATGCGATTTTCATGTGTTTCTAATTTGAAAAGAAGCAAATATAGGATATTTTAGAGTGATTCTTTCCCACAGATTTCACAGATTTACACAGAAGGGAAATCTGTGCAAATCTGTGAAATCTGTGGGAAAAAATTTAAAACAAAAAAAGCCGGAGAAAACTCTCCGGCTTTTCAAAAAAAAAGTAAAATATTATTTCACCAGATAGAAGATATTGGTTACCCATTTGCTGGAATCTTGCTCCATCATAGGATTTACAACATATTCCTCAATCACCATTCCGCCCATAGTGAGTTTATGTTCGGTCATGTATTGATAAAAACCTTTGTGCGCAGCTTCCATTTTCGAATAGTCGCCGGTGTACACCATTTTCAAAGCTTTTGAAGCTTCAGATTTCCACTCTTTTCCTTTTTTGATTTTGGTGATGTTTGCAGCAGAATCAATTGGCATAGCGTCAGCCAACTTGGTGGTTTTGTTAGCCATGTCCCAGCTGAAGTACACTCCTACAGGATTTCCTGTTGGTTGAATTTTAGCTTTTCCAAGTTCAGCACCTAGCGTAGCAAAAGTTTTTTTGTGGAATGACATGATAGAATCCATCGGTATAGAATCAGTAATCGCTAAATATCGCTGAGCGGGGAAAGTAGCTTCATTAATTTCAAATCCGCCGTATAATTTAGGAAGAGCAGTTTTTGCTTCGATGATGGTTTTTACGCTTGCCAATCCTTTTTCATATTCACCTCCTAACATTTTGTCCATATCAACAAACAACATCATTACTATTGATTGAACAAAACCGTAGTGAGAAGTGTATCCCCATGTTAATTTAGTGCTATCACCGTTAGCTGCATATTTGTAATATACCTTAGATTCACTTTCAAAGGGTTTCGTGAAAACTAAATCAATAGAAACCATAGAGTCGGTAATCGCCGAAATTGTTTGATGTCCAGTTCCTGTTACAGGGCCATCCCATATAAATTTAGAACCAACAGTACCATCAGTGCCTTCCATCGATTGTTTAACGGCAGAATCCTGATCGTCGAATGGATTCCAAACAGTAAAAGATTTGAAAGAAGAAACTTCTGCTTTCACCATTTCAACAGGTGCATTAATTGAAATTGATCTTTCAACTAAACCTTCTTTTGGAGCAATAAGACCGATGACAACAACAGCCAATACAATTACCCCCAGAAGAATTCCAATAATTTTAAGTGCTTTTTTCATTGAATAATAAGTTTTTAGTTTTTGTGATCGCTAATGTAAAGAATCTTTGATGAATTTTTCAATAGCTTCTTTATCAGTAGGTTCAAACCATTTTGCTTCTTTATTTTTTTTGAACCAGGTGATTTGGCGTTTGGCATAACGTCGACTGTTTTGCTTGATGTTTTCTATTGCGGTGTCTAGCGTGCAATTACCTTCTAAGTGCTCAAAAAGTTCTTTGTAGCCAACAGTATTCAATGCATTGTTGGATTTGTGAGGCAATAAGTTTTTTACTTCTTCCACCAATCCATTTTTCATCATTTGATCTACCCTGCGATTGATGCGATCATACAATTTTTCTCTATCGGTATTCAACACAATAAAGATGGTTTTAAAATCGCGTTTCGTTGTTTTTTTATTGAGTTGTTGAGAGTAGGGGATGCCAGTAATTAACGAGACTTCAATAGCTCGCATAATGCGGTTGGTGTTGTTGATTTCTGCGGATTTAAAATACTCAGGATCCACTTCTTTTAGTTTTTCCTGAAGCCACGATAAACCAAATTCCTGGTAGTTTTTTTCGAGCTCGGCTCTTATTTCAGGATCGTTTTTCGGAAGATCATCCATGCCGTACAATACCGCGTTGATGTACAATCCAGAGCCACCCACCATAATGGCGATCGACTTTTGTTTGAAAATTTCATGCAGAAGTGCAATGGCTTCCTCCTCAAATTTCCCTACGTTGTAGGACTCCTCAATGGAAATATTGTCGATAAAATGATGAGGAACACCTTGCATATCTTCTATGGAAGGCTTTGCAGTACCAATGCACATTTCCTTGTAAAACTGACGCGAATCGGCGGAAATAATTTCGCAGTCGAATTCTTTCGCGAGGGCAACGCTTAAATCGGATTTGCCAATAGCTGTAGGGCCAGCAACGACAATTAAGTATTTGTCGCTGCTTTGCATTTTATAAATCGTGATCGTCTATGTTGTCGAATTGATCAGATTCAAATGAGAAATCATCGTCTCCTTCAGGATTGAAGTTGTCGTCATCGAAGCTGTTTTTTGAAAACTCATCGTCTTCATCGCCACCATCACTGTCGTAAGTGTCTTCAAATTCGCTTGCAAAATCATCATCTTCATCAGATAAGAATTCTCCTGCTGCTGCAATGCATAAAGGATACATTTCATCCTTTTTGACTTTGGTTTCGCCGGTTTTGATGACGTGGAAAGTTTTATAATGTAGGAAATCGTAAACGTATAATAAGTGATCCACTTTTTCCGTAGCAGTTTTTGTAATTGGAATTTCATTCATGATCAAATGAACCACTTCATGTTCTTTCACTGCCATGTCGAACAAAGTAATTTCAACACCTTTGTTCCAAGTTTCGTCGCTTAGGTAAAAGCTGGCCATTTCGCCCGGAGTAATTTCATAGGCATCCAAAATAGCATAATGCAGATCTTCAAAAGTTTGATCTTCCTTAATGACTATGTCTCTGTAAATTGCGTCTTCGTTTTCAGGGGTTACTCGGTAGGTATAAGCTTTCATATTCTAGGTCAATGAGTGATTGTGTTTTTCGGGTTCAAACCTAATTCTTTTCCTTTTAAAATCATAAAATTTAATGCTTCTTTTCTATCATTTTTTATGTTGCCTTCAATGATAGCTTCCTTAATTGCTTCCTTAATTATTCCAATGTGTTTCCCTGGAAGCAAGTCGAATGCATCCATAATATCATCACCAGTTACCGGAGGTTTCCAATTTCGCAGATGATCTTTTTCTTCAACTTCCTTTAGTTTAGTTCTAACGAGTTGAAAGTTTTGCATATATCGAGAAACCTTGTCTTTGTTTTTAGAAGTGATATCTGCATCGCACAAGGTCATAAGATCATCAATATCATCACCCGCCTCATAAAGTAATCTTCTAATTGCTGAATCCGTGACAGTGTCTTTCACTAGTGATATGGGACGCAGATGCAAAAGCACTAATTTTTGAACGTATTTCATTTTTTCGTTCAGTGGTAATTTCAAATTTTCAAAAATCTTAGGCACCATCAATGATCCTTTGTGCTCGTGGCCATGAAAAGTCCAGCCCACTTCTTTATAATATTTTTGAGTGGCAGGTTTCGCTATGTCGTGTAAAATCGCTGCCCAGCGCAACCACAGGTCTTTAGTGTTTTCGCAAATATTGTCGAGTACTTTTAAAGTGTGGTAAAAATTATCTTTATGTGATTTGCCATCTACAACCTGTACGCCATGTAAATTGGCCATTTCAGGGAAAATAAGATGAAGCATTCCGGTATCAAAAAGCAATGTGAATCCTACAGAAGGTAAAGGTGATAAAATGATTTTATTCAATTCATCGGCAATTCTTTCTTTGGAA
>JAPLEZ010000111.1 GCA_026390935.1 Bacteroidota bacterium
GTCTTTGTCATTTCTAGCACTGCACTTCCCGACTCATAAGGAATAAAACTCAAATATCTTTGATCGTTAATCGCAAAGGAAGCGCTGCTATTATTGATTTTATTCACCTGCAAATTCGCGCCTGTAAAAGTGATAGTACGAATGGAATCCAACAAAACACTTACCTGATTTCCATTGTTGCTTCGCACATACAACTTACTTTGTGCCTGCAAACCTGTTAAACCTAAACCCAACAAAACGGCACCAATCCATTTAACTTTTAAATAATTCATATTGCTCCGAATAATTATCAGAGGGCAAATTATAGAAAGTATGATGTTTGATATTTTACTTTTTGACCAAAGGATTCAGGAATTTGATCATTGAAATTATAGAGTGGAAAGTATTTCTTGCAATCAGCATTGGGGCATTCCTATTCTTTGCTTTTTAACGGCCAAATTTATTCTTCGAAAAAATCATGATTATAAACTAACATATTGTTTTCATATAGTTCGAAGCGCATTGTTTGTTCTGTATTCCTATTGTTTTTATAAACCAGTAATCCATAGTACCAAGGATTTTCTTCTAGCACTCGCAACATCAATTGAAGCGTATCTCCGTTATTAAGGGTCATGGGAAGTTTCAATGACTGAAGCTGCATATCGTTGGAATGGCCATCTTGTTCAATCTTTAAAATTGTTGCGGTTTTGTGTATGTTCTTTACCGTAAAAATATAATGATCGCCCTTCTTTTGAAAGCGGGTAAAGGCAAAAATTGCTATGTTCAAATTATAGGAAGCAAGAAATCTTAATTTTTTGTATTTACCAATGTTGATCCGTTGCACCTCACCTTGCCAGTCGGCATTAAATGCTGCCAAAAGACTTTTTTTATTTACAGTTACTGTATCGAAATGAGAGCTGCCCAATGAGTCGGGTTGGAACGGACTGATTATACTTGCAGGAAAATCCATGCCTTCCGACATCTTTTTAGCACTTACTTCAGCTGTTATAGTATTGCGATCGGATTTAATTGCTCTAAGCATTACGGAACTTCCTTCTTCGTCGTAAAGTTGATAATACGTATCTGGAAATGCCTGAGTAACATTTGTATTTTGTTTCATGGCATCATCTTTTAGACTTTCTTCGTGTGCCATTGAATCTGACACATCGCTATATATTGCAAATCCAACGAAGGAGAAAAGAGCTGCCAGCAAGAGCAGCAATAAAGAGAAAGTATACCAAGGTGTTTTATGGTGTGGGTGAAGTTCAATTAATTTTTTTTTTTAAAAACCCAAATTTGACCGATACTAAAAAATGGAATCCAAAATAAATGAAAATATCTTTGACGTTTTTCTATCGTCATCTCCTTGTCTAAATCAAAAGGCAAGCCCAATTCAGATGGTTTATTGCGCACTAATTTAAACGAGCCTGTACCAAAAATAATTTTCACAGCAGAATAATTTTTGAGGGAAATTACAAACTATAACTTAAATCAGGTGGCAGCGAGCTAATTAATTCCCAATCAAATTGATTGAAAAATTAGTAGGGGCGAAAAATTTTTCGCCCCTACATGAAAAAACTGCTTCCACAACCCAATTTCTCTCATCAATCGTTCTGCTACCGTATCCATCTAAACACTTACCCGCCCTTCATTTAATATTGAGTTCAACGTACCAGGATCAATAAGATGAACCTGCAAAGAAAAATTCCACGAACCCAAAATGCATCACAGAGAATGACAAATTAACCTGAAGATTAATTCATTTCATTTCCCTTCACCACTTTGATAGATTTAAATTTTCCATTGCATTTAATTACTAAAGTATACACACCTGCTGAAAGGTGATTCATGTAAACATCCTTTGTTAGATTTCCCGACAAGACTTTTCTTCCCATGTTGTCAAAAACTTCGTAATCAAAATTTTCTGTCAATCCACCCACCGTAATAATATCATTGGTTGGATTTGGATAAACGCTCACCTGCTCCAACATCATTTCTTCTACCTCAGTGCCAAGTGACGGACTATCCTCCAACACGGCGGTACCAAATGATGTGGTGAATTGCCAAGCATCATCAGCAGTTGCATTCCAAGCCAATTTTGAATCTCTTACACCACCATCGTCATCATCATTAACATGAAGATCAAATCCAAGCAATTGTCCTACCACTGGCGTACCTTGTAAAGTGCTCCAAGGGATTCGTACTTCAAATGTATACCCTCCCGTTTTAGGCACCATTACATAATTAATATTGGCAACCGATCTAACACCTGGATTCGCAGTGACAACTCCAGCATTGTTGTATTCAAAATTATACTCGGCATCATTTGCTCCATAAGCTCCTGCTTTATCATTGTTGATGTCAAAATACAATTCTACGCAATCATCGTCCCAAGAATTTGGACTATCCTGATTGAGCACATTATCCTTTATATCACCCAACACATACAAATAATTATTGTCCCACAACGCTTTAAAAGTTCCCGACAAATCAGCAGAGTTCGTAATACCTGTTTGCAGCACGTTGCCAATTGTTTGAGGCAATACTGAGGCATTATTCCAAAAGGCATCAACTGTTCCATCAATTGTAATTGCACTAGGAGATCTGTAAATTTTATAATTGTTTTTTGGAGGATCAACAACCACAACACTTCCACATTTGCTTTTGTAATAATCTCTTTCCAATTTCCCTGAAGCTGTTAAAGTACCTGCGGCCCATCCACCATTAGAGCTTGCTCCGCCAGGCAATGCAGAAGCGCTTTCTGCCTTATCAGAGATAGCCCAGGCACAATAGCTGATGTTATTATTATCCAAATAAGTCCACCAAGCATTGCTTTCGGCAACGTTGATTGCGCCATCACCGCTGGCTTCACAAACACCGTACTCAGTAACTATTATAGCAACGTTTTTATTGAGTGCCTGAGTGCAATAATTTCTTAATTCTTGTCCGTGACTCGCCGCATAATAATGCAATGTATAAGCGATATTAGTTCCTGTAACAGGATCATTGGCTGCTTCATCCACTCTTTGCGACCAATTTCTTGTGCCACATACTATGATATTATCTGGATCGATTGCCCTAATGGTTTGCACCAATTCATTGTGGTAAGGCTTAATAACGTTGGACCAGGATACATTTATCGGTTCGTTCCATATTTCGTAAATAATATTGGGTTGATTACCATACTTCGTGGCTACTTCAGCAAAAAATGTTTTTGCCTGATTTTTATAAAGCACTGCGTCATGCACATGAAAATCAACAATAACATAAATACCATTCGCTATCGCAGCATCAATGACAGCAAAAATTTTGTTTTTTTCGGCTGTAGGATTTGTGGCATAACCATCATTATCTACCGCCATTGCAGCGCGAATGATGCCTGAACACCAGTCATCTCTCAACCATTTCACAACATTGGCATTGTAAAATCTACCTTGCCACTGACTCCAAAAAAGTGACATTCCGCGAAATTGTGCCGGAGCATTATTGGCTCCTAAAATTTTATTGCCTACTACTTTTAATTGTCCGAATTGTTCTACCGGAGTTTGCGCGCTTGCTAAACTGCCCGACAATAGGACAATCATCGACAAGCTCCAGTTCAAAATTAGTTTTTTCATAGTTGTATTAATTTAATTGGGGGGGGGGTTGTTTAAACACGTTTGGTTTTTAATACAGCTTCAGCATTTTCAGTAACTCAAAATAATTCCAAGATCACAGAAAACCGTCAGCATAATAATGACAGCAAGAATTAAAACTTCATAATATCTAAGCACTTTCATAGAGCTTTGTTTTGGGTGTAATAAAAAGTAAGCCTTGTCTTTCATTGTAGTAAGTTACGCTAGCAATAAAAAAAACAGTTTGGGATTTTGGCCAAATGCATTAGGATTTTATCCAAGTGGAAAAAGAAAATTTATGTCTTCCCTGTCAAGCGAAGTGGAAAAACAACAAAGAAAAGTCTACTTTAGTTGCTAATGAAAAACACCACTAAGCTTAAAAACATCTTGCAGCTATATACTATTGTATTAGACATCGACGAGGATGACAACATCTATTTAACTGCCACCAACAAAAGAACAAAAAGCACAGAAACCTTTATCGATAAAGCATATACAGTAGTGATAAGAAAAGCATTCAGCCACATGCTGAAGGAAATGAAAATGCCCGGACAATAGTTGTTTAACAAACACAAATCGTGGCGATGCCTTCAGCTGATATTTCTATGGTGACCGCACCTTGCGTAGGTTAAAAAAAAGAATGTTTCCTAGTTCGAGCTATACTTCTCCCAACATTTATTATCTTCACCGCGGATAAGAAACTTTCATGCTTTCGTTGAAAAAATACACAGTTGTACTTCTTGCTTTTTTATGGCTTTTTCCTGCCGTGATTTTCGCGCATTTTTCTGCCGGAAATTCTTCTGCAAGGTTCGTGCAAAACAAAGGGCAGTGGCCTGCACAAGTCCTGTTTGGAGTGAACCTTAACTACGGTATGATTTTCATTGAAAATGATGGATTGACCTTTAATGTTGTTGATCCTTCCATTATTCATCAACACCACGAATTCACGCACAATTCCGCTCCCAATCCTGGCAACAACATTCCTTCTCACTCTTTTAAAATTGTATTTGATGGAGCTCAAACTTCGCAAGCAGAAGGAAAATTAGCCTATTCAGATTATGTAAATTATTTTATCGGCAACGATTCCAGCAAATGGGCCAGCGCTGTTCCTGTATTTGCAGAGGTGTTTTTATACAATATATATAAAGGTATCGACTTGCATTTATATGAAAGTAACGGCCATTTTAAATATGACTTTATTGTGAATGCTGGCGCAAATCCCAATCAATTGAAAATGAAAACATTGTTCTCGCTTCATCAATTGGTGATTTTATTGAAAAGGCTCCACTGACCTATCAAACCATCAATCAGAGCAAACAGTATGTTGATGCAAAATACCACAAAGACATCAATAACATTTACTCCATTCAAACCGATACTTACGATAGCTTTCAACCTTTGATCATTGATCCCGAAATGGTGTACGCCTCTTTCTCAGGCTCTAACTCTGATAACCGCGGATACACTGCTACCTATGACAATGCAGGGTTTATGTATATAGGCGGAACTTCATTTGGCATTGGCTATCCAGTAACAGCTGGTGCCTATCAATCAACTTTTAGTGGCGGACCAATTGATGTGGTGGTGAGTAAATATTCTGCCGATGGAAGTAAGTTTTTATTTTCCACCTACATCGGTGGCAGAGGAACTGAAGAGCCGCACAGTATGGTAGTTGATAAAAACAACCAACTGCTGATTTTCGGAAGCACCGGATCCTCTGATTTTCCAACCACCAATTCAGCTTACGACCGTACATTTAATGGCGGTAGCAGCGTGACTTTAAACGTGCTCCTCACCTACGACAGTGGTTCAGATATTTACGTTACCAAACTCAACGCGGCAGGTTCAGCCCTCATTGGATCCACTTATATTGGGGGCAATCAAAACGATGGTTTCAACGATGAGTTTTACATCTCAGGTTTAACATTTAATTACGGTGATCTGTTCAGGGGCGAAATCATCACTGACAATGGTGGAAATGCCTATATAGCTACCACTACACGTTCCAGCAATTTTCCAATCATTGGCGGATTTCAAAGTAACTATGGTGGCGGTGGGCACGATGGAGTGGTAATGAAACTCAATAAAAACTTGTCGGCATTGGTGTGGAGTTCCTTTTTAGGAGGAAGTGATGACGATGCTGCTTACTCCATGCAATTCGACTCCAAAAACGACATCTACATTTCAGGAGGAACATCCAGCGCCAATTTCCCAACATCTGCTGGTGTGCTCAATAAAAATTACTTAGGAGGAATTGATGGTTTTATCACTCATATTTCTGCTGGCGGGAACACCATAAAAGCTTCTACATATTTAGGAACTTCTTCGTACGACCAATGCTATTTTGTGCAACTCGACAATAGCAACAATGTTTTTGTTTACGGCCAATCCAGCGGCAGTTACCCTATTGCTCCTGCAAGTGTTTACGCTAATCCGGGCAGCGGACAATTCATTCACAAAATGAACAACACGCTCACATCAACAATTTTTTCAAGTGTTTTTGGGGGAGGAACGGGAAATATTCAATTGTCGCCAACGGCATTTTTAGTAAGCAACTGCGAAGATATTTATATTTCGGGATGGGGCGGAAAATCAAACAGCAACTTCAGAAACTATTACTATCCAAACAGTACCGTCTTTGTTAGTGACCCTTCGAATTTACCTTTGACGACCGATGCTTTTCAATCTACCACAGAAGGCAGCGATTTTTATATTGCGGTGTTCAGCAAAGACATGAAGTCACTGAAATATGCAACCTACCTTGGCGGACCAAACACTATCGAACATGTTGATGGAGGAACGAGTCGCTTCGACAAAAAAGGGAATATATACCAGGCAATTTGTGGAGGATGTGGTGGATTATCGGATTTCCCAACAACCCCCGGAGTACTATCGGTAACCAACAAATCATCACAAGCTTCGCAATGCAACGAGATAGGTGTAAAATTAGCAGCCTCAAAACTGAGTGCTGCAATTAGCGGTAACGCAGACTCTGTGGCTTGTATCAACGATCCAATCTTTTTTAAAAACCAAAGCAAGGGAGGAATCACCTATTTGTGGAAATTTGGAACCGGCGATAGCAGTACACAATTTGAACCTTCTTACGCGTATAAAAACACAGGCGATTATACTGTAACACTTTTGGCTACCAATCCGCAAGGCTGTCCGCCCATCGATACTGCATTTATGAATTTGCATATCTATCCGCCATTGAGTATTACTTTAACGAACGACACCATTTGTCCGGGAAAAAGCGTAACTATAAGTGCTTCGGGTGCCAACAATTATTCATGGTATCCTTCATCTACACTTAACAAATCTTCTGGCGCACAGGTCATCGCCTCTCCAAAAACCACCACAAAATATTTGGTAACAAGTGATAGCTACTGTTTGGTTGACACTGCTGCTGTGACTGTTAACATTTATTCTCTAGAGCATGAAATCAGCGCTGCAGATTCTGCTTGTCCAAACGCCGAGCATATGCTTTTCGCCAAACCAGGATCTTCTTTTCAATGGACCCCCGCAGAGTATTTCAGTAATCCAACAGCTGGACAAACCACCGTTGCACTGCAGCAATCAAAAACGGTATATGTGAATTTTAAAACTCCGAACGGTTGCGAAGTAAAAGATTCGGTTTATGTAAAAATCATTCCTCCCCCTGCATTTTCTGTGCAAAAAGATTCACTGATTTGTTACGGAAAATCGCTAGCTCTTGATTTGGGAGTTGATGGAAACTACAGCTATTCATGGACGCCTGCAGAAGGACTAAATGATGCAACTATTAAAAAGCCTTTGGCGAAGCCTGATAACTCCACCATGTACAAAGCCACAGTGAGTAATTTATGCGGCAGCGCTGTGGCAACTTATCAGGTGAACGTATCGCGCGTTCAAAAAAAGATTTCTCCTGATTCCACCATTTGTCCTGGCGACACCATGCGATTGTGGGCCACAGGAGGTGTAAAATATTTATGGTCACCGGCCTCTTCCTTAAACATGGAGAATATTAGTAATCCAAAAGCTACACCTGAAAAAGATACTGAATACAAGGTGGTCATCACCAACAAATACAACTGCGCAGACTCTGGGTATACCAATGTACATATTGCAAGCAAACCACACACCGCTATCGACAGTGTGCAAGTGGTGGAATACGGAAAAGATGTTCAAATATCCAGCAACTACAAAGATTATATTTTCTGGTCGCCAGCGACCGATTTATCTTGCACTGAATGCCCTAGTCCGCTGGTGCAACTTCCCGAAAAAGACATCTCTTATCAATATGCGCTATTCGACAGAAGTGGTTGTTATTTTAAAGATTCAGTTCATATTTATGTGATCAGAAAAGTTTATGCACCCAATGCATTTACACCAAATGGCGATGGAAAAAATGACGTGTTTTATTTCAGCAGTGTAAGCGTAAATGAAGATTTTGAATTGATGATTTTCAACCGCTGGGGTGAGCTCATTTTCACCAGTCACGATATCAATGATGGCTGG
Source organism: Bacteroidota bacterium (assembly GCA_026390935.1). Classification (GTDB taxonomy): domain Bacteria; phylum Bacteroidota; class Bacteroidia; order Flavobacteriales_C; genus JAHEZL01. Next base: position 8,091 of record JAPLEZ010000111.1, read on the forward strand.
GATGGCACATACCAAGGGCGAAGTGTACAGATTGATACTTACGTTTGGAAAGTGCGCTACAAAAGAGATCATACCGCAACTTGGAAGGAAGAGATTGGGAAGGTGACGTTATTGAGGTAGGAACTTCCGGTGTTAGTGTTGGCGGGAGCGAAATTTTCCGCCACCGACGGATAAAAAATTTCGCGACGAGCGTTGAAGCATACCTTGGTTTTTGATTTTTTGTTACTTTTTCATCAAGCAAAAAGTAAGAAGACTAGGCATTAGGATACTCAATCCTAACATGATAAATATTCATCAACATTTTCTTCAGCATTTTCTTGATCTGAGAAATTTCTTTCAGCGTGATATCAGCGTTGATGAATTGTTGTTCTTCAATTTGTTTGTTGATGACCCTATCCACCAACTGCTCAATTTTTTCAGAAGTAATTTCCTTCAAAGCTCTGGACGCAGCTTCAACAGAATCGGCCATCATCAATACTGCCGACTCTTTTGAAAAAGGTATCGGACCAGGATAAGTATACAGTTTTTCATCTATCACCTCATCAGGAAATTCATTGAGCGCTTTTCTATAAAAAAACTCGGCGCGAGTTGTTCCATGATGTGTACGAATAAAATCGATGATTTGCTCAGGCACCCTGTGTTTCTTAGCAATTTCAATTCCTTGAATCACATGATTGATGATAATGCGAGCACTTTCCTCGGTTGATAATTCATGATGCGGATTAACACCTGTAGCTTGATTTTCTATAAAATACATCGGACGCTCCATCTTACCAATATCGTGGTACAAAGCCGCAGTTCTAATTAAGAGCGCATTTCCTCCCACTTTAAAAATTGCAGCCTCGGCCAAATTTGCTACTTGCAATGAATGTTGAAATGTTCCAGGCGCTTTTAAAGAAAGCTCACGAAGCAAAGTATTGTTGGTATCCGACAATTCGAGTAAAGTGATATCAGAAATAAATCCGAACATTTTTTCAAAAGCATAAATCATTGGGAAGGCGAACATGGTGAAGCCTGCACTCATGGCAAACCAAGTGAAATTCCTGCTATTGATATGACTAAGATCTCCTTCTTGCTGCAAACTCACGGCGAAGAAAATCAAACTATAAGTGAGAAAAATCAATCCCGAAGTAATAAAAAGCTGAGCTCGCTTTCTGTAGTTCACAAATCCGAAAATCGCTACAATCCCCGCTATAAACTGAGAGAACACAAAAGTAAAACTATCGGGAACCATAAAGCCGATGATCATTAAAGTAATGATGTGCGAGAAAAATGCAGTTCGGGTATCAAAGAAAGATCGAACAACAATGGGAATTAAACAGAAAGGAATCAAATACACATTGAGTCGGTCAAAATGCAAAATAACGGTAGTTGCCAGCACGAAAATATTCACGAGCAAAAGCAAAAAAACAAGATGCTTGTTGTTGTTGAAAATTTGGCGACGAAAGAAAAACAAATAAAGAAAAAATCCGCCAATGGCCACCGAAATCAATATCACTTGCGCAAGCATCACCAGCAGTCGCTTGCTCTGCTCCAGCGTTTGCGACACATATTTTGCTTTGTAGGAACTTAGCATATCAAACTTCTGCTTGTCGACAATATCACCTCTTTTGATAATACTTTGACCTTCAGAAATTATTCCCACCGCAGCCACTTCCAGTTTTGACAATTCGTTGGCTAAAACCAGTTGTGTTTTTTTATTGTCAAAAACGATGTTTGCTGCATCTTTTTGCAAGGTCTTTTCTATGGCCGGAAGAAGCACTTCTTTTTCCTCAATATTTTTTTGAAGAGTTTTTTCTGCAAATTCAAAAGCCGACTTTAAAGTAAACACATCTTCCTTGTAAAATGCCGATGCTACCACATTGTCCTTAATCACATAAAAAGCAACGGTGTCATTTAATTTATCCAACTCATCCGATAATTCGATCAAGCCTTTTTTATAAATATTGGAAATGATCTCTTCGCCCAAAGTGAAGTAATATTGCTTCAATACAGCGATGCGCTCTTCGTGTTTTTTTTGTTTTCCGGCAGTAGCTGGCGCTGGATTTTTTGCATCCAGTTCTTCATCCAACAAACGATCAAAGAGTTTTACTTGCTCCTCTTTTTTCTCATAATTGTATTTGAAATAAAGTGCTTTTTCGGAAATCACTTTTTCTTTTTCCGATTTAATTTCTTCTCCGTTTCTTAAAATTGGAACATCAAAAGGCGCATAGAGATTGTCGTAATGCCAGGCCTTGTTTTTTTGAAATTCATATTTGAAAGAAACTTCGCGAGGCAATAAAAAAACAATAAAGGCGATGGTGCCAATAAACAACAAGGCTTTGTAAAAGCTGTCGTGATCGTTGCGTACGCGGTCAATAATTTTTTTCATTCCCATCGCCGTAAATGTAAAATATATCCTTTACACTTTCACTTCTTTCCATCTTCCTTTTTTGAAATAGTACCAGGAAATTAATGCAATAAACACTTCTGCAAGCGGCACAGCAATAAAGGCGCCGGTAGCTTTCATGTCTAATCCGATAGCGAATAAATACGCCAAAGGAATTTGCACCAACCAAAAACAAATGAAATTAATGATAGTTGGCGTTCGGGTATCCCCTGCACCATTTAACGCCTGCGTCATCACCATGGCGATGCCATAAAAAATATAACCCGACCCAATGATGCGCAAGGCTTCGGAACCGTATGCCACCACTACTTCATCCTGAGAAAAAATACGAATGATAGGATCGGCAAAAAGTAAAAATAGCACAGTGACAAATGCCATAAAGATGGCATTGTATTTTGCAGTAAGCATAACACTTTGCTCAGCCCTATCAATTTGTTTGGCGCCTAAATTTTGTCCTACTAAAGTTGCCGCTGCATTGCTTAATCCCCAAGCTGGTAAAATGAAAAACACCACATTTCTAAAGGCCACTTGATAGCCTGCAGAAGCTGCTGTTCCGCCTGTAACGGCAACAAGTTTAGCCAGCACCAACCAACTGCCGCTGGCAATAAAAAATTGAAAAGTAGCGGGCCAAGCTATCTTTAATAATGAAGTGACAATCTCCTTATTCAATTTGAAATGATGGGTATATATTTTTAAAATCCCACTGCCTTTAAAAAGGTGATAACACTGATAAATTACTCCTGTGCTTCTCCCGATCACCGTGGCTATGGCTGCTCCTTTCAATCCGAAAAAATGAATTAAAATCGGACACAATATTATATTCATCAAACTAGCGATCCACAAACTCTTCATCGCCATGGCTGCATTTCCAGCACCACGAAAAATTCCATTGATCAAAAACAACAATATGATCACAGCACTTCCACCAAGCATAATGCGCGTGAATATCGCTCCATCTCTCACTACCTCTTCGCTCGCTCCCATGAGCGCCAATATTTCACTGGCGAAAATCATTCCTACGATACTGATCACGATAGATACAACACACGCCATCATTAAAGATTGCACTCCTGCACGAGCTGCTGCTTCGGGATTTTTTTCACCTATTCTTCGGGCTACCATCGCCGTGGCAGCAGTGCTTAAACCAATGGCCACCGAGTAAATAAGCATCACTACCGATTCTGTTAAACCAACGGTGGCGATGGCATTTTGACCGAGTTTACCAACAAAAAACATATCTACCACTGCAAAAACACTTTCCAAGCTTAGCTCTAAAATCATTGGAATAGCCAGTAAAAAAACTGCTTTACGGATACTGCCTTGTGTGTAATCCTGCTCCTCTCCGTTGAGAGAAAGTTTAATCACTTTCCAGAAACTGCTAATTCTTTCCTTAATGGCCATACCTGAAAAATTGATGCATCAAATTTATTGGTAGCGAATTTAAAAAGTCTTTTAATCGAAATACGATTTAGTATAAAGTAAAAATACCTTACTTTTGTCGCACTAAATTAAAACCGCAAAAAAATGACTCATATTTCACAAAGAGTACAAAGTCTTGTAGAATCTGCTACTATTGCTATGACAGCAAAAAGCAGAGAGCTCAAAGCACAGGGATTAGATATTATCAGCTTAAGTATCGGGGAGCCCGATTTCAACACTCCTGATCACGTGAAGAACGCTGCTAAAAAAGCGATTGACGACAACTTCAGCAAATACCCGCCAGTTGCAGGTTATCCTGATTTGCAACAAGCAATTGCCAATAAATTCAAAAGAGAAAACAACATTGAATATGCACCCAATCAAATTGTAGTTTCTACAGGTGCAAAACAATCCATTGCCAACGTTATACTTGCTATTATTGATCCGGGAGACGAAGTAATTTTACCTGCTCCTTACTGGGTGAGCTATGCCGACCTAGTTAAATTGGCAGGTGGTGTTCCGGTAGAAGTTAAAGCTGGTGTTGAAAATGATTTCAAAATCACTGCAAAACAATTGGCTGATGCCATCACAAAAAAAACACGATTGATCGTTTATTCTTCTCCATGTAACCCCTCTGGCTCTGTTTATTCAGCTGCTGAATTAGAAGGATTAGCAAAAGAAGTGATCAAACACGAAGAACTATATGTATTGGCCGATGAAATTTACGAATACATTAATTTCACCAGCGAGCGCACTGCGAGCATGGCTTCTTTTGATTTTGTAAAAGACCGCGTTATCACTGTAAACGGTGTTGCTAAAGGATTTGCTATGACAGGCTGGAGAATTGGCTACATGGGCGCTCCACTTTGGTTGGCTAAAGCTTGCGATAAATTACAAGGACAAATCACTTCGGGCGCCAACACTATCGCTCAAAAAGCTACAGTGGCTGCAGTAAACGAAGGAATAAACCTTACACACGAAATGAAAGCGGCTTTTTTAAGAAGACGTGATTTAGTTTTAGGAAAATTAAAAGAAATCCCGGGATTGAAAACCAACGTCCCTCAAGGTGCTTTCTACATTTTCCCTGATGTATCTTATTACTTAGGAAAAAAATTCAAAGACAAAGTAATCAAAACAGGAGATGACCTTGCTATGTTCTTATTGGACGAAGCTTTGGTGGCATGCGTTGGTGGTGATTCATTCGGATCTCCTGAATGTATCCGTATTTCTTACGCTACTTCTGACGATGTTTTGGTAGAAGCCATTAGCAGAATCAAAAAAGCGTTGGAAAAATTAGCATAATTAATGAGTAAATCTTCCATAGAAAAGGCATTCGAGTCGTTCAACAATAAAACTTGTTTAATTGTTGGCGACTCTATGGTGGATGCTTATTTATGGGGTTCGGTTTCCCGCATTTCCCCTGAAGCTCCCGTTCCTGTTGTTTCTATTAGTAAAAGAGAAAACCGTTTAGGTGGAGCAGCCAACGTTGCATTAAACATTATTGCCTTAGGCGCTACTCCTATTCTTTGTGGAGTAATTGGCAGCGATAGTAAAGGTGAAACTTTTCGAGAATTATTGAAGGAAAGTTCTCTTTCTGATGAAGCAATAATTACCGACAGCAAAAGAAAAACCACTTCAAAAACCAGAGTCATCAGTGCTGCACATCACATGCTGCGCGTGGATGAAGAAACAACTGAAAACATTAGCTTAGTTACTGAAGACAAGCTTTTAACCAAAATAAAAAACCTCATCAGCGACAAAAAAATTGATGTGATTATTTTGGAAGATTACAACAAGGGCGTGCTCACGGAAAACGTGATCATTAGCATCATCGCTCTGGCCAAAGAAAAAAACATTCCTGTAAGCGTTGATCCGAAAAAAAGCAACTTTTTTGTTTATCAAGGCGCTTCTCTATTCAAGCCAAATTTGAAGGAATTCGTTGAAGGCACTAAGATAGAATGGACGCAATTTAACCTTGAAACCCTGCAAAAACAGGCCAAAAAATTCAAATCCGAATTAAATATAGATAAGGTGTTAATCACCTTATCCGAAAAAGGTGCACTGATTTGCGGTGAAAAAGAAATTCATGTGCCTGCCGAAATCAGAAATATTGCTGATGTATCCGGAGCAGGCGATACCGTCATCGCCGTGGCTTCACTGGCTCTGGCTGCTGGATTAAGCGACGAACAAATTGTAAAAATATCCAATTTGGCAGGCGGACTCGTTTGCGAAAAAGTAGGCGTTGTTCCTATCAACAAACAGCAATTGCTTGAGGAAGCCATTAAATAATGATACAGATATCAAATAAAAAACTAAATTTGAAAAATTAATAACACAAACAAAGCACTACCATGGCCATTTTCAAAATAGAAGGAACACCGAAATCACCGACTGTGATTTTAGATTTCGAGAGCGGATTGCTAGAATTAAAAGGACGATCTATCCCTGAAGACTCTATTGATTTTTACGCTCCTATCATTGAATCTGTTCACAAATACGTACTTTCTCCGCAAGCAAAAACCACTGTAAACATTCAGTTGGAATATTTCAATACCAGTTCTTCAAAATGCATCTTGGATCTTTTTAAATCCCTAGAAGCAGTTGCTAAAGCTGAAAAAGAAATCGTTATCAACTGGCACTACGAATCGGACGATGAAGACATGCAGGAAGTGGGCAAAGACTACCAGTCTATCATCAAAATCCCTTTTAAAATGATTGAAATAGAAGAGTAATCTTCTTTGCTATATAAAGGAATGGTGTTTATAAAAAAAATAAACACCATTTTTTTATACATTATCCATTGAAACGGACTGTATACTGATCAGTAATAGATCCTGAAATAAGTTCAGGATGACATTAGCGCGCATCACCTAAAGAGAATGGTTCACATTTGTCATCCTGAACTTGTTTCAGGATCTATTACTCAGCATCATGAAATAATTCCATTTTTTGTTTTAAATAGCCTTGTATTCATTTCCCGACTTTCCTATATTTACCCCCTACACGAAAACTAACTTTTATGGCGACCAGAATTAGAACCTTTGAAGAATATCAAACGGAGTACAAAAAAAGCGTTGATAGCCCTGAAGCTTTTTGGGCTGAACAAGCTGAATCCTTTGTTTGGAAAAAGAAATGGGATAAAGTTTTAAACTGGAATTTTAAAGAACCTAAAGTAGAATGGTTCGTGAACGGTAAATTAAATATTACCGAAAACTGCCTTGATCGACACCTCGCCACCCGAGCCAATCAAACAGCTATCCTTTGGGAACCCAATGAACCATCTGAACCATCAGTTAAAATAACCTACAAAGAATTACACCAAAAAGTTTGTCAGTTTGCCAATGTATTAAAAGCGCATGGCGTTAAAAAAGGCGACAGAGTTTGTTTGTACATGCCTATGGTGCCTGAACTGGCAATTGCTTGTTTGGCCTGTGCCCGATTAGGTGCAGTGCATTCAGTAGTATTCGCAGGATTTTCCGCCAATGCCCTGGCCGACCGTATCAATGATGCAAAAGCAAATGTGGTAATTACTTCCGACGGAAACCCTCGTGGCGCTAAAGCAATTGGTGTTAAATCGGTAGTGGATGAAGCATTAAAAACTTGTCCAACCATTACCTCTTCCATCGTTTTTAAAAGAACAAACACACCGGTAGAAATGTTGAGTGGTCGCGACTACTGGTGGCATGAAGAAATTGCCAAGCAAAATTCAGAGTGCCCTGCTGTTGAAGTAGATTCAGAAGATATGCTCTTCATTTTATACACCTCAGGATCCACCGGACAGCCTAAAGGTGTTGTTCATACTACAGGAGGATTCATGGTGTATGCCGACTATACTTTCCGCAACGCTTTTCAATACGAAGAAGGAGAAATTTACTGGTGTACTGCCGATATTGGTTGGATCACCGGACACTCTTATATAGTATACGGTCCATTGCTTGCAGGCGCAACCACCGTGATGTTTGAAGGCGTGCCTACTTATCCTGATGCAGGACGATTCTGGCAGGTTTGCGAAAAACACAAAGTAAATATCTTTTATACCGCTCCAACCGCTATTCGTGCCTTGATGGCATTTGGCGATGAGTTGCCTAAAAAATACGACCTAAGTTCTTTGAGAGCCCTTGGCTCTGTAGGAGAACCCATCAATCAGGAAGCTTGGGAATGGTACCATAAAAACGTAGGGAATGAAAAATGTCCTATCCCCTTCCGCACAAGGCGGCAAGGGTC
>JAPLEZ010000032.1 GCA_026390935.1 Bacteroidota bacterium
GTTGTTTACGGTGATGGGGTATGTGAAGAAGTGAATTAACCACCTCCCCCTTCGGGTACTACTCCTTGAAAAAAGGAGGAGAGTTAGTTAGCAACCCACTCTCGAAAAACATAAATTAAATCGTCACGAAATGAACAGGTAATCAACTCTCCTCCTTTTTTCAAGGAGGAGTACCCGAAGGGGGAGGTGGTTTATTTTACTTCTCCCTAAAAAACAAAGTTATCGGAACCCCGCTAAAATCAAATTGCTCTCTAATCTGTTTTTCCAAAAAGCGTTTGTAATTCTCCTGAATGTATTTAGGATGATTACAAAAGAAGGCGAAAGCAGGTGTTTTGGTTGGCAATTGCGTGATGTATTTTATTTTTACCATTTTCCCTTTCAAAGTAGGAGGAGGGAAACGGTCGATGATAGCTCCCAAAACATCGTTCAATTTTGATGTTTTGATGGTGCTTGTTCTTTTTTCATTTACTTCTAGTGCAGTTTCCAGCGCTTTTAAGATACGCTGTTTATCGGGCACAGAGGTGTAAATAATTGGTACATCAGAAAAAGGACGAATGGCCTCTTGAATTTTTATCGTGAAAGCATTGATGGTATTGGAATCTTTCTCCACCAAATCCCATTTGTTCACCACAATCACCACTCCTTTTTTTGCTTTTTCTATGATATGGAAAATGGTGATGTCTTGCGCTTCAATTCCTTTTTCAGCGTCGATCATCAGTAAACAAACGTCGGAATTTTCAATGGCGTTGAGCGTTCTCAGGGTAGAGTAAAACTCAATGTCCTCATCCACTCTGCTTTTCTTTCTTAATCCGGCAGTATCAATTAAAATGAAATCGTGACCGAAAGCTTTGTAGCGTGTATGAATGGTGTCGCGTGTTGTTCCGGCCATTGGCGTAACAATATTGCGCTCCTGATTCATGAAAGCATTCACGATGGACGATTTTCCAACGTTTGGTTTTCCAACCACAGCAATTTTTGGTAAACCGCTGGTGTCTTCTGGTTTTTCTTCGGTGATATCGGCAGCGATTAAATCGAGTAATTCACCTGTTCCACTTCCGCTGATAGCAGAGATTTGCAGTACTTCACCCAATCCGAAGTTGTAGAATTCAGAGGCGTCAAACTGACGCTCATAGTTATCTACCTTGTTGGCTACTAAAAATATTTTTTTGTTGCTTTTTCTTAAAAGATCGGCTACACCCTGGTCGAGATCAGTGATTCCGTCAATCACATCCACTAAAAAGATGATGATGTTACATTCTTCAATGGCGATTTTCACCTGGCGCTTGATGGCCACATCAAATACGTCGTTGGAAGTGGGAACATATCCACCAGTATCAATCACAATAAATTCCTTACCATTCCATTCCACGCGACCGTAATGACGATCTCGCGTTACTCCCGCCTGCTCATCAACGATTGCTGTCCTCGATTCCGTTAAACGATTAAAGAGGGTTGATTTACCCACATTGGGTCTTCCTACTATTGCTACAATATTTGCCATGGTGCGAAAATAACGAATCCATTTTGGATTTTACTATTTTAGCTGAATGCAAGGATTGGTCATTAAGTCAACAGGAAGCTGGTACGAAGTGTTATTGGAAGATAAAACCCTCGTGTCCGCCCGTATACGTGGGAAGTTCAGGATGGAAGGATTTAAAGTTACCAACCCAGTTACGGTAGGAGATATTGTTGATTTGGATGAAGACAGGGAGAATTACGTGATTCATAAAATTCATCCACGAAAAAATTACATCATACGCAAGTCGGTGAACTTGTCTAAGCAATACCATATTCTGGCGGCTAATGTTGACCAGGCGGTGTTGATGGTTTCGGCCACGCATCCTAAAACCTATTCGGAGTTTATTGATCGCTTTTTGGTAACAGCTACAGCTTATCATATTCCCGGCGTGATCATTATCAATAAAACCGATTTGTACGGTGCAGAAGAAATGGAGCAGTTGAAGCAATGGATGGAAATTTATACAGCAGCCGGATACAAATGCATTGCGGCTAGTGTGGTGAGTGGAGAAGGAATTAAAGAAGTGGAAGAATTATTGAAAGGTAAGATTTCTGTGGTATCAGGACATTCTGGAGTAGGGAAATCATCGTTGATTAACAAAATTGATTCGCACTTAAATTTAAAAACGGCCATTGTTTCCGAGATGCACGAGCAGGGAAAACATACCACCACTTTTGCGGAAATGCATCCTTTGTCGATAGGCGGCTATATCATTGATACGCCAGGTATCAAAGGTTTGGGGTTGGCAGATATGAAGAAGGAAGAAATTTGTAAATATTTTCCTGAGTTTTTGCCCTTTGCTGAAAACTGTCGCTTTAACAATTGTGTGCATATCAAGGAGCCTGGTTGTGCAGTGAAAGAAGGGGTGATTACTAAAAAAATCCGCGAGGAACGCTACAACGGCTATCTCAATATTTACCACGAAGACGAAGAAGAACATTATCGATGAAAGGAAAAAGTAAAAGGTCAAAAGCCAAAAATGAAAGCAGTTGTTCAAAGAGTTGCATACGCTAGTGTTACTGTAGACAATTCCGTTGTTGGTAAAATCGACCGTGGATTGCTGGTTTTATTGGGTGTTCAGGAAGGTGACAACAATGAAGATCTAGAATGGCTCTCCACAAAAATTTCAAAAATGCGCATCTTTTCCGATGCAGAAGGCAAAATGAATTTGGCTTTGCAAGAAGTGAATGGAAGAATGTTGGTGGTGAGTCAGTTTACATTATTGGCGAGTACTAAAAAAGGAAATCGACCATCGTACGACAACTCAGCAAAGCCCGATGTTGCCAAAAAAATGTATGAAGATTTTTGCGCAAAAATGGAGGAGCTTCTTAGCGACAAAATAGAAAGAGGAATTTTCGCCGCCGATATGAAAGTGGAATTGCTCAACGACGGTCCGGTGACCATCATCATCGATTCAAAAAACAGGGAATAATGGAAATTTCAGCTTATCAGAAAGAAGTGGATCAATGGATCAAAGATCACGGTGTTCGTTATTTTAACGAGCTCACTAATACCGCTTTGTTGATGGAAGAAGTAGGGGAGCTGGCGCGTATCATGGCGCGTAAATATGGGGAACAATCTTTTAAAAATGCTGAAGAAGAAAAAAACTTAGGAGATGAAATGGCCGATGTGCTTTTTGTGCTGACTTGTTTGGCCAATCAAACGGGAGTGAATCTGGAAGAGGCTATTGAAAGAAACATGGCGAAGAAAACTTCACGTGATAAGGAGAGGCATAAAGGGAATGAGAAGTTGAGGTAAATTTTGAGGTTGGTTTTTCGGGTATGGATTTCCCTCTCGGAGGAGAGGGGTGCGAAAGCTTTTCTGCGGGGAGGAGGGAGATGGAATAAAAAGAAAACAATTAATCCATCTCCCTGCCTTCGCACTTTCCAACACAACCCTCTCCTCCGAGAGGGAATCCCATACTCAACGCTATTTCAAAAAAAACAACAAAAAAAATCCCGTTGGATTTCTCCAACGGGATTTATTATTTACAAAAAGCTATTAATGCTTGCAGCATCCTTTGCCTTCTTTTGATTCGCAGGCTTTTTTGTCCTCTTTCTTGCAGCATTTGTTTTTTTCACACAATGCTTTGCATTCTTCAGCCAGTTTTTTACCTGCTTCGCTTTCTTTTTCTGTGTCGCTCATTGCGCCGTATTTAGCGCACATTTCTTTGCACTTGTCGTCTTTACAGTTTTTGCAACACTCAGCTTTTTTGCAGCATCCGTCTTTTCCGCCACCGGCGTTTGCAGTAAATACAAAGGCAAATAAAGCGATGAATAACATTCCTATATACTTTTTCATAATTGTAGAATTAAATTGATATTAAAATTGAACTATTTGTTTGATCTAAGCAAGCAATCAAACTTTAGGAGGATGCCATGCTTCTCCTTTAAAACGCGAAATAGCGTTTTCAGAATAGAGCTCAAATTTCTCTTTGGAAATCAATTCTTTTTTGAAAGTTAAATTACTTTCTTGAGGGATAAATCCCATCATTGAACAACAACTTAAAAAGGGATTGCAACCCTTGTCGCAGCATCCTTTAGAGGTGTGCTTATTATTTGGAACTTCTTTTTGGACTTTACAGCAGGAATGTTTTTTTGTGCTTTCTTCCTCATGTGCCTTAACTGGCACAGCGGATAAAAACAAAACAAATAAACTTAATATTGCCGCAAAAATTTTCATACCTAAATATATACTGAAATGAAGCCTGAAGCAAACAATTAACGTTTATTGACAATCGCACTTTTTGTCTTCATCCACCAGTCGAAATTCATTGATGAGTGTTTTTCCTTTTTGCACTTGCTTAATATCGTTGGCCAGTTTCTCCACACCAAATATTGCATGGGCTAAAACGTAATAAGTTTTGGAACCTATCTCCACTTCGATAAAATACACTTTTGGATTTTTATGCACGTCGGTTTTATCGTTCATCAAATCCACATCACCATTGTCTTGCAGGGCATCGCGCAATTGATTGTCGGTAATGCCAAAGCATTTCAAATGACAAAGGGCCTGAGTAGAAATGATGATTTCCTGCACCTCTGTATTTAACAATGCTTCCTTAGCTCTTGAAGCCGGGAAAAGGTTTTTAACCATTTTAGGGATGTTGCCATCTTGCCTGCCCGACAAAGAGAAAAGTATGAAAACACTCATGAATCCTGCACTCAGGAAGAAGATGGTAAAGCGTCGTTTGCGTGTCATAATTAAAAGGCAGCCATTAATAAATCAATGTCTTTGTAAGGTAAACAGAAGGCTTCGCCTAAAATTTTATTGGTGATGGTTCCGCGATACATATATACACCGTGACGCAAACCAGTGTTTTTCTTCACCATTTTTTCGATGCCGCCGTTCTGACCGATATCTAAAATTAATGGAGTAAAGACGTTGCTTAGCGCATATGACGCTGTGCGGGAAACGCGGGCTGCTATGTTGGGAACGCAGTAGTGAATGATGCCATGTTTTTTGTAAGTCGGACTTTCATGCGACGTCACTTCCGATGTTTCGAAGCAACCACCACAGTCGATGCTCACATCCACAATCACTGAACCTTGTCGCATATCAGAAACCATGTCTTCAGGAACAACGCATGGTGTTTTTCCTTCAACAGGGCGCAAAGCGCCAATCACCACGTCGGCATTTTTTAAAGCTTTTCGCAAAACTTTAGGTTGAAGAACAGAGGTGTTTAAACGCTGTCCAACGTGGTTTTGCAGTCTTCTTAATTTATAAATGTTGTCGTCGAAAACTCTTACTGATGCACCCAATCCCAATGCGGCACGAGTGGCAAATTCACCTACTGTACCGGCACCAATGATCACCACTTCTGTTGGCTTAACACCAGAAATTCCACCCAGCATTTGTCCGTATCCGCCGCGCATATTGCTTAACAATTCACCGGCGATGAGGATAGAGGATGTTCCTGCAATTTCGCTCATTGCACGAACGATAGGATAAATTCCTTCGGCATCTTTGATATAATCGAAAGCGATGGCCGTTACTTTTTTCGACATCAGCTGTTGCATGAAATTACGCGGCTGAACTGGCAATTGCAGTGCTGAGAACAATATTTGTTTTGAAGTAGGATTGAGTAGTTTTATTTCTTCTAAGGAGGGAGGAGAAACTTTGAGGAGAATATCTGCTTTGTAAACTTCTTCTTTGTTGTAGGCAATTTCAGCACCGGCTTCGCTATAATCGCGGTCCTGGAAATTTGCTCCTTCACCAGCTTTTGTTTCAACAATTACGCGGTGACCATTGCTTACCAATACAGCTACTGAATCGGGGACTAGCGGAACTCTGTTTTCCTGGATAGCACTTTCTTTCGGCATTCCGATAAATAGTGAGCTTTCGCGGCGACTCAATTCAAGGGTTTCTTCCTGCGGTAAGAACGCCGACTTAGCGAGGGTTCTTAGTAAATCTTCTGATGACCTCATCTTGCTTCTGTAACAGTGATTTTTCGAATTAATTTTTCCTCTTCTATCTGAACCACAATGTGATTCGAAGGGATTAAGTTAAATATTTTTTCCGGCCATTCAATAAAGCAGTAAAAATTTGAGTCGAGATAATCCTCAATTCCAATGTCTAAAGCTTCGTTTTCATCTTTTAATCTGTAGCAGTCGAAGTGATAAACCTTTTTGTTTGATGGAGAAAAATATTCGTTGACTATCGAAAAAGTCGGACTGCTTGCTGCGCCCTCGCAATTTAAAATTTCGCAAAAGGCTTTGGTTAAAGTGGTTTTTCCGGCACCCATTTCTCCCTCAAGTAAAAATATACGATGTTGTGGAAAAGCTTGCAGGATTTGATTTGCAATGCTTTTCAGTTCATCGGTGGAGGAGCAGGTGAATGTCATGCGGTAAAAATAAATAAAATAGATCCTGAAACAAGTTCAGGATGACATTAGCGGGCATAATCTGAAGAGCATGGTTCACATTTGTCATCCTGAACTTGTTTCAGGATCTATTTTATTTCGTTTGCAACGTGATACAAGGAACTATCATTTCTTCCAATGAGAGTCCGCCATGCTGAAAAGTATTTTTGTAATGCTTTGCGTAATGGTTGAAATTATTGGGATAAGCGAAGAATCCTGCATTTTTTGCGAAAATATATCGCGCACTGATGTGTGATTTCGGTAAGCGGATTTCTTCGGGCTTGATTACTTCAAAAACTTCCTTCGGATTGTATTGCATGCCTTGTCCCTGCTTGTAACGCAGGTTGGTAGTGAGTTCTTTGCTGCCTATTACTTTTACTGCGTCTTTTACGCGAATGGTTCCGTGATCGGTGCTGATGACTAGAGTGGCTTTTTTCTCACCTATTTTTTTGATGAAATCCAATAGCGGAGAATGGTTGATCCATGAGCGAATTAATGAGCGATATGCTGCTTCGTTTTCGGCCAGCTCGCGGAGCACTTTGGTGTCGGTACGGGCGTGGGACAAGGAATCTACGAAGTTATATACCACCACATTCAAATCATTGGTGTTCATGTTATTTACGGAATCCACCAGCTTTTTGCTTTGGTCGAGATTGGTGATTTTGGTGTAACTNGGTGATTTTGGTGTAACTCCATTTGATGTTGTGGCCATTTTTTTTGAGCATGGCATCAATAAATTGCTCTTCAGAATTATTTTTTCCACCTTCTTCATCCTCGTCTACCCACAATTGCGGAAAGTTTTTTTGTATATCGGCAGGCATCATTCCTGCAAAAATTGCATTGCGCGCAAACTGAGTGGCGGTGGGCAATATAGAGTAGTAGCAATCTTCTTCTTTTACCATGAAATGTTCACTGAAGGTTTCTTGCAAAACTTTCCATTGATCGTATCGAAGACAGTCAATTAGTAAAAAGTAAACCGGATTTCCTTTGCCAATATGCGGTGCAACTTTTTGTTTGAAAAGGTTATTCGACATTAATGGCGCATCCTGTGGTTTGTTGACCCATGACACATAATTTCTTTCTACGTATTTACAAAACTGCAAATTGGCTTCGGCTTTTTGTGTGTCCAAAGTTTCAGTCATGCTAGGTTCTTTTGCTAAATCCATCTGCATGTCCCAGTACACCATTTCCTTGTAAAAGCTGATCCATTCGCGCCAATCCATGTTTTCATTGAGGCGCATGGAAATTTTACGGAACTCTTGTAAATATTCGGAAACCGATTTCTGACTTACCAGTTTTTTCTCGTCGAGGTTCTTTTTAATCGACAATAAAATCTGATTGGGATTTACTGGTTTGATGAGGTAATCGGAGATTTCGGAACCAATGGCATTTTCCATGATCATCTCTTCTTCACTTTTGGTGATCATGATGACAGGAATAGATTTCTTTATTTTTTTTATTTCCTGAAGGGTGTCGATGCCGGTGAGTCCGGGCATGTTTTCATCTAAAAAAACGATGTCGAAATATTCCGTCCTGATTTTCTCAAGTGCTTCGTTACCGCTTAAAACAGTGCAAACGTCGTAGCCCTTCGCAGTGAGGAAAAGCACGTGGGGTTTCAATAAATCAATTTCGTCGTCGGCCCAAAGTATTTTAATTTTCTCCATTTTGTTATAGTTCAAAGTTTAAGGTTCAAAGTTTAAGGTTGTAGACCGTATTCATTCTGTTCGAAAATAGAAATTTGCAAGGATAGTTTGCTAACTTTGATCTTTGAACATTAAACTTTGAACTCTTTAGTTAATAAAAGAAAGATCATCAACGACCCGGTGTACGGTTTTATTACCTTACCCCATGAAATCATTTACGATTTAATTGAACATCCCTTCTTTCAAAGGTTACGAAGGATACGCCAGTTGGGTTTAACCACTATGGTTTACCCTGGTGCTTACCATACCCGTTTTCACCATGCTTTAGGTGCAATGCATTTGGCAACTGAGGCCATTGCGACTTTAAAAACCAAGGGAATTCAAATTACGGATGAAGAGGCGAGAGGTGTTACCATTGCTATTTTGTTGCACGATATCGGTCACGGTCCGTTTTCCCACGCCTTAGAAAATTCTATTGTGAAAGGAACAGGGCACGAGACTTTGTCGCTCATGATCATGGAGCAGTTGAATGAGCAATTCACTGGACAACTGACTTTGGGCATCTCCATTTTTAAAGATGAATATCCAAAGAAATTCTTGCATCAGTTGATTTCGAGTCAGTTGGATGTGGACCGATTGGATTATCTCACTCGCGACAGTTTTTACACGGGAGTGAGTGAAGGAGTGGTAGGAGTGGAGCGCATCATTAAAATGCTTAATGTTAAAGACGATAATATAGTAGTAGAAGCCAAAGGGATTTATTCCATCGAAAAGTTTTTAATTGCTCGTCACATCATGTACTGGCAGGTGTATTTGCACAAGACGGTGATCTCTGCTGAGTTTTTGTTGATTAAGGCTTTGAAAAGAGCAAAGGAACTGGCAGGAAAAGGAGTTCAATTGTTTTGCACACCTACGTTGCAAAAATTTTTGTACAACGATTTTTCTACTGCCGATTTTGTGAAGGAACCATCACTGCTGAAAGATTTTTCAAGTTTGGATGATTATGATATTCTAACTTCTATCAAGGTTTGGCAACAACACGACGATTTTATTTTATCAAAATTATGCAGCGCCCTCATCAACCGTAAGCTCTACAAAGTGGAGTTGCAGGTGGAGGAATTTGATACTGCTTATTTGGAAAAAGTAAAAAAGGAAGTGAAGGAAAAATTTGCTATCGATAGTAATGACTTAGATTATTTCGTTTTTTCCGACAGTGTAGAAAATAGAATTTACAACAAGGATAAATCTCCAATATTACTGCAATACAAAGACGGCTCCACCAAGGAGATCAGCGAAACTTTTGATTTATTTAATGTGGCGAATTTGGTGAAACCGGTGAAGAAGCATTTTTTGTGTCAATTGCGGTAAATTGATCAAGCTGCGTTTTTCTTTTTCCCTTTTAAGTTATATTCTCTATTAAAAGCTTCTTGACGCAGTTTAAATCGCTCCGCCAGAATTCGGATACTTTCTTTTGAAAATCCTTTTTTATAATTCAGCATATCAGACACCAAACCCTCACTTACTTTAAGTAATCCAGCGATGTGAAGGGCTTTCAATTTATGATCTTTCATTAATGATTTCAGGAGTTGAACAGGATCTGATTCTTTAAAAAAAGAGTGTTGCTTGTCGTAAGTTTCAATGAGAAGAGTGAGCAAGTTTATTTCATCTTCCAATGCTTTGGTCTTTTTTTTTGAAAAAACTAATTCCTCAAGTATATCACAGTATTGGAAATATTGTTTTTCCGAAGTAATTACTTTATACTTTAAAGTTTCCATGCTTACTAGATTTTTACTGTGTATTGTTGGTTTTTACTGCAAAGTCTGTCGTATTCGTGATGTGTGCCAATCCAGCAGATGAAAATATGAACTTCTTTTCTGCCAAAATTATATTTGCAAATCATTCTGTATTTATTTCCGCCAATATCAAATATTATTCTGTTCGAACTTTTTCCAAGTAAATCAGCAGAGCCAAAATAATTAAGGATATCAGCAGGTTTATCCCAATCCGATTGTTTTATATTATTCAACCTATCCTCAAACGCAGCTTTACTTAAAGCGTGCTCTTTAACAAAATTCCTTACGGTAGTTTCCTTAATCAAATGAACTCTCATGTAAATATACGTTAGAAAAAATAAAAGTTCACAAAAAGTGAAGATTTATTTTGTTTAGTTTTTGTTCGGCTGCACAATAATATAAAAATTTGTTCTTTTACCTATATTTGCCACAAGTCCTAAATACAAAAAATGGAATTTACAGCACAGCAAATCGCCGCAATGTTGAACGGCACAGTAGAAGGAGATGCGCAGGCAAAAGTGAACACTGTTGCGAAGATTGAAGAAGGCCATGCCGGTGCTTTGTCGTTTTTAGCCAATCCATTGTATACTTCTCACATATATGATTGCGGTTCATCAGTGGTTTTGGTAAACAATGATTTTGTTGCTGAAAGAACAGTGAAACCAACTTTGGTTAGAGTGGCTAATGCTTACGAAGCTTTCGCTGGTTTGCTCGCGCAATACGATAAAATAAAAAGACAAAGATCAGGTGTTGATGGTCCGCACTTCATTGGTAAAAATTCCACCCACGGAGAAAATATTTATTTAGGCGCTTTTGCTGCCATTGGATCTAACGTTAAAATTGGAAAAAATGTGCAGTTGCACGCTCAATCCAGCATCGGTGATAATTGCACTGTAGGCGACAATACCGTTATTTTTTCAGGAGTGAAAATTTATGAAGGTTGTGTCATCGGCAATGATTGCATTTTACATGCAGGTGCAGTGATTGGGAGCGACGGATTTGGATTTTCTCCCAACGCCGAAAACAATTATAAAAAAGTTCCGCAGATCGGAAATGTAGTGCTGGAAGATCATGTGGAGATTGGTGCTAATACTACGATCGACAGGGCAACCATGGGATCAACCATCATTCGTAAAGGAGTGAAACTCGACAACCTGGTGCAAATTGCGCACAATGTTGAAATTGGAGAAAACACAGTGATTGCCGGACAAACAGGTATTGCTGGGTCAACTAAAATCGGGAAAAATTGCATGATAGGCGGACAGGTTGGAATTGTTGGCCATCTTGTTATTGCCGATGGGGTGAAAATCGCCGCTCAATCCGGTATCGGACAAAGTATCACCAAAGAAGGTTCTATCTTTCAGGGATCTCCTGCTTTTGAAATCGGAGATTACCGCAGATCATATGTTGTTTTTCGCTCATTACCTGAATTAAATAAAAGAGTGTCGAATCTTGAAAAAGGTGCATCAGAGTAACAGTAAATAATTAATTTTGCCCGCTATGGCTTTAATCGTTAAAACTTCCATCTTACCGTCGGCCGGAAAAGGCCTCTTTACTAACAAACTAATATTAAAGGGCCAAAAAATTGTAGAATACCGAGGGGAAATTATTACCTGGAAAGAGTACAAAAGAAGAGTAGATCAGGATAGGGATGGCTACCTTTTGTTTATCAATAGAAAGCGCTGTATTGATGCTTTTGATGCACACCAATATAAAGCCCGATATGCCAATGATGCCAAAGGGTTGAGTAGAGTAAAGGGTTTAAAAAACAACGCTGTATATGAAATTCACGGCGACAAAGGTTTTGTTGTTGCTACTCGTGATATTCAGGCCGGTGAAGAGATTTTTGTAAACTACAGCAAAGAGTATTGGGACTGCATTCGCCACAACATCAAAAACAACTTGTACAATTAATTGCATTGTGTTTTCTGCTGAGTGAATGTTCTCTTCCTCTTGCTATTTCTAGCTTATTTCTAAATCTGCCGAATCATAGGTATTTTTAAGGCATTTACTTACATTTGCCACTTTGTGTTTACAAGATATTATGGACAAACAAAATACACTCGATAAAGAAGTTTCTTTGGAAGGCGTGGGATTGCACACCGGACAAATTGTTAAACTGACTTTCAAACCCGCTGCAGAAGATCACGGAATAGTTTTTCAAAGAGTTGACCTTGAAGGCCAGCCAAAAGTTCAGGCAATTGCCGACAATGTAACTGAAGTTCAAAGGGGAACCACCATTGAAAAAAAGACTGCCAAGGTGAACACTGTTGAACATGTGATGGCTTCTTTAGTGGCCATGCAAATCGACAATTGTTTGATTGAGCTGAACGGACAAGAAGTGCCTATCATGGATGGAAGTGCAAAGCCTTTCATCGATTTATTGAAAAAAGCTGGCGTAAAAAAGCAAGAAAAAGCCCGTAAATACTACGCTGTACAAGAAACTATCGTTTATAAGGATGAAGCTAGAGGGGTAGAATTGATGGTAGTTCCTGATGACAAATACAGCGTTACAGCAATGATTGATTTTAATTCTCCGGTGCTAGGGACTCAACATGCTTCCCTCGACCGACTAGAGGATTTTGAAGAGAACATTGCTTCTTCCCGTACATTTTGTTTTTTACACGAGTTGGAGCAATTGCTGAGCAACAACCTTATTAAAGGTGGTGATTTGAGCAATGCCATAGTGGTTGTGGATAAAGTAGTACAACAAAGCGAACTGGACAAGTTGGCCAAATTGTTCAATAGAACTCATATTGAAGTAAAACAAGAAGGTATTTTAAATAACGTTGAATTGCGTCATCAAAATGAACCTGCGCGACATAAATTGCTGGATGTAGTTGGCGACTTGGGTTTGGTAGGAGCGCCCATCAAAGGGAAGGTTTTTGCTAAAAAACCTGGTCACGCTGCCAACGTTGAATTTGCAAAAATCATCAGAAAAAAAATGGAAGCAGAGAAAGATGCAGCACCAAGATTTGATTTGACCAAAACAGTTTACGATGTAAATAAAATTATGGAATTGCTTCCGCATCGTCCGCCATTCCTATTTGTTGATCGTATCATTGAAATGGGTAAAGAAACCATAGTTGGTTGCAAAAATGTGACAATGAATGAGACTTTCTTTCAAGGGCATTTCCCCGGACAACCGATCTTCCCTGGTGTTTTGCAGTTAGAGGCAATGGCGCAGGTAGGTGGGATTTTGGCTTTGAGCCAGGTTCCGGATCCGGAAAATTACTTGACCTATTTCATGAAAATTGATAAAGTGAAATTCAGAAACCCTGTGGTTCCAGGTGATACACTGGTTTTCTCTCTGCATTTTGTGTCTCCATTCCGAAGAGGAATAGTGCACATGGGAGGATATGCCTATGTTGGAGATAAAATAGTAATGGAGGCAGAAATGATGGCCCAATTAGCAAAAGTTAAATAATATGCATCAACCTTTAGCCTACGTACACCCCCAAAGTAAAATCGCTAGAAATGTAGTGATAGAGCCTTTTGTAACCATTAGTAAAAATGTTGAAATTGGTGAGGGAACCTGGATTGGTTCCAACGTTACTATCATGGAGGGCACCAAAATAGGTAAGAATTGTAGGATTTTTCCTGGTGCAGTAATAGCTGGTTTGCCGCAGGATTTGAAATTTGATGGTGAAGAAACAACTGTGGAAATAGGCGACAATGTTACTATTCGTGAATGTGTAACGGTGAACAGAGGAACCAAAGACAGATATAAAACAGTCATTGAAGACAACGTGCTGCTTATGGCTTATGCTCACGTGGCACACGATTGTATCATTCGAAAGAACGCGATATTGGCTAATGCAGTTAATTTGGGCGGACATGTAGTGGTGGATGATTATGCTATTTTAGGTGGTGGTTGTTTGGTTCATCAGTTTGTACATGTTGGCAAGCACGCCATGGTTTCTGGTGGATCATTAATTCGTAAAGATGTTCCTCCTTTCACCAAAGCAGCGCGTGAACCACTTTCCTATGTGGGTGTAAATTCGGTGGGTTTGAGAAGAAGAGGTTATAGCTCAGAACAAATAGGTTCCATACAAGAAATTTACAGATATTTATATCTGAAAGGTTATAACAATACACAGGCGATTTCACTGATTGAAGCATCTCACACAGCTACAGCTGAAAGAGACGAAATCATTTCTTTCATTCAGGAATCGAAACGCGGTATCATGAAAGGATATTTCCAAACCAAATCAAATGGATCTGAAGGTTAGTAACCTCGGCAAGAAGTACGAAGGAAACTGGATTTTCAGGAACATCAATCTGTCGGTATCTTCTGGCAGCAAAATTTTAATTAGGGGCCGAAATGGCTCAGGGAAATCCACATTTGCTAAAGCAGTTTCAGGATTGATTTTGCCTTCCGAAGGCAGTGTTTCTTATTCCGTTCAGGGAAAGGAAATTCCGGAAGAGCAAGCATATCAAAAAATTCAGCTCATCGGACCATACATTGATCTGATTGAGGACTTTACCTTACGAGAAGTGTTGGATTTTCATGCAGGGTTCAAACCATTTGCCGATGGCATGAGCATCGCCGATATTATCGCTGCAGGGAATTTCAATGGTCAGGAAGAAAAGTATCTCCGTCATTTTTCTTCGGGTATGAAGCAACGTGTTAAATTATTGTTGGCTTTGTTTACGAGTTGTCCCTTACTCATTTTAGATGAACCTACCTCCAATTTGGATGAGTGGGGTGTGGAGTGGTATCTCCGATTAGTGAGTGATAACGCTAAAAACAAAACTATTTTGGTGTGCTCAAACAGTCCGCAACAAGAGGCTTCTTTTTGCACCGAAAGTATTTCGATGGAAGTTTAATTTATCTAAAGATTTAGGAAGTTCCCACAGATTTCACAGATCAACACAGAAGCATCTGTGAAAATCTATGTGATCTGTGGGAAATATCTTGTTTGAGCTCGGTGCTTTTTGTATTTTCGCTTAAATTCAAATTTTTTATGGCAACTACCGCAGATTTTAAAAACGGTGCATGCATCAAGCACAATGGCAAACTCTATCAGATAGTGGAGTTTCAACACGTTAAACCAGGAAAAGGTCCCGCTTTCGTAAGAACAAAAATCAGAAATTTAGAAAACGGAAGATTGGTGGACAATACTTTCACAGCAGGAGTGAAAATCGACTTCGTGAGAATTGAAAGACGTCCTTACCAGTTTTTATACAAAGATGAAAACGGATACAACATCATGCATCAGCAAACTTTTGAGCAGGTTTCTATTCCTGCTGAATTGATTGATCATCCTCAGTTTTTAAGAGAGGGAATGACAATGGAAGCGATGGTGCATGCTGAAACTGAAGAGTTTTTGTCGGCTGAAGTTCCAACTTACATTGAAGCGGAAATCACTTACACTGAGCCAGGAATGAAAGGAAATACAGCTACAAACACTTTGAAACCTGCAACGATTGATACTGGGGCTGAAATCAGAGTTCCTTTATTCATCAACAATGGCGACAGAATTAAAGTGAACACTGGTACAGGAGAATACAGCGAAAGAGTTTAATAAATGAAATATTCATTCATTAAAATATTTTCAATGAATATTCCATTTGACCTTAAAAGATAAACGCGACAAATGAAATTTCCAAAGCCTTTAACATTAAGTGAAGTAGCTGCTTTTTTATCTTGTAGATACTTAGGTGATGCTAATTTACCTGCTTTGGGAATGAATGAAATTCATAAAGTTGAAAGAGGAGATATTTCTTTTGTAGATCATCCGAAGTATTATGAAAAATGTTTAAACTCAAGTGCCTCAATTGTGATTATCAACAAAGAAGTAGCTTGTCCGGAAGGAAAAGGTTTAATCATTAGTGAAGATCCTTTTGGCGATTTCAATCGTTTGGGGAAAAAATATTCACCTTTTGTAAGTTCTTTAAAAGCTGTGAGTGATTCGTCCTCTATTGGTGAAGGAAGTATAATTCAACCCAATGTTTTCATTGGCAACAACGTTAAGATTGGGAAGAATTGTTTGATCCACTCGAATGTTAGCATTTACGACAATACGGTGATTGGCGACAATGTGGTGATTCAGGCCAATACTGTTTTGGGCAGTGATGCTTTTTATTTTAAAAACAGAGGAACGCACCGCGAAAAATTATTGTCGACAGGTTACGTTGAAATTGCTAACGATGTGGAGATAGGCGCTGGATGTACCATTGATAAAGGAGTTTCGGGTGTGACTTACATCGGTAGAGGAACCAAGATTGACAACCTGGTGCAAATTGGTCACGATACAGAAGTTGGCGAAATGTGTTTGTTTGCAGCTCAGGTAGGAATTGCCGGTTGCGTTAAGGTTGGAAAAAATGTAATTTTGTGGGGACAGGTTGGTGTGGCGAGCGGAGTGGAAATAGGTGAAGGTGCAGTGGTGTTGGGGCAGTCGGGGGTTGGCAAGGATTTGGAAGGCGGTAAAACTTACGCTGGAACTCTGGCACAAGACGCCAGAACACATTGGAAAGAAAAGGTGTTGCTAAAGCAATTGCCCGACATGATAAAGAAATTAAAATAGCTAAATGGCAGTTAAATCGATAAAACGGGCAGATGCAAAGATTCGGGTGAAAGACCAGAAGCTTAATGCTTTGCTTGAAATCACCAATGCCATCAATAGCAATTTAAGTAAGGAGAAACTCTTTGCAATTTATGAGTTTGTACTTCGTGAGCAATTGAACATCGGTAAACTGTGTTTGTATTTGAACGAAGGGGAATGGAACTGCGCTTTAAAATTCGGATTGGAAAGTAATGAGTTGGATGTTGACGTGGAGCGCGATTTACTCACTATCACAGAAATTACAGAAGTAAATTCGCATACTTACGGTCCATTCAAAGAGTTTGATGTAGTGGTTCCAGTCTACCATAAAACAAAACCTTTAGCCTATTTATTGATTGGAGATTTGATTGAAGAAGCTTTGCAAATCAGTCCGATCATCAAACATTTACCTTTCATACAAACGCTTACCAACGTGATTGCGGTGGCGGTGGAGAATAAAAATTTGGTTGAAGAATCGTTGCGTCAGGAAGGGATGAAAAAAGAGTTGGAATTGGCCTCTGAAATGCAATCCATGTTGTTGCCATCGGCATTGCCTGATAACGAGCAGATGGACATTGCTGTATTTTACCAATCGCATCAGCAGGTTGGAGGCGACTACTACGATTTTATAGAATTGGGTGAAAATGAATTTTGTTTTTGCATAGCAGATGTCTCTGGGAAAGGAGTTTCTGCGGCGATATTAATGTCGAATTTCCAAGCCAATTTGCGTGTTTTGGTTCACCATACTGCGTCTTTATCTGAGTTGATTCAGGTGTTAGATAAAAAAGTGATGGACAATGCGAAGGGCGAAAAGTTTATCACAATTTTCGTAGCCAAGTACAACATCAAAACTCGAGAGTTGAATTATGTCAACGCAGGACACAATCCTCCAGTTCTAATCTCTGGCGATGATCTATCACTGCTTAAGTCGGGTTGCCCTGGTTTAGGAATGGTTGATGATTTGCTGCTCATCAAAGAAGGTAGAATTTCTATTCCGGAAGGATCAAAATTGTTTTGCTATACGGATGGATTGGTAGAAACAGAAAACGAGCAAAATGTAGAATTCGGTACTGAAGGTTTGGAAGAATCTTTGCGTCGGAACATCGCCGAGAAACCTTCAGTGATAAATAAAAATGTATTGGCTGATCTAAAGAAGTACAAGGGGAAGGCGAACTACGCCGATGATATCGCCCTGCTGAGTTTAAAGTTCTTCTAATTGCTCTTCCAATTCTTTCGGAGAGTATTTTTTCTGATTGTATAAATCCATCACAACTAATATAGCTGTCATTCCATAAAAGGGAGCTGTGATTTTATCTGTATCGAGGAAGTTGTTTAAGAATCCGTGAATCATGTAAGTAGTCAATCCAACAAGACAACACATAGAATACATGCGAAAGAATTTGCTTTCACTTCGCTTGTAAACACGCACTCCAGTAATGAGGATAGTGACGAAGAGGCCCAATACAATCAATAATCCAAGTAATCCCGATTCGGAAAGTGGTCCCATATATTCACTATGCGCATTTCCCATGTCACCGGCATTCGTACTGATGATGGTTTTATCACTTTCCTTTTGAAAACTACCGTAGTTGAAGGAATATGTTGCAGGTCCCCATCCAAAAACTGGTCTTTCCTTAAACATGGCATACGCCGATTTCCAGCGGTTAATGCGCTCTTTGTTAGAGGCATCCGAAGTAACATTCGACATGGATTTAACATGTTGATTAATGTCGGTGGAAGAGTT
This sequence comes from Bacteroidota bacterium, assembly GCA_026390935.1. Taxonomy (GTDB): domain Bacteria; phylum Bacteroidota; class Bacteroidia; order Flavobacteriales_C; genus JAHEZL01. The sequence continues at coordinate 18,109 of JAPLEZ010000032.1, forward strand.
GACTTTGTTTTTAGAAAAGTAATCTCTGATGTCATCTTGCATCACCAATGCGCTGATTGCAGCAATGACTACTCCCATAAATAGAATTTGCCACTTGATTTTAAATTTCAAAATCAGATATACCGCCCAACCACCAATTAAACTGATCCAAGCGGCACGTGTATAAGATAGCAAGGTGGCAAGGATAAGGTACAAAAGAACACCAAAAATTATTGGTTTTATGATGGCTGTTTTGTTGTTGTTTTCGAAGGTTTTTGCAATTACAAAGGGAATAAAAAGAGCGAGCGCTGCACCGTATGAAGTATGGTCGTTGTAAAAAGGCTTCATTACCCAATTGCCCGATTGCTGATCAAATCCGTGTTGAGAATGATTAATTAATGTGTAAGCAATGATGCCGCAAAAAGGGATGATGTACAACCAAAAAAAATGTTGAATGTTTTTTATTTTTTTAAAAACCTGAGTGGCTATAAAGTAAAATGTAGTGATGAACCACATTTGTGAAATGAGGTATTTAAAGGAAATGATGTGCATCGAACTCGTAAGCGCAGTTATGAAAACCCACGCCAACTGAATACTTAGGAAAATACTTACAGGATGCAGCAATACTTGCTTATCGAATCCGCCATCGTAAATGGTTTTAATTATGGTGAACAAAAGGAGCCCGAAAAGTATCGGGTCGGTGGGTATTGCTACTCCAACGCCCATTCCAATATTGTCCAAATTGGCAGACAATGGCACTAAAAAAATGGTCACAAGATATAGGAGCTCCAGCTTAAAGAGTGCTAAATAGATGATGACAGCCGCAAAGGGTAGTAGTAATATTTCGAAATGCTCAAAGTAAACAGATATGGCGGTGCACAAGATAAAAATCCCTGTGACACTATAGAGCCATAGTAGTTTTGATGAGCTTTGCATTCTACTTAGATGCAATATTTTGTTCGTACAATGAAATGGTGACCAAAGCAAGGGTCATACTGGAAATAACAGAGATCATCACGATCAACCAGCGAATTGGATAAGATTTTTTATCGGCCTTTTCCGGACTCACTACAATCTGCGTATAATCCAACTTTCTGTTGAGCTCTTTAACTACATTGTCGTATTCCGCTTTGATACCATTGAAGGAGGAACGGGCTTGGTCCAATTGGTTTTGCGCCGCAATGTATTTGCCCCCGTGTTCTTTTAAGTTGCGGATGAGGGTAGGTGATTTTGAATTCACGCCCATAGATCCTACTAGGTCTTCGTCTTTGAGGTCTCCGTTTCTCGACATGTATCGCACCTGATTTTCGTAATCCAGAATCCCATATTGCATCCTCATGGTTTTTACTGTGCTATCAGCGATATCCATCTCTAGCTTCTTAGACGCCATTTGAGCTTTCAATGTTTTTTCTATTTCTATCAGAGAGATTTTTTGAATGTAGTGCAGCTTTAAATTGTACAAACGTATAATGTCTTTTGCGATTAACAGAGCTGTATCACCAGAATAATCGAGCACCTCAATTTCTACAGATTCATATTTTGTTTTGTCGAACACAATATTTTCAGCATACTCCATCCGCACATCAGTAAGGTAGTAAGGATTATCAACGGAGTCGATTCCATAATGAGCCAACAAATTGAATTTGTTGATGATTGAATCACGAATGTCATTGGCTTCCAGCATTTGCAGCATTTGCTCAATGGGAGTTTCGGTTCCGTAGGGTTTAACATTTGTAGGATATACAACGATTGACGATTTGAACTTCGGCTTGATAAACAACGGAGAAGAGCCTACAGCCGAAATTAATACAGCCGAAATTAGCACAATGAGTAAATGGATTTTCCATTTCCACATAACGGCCATAAACTTGGATACATCAAAAACCTTTTCCATAATTATTGTTTAGAGGAGCTTTTAATCAAATTGATTTTTTCATTCACTAATAAGGCCAACAGTGAAAAAACAAAAGTGCATACTGCAGCCATTATTACAATTAATGAACGTATTGGATATGATTTTTTTTCGGCCGCTTTGGCTTCGTTGACCATAAAGAAGTTGGGAATTCTTTCATCGGCGTCAATTTTAGCCTCGTCGTATTTTTCTTTCAGCATACTTAGCTGAATGGCGGTGTTTTGAAGCTTTTCTTTAAGGTTGTACTGTTGTGCGCCGTATTTATTGAGTAGGGCCATTTTTTCATTGATGGATTCCACCGCGGCTTTGTTTCCTTTACCTACAGCATCAGCGTAGGCAGAGGTGAGTACTTCTGATTGCGCTTCTACAATGCACTCCTTTTCCCATGATGAAATTCAAGGAGTCTTCCAGACTTTGTTGGTAGGCCATAAAGTTGAGGTAAGATTTTTCCACAATTTTAAATCCGGGCATTGATCTTTCTTTTTGAATGTCGTTCATCACGTCATCCAGTATTCGTGCAATTCCGTTAGCGATCGCAGCAGCTTTTACAGCATCTTTATCTAAAACATTGATTTCAACGGCCATGTATTCGTTGCGGTTGAATTGGATATTGCTTTCAAAAGTCTCGTTCAAATTAGTGTATTTAGAGGCAGAAGTAGTGTCAATTTCGTAGTGGTTAATCAAATCAAATTGTTTCACTACAGCATCTCTCACCTTGTCGGAATGCAAAACTTGGAGCAATTGTTCCACTTTCTCTTCTTCACCAAATTCAAGGATGTCACCTTTTCCATTGCTGCTATTGATAAGCACTTTAGAAATAGAACTGGTGTTGGAAGGATATAAAATTACTGTGGATTTGAACTTGTTTTCAATTAAAAACGATACTCCGGCTGCCACTACAGCCGCCAATAATGAGAGGATGATAAGAGGCTTTAAATGATTGTAAATAAAGGCAATCAATCCGAATGAGCTATTTTGTTTTTCCTGGGCTTCCATTGCTTACTTTATAAGGTTTACAAACCTAAGCCATTTTTTATAAAAATCACAATTGTATTTTTATGCGATTTCCCTTCTGCCGACTAGGTTAAACGATCGTTATTTTGTTGCTACAAAGTAGTATTCTTTGTTGGTGTTGAAACACTCTTCAAATTCCTTGGTTGTTAGCGGAGAATGTTGATTTATAAAGGATTTCAGTGTGTATATTTTAAGTCCGATTTCAATAGTAATAAAATCATACAACTCATTGGGCTTAGTGCCATAAAAGTCGCTGGCACCCAGTCCGCTTTCAAAAATGATAGTAGGCTTGTCCTTTTTGAGTAGGTTTTTTGCCCCTTTCAATACCCCGAATTCACCGCCTTCCACATCAATTTTGATCAAATCAATTTTTATGTCGCTCGGAATCAACTCATCCAAGGTTTTTAATTCCACTTTAATTTCTTCGATATCAGGATTTGCTGTATCGTAATTTCTTTTGTTGATACCACTATACGCAGGGGCGTTCTTTACAAAGTTAAAAGTCGATGTTCCGTTTTTATCTGAAAGAGCGTAAGGATAAATTGTTGCTTTGCTGTTGTATTTTTCTTTCAACGCATTAAACAAATAGGGGATGGGTTCAAAGCCAAAATGCCTGCCTTTAGGAGAAAGTTTTAAGATGGAATCCAGTATTTCTCCTTTATGACAACCTACATCAATGCAGTTGGATGAAGCTTTGATTTCCTGTTTCAAAATGATTTTTGTCAATCGGTCGTATTCCAAGTTTTTGGTTAAATCCAAATGGAGAAAATTCAAAGTGGTTCTGATCGCGTTTTTGATACTCATTGAAATGTACTTTTGCTAAATATATAACGAATTTAGGAAGTTTTGCTTTTTAGCAACTTGGATATTCCGGGTAGAGGAATAGTTTTAGTAACTATAGCAATTGCGAAACCAACACAAATGGCTGCCGTTATTTGAAGCGGCCAGGGGATGGTACTTTGTTGCAGCAAATATAGACTTGCGCCGAAAATCGTAAGTGTCAGTAGGTTTTTGAATAAATGCGACCAATCAAAATGTAACGAGAATTTCTTGGTGGCTAAGGCTATTTGAAGCAAGCAAACTATGCTTTGGGTCAACAAACTAATGATGGCAGAACCTAGCGGACCATAAATAGGAATCAGTAAAAAATTCCCTCCTAAATTAATCACAACGCCAATAGCTGCTGTAATATTAAGGCTTTTCATTTCTCCGGCAGCAGTGAGCAAGGTGCCGTACACATACAGAGCGCTGATAGGAATAAAATTTAAAATCACATACATGAAAATATCTGCCGACAAAGCCACTTCTGCGGGATTTTGAATACCTGACAATTCGCCATTGAAGGAGAGTAAAATTCTTTGCGCCATGTTGGTGCCGTCTACTTTTCCATACAAGGCCGAAATTATTTCAGTAGAAAAAGCGGCACAGGAAACCGCAATAAAAACTGAAGTTAAAATGAGCAAAGAGCTTGCTAAGCGGATCAGTTCTTCTGGATTTTCTTTTTAGAAATCATTTTGGAAAACATGGGCAACAACAACACCGAAAAAAGATAGGAGATGTTGGTTAAAGCCAGCAGAATCCGGAACGACTGCGCGTAAACGCCCGCAGCTTCATCGCCATTAGGAAGCATTCTTTCCAGCATTACCGAATCGGAAAAGGAGTAGAGCAACATTAGAATACCTATCAAGGCATAAGGCAAGCATTTCTTTAGGAATACAAGGGAAAAGGCCAGATCAAACCTGAGTTTGAATTTTATTTTTGAATGTGTCACCAGAAAAATTCCGGCCAGTAAAACAGCAAAAAGATATCCTAAAGTTTGGATATAAATAAACCATTCAATTTTAAATGTTTCGGTTTTTACGGCATAGAGCATATAAATGACTAGAAGTGCCATGATCACTCTGTCAGCAATTGAAATGACGCTATCACTTCTGAAAAAATGCAGTCCTTGCAAGTTGGATCTTAAATACAAAAGTAAAGCAAGTAGCAATTGATTAACACCCAAGCTTCCCAGCATGAACATAGCTGTTGAACTATAATTCAAAATCCAACCAGTAATGAAAATAAGTAGGAGGTAGATGATACCCAATAAAGCCCTGAGCGGAATGAGTCGATTGGTATATTTTTCAATTAGTAGTGGGTTTCCGGCAATTTCCTTATTGTTGAAATTAACGATGCCAGCATCTAAAATAATGTTGAAAATGAGGGTGAGATTAAACAGCGCGAAATACAATCCGTAATGCTCTGTGCCCACTTTGTTTTGCACTTCAATTTCAATAAATACCCATAGTGGTTTAATCAATAGATTGAGAAAAACCAGTAGGAGGATATTTACAAGGAAGTTTCTTTTCATGCGGCCGACTAAGGTAACTATCTTTTGTGTTGTTGGAAAAAATACAGAAATTACTGGAAATATATTACATTTGTGCCCGATTAGCCTTGCTTAAACTAAATTTAAATCTTTATGAAACACATGCTATTATTGGTTGCTATGTCCTTCATTTTAATAGGGCAAGCTCAAACTCTCAATTTTTTCAGTCCGGTCAACGGAGTTGTTGGTCAGTATGAAAAAATGGAATTCAGCGTCAACACACTGGCATCCACACAAACATTGATTGATAATTTTTTTGGAGATGGAGGTTATGGTCGCGCATTTAACTTGTCGAATGGAAACATCAATCCTTACGACCCAGATCAGATCAGCATTGAAGTTACTTTTACTTCGCCTAGTAATCCATCAATACCTGCACAGGTGATTTATGGATTTTATTATCGTGAGTATAGTTATTCGCAATCAACAATGGATCTTACCACTACATATATAGAGAATAAAACCCTAAGTACGCATTGGCGCGTGCGTTTTGCGCCAAAGTACCTTGGACAGTGGATAGGTAAATTGGTCATTCGTCACAATGGTGTTGTGATTTATTCTGATGCTGTTGGTAAAACCTTTACCTGTGTGGCTTCAGCTAATAAGGGCTTCGTGCAATTGGGTGCCAATAAAAAGTATTTGAAATATTCGAACGGTGATGAAGTTTTTCCGGTAGGAGTGTGTACTTCTCATGGAGATCCTTATTTAGATGGAGATATGACTAAGCACAGTCCGATAGAATACAATGAATTCCGAAAAACTTTAAATACAGTTGCGGATGGCGGTGCGAATTACACAAAAATATGTTTTACTCCTTATTCCTTTCAGATAGAATGGGAAAAGCTGAATGTTTATGATGCTTATCCAGGAACTGGACCAGTGGATAACGCTCGTTCCCGTCAGGCGGTCATGTGGGAATTCGATAATGTTTTAGACTTGGCAAAAAACAAAAATTTATTGCTGCACCTTTCTCTTGATTTGCCTCAGGAAGGTTTTGTTACCTATAAAGATGCAAATGGCCAACCTATTAATTATGCTTATCACTGGCCAACCAATCCTTACAAATCCGCTTCTGTTCAAACAGTCGATGATTTTTTTAGTGATCCTAATGCCATTAAAACATATAATAAGAGAATTCGCTACATGATAGCTCGCTGGGGATATAGTACCAACATTGCTCATTTTGAAATATTGAATGAAGTAGATTATTTATCTGATGCTATGAAATACCCAACACCAGCTAACTTTACCTATTGCGATAATATATTAACGAACTGGCATAATGCCATTGCTAATCATATAAAAGTCACCTTAAATCATAAAGAGCATCTTGTAGGAACTTGTTTCGGGATTTATGATTTTCATATCGCATCGGGTTCTTCTATTGATGCCAACAACCCTCATGTTTATAGTATGTCGCGTGATGCTATTGAACGACGTCATGTTGTTGTTACAAGATTTGCGCAATGGACTCAAAAACCCAATTTTTTGTCTGAATTTGGATCGATATTTTATGATAATGGATGCGCACCTTTAGAAGTTGGAGTGCTTGAAGCTGTAAAGCCAACTTTTCATGGAGGTTTATGGGCAAGTGTATTTACTGGTTCTCCGATTTCTGGTTTGGATTGGTATGCATATACACCGGTAACGCCGAGAGTTCCAACACCTTCTTATATTTTAGCGGAATTTCCGGTACTTAAAAAGTTTATGGCAGGAACTAAATTGGATGTAGGCAATTTTGTTCCTCAGAAATATCCTCTGTCGCCTCTTCCTGCTAACCATGATGCCGACATTTTGGAAACTTTTATGTTGGTTAATAACGGAGGTGTTGCAGCTACTGAAATTTTGGGATGGACTAATAATAAAACTTATTACTGGAAGAATTTATCCTCAGACGTAAGCTGTAAATATTATGATAACAAGGTGCCTGTATATGAAACTATGTGCAATGGCGGTTATTCTCCAGAGCAGAATATGCTTGACGACAGCTATAATTGTCCGCTAGAAGGACAACTGGGTACTTTTGTAGTGAACGGTGTAATTCCTAATAAAAAGTACGGAGTGGAGTGGTACAGCACCAGCACAGGAGAGATGATCAAAACAGATTTAGTGATGTCCTCTTCATCTTCTCAGCTTACCATCGCGCCTCCTGCTATGATTAACACCAATATGGATTATGCTTTCAAAATCCGCGTTTTTACAGGTCCTTGCAGTGTCAATGACCGACTGGCTATCGCCGTTGTTGAAGGAAACACACAAAAATCTTCCATTGTGCTGAACAACCGGTGCAACCAGGCCAACGGTGCTATTCGCAGTATCAACATTAGCAACAATAATCAGTTTTTGATCAACCATGGGATCGATAAGTTCGATGGTTGGATGGATGAATCAGATAAACTATTTATTGCTGATGTGAATGCGGATAATGTCGAAGATATGATATTGGTGAATACTACTTATTCAATGGGCGCTATCCGTTCTGTTGATCTTAAAACCGGTGCGGATATTACCCGGTTAGGGCATGGTACCTATAGCGGCTGGATGGACGCTACTGATAAAATGTTTGTAGGTGATGTTAACGGTGATGCCAAAGCTGATCTGATATTGGTCAATACGTCTTATACTAACGGAGCCATTCGTGTAGTGGATTTGGCTACAGGAAGCAATATCGTCTGGATCAATCACGGAGATTTTGGCGATTGGATGGATGCAAGCGATAAAATGTTTTTGGGTGATGTGAACGGGGACAATAAAAAAGATCTGGTACTTGTAAATACTAGTTATTCTGGTGGAGCAATTCGTGTTATTAATCTCACCACAGGGGGCAATCTGGCGTGGATCAGTCATGGTGATTTTGGTGGATGGATGGATGGTACCGACAGAATGTTTGTAGGCGATGTCAATGCCGATGCTAAGGAAGATCTGGTGTTGCTGAATACAGCTTATGCACCAGGAGTAGGTGCTGTAAGATCTGTAAGTCTGCAAGGCACCACCGTTAGTAATTTGGCGTGGGTGAGTCATACTTCTTCTCTGTTCCAGAACTGGATGGATGCCAGCGACAAGATTTTACTGGAAGATGTGAACGGCGACAACAAAAAAGATCTCGTGTTTGCCAACACTGATGGAGTGAACGGTTACCTGAAAGCATTCAACATTGTGGCCGGAACAAATATTGCTACACTTACTTCAGGACCATTTTCAGGATGGCTAGATTGTTCCGACAGACTTATGATAGGTGACGTTACTGGCAATACTACTAAAGAAGTAGTACTAGTGAACTCGGCCAATAATTTCGGTGCTTTCCTGGCCTATAATTTTGTAACAGCTACAATGACCATCAAAAATCATAGTGACTATACTTACGGTCTCAATGGTTGGAAAGATGGTGCCGATGCCAATACTATTTGCGGAACTATACCTTCAGGAGCCAATCCGTACAGAAGCGACGAAGAAATAGTGACTGAAGAGCAGGGGACTATCATCACCGTATATCCTAATCCTTCCTCAGGATCACTTATTATTGCAGGTGTTGTGAAACAGGATGAGGTGAAGATATACAGTTTGTTGGGTGCAGAGCTTTATTCAAAAGAAGTTACTGAAATCCCGCTGAGAGTTGATGCCGGATTTTTGTCCAATGGAATTTATTTTGTTGAGGTGAACAGCAATGGCAATAAAACCAATGTCAAGATCATTATAGAAAAATAAAAGTGCAGTTTCACAACCTACAGGATAAGGGCCGTTGGAAATTAAATGGTAATGCAATCACTATTTAATTTCCAATGGCCCTTGTTAATTTTAAATTCTGGACAAATTAATTAAATCATTCAAATATAAAGGAGAACTACTGGCTGAGGGTTTCTAGCAATTTCCTTATTGTTGAAATTAACGATGCCAGCATCTAAAATCATGTTGAGAATGAGATTAAACAGCGCGAAATACAATCCGTAATGTTCTATGCCCACTTTGTTTTGCAATTCAATTTCAATAAATAACCACAATGGTTTTATCAATAAATTGAGAAAGACCATCATGGTGTTGTGATTTTGTTTCGGAAACATATTTCATTTTTTTTACTTTAGCGCTGCATGCCCTATTTCGGTATTTATGTTGAGATCTTTCAATTTTATGGAGCAAAAAAATAATAAATCGTTAATTGCTGTTTGGGTCATTGTTTTTGCAATACTGCTGGCGCATGTTTTTAACCCGAGAACTTCCGGTGACCAATATAAAAAGGAATTGTCGTACGATACTTTTTGCTATTACCTCTATCTCCCCACTACTTTTATATACGATGACATAGAAATGCAAAAACAGGATACCATTAAATCTCTGTTTGAAAAGTATAAACCTTCACCTACATTATATCAGATTTACCAAATTGAAAATGGGAACTGGACACCTAACTACACGTGTGGTTTAGCGATACTTTGGTTTCCTTCATTTTTAGTGGGGCATACATGGGCAAGTCTTTCAGATTATTATCCGGCTGATGGTTTTTCTTTTCCTTATCAGTTTAGTGTTGCGATGGGAACAATACTAATGATCCTCAGTGGTGTTTTTGCGCTCAGGAAAGTTTTGCTAAACTTTTTTACAGATGGAGTTTCTGCCATTACCTTGTTGTTGATTGTATTTGGAACGGTTTATTTCCATGAGGCTTTTGACGATTATTTACAACCCAATGCTTTGCTTTTTGCGGGCTACGCCTTGCTTTTACATTGTACAATATTATGGCACAAAACTCCCAAAAAGAAGTATGCAATATATATAGGTTTGCTGATGGGCATAATGATTTTAATCCGTCCAAGTGAAATCTTATGTGTTTTGCTGCCTTTGTTTTGGAATGTGTCCGATAAGGTTTCTTTTAAAGCGAAGTTGGATTTGGTTAAAAGTAATTTTTCGCATGTAGTATATGTTATGGTTGCAGTTTTTATAGCTGCCCTTCCGCAAATTATTTATTGGAAGATAGTGACTGATTCTTTTATCTTTTTCTCCTATCAACGCACCGAAGGATTTGATTTTGCGCATCCACACTTTTTTGAATCCCTTTTCAGTTTCAAGAAAAGTTTATTGATATACACGCCACTTACAGTTTTTCCGGTGATAGGAATATTTTTTCTGAGAAGGCATCGAAGGGAAATTTATTTTTCTGTCTTGAGTTTTGTGGTTCTTAATTTCTTATTGTTGGCTTCGTGGTCCTGCTGGTGGCAAGGAGGGGGTTATGGCTCAAGATATTTTACGCAGTCTTTTGTGGTGATGGCTCTGCCGCTTGGTGTACTGATCAATTCGTTGCTGGGAGCAAAGCTTTGGATGAAATTAGTATTCGGTACTCCAATGTTGATTCTCACCGCGTTGAATCTTTTTCAAACTTGGCAGTACGTTAACTTTATTATTCCACCTGATCGAATGAATTTTGACTATTATAAAAGGATATGGTTGAAAACTGAAGTAAATGATGAAGATAGGTCGTTCATGGAAATAGAGCGTTCTTATGGTCCTACGGAAGCATTTTCAAATGAACAGAATTACAACAGGAGAAGCGCTGCTTTTTTTAATTTTGAAAATCTCAATACTGATTATGTGGATGCCGGAAGATTGGATACTTTTTCTTTAAGCAAACCTTATTCATACCGTTATGCCCCAGATCAAGAGTGGGGCTTGGAATACAATATCCCTTATGAGCAATTGCTCAAGAAAGGTGATGATCATGTTTGGCTTCGCGTATCAGTGGATTATTTTGCAGGGGCAAGTATTTCTGAAAATCCAGCGACTATTGTTGTTAATATGCCTCATGGTGATTATTTGCTGAAATACAAGGCTTTTGATCTGGAAAAACATCCGTTCATACCCAATGAGTGGAACCATATTTCTTTTGATTACATGACCCCTTTTCCTTATTTAGAAAGTGATAAAATACAGATTTATGTGTGGCATAAGGGCAAGAAGAATTTCTACATCGACAATTTGCATATTGAGGCTTTCCACAAAAAAAGATAAGAGACATGAACAAAAAAATATTAAGCATATTCCCATACGTACTTGTGGTTGTAATCATTGTTTATTTGCTTATAACCTATGATAGAATCAACAGGGGTATTGTTGAAGAGGGAGAAATTGCAGAAAAGGAAGAGAAGGATCTGAGTTCCTCATCAAGTTCTTCTAAAATATTTTTTTCCGCTTCTTTTGATGGAGCAGATAAAATTGAATTCCCTTCAGACAGCATTATAAAATTTGAGGGTATAGGCTCGGCAAAAATTATTGCTTCTCAATTGTTCGGACCAACATTTGTGTCTAATGATGCAGAAAGTTTGAAAAAGATAAAAAGAGTGACGGCTAGTTTTATGGCTTATAGCGAGGTAATGGTTATTGGTCCACAGATTATTGTTTCAATATCCAATGATAAAAAGGTGATTGTATATCAGGCTGTACAACTTCCACAACAATTAAGAATGAAAGAGTGGACGAAGATGGAAGTTACTTTCCCTATCGACAATGGGCTGTTGGAGAAGGAAAGTAAATTAGAATGCAAAGTGTATGTGATGAATCCAAAAAATGAAGTGTTCAACATCGATAATTTTAAGGCCGATTTGTGGGACACCAAATAGTAAATAATTTTGAGGAATGCTGAAGTCTTACTTCAAAAAAGGTACAATTGAAGCTGGTTGTGATGAAGCCGGTCGTGGTTGTCTCGCCGGACCGGTATTTGCCGCTGCGGTGATCTTACCTCCGAAGTACAAAAACAAAATGCTCGACGATTCCAAAAAGCTGAATGAAAAAAAAAGATTGCTGCTTCGAGAAGAAATTTTGAATGATGCCATTGCCTGGCACATTGCAGCAGTGAGCAATGAAGAAATTGACGAAATCAATATTTTGAATGCTTCTTTTTTAGCAATGCACCGTGCTTTGGATGGATTGAAAATGACTCCTGAATTATTGCTCATTGATGGCAATCGTTTTAAAAAGTATAAAAGTATCCCACATGAATGCGTGATACAAGGCGACGGAAAATTCATGAGCATTGCCGCTGCATCCATCTTGGCAAAAACAGAGCGGGATGCATTCATGGAAGATATTGCAAGACAATTCCCTCCCTATGGATGGTCGGTGAATAAAGGCTATCCTACCCTAAAACATCGCAATGCAATTAGATTGCACGGCATAACTCCATATCACCGAACTACGTTTCGCTTACTCCCGCTTGGTGAGCAATTGTCGCTTTTTGAATAAGAACTTGTTTATAAGTATTGATAGCGCTCGTCAAAATTGGTTTTTATCCTAATATTTTTGTGGTTCGAAATCTACGTCCATGTCTCAAAAAATAGGTATTGTTTTAATTGTTATTCTGCTTGCTGTTGCAGGAGTATTTGCATATTTTTTTTACTTCACAAAAGAGGATGTCAAAGTTCAGTTGACATTAAACGCCATTCCTGAAAATGCAGGAATAATTTTGCGTGCTTCCGATCCTTTTGCAAAATGGGAGGAAATAAAAAATAAGGGTGAGTACTGGAAAGATTTTTCGTCGCTGCCTGGCGTTGCAGCTTTGGATAGTCAGATCACCTATTTCGCGAAAGCATTTAAAATGAATTCAAAATTGCACAAGATGCTGGAAGGTGGCGAGCCTGCATTTTTATCAATGCACATGACTGGTGTTCATGAATGCAGTGTGCTTTTTTCATTTCAGTGCAAAGATGCTTCTGTTGTTCAGGATTTTCAAAAGGTAATCAATGGAGGAGATACTGCGGTAAGACTTTTATCCAAAACCTACGAAGGGGTGGAGATTTATGAGAGTCGCAATTCCAAAACAGGTAAAGGTCACTCCATTGCTTACGCCGATGGAATTTTGGTGATAAGTCCTAGTACCATTTTAATTGAAGATGCTGTTCGTTATTTAAAGCACGGTTCACCGCTGGTAGCCAATACTTCGTTTCTAAAGGTTTTTAAAGCCGCTGATCCCAATGCTTCTGCCAATTTATTTGTGAATTACCGAAAGCTGCCTGATATTATTTCATCATTAGTGAACACGGAGTTTAGCAAAGATTTGCAAGATTTAGCGAGCTTCGGCAGCTGGTCGGAAATTGATATTAATTTGAAAGCCGACGGACTTCTTCTCAACGGTTTTACTTTTGAACCCGACAGTGTAAATACTTATTTGAAATTATTTTCGGGACAAAAGGCTCAAAAAATTACAGTTACCAGTATCCTTCCAGAAAACACTGCTTTCTTTTTATACTACGGTATAGAGGATTTCTCTGCTTTCAAAAAAGGCTACAAAAATTATTTGGCGGGGACGAAGAGTTTGTTTGAATTTGAAAAAAGTCATGCTGCTCTTGCCGATAAAAATGAAATTGACATTGAAGAGGATATTTATCCTTGGGTGGGCAATGAGGCTTGTTTGTTGATGGCGCAATCCCAGTCGGAAGAATTTAAGCAGTCGGCTTACTTTGTAATTCACGTAAGTGATGTGGAATTGGCCGATAGCAAACTGAAAGAGATGCAAGCAAAAACCAATCCTGCTGCCGATTTAATTGAGTTTCAAGGTTACAAAATTGAAAATCTCGGCTTAAGCGATTTGTTGCCAAAAGCTTTTGGCAACATGGCGGGAGTGATTGAAAATTCTTATTACATCATGCTGGAAGAGTATGTGGTTTTTGCCAACGATCCTGGAGCACTTAAGCATTTTATCAATTCATACATTGGTGGAAAAACTTTGGCTAAAGATGTTCGCTTCCTGCAATTTATGGAGCAGTTTTCCGACAATACCAATTTCATGACTTACCTAAATTTTAAAATGGCCGGAAGTTTATGGAAGCCTTTTATCGCTGAGGAGTATTATAAAAATTTGGAGACGCACTTGGATACCATTGCCAAATTTGAGGCTTTTGCCTATCAGTTAAGTTCCAATGGGAATCTCTTTTATTCCAGTGCTTACTTGAAATACAATCCTAAAGTGGAGAAAAAATCTACATCACTGATGGAGATAAAGTTGGATAGCACTTTTTCTTCGCGACCGCAAAGTGTGCTGAACCATTTGACTAAAGAAAAGGAAATCATTTTGCAGGATGACGCCACCAACTTGTGTCTCATCAGCAAAGGCGGTAAAATTTTGTGGAAGAAAAAAATCGGTGAAAAAATATTGGGTGAAATTCATCAAGTAGATAAATACAAAAATGGAAAATTGCAGTATCTGTTTAATACTGCTACCAAACTGTATCTGGTAGATAGAAATGGAAATGATGTTCCTGTTTTTCCTGTAGTGTTTAAAGTGAAAGCTACTGCTCCGCTGGCTTTGTTGGATTATGATAACAGTCGTTCTTATCGCATTTTGGTTCCTTTTGCCAACGGGAAATTGATCAATTATGAAATTAGTGGCGAGCCTGTTAAAGGATGGGAATTTGAAGGAATGCCACGTGAAATACGCACTACGCCTGTATATCTTTCTTTCAATAAAAAGGATTATATAGTTGTAGTTGACTTTGCTGGTAACGTGAAAGTGATTGGCAGAAAGGGAGAAGAAAAAGCAAAGGTGAAAGGTAAAATTCCGAAATCAAAAAACAATGAATTTGCAATTTTGGCTGGGCCTTCTTTTGAACGATCAGCAATAGTAAATACAGATGAAGACGGAACCTTGCATTTACTGTATTTAGATGGAAGAACGGAACAAATCGTTTTTAAATCCATGAGCGCTGATCATAAATGGTATTTGCAGGATGTGAATGCCGATGGGGCACAAGATTTAGTGTTTTGCGATGAGGAAAACATTTACGCATTCAAAATGAGCAAAACAGAAATCTTTAATGTTGACTTGGGAGAAGCGGAAGTAAAAGGTAAATTGTACTTTGATGTTTTAGATAAAGGAACGTTTCGTTTGGGCTATGTGGATTATTTAAAAAATAAATTATATTTGGTGGATAACACGGGCAGTACTATAGAGGGATTTCCAATTGAAGGTTCATCGGCATATTTGATTGAGGATTTGGACAATGATGGTTCTCTGGAGTTGATTGTGGGAGATAGCAAAGGGAGTTTATATTTTTATCCATTATCCAAGTAGGGAAAATTTTTATAACCTTTGACTGTAGCCTTTCGTACCTAAGGCCGTGAAATTTTATTAATACTATGAAAAGACTTGTGTTTCTTGTGTTTCCGGCTGTTCTGCTAACATCGTGCTTAAAAGATGAGTATGATTTTGCACATTTGAATACTAAAACACTGAATCCAGGTGTTGCTGCTCCACTTATTAACACCGATCTTGTACTGGGTGACTTGATAGAGTCGGTAGATACAAATTTAATTGGTCCTGATCAGGACAACTTACTCCATCTTACTTATTCGTCAAATCTTTTTTCTTATAAAGTTGCTGATTTAATCACCATTCCTTCGCAATCGATTACTCAAGCTTTCGGCTTATCTGCATTTACAATTCCGGCCATTAATACTAGCGCTTCAGTTACACTAGGTACCGTTGTTGCTGGAATGAGTAATCCTCAAAAATCAACATTGCAAAGTGCTAACGGATCAAGTGCTCCCTTTCCTGCAATTCCAGCGCAGTCGGGTGGTTCGGTGGCAGTGCCAACGTTAAGCGGTTTTGCTTCAGTAACATTTAGTTCGGGTACTTTATCAATGGACATTACCAACAACTGGCCAACATCCTTGAGTAATTTGAACATAGAAATTAGAAACGTGTCTGGGAACGGACTAGTAGCTACTTTCAATTATCCTAGTATTGCTGCCGGCGCAAGTGCATCTGCCAGTGCAAGTTTGATTGGTGTAACGATGAAAAGTGACATTAAAGTAATGATCACTTCTTTTAGTTCTCCAGGTACTTTCCCAATTGCAGTGCCAATTGATTTGAGTGATGATCTTTCTATGGATATTTCCACTGCCAATTTGGGTGTTGCTTCTGCAAGTGCAGTTTTTCCTTCTCAAGAGGTATTGAACCAAAGTATTGAATCTAATTTAAGTATGCCCAATGGCGCTGAACTGAATACAATAATTTTAAAGGCAGGAGCTATTTCTTACGACATTGATTATGGCATTAGAGAGAACGCTCAATTATTATTGACGCTTCCTTACGTGAAAAAAAATGGTGTGGCTTTCAGTCAAGTAATCAACTTGAATTCAAATCACATTACGGCAACCAATGCCACGGGTTCATTTGATTTGGCTGGATATACCTTCGACTTAACTGGAGGCGGGTCAAAAGTAAATTATTTGCCAGCGAATATAGTCGCTAGTGTTGTTTCATCTGGAAGCGCTGTGCCAATTAATAGCACCGATTCAGTGAAAGCAACTATAACAATTGATCAGCTCGCTTTCTCTTATATCGAAGGATATTTAGGTACTCAGGCATTAAATATTCCTAGTGATTCTCTTGACTTCTCTTTCTTTAAAAATCCATTAGGTGCTAACATTTCATTGGCCGATCCTAAACTGACTTTAAAACTAAAAAGCTCTGTTGGTATTCCAATAAACGGTGATTTATCAGCCCTTTCCGTTATTGGAGAAAATGGCAACAACCTCGCTTTCACAGGTATTGCAAATCCTTTGGTGATTAATAGTCCTATAGTAGTTGGAAATACTGCAATTACAAATATTGTGATTGATAAAAATACTACTAACATCATTGATGTGCTGAGCAGCAATCCTAAAAGTATTATTTATGGTATGACTGGAACGTTGAATCCCAATGGAAAAACAACCAACTTTATCACCGATTCAAGCGCTATTTCGGTGGCAATGGACATGGATGTTCCGTTGTATGGAAGTGTTTCTGGTTTTGTAATTAAAGATACCATTGCCTTCCCAGTACAGGCTTTTGAAAATGTGCTTACCGCGACTTTGCGCACCAATATTACAAGTGAATATCCAATTGAGGCCGAAGTACAAATGTATTTTTTGGATGAAACATATCAGTTGGTGGATTCACTTTTTACTAACGGCTACGAAGTGGTAGTTCCTTCATCAACTGTAGATGTGAACGGTGAGCTCGTTTCTGCTTCCACAAAACAAACTGATTTAAAGATTGATGAAGCCAAAGTTGAAGCGCTTAAAAACGTGAAATATGTGGTGCTTGCTTCAAAATTGGCAACAGCAAATGGCGGAGCAACAGCCGCTAAGTTTTATTCTACCTATAAAATGAACGTCAAATTGGGGGTATTGGCACAAGTAAAAATTGATATTAAGCAGAAATAAATGATTAGGAAGGTATTTACTTTTTTATTGTTTTCACTTGTGGTTAACGGGACGTTTGCACAAGGACTAACAATGTATAACATGGACATGATTCCACAAGCAACAAGAACCAATCCCGGAATGATGCCCAAAGCTAAATTCCATTTTGGCTTGCCAGTATTATCCTATCTGGATTTAGGTTTAGTGAACAACGGTTTTGTGTTTGCTGATTTTGTAAAAGGAAGTGATTTTACGTCGGATAATATGTTGTCGAAATTGCAAAACGACAATTACATTTCTTTCAACATGAACTTGGATTTGATTTCTTTCGGATTCAAAGCCAACAAGAAAAATTATTTCTCGTTTAATGTTACTGAGAAAATCGCCTTTAACTTCGATTATTCCAAAAACTTCATGACCTTGCTCACCAAAGGAACTCTTCCTTTTATTGGTGAAACGGTATCCATGGTGGGTACGGGTTTACGCTTTTCACATTATAGAGAATTTGGTCTTGGGTATACACATGCCTGGAACAATAAGTTAACTACAGGCATTAAATTAAAGATGTTGCAAGGCTTAAGTAATTTCAATAGTGAGGAGTTGGACATTGCGTTAACTACCGCTGCTGATGACTATAAATTAACTGCAACTTCTACCATTGGATTAAGAACTGCAGGACTTGCTTTTTTAACCGATTCGAATTCCAATTTTAATCCGGGTTCTTACGTGTCAAATTTTGATAATTTGGGAATGGCTGTAGATCTTGGCGCCAATTACAAAATAACCGATAAAATTTCGGCTTCCTTTGCTGCTACTGATTTAGGAGCTATTCAATGGAAAACCAATGCTCGCCGTTACTACAACAATAAAGCTGAATTTGCATGGGATGGTTTGGATGTGATTAAGTATTTAAGTGATTCAAATAATACTGCCTACACTAAAAACTTGAGTGACAGTTTGACCAATATTTTTGGTTTGAAAAAACAGGATTATGTTTATACTACTAACATCGTAGGTAATATTTATTTAGGTGGAGAATATCAGTTTAACAAGTGGTTCAATGCGGGATTGTTGTTTCACGGTCAGCTCTTTGCCGGAAATTTATATCCATCCTATACCGCTTCAGTGGGAACTAATTTAGGGAGCATCTTGCAAGCAAAAGTGAGCTACTCTGTTCTCAACAGAAGTTACAGCAATGTAGGCGCTGCAATGGCTTTGAATCTTGGACCTATTCAGTTATACATGGCTGGAGACAATGTACTTGGCTTCTCTCAAATTGATTATGCTAAAACACTTAACCTTCGCTTGGGAGTTAACATCATGACGGGTTACTACACCAAATTATCTAAGGATCAAAAAGAGCAGGAAAAAATCAAACGTACCTTATCTAAGAAAGATACCGATGGTGATGGTGTGAACGACTACGAAGATAAATGTATAGAGCTGGCCGGTTTGAAAGAGTTTAAAGGTTGTCAGGATAAGGATAGTGATGGCATTCCTGATAATGAAGATATTTGTCCAACTGAACCAGGTACTGTTGGTGGTTGTCCGGATGGTGATAACGACGGAATTGCCGATAGAGCAGATGATTGTCCTACTCAATATGGTTTACTAAAAGGTTGTCCGGATTTGGATAAAGATAGCATCCGCGATGCTGACGATGCTTGTCCGAGCCTAGCTGGTACAAAAGCAATGAAAGGTTGTCCGGATACCGATAAAGATGGTATCTCAGATGTTGAAGATCTTTGTCCTCAATTGAAAGGTAGTGCAGATCATAAAGGTTGTCCTGATACAGATGGCGACGGTGTGTTCGATAATGAAGATAAGTGTCCGAATGAAAAAGGAACTGTGGAATTGCAAGGTTGCACCGATAAAGACAGCGATCATGACTCTATTCCTGACGTGTTGGATAAATGTCCTTTACGTGTAGGTCCAGCTGAAAATGGCGGTTGTCCTTTAGAGTAGAGATATTTTAATATTAAAACTCAAGGCCTAAAGTTCTTTTTGAAACTTTAGGCCTTTTACTTTTCTGCTTTCGCCATTCTATTTCTTATTTTTACCGCCCAATCATTTCAAATGAAAGAAATTAAATCTCAGGATTATTCTGTTTACATCGGCGATGATGTTTTGTCTTCGCTGGAAAGCTTTCTGGTCAAAGGATCTACACAATATAGTAAGTGTTTTATTTTGGTGGATGAAAACACATTGACGCACTGTTTGCCAATTGTGTTGGCTGAGGTTCCTTATTTGAAAGATGCTGAGATTATTGAAATTGAAAGTGGTGAATCCAATAAATGCATTGAAGTAGTAACGCAAGTGTGGATTGCATTGAGTGAAGTGGAGTCGGATAGAAAGGCTTTGTTCTTGAATCTTGGAGGTGGCGTCATTGGTGACATGGGAGGATTTATTGCTGCTACCTATAAAAGAGGAATTGATTTTATAAATATCCCAACTACATTATTGTCGCAGGTGGATGCCTCTGTTGGAGGTAAATTGGGCATTGATCTCAATGGATTGAAAAATCAGATTGGTGTTTTTGCCTACCCAAAGGGGGTGTTCATGAATCCTGTTTTTTTAGAGACTTTGCCTGCCGGTCAAATTCGTTCAGGCTTTGCCGAAGTATTGAAGCATGCGCTCATCCGCGATAAAAACCATTGGGATACAGTGAAGAAAATTAACCTGAAGAAATCTGTCAATTGGGAAGAAATCATTGCTTGGTCAGTCAATATTAAAAACGAAATAGTAATGGAAGATCCTCGTGAAAAAGGATTGAGAAAGTTGCTCAATTTCGGCCACACGATAGGTCACGCTGTTGAAACCTTATCCATAGAACATCCAACTTTGCGCGATTTGATGCATGGGGAAGCAATTGCTGTGGGTATGATAGCAGAATTGTATTTAAGTAAATCAATTGCCGGAATGCCAACAAACGAAGTGGAAGAAGTGGTAGATGTGTTGGTAAATTTATATCAACCGGAAGTGCTGCGTGAAGCTTTTTTTGATGCCTATCTTCAACTCATGATGCAGGATAAAAAGAACGATAAGGGTGCCATCAACTTTACCTTATTGAAATCCATTGGTAAGGGTGAAGTGAACTATACTGCGGATAAAGTGCAAATCATTGAAGCTCTTAATTATTATAATTCAGTTTTAGCCCGTGCTTAGTATTCCAAAACACAATAGAATTTTAAAAGGAGAAATTGTATTAACAGCTTCTAAAAGTGAAAGCAATCGCTTGCTGTTGATTCGCGCTTTGTGCGATACTTCATTTCCTATACATAATCTCGCTGCGGCGAAGGACACGCAAACAATGATTGCTCTTTTGGAAAGCAAGAGCAATACCTGGGATGTCGGTCCGGCCGGAACAACCATGCGTTTTTTAACGGCGCATGCTGCTTTGCAGTCAGGCAATACCATCCTAACAGGAAGTGAGCGCATGCGCAATCGTCCAATCAAAATATTGGTAGATGCTTTGCGCACTTTAGGTGCCGATATTCAATACATGGAAAAGGAGGGTTGTCCGCCCTTGAACATTCAGGGTGGGAAACTCAAAGGTGGTAAAATTTCTATTGACGGAAGCGTGAGTAGTCAGTATTTATCGGCTTTACTGATGATCGCTCCAAAATTGAAAGGTGGATTGGAAATGAACTTAACAGGCAAAGTGGCTTCTGTTCCCTATTTAAAAATGACTTTGCGCTTGATGGAATATTTTGGTGCGAAATGGAGTTGGGAAGGATCGGTGATTAAAGTGGAAGAAGGAACTTATATACCTAAAGAATTTATCGTAGAAGCTGATTGGAGTGGTGCAAGTTATTGGTATCAGATGGCAGCATTTGCAAGTGAACTGGATCTGACTATCAAAGGATTAAAGCAACATAGTTTACAAGGTGATTCGGCCATCGTTGAGATGTATGAAAGATTGGGGGTTCATTCTGAATTTTTTAAAGATGGAGTGCGACTAACGAAAAATAGTATTGCTCTTCCCTCAGAATTTAATGACGATTTCACCGATTGTCCCGATGTAGCTCAAACCCTTGCGGTAACCTTGGCCGGATTGGGAATAGGGGGCAAGCTGGTTGGTCTGGAAAGCTTACGCATCAAAGAAACCGATCGTATTGCTGCCGTTCAAAATGAGTTAGCGAAATTCGGAATTAAAGTGGATGCTGAAGGAGATTACGCAATGATCATTCATGCTGGCAAATTAAGTGAATCAGCTCTTCCAGTGCATACCTACGAAGATCACCGAATGGCAATGGCTTTTGCACCTTTGGCAATGCTACTCAATAACATTAGTATAGAGGAGCCAGAGGTAGTTGAAAAATCTTACCCTGCTTTTTGGAATGACTTGAAAAGTGTTGGATTTTAAATCTCCACCAGTTTATTTTTCACAGCGTACATCACCAACTCGGCAACATTTTTAACCTTTACTTTTTGCATAATATTGGTTCTGTGGGTATCCACTGTACGGTGACTTATAGAAAGTAAACCCGCTATTTTCTGGTTGTTTAGTCCTTCCAAAATAAGCTTTACAATTTGCAATTCACGTTTGGTGAGGAGTTCTCCTTTGCTTAATTTGGAGTCCATCCCGTCCTGAGTTGCCATGTAGTTTAATGCCATAATGCGCGATACTTCCTGCGCAAAATATTTTCCGCCATTGGCTACTTCCTTTACAGCAAGAATTAATTCTTCGTGCGGCGAGTTTTTCAAAATGTACCCATCAGCACCGGCCTGAACACTTCTTTTTATAAAATCTTCTTTCAAATGCATTGAAAGCATGATTACTCTTGTTCTCGGATTTTTTTGAATAATTTCTTTGGTTAACAATATACCGTCAGCTTCTTCCAACGAAATGTCCATTAGTACAACATCTGGTTTTGTTGCTGCCACTAGTTCAAAACATTGAAACTCATCAGCAGCCTCACCAACCACTTCAATGTCATCGTTGTTGAGTAGAGAAGAAATAGCTCGACGAATCAATCTGTGATCGTCGACAATCAGAACTTTAATTTTACGCATACGTGCCCCGTTTCTAAATACCTTTACTTAATAATACCCGACTCACAATTTAATCATAATTACGAACCCTAGCAAATGAGCCGATTATTATATGATTGCACAGTTATCTAAATATAGTGTTTTTTTCGATTAAAAATTCTTAATAATCGACAAATGGCGAAAAATCATCGACTAAAATTTGACAACTCTATATTCTTATCCTATCTTTGATACACTAAAAATACTCCCACAGTACAACTGTAAGTAATTTAGTTAAGTTTAGTTAGGTTAGGTTAGAAAATGCTGGATGCCCGTCCGGCATTTTCTTTTTGGTTTAACTCAAATTAATTTTATCCCTTTCAGAAATTCCCTAGTCTTGTGGCCAGGAACACTAAAAACTACCATGATGATCATCCCATTTGCTCTTGCAATTTTAATATTTGCTGTGTACCAGTTTTTACAACATCCTAAATTTGGCAAAGTGCCGATGGGTGAGCAACTCGAAACAATCAAACAATCTCCTAATTTTAAAAACGGAAAATTTGAAAACATCCATCATACTCCTGAAATTTTAGAAGGAGTGAGTTATTTTAAAGTGTTTAAAGAGTTCTTTTTTAATAAAAGCAAAGCGAATAAACCTGCCAATATTTTACCTACACAAAAAACCGATTTGCTGAATTTATCTTCCAGCGAAAATATTTTGGTGTGGTTTGGTCATTCATCATACTTCATGCAAATTGACGGCAAGAAAATTCTGGTAGATCCTGTGCTGAGTGGCAGTGCTTCTCCTGTTCAATTTACAACCAAAAGCTTTAAAGGAAGCGATGTATATACAACAGAAGATATTCCTGAGATAGATTATTTGTTTATTTCCCACGATCATTGGGATCATTTGGATTACGAAACAATTACCGCACTTAAACCAAAAATAAAAAAAGTGATTACTGGTTTAGGTGTTGGTGCTCACCTTCAATATTGGGGTTTTAACCAAGAGATCATTACTGAAAAAGACTGGAACGAGGAAATTGTTTTGCATCCAGGATTTACGGTCCATACCGCTTCTGCACGCCATTTTTCAGGTCGCTTATTTAAAAGAGGACAATCGATTTGGTCTTCTTTTGTTTTGAAAACGCCTTCCATGAAAATTTATCTCGGAGGTGATTCAGGCTACGATACCCATTTTAGTGAAATAGGAAAAAAGCACGGACCCTTTGATCTTGCGATTTTAGAATGCGGACAATACAATTTATACTGGAAATATATCCACATGCTTCCTCACGAAGTGATTCAAGCGGCGGAAGATTTGCACACAAAAAAAATATTGCCAGTGCACTGGGCTAAATTTTCATTATCTCTTCATGCCTGGGATGATCCTATTAAAGAAGTGATAAAAGCCAATAAAAATAATATTCCCTTGCTGCATCCAATGATAGGCGAGAAAGTTGATTTGAAAAGTGATTTTGTGGGCGAGGTCTGGTGGGAGAAAGTGAAGTAATCGCAATAAGACTTTGATTTTCGTGGAAAACTTTGGATAAACTATTTGAAGTTTAATTCTTTCCCCTTTTAGATTTGTTGCGCCTAAACAAAATTCTAAAATCATGAAAACACAACAAGGAATAACTACGCCTGATGAAATGCTTATCAATAAAATTTATTTCATCAGAGGACAAAAAGTAATGTTAGATAGGGATTTAGCTGAGCTTTATGGAGTGGAGACAAGGAGATTGAATGAGCAGGTCAGGAGGAATATTGATCGTTTTCCTGAAGATTTTATGTTTCAGCTGACTCCCGAAGAACTTGAAAACTTGATGTCGCATTTTGCGACATCAAGTTGGGGAGGGATAAGAAAAATGCCTTTAGTCTTCACGGAACATGGTGTTTTAATGCTTTCTTCAGTTTTGAATAGTCAGCGTGCAATACAGGTGAATATTCAAATTATGCGGGTTTATACCAAATTACGTGAAGCTATTCTTACTAATAAAGATATTTTGTTAAAACTTGAGCAGCTTGAAAAACAATCGAGTAAACAAAGCAAAGAAATTCAATACATTTTTGATGTGTTAAAGAAATTGATTGAACAACCTGTTCAACCGAGGACAATGATTGGTTATAAGTTGAAAAGGGAAGAGTAAGTACGTTTGTAGTTTCAAATTTTTAATTTGAAACAAAAGTTAAAGCGATTTTCAATCGCATTTTTATATTTGAAAGAGTTCACAATGTATGAAAGCGTACTCGCGCGCGTCTGAGACGCGTGCGGATTTATTAAGGCATTTGAAATGCCAAGAATTAGAAACAATACAATTGTTAAAGATAAATCCGCACGCGTCTCAGACGCGCGCGAGTGAAGCTCCTGCAACGCGAATTAATTGACTAAACAGATTTACTTTTCAACACTCCTTTTCTCCCACCTCATTCTTCCCTATTTTTAAGCATTCAAATCCGCTATGTATTTAATCTTCGATACTGAAACAACTGGTTTACCGCGCAATTGGAATGCGCCTATCACCGATACCGACAATTGGCCGCGCTGCGTGCAGATTGCTTGGCAGTTGCACGATGATATGGGAAGATTGGTGGAGCACAAAGATTATTTGATTCGTCCTGAAGGTTACAATATTCCTTACGATGCGGAAAGAGTTCACGGAATTTCTACCGAATTGGCTGAAGAGCAGGGCGTGGATTTGCTAATGGTACTCGAGGATTTCAATCGTGCCTTGTCGTTGTGTAAATTTGTGGTGGGACAAAATCTCGGTTTCGATTTAAAAATTATGGGTTGTGAATTGCACAGAAAAAATGTGCAGTCTCCATTGCTAGAAAAACCTGTTCTCGATACCTGTACAGAGTTAACAGCTGAAATGTGTCAGTTGCCCGGCGGACGAGGCGGAAAATTTAAACTGCCAACATTAACAGAATTGCATTTTCATTTATTTCAGCAAAAATTTGAAGAGGCGCATAACGCCACTGCCGACGTGGAAGCAACCACCAGATGTTTCTTTGAGTTGCTGCGTTTAGGATCTTTTCCAGCTCAGCTCTTACAAGCGCCGGCATCTTATCTTGAAGCTTTTCAAACCTTCAATACTTCTGCAATTGCGCTGGCTGGATTAAAACACGTCAACCTTAAAGAAGCAAGTGAAAAAGTAAAAAAACAGAAATCGAAAGGGGAAGTTGTTGAGGAAAAGGAAATTGATTCTTCTGTTTTAATTGATGTTCCATTTTCGCATTTACACAATCATACACAATACTCTATCCTTCAATCTACAACAGAAGTAGAAGATTTAGTGAAAAAAGCGGCCGACATGAATATGCCTGCCGTGGCCCTCACCGATTTAGGAAATATGATGGCGGCCTTTGATTTTGTTAGCGCCCTCAAAAAACACAATGACAATATCGCAAAACAAAAAAAGGAAGCCGAAGAAAAAGGCGAGCCCTTCAACAAAATTCCACTGAAAGGAATTGTTGGTTGCGAATTTCATCTTTGTAAAGACAGAAAAAATAAAACAGTAAAAGACAATGGCTATCAAATTCCGATGATAGCTAAAAATAAAAAGGGCTATCACAATTTGGCCAAACTTTCCTCATCAGGATTCATTGAAGGATCTTATTATGTGCCGCGTATCGACAGAGATATTTTGTTGCAATTGAAATCGGATATCATTGTTTTTACTGGCGGATTGAAAGGTGAAATTGCCGACTTAATTTTAAATGTTGGTGAGCGCCAGGCAGAGGAAGCTTTTTTGTGGTGGAAGGAACAATTTGGTGACGATTTTTATGCGCAATTGACGCGTCACGGATTGGAAGAGGAAAATCGTGTAAATGATACTCTACTTAAGTTTTGTAAGGCGCATGGTGTAAAATATTTTGCGGCCAACGAGACTTTTTATCTCAATAAAGAAGACGCCAACGCCCACGATATTTTGTTGTGTGTGAAGGAAGGCGAAAAGAAAAGTACGCCCATCGGAAGAGGTCGCGGATTTCGCTACGGTTTTCCCAACGATGAATATTATTTCAAGTCGACGGAAGAGATGAAAATGCTCTTCAAAGATTTGCCTGAAGCGATAATCACTACCAATGAAATTGTAGAAAAAATTGAATCATATAAATTGGCTGCCGATGTTTTGTTGCCAAAGTTTGAGATTCCTGAAGAATTTAAAAATCCGGATGATGTAACCGATGGCGGCAAGCGTGGCGAGAATGCTTATTTGCTGCATTTAACCAACGTTGGTGCGCAAAAAAGATATGGAGAAGTGACTCCTGAAATTCAAGAGCGTTTGACTTTTGAGTTGGATACCATTTCTAAATCGGGTTATCCTGGTTACTTTTTAATTGTTCAGGATTTCATTGCAAAGGCTCGTGAAATGGGTGTTTCTGTGGGACCTGGTCGTGGTTCTGCTGCGGGATCGGCTGTTGCTTATTGCACCGGAATAACGAATGTTGATCCAATCAAATACGATTTACTTTTTGAGCGTTTCTTAAATCCGGAAAGGGTGTCATTGCCCGATATTGATATCGACTTTGACGATGAAGGTCGACAAAAAGTGATTGATTACGTGATCAATAAATACGGATCGAGTCAGGTGGCACAAATCATTACCTATGGTACAATGGCCGCCAAATCATCAATTCGTGATACCGGTAGGGTTTTGGATTTGCCTCTATTTGATACCGATCGTATATCTAAGTTAGTGCCTAACATGAAGCTGAATAAGCTTTTTGGGATGGACGAAAAACAGCTGAAAGAAGCGCTGAATGGTGATGAGGTGGAGATGGCCAAACGTTTGAAAGAGATTTATCTGAAAGATGATTTGGAAGGTCAAACCTTGCGTCAGGCAAGGATTCTCGAAGGCTCTGTGCGCAATACTGGTATTCATGCCTGTGGTGTGATCATTACGCCTAGCGACATTCGTGAATTGCTTCCTGTAGCAACAGCGAAGGATTCGGAGATGTGGTGCACACAGTTTGATAACTCCGTGGTGGAAAGTGCCGGACTATTAAAAATGGACTTTCTCGGATTAAAAACGTTAACGCTCATTAAAGATGCCATCGTGATCATTAAAGATCGTCATGGTATTCAAATAGATATTGATGAAATTCCTCTCGACGATGAGCTGACTTACAAGCTTTTCCAAAAGGGTGAAACGGTTGGGATTTTCCAGTATGAATCTCCTGGTATGCAAAAACACATGAAGGATTTAAAACCTACAGTGTTTGCCGATTTAATTGCCATGAATGCCCTGTATCGTCCTGGTCCGATTGAATATATTCCTTCTTTCATCAAGAGAAAACACGGCGTGGAAGAAATCACTTACGATCTCGCCGATATGGAAGAGTATCTTAAGGAAACTTACGGTATCACGGTGTATCAAGAGCAGGTGATGTTGTTGTCGCAAAAACTGGCGGGCTTTACCAAAGGTGAGGCCGACGTTTTGCGAAAGGCGATGGGGAAAAAACAACGTGATGTGTTGGATAAAATGCGTCCGAAATTCATTGAAAAAGGAAAAGCAAAAGGTCACGCCGAAGATAAGTTGGCGAAAATCTGGAAAGACTGGGAAGCCTTTGCTGCCTATGCTTTCAATAAGTCGCATTCTACTTGTTATGCTTTAATTGCGTATCAAACTGCGTATTTAAAAGCGCATTATCCGGCTGAATATATGGCGTCGGTATTGAGCAATAATATGAATAATATTAGTGAGGTCACCTTCTTTATGGAAGAGTGCATGCGCATGGGAACTCCAGTGTTGGGGCCTGATGTAAATGAATCGGTGTATAAGTTTACGGTGAACTCCGCCGGTGCAATTCGCTTTGGATTAGGTGCTATCAAAGGAGTGGGAGAAGGTGCTGTGGAATCCATTGTTGAAGAAAGAAGAAAGGGCGGCGTGTACAAAAACATTTTTGATATGACCAAGCGCATTAACCTGCGTGCGGCCAATAAAAAGTGCATGGAAAATTTAGTGTTGGCGGGTGGTTTCGATTGTTTCAAAGGAACGCATCGCGCACAATATTTTTTCAAGGCGAATGAAAAAGATTCTACCTTTTTAGAAAAGGCCATTAAGTATGGCACACAATCAAAAAGTGATGAAGATTCCAATCAGCAATCTTTATTCGGATCGGAAAGTGCAGTGGATTTGCCGGTTCCGCCAATTCCTAGATGCGAGGAATGGTCGAACATACAAGCTTTAAATCAGGAAAAGGAAGTGGTGGGGATTTTTATTTCCGGACATCCATTGAATGATTTCCGATTGGAAATCGACAATTTTGTGAACTCCAGTTTTCAGCAAGTGAATGAAGATATCGTGAAATTTAAAAATCGCGATTTGTCCTTTGCAGGCGTTGTTACCGAGGTTTCGGAGAAGGTGAGTAAAAATGGAAATCACTTCGGGATATTGGCGATGGAGGACTATACAGCATCATACAAGTTTTTTCTTTTTGGTGAAGATTACTTGAAATACCGTCGCTATTTAGTGATGGGATCGTACCTCTATCTCAAAACAAAAGTTCAGCCGCGTAAGTTCAATCAAGATGAAATGGAGTTGAAGGTGAACAACATTGAGTTATTGTCTGATCTTCGTGAAAAGCTTGTGAAATCAATCACTTTAAAGCTCGATATTAAAAATTTAACTGAAAAATATTTAGAAGATCTCTCTCTGCTTTTTGATAAACATCCGGGCACCTGTCGTGTGAAATTAAATGTAGTTGATCCTATAGAAAAGATCTCTGTTGAAATGCCATCTCGAACCAAAAAAGTGAATCTAAATAATGATTTCATCACGGATGTGAAGAATAAATTTGATATGGATTTGAAGATTAATTGAGAACCCACCCCTAGCCCCTCCAAGGAGGGGAATACGTAGATTTTCGAGAAATACCAGCTAACTAATTCCCCTCCTTGGAGGGGTTAGGGGTGGGTTTTACTTCAATTTTATTTCCTTCACTTGGTTATCAAAAAAAAGCATCAAGCGTTTTCTTTTTGGAAGATCAGTACAGATTATTTCATTGGAATAACCATGTTGGAGTGAGTTTCCAAACATATCAAATAACTCAAAAGAAGTATTGCTGCTAAATATAATTTTATCGGCGGCTTTTTGGTAGGAATAAGAAATTTTAGGCAAATCAGATTTTACAGATACTTCACATAGGACAAGATCACTCCAGTAGAGTACTTTAATTCTTATTTTATTTTCACCTGAATGCATATTCGGTATTTTGTAGGAATATTCGCAGGTATCACATCTTTTTCTTTCGTTTATTTCTCCAACTTTTCTCCAACTGTTCCATTGGCATTGTTCAATGATGAATGATTCTATTTTATTCTGCGCGGTGGTCCAGGTGAGTTCTCCGTTTTTTGAAAGATTATATTTTAAAACTTTACAGGTGGTTGGAGGTAAGCATCCTCCTGTTACCAAAACTCTGGGTTTACAGCCTTTTTTATGAAAGAGAACAATGTTCACGCTGTCTCCTTTGTGAATATGAAGGGAATCAAATACGAGTTCAAAAGCAGAGTTATTGATGTTTCCTGTATATTTTTTACCGTTGACTAAAATGCTATCGGTGCAAAAGCGATTTTTGTTGTATTCTACACTGTCTGCAGTTTGCGGCGGCGCAAATGGGTTTTGAAAGTACAA
The DNA here is from genome assembly GCA_026390935.1 of Bacteroidota bacterium. Taxonomy (GTDB): domain Bacteria; phylum Bacteroidota; class Bacteroidia; order Flavobacteriales_C; genus JAHEZL01. The sequence goes on from JAPLEZ010000032.1 coordinate 48,167, forward strand.
GCTTTTATCTAGTTCACCCTTCAACTCCAATGTGTTTTGCGAGTGAGAATATAACGTTAGAAATAAAAATAAGGAGGTCAATAATCTTTCCATTCTTTAAAAATAAGAAATAATAGTTTTCACTACATTCAAGCGCTAATGATTCACTATAGATTTTGTTTATAAGTACTTAACAAAAATTATTCATTGTATTATTTTCAATCCCAGAATTAAACCTAATTTTAACACAACAATTAAATCATACGATTATGGCAATAGAATTTACAGATGCAAACTTCGAGGAGTTGGCACTAAAATCAAATAAACCGGTGTTAGTAGACTTTTGGGCAGAGTGGTGTGGACCATGTAGAATGGTTGGGCCAATCGTTGAAGAGTTATCTAAAGATTACGATGGTCAGGCAGTAGTTGGTAAAGTGAACGTGGACAACAATCCTGGAATCTCTGCTAAATACGGTATCCGTAACATTCCTACCATACTTTTTATTAAAAACGGAGAAGTAGTAGACAAACAAGTAGGCGCAGTACCTAAAGCGGTATTGGGCGATAAATTAAAAGCTTGTCTTTAAAATAGCATAAACAAGAAAGCCCCGCAAATTTTGCGGGGCTTTCTTGTTTATGCTATTTTAGTTCAATGTATAAAGTTCATTGTTCAAAGTTAGCTGGAGTACTAAGCACGATTTTGAATGTAGAACATTGAACATTGAACTTTTAACATTGAACTTATATGTTGTTAGAAGATTTAAATAAATTCGGTAGCCTTGAAATCCTTGCCAAACAAGTGGTGGAGGGTTTTATTACTGGTTTGCATAAAAGTCCCTTCCATGGTTTTTCTGTGGAATTTGCTGAGCACCGTTTGTACAACTCGGGAGAATCAACCAAAAACATCGATTGGAAATTATTCGCTCGCACCGATAAGTTATTTGTTAAGCGCTACGAAGAAGAAACCAATTTGCGTTGCCAAATCTTGTTGGATTTTTCATCTTCCATGTATTTTCCCGAAAAACCCAAAAAAGGGCAGATGCGCAAAATTGAGTTTTCTTGTTTTGCTGCAGCGGCAATTATTAATTTATTGCAGCGCCAAAGGGATGCTGTGGGTTTAAGCACCTTTGCTACAAAGGTGGAAGAGCACACGGAATGTAAGTCGGGGACGATGCATGTAAAACGATTGTACCACCTTTTGGAATCCTACCTGGCCAATACTAGCGGGGAGAGAGCTACCAGAGTGGTAGATGCCTTGCATGAAATTTCCGATCAAATTCATCGCCGCTCGTTGGTGGTGATCTTTAGTGATATGTTTGAAGCCTATGAAGGAGCCGATAATGATGCTATGTTTTCGGCTTTGCAGCACTTGAAGTACAACAAGCATGAAGTGATTTTGTTTCACGTGATGGACAAAAATGTGGAGTTAGATCTTAATCTCGAAAATCGTCCCTATAAGTTTATTGACCTTGAAAGTGGGGAAGTGGTGAAAGTAAATCCAAATAATATTAAGGAGGAATATGTGCTAAAAATGCAAGCCTTCCAAAAAGAGTTGGAATACCGTTGTGGCCAATACCGCATTGACTTTGTTAGCGTGGATGTGAATGAAAGTTTAGATAATATATTGTTGTCATATCTTATAAAACGCGCGAAAATGCATTAATCTTCAGGATTAATTTTCAAAAAAGTTTGTCCGAGAGAAAATTTGGTGTAAATTCGCCTTCCGTTAAATAAATCAGTTCTTTTTAACGAATAATGGTTCGGTAGTTCAGTTGGTTAGAATGCCTGCCTGTCACGCAGGAGGTCGCGGGTTCGAGTCCCGTCCGGACCGCCATTAGGCGAAGAAACCCCTTGATTTTCAAGGGGTTTTTTGTTTTAAGGGATCAGAATAGGGGTCATTTTATCTTGCGACCAGTTTAAAAATCACATTCTTTATGTAACATCTTGTTTACAAATAGTGCTTTTAGCATCTTCTCATCGTATTTTTATTGCCTAAACAAAACGACGTTTATATGGCTAAGAGAATCAAAACGGTAAGGGCAGTGCTGGAATATCACCCGGATAATGTGTGTGCCCTTGATTCGTATAACAAATTCATTGAAAAACATATTGAACAGGGAAATAAAATTCCTGCAAGAGTGCTGAAAAGGTTCTTTTCGATGTTCAAATTCAAAATCTACAATAAATATGAAATAGATGCAGATTTGCAAAAGGAAAAGATCTTGCAGCGATTTGGTGCAGAAAAGGGTTTCACTTTTATTGTAATAGAGAAGGGTGAGGTTTTGTACTCATTTAACCACATGATTAATGAATTATGCCTTGAGATGAAGAAGAATTATTCGGGATTTCTCGAGAAAACTAAAGTAGAACAAAGAAAAAAGAAGGTTTGTTACTTCATCTTTGCTAAGATGCATTGGTATAAGCAAAAGGCTGAAAAACACGTAGGAAAACCATTGTTGTCAAACTATGCTTTAGGTGCTATAACAGCATATTTTATGAATGTTTTAGGGTGGAATTTTGGAGGTAAGGATGCGAAAACTAAGAAGCTCTATGATTCAATGAAAGGTATGATTAGGATTTTCGTTAAAAAAAATATGCTTCCCGTTTATAATGCACACCCTTTTCTAGGTAATTTTGAAATCCCTCCAAGTAGGAAATAACTAAATCCGTACCATTCAAATATTTCAAATCTATTGTCAATAAAGACCTTCTGACTTTATCCGTACCGAGGTACGGATAAAGTCGTTGTTTATCAACTTCTTTCTCCTGAATTTTAATTTGCAAGTGTCTATTTGGGGAAAATTCAAGCTTAATTTACCCCAAGTCATTTCTTGGATGCAAGCCCCTATTCCTTCAAATTGGTGTCAACACATTATTATAAATGAAGAAACATATGCAAAATGAGAATATACCAATTTGGCAACTTTCTGTAGAGGAACTTCAGAAAATGATTGAAACCGTTGTTTATAAAGCAATGAGCGGGAAAGAGAAAGTGGTCCAAATAAAAAAGGAAATAGAATTGCTTTCGAGAAAAGCGGTTGCAAAAACTTTCGGAATAAGTTTAGTTACACTCAATAAGTGGAAAAAACTAGGGTTGCTTCCTAAGCCAATCAAGCAGGGAGGGAAAGTGTTGTTTGTTAAATCAGAAATAGAAGATTTAATCTTAAAAGGTAGATTATGAATGATGAAAGAAAAATTGATGAGTTTGGTCGAGAGATAAGAAAATGCGCTTATTGTGGCGATGAATTTGTCGCCACACATAAATTGCGACAATTTTGCCCCGAGAAATTTGGGCGCACTGATTATTGTAAATACAAACAAAAGGCTTTGATCGCGGAATCACATTTAGTTCAGGAACCACTAAATATGATTAAAGGAGGATTGATTCCATACACCAAGCAAGAGTCTCCCTTAGACAAAAACATTCGAATACTTGATAAAATCATGAATGGATCCAGTTCAAAGCTAATACTTCCGAATGAGTTGTCATTTTATGGCTATGATATCTATGAATTTAATGAACGGCATAAAATTTCTGATAATGAGCAATATTTGATTAAAGTCGGAGATTATCGCATGAAGCTTCAGGCGGAAAATAAATTATTAATCACAAAAGGATAATCCTATGAATATTGAAGATTTGAACAAAGTATTTGGTCCAACACCAGTGAATTCAGGAGCACCAAAAACCAATTATTTATTAATTGGTTTATCGGTTTCTATAGTTCTTATTGTTGGTGTTTTGGTCTACCAAGAAATAGATAGAAGAAACAAGAAGGAAATAATCAAGAAAAGGTAAATCAAGAGAGAAAGGAATCAATGGAGCGATGATTTCTTAATGATAATTATTAATCTTGTAAAAACTAAGTAAGGTGATGCCTAATTAATTTGTCGTCTGTAAAATTATCCATGGAAATGATAGATCTTTGGTATGTAAATGTTGATTTTGTTAGCGACGAAGGGCATAATAATCTTCTGAAATTACTACCTTCTTTTATCCGGCAGGATATAATAAGATACAAATTCTTGAAGGATCAGAAGTTAAAGTTATTTGCCAGGTTATTGATTGCCAGATATTACCATGAAGATATCAAAGACTTTGACTGGACTGAATGGAAAACAGATCAAAAGGGAAAACCCTATTTAACACAAGGAAGATATTTTAATATCACTCATTCCGGCGACTATGTATTGGTAGCTTTTTCAAAGGATGAAATTGGCGTTGACCTGGAAAAAATTAAAGAAATTGATGTTGAATCGTTTTTAGGATTCCTTCATATTGACGAAAAGACACATCTTCAATCTAATCCGGATAAGGAATCTTTTTATGAGGTTTGGACCAGGAAAGAAGCGTTTCTTAAGGCACAGGGGATTGGAATTGTTAAAGGGCTGAATAATGAAAATTGCTTGAATTCATTGGTTGAGAAGGAGAGAAAATGGTTTATTCAGTCGCTGACTTTTGATAAAGAGTATAAATTGGCTATCTGTACAACTATTGAAAACGCCGCTGTAAAAATTCAAGATGTTATTGATTGGCATTAGATAATGTAAAATGAAAAAAGTTAAAGTGTTTATGTTGCATTTTGCCGGAGGAAACAAGTATTCCTTTCGTTTTCTTCAGGATAAATTAGATAATTATGAAACCATTCCATTGGAACTTCCGGGGAGAGGTAGTCGGTTTGGAGAGCCATTGATTTATGACGCGAAATCGGCGGTGAAGGATATTTATTACCAAATCAAACAGCATTTAGTAGCTGAAGATATATTCATTATTTACGGTCATAGTATGGGGGCTAAGCTTGGTTTTCATGTTATTCATGAGTTGGAAAAAGAAGGCTTATGGCCTAAATGTTTTATTGCTACTGGTAATGCAGGGCCTGGTTTACCCAGAGATAAAATCCGATATAAGCTTCCGGATAATGAGTTTGTTGTTGAGTTAAAAAAGTTGGGAGGTACTCCTACTGAATTTTTTGATAACGAAGAGTTATATAAATTGTTTTCCCCCATTATGAGAGCCGATTTTCAAATAGTGGAGGCTGAAGACGAAAAGGTAGACTTTAAAATTAAGACTTCTCTTTTTGTTTTAATGGGTGATCAGGAAGAAATGGTTTCGAATATTACGAATTGGGCAAAATATGCTGAGGAATTTCAATTTAAATTATTGCCTGGAGATCATTTTTTTATATATAATCATAGTGTGGAAATTACGCACATAATTACCAATTGTGCAAATAACTGATCAAAAAAGAAGAGAATTGTAGAAAAAAGTATAATTTCGCCCTACCTAGCTAAATTATTTATCACATGGAAACATCCAATAGTAAACATCATTTAGATGTTGAAATTCAGGTTATTAATCTGGTCTGTTCAGTTTGCGAAATTGAAATTAAGGATCATAATGTGGAACTTAACAGTTCCATAAAAGATTTGGGCATTGATTCAATACGATTCATGAGTTTGTTGATTGGAATAGAGGAGATCATTGATTGTGAAATTGAGGATGTTATTGCTGAGATTGAGTTTTCTGAATTGAAGACTGTTGGAGATATTGCTGAATTGGTGAAGAAATTTAAACGGTAACTCTTATGAAAGACGTTTGGTATAAAGCGTATCAAAAGCTAGAAAAAGAGACTAATCGGCATATTTGTTACTTCGAAAAAAATCAGAGATGCATAAAATCTTTTCAGGATTTTATGCTGGATGTAAATAAGGCAGTTACCTTAATACAAAAGGCTTCTAATAATCCCGGATTAGGAAAAAAAATCGGGATACTTGGGACAACATCATATATGTGGATGGTGATTGATCATGCATGTATTAGGGGTGGATTCCAATCTGTTGCAATACCAGAAACTTTTTCTCAGGAGGCACTTAACGAGGTAATTTCAGGATTAGGTTTAGATTTGATTTTAGTTGATTATTCTCTTGTCAGTTCGTTTTCTTTTGAGAAAGTAAAATCACTTTATTTTAATGTAGATGAGGATTCTACGCTAGATTCTTTTATCATAAAAGAATCTACAGTTCCTTTCTATTCTAATAAAAATTTAATACAGGAGGACTTTAGTATTGTATTTTCTTCAGGGACCTCAGAAAAAGTAAAATATATTAACAGAAAGTTTTTTAAACAAGAGCATCTTAATCTTTTAAAAAAAATTAAGCTGTATTTCCGATTACGAGGGTCTGTATGGATGATTTTAAGGAAGAAAAATAATAAAATTTTTATTTTTCTTCCTTTTTCTCATCCGATGCAAAGGGATTTTGTAAGGATTGCCTTACTTAATGGAATGGATATATTGTTATCTACTCCGCAAAATTGCATTAAGCACCTTATGATGGAAAAACCCAATATCATGATTTCTGTTCCTCCTGTATATGATGCAATAGCGGAGCTGATAGAGGCACGTATCAAAAAGTTTACTGGTAAGGAAAAAAAATTATTTAATCTTTTTCTTAAGCTGGGACTAAATAAGAAAAGTGATAAGCATCTCCTTAAAAAATGGTTTGCCAAAAGGCTATTTGAGAAAGTGAAAAAAGTATATGGTGGACATGCAGACTTATTTGTTACAGGTAGTGCTCCAACAAAAAAAGCTACCCTAGAATCTTTCTATAAAGTTGGCGTTAAAGTATATGAAGCTTATGGGCAAAGTGAACAAACTACAACTGTTATGAATAGTCCTAAGGATTTTAAAATAGGTAGTGTAGGAAAACCTGCTAAAGGAACAGTAAAGATTGATGATAATTCAGAGGTGCTTATTAAGTTTAATAAGGAATATGACGCTATTAATGAAAAAGTTTTAAATATCAAGAATGATTATATCCACACAGGAGATACTGGTTATATTGATGAAAATGGTTTTTTATTTATTACAGGAAGGGTTGATGATGTAATAGTATTGTCAAGTGGTAAAAAGGTTTACCCTTTAAAGCTTGAAAAGAAGCTAAATCAAATACCTAAAGTTAAAACATCTCTGGTTTATTCTCCTAATGGATATGATATAAAGGCATTTCTTTTTTCTGAGACCTCTTCATTATCAGACATAAAGCAACTTATACAGAGGGTAAATAAGGACCTTTTGGAGTATGAAAAAATATCGAGTATTTCATTAATTGGTAAAGAGCCATCTATTGATAATGGATTACTTACTTCAACTATGAAGCTTAAGAGAAAAAAGGTAATTATAGATTATAAAAATATCGAATCAATTAATATATGAAAAATATCATTGATATCCATACCCATATGGCTTATCATGCATTGTATCCTGAAAAGTTTTTAGAAGGAGTGATGAGCCATAAAGATGAAAACTCTCTTATAACAAGGAAAAGAGTATCCTTAATGAAAGCATTTCTTCGTGATGAATATTGTGAAAAGATGCTCGTTCAAATGAATAATGCCAATATCAAGAAATCAATATTGCTTATTGTGGACGATAACGGTGTAATTGGAGAAGCAGATGAAAGCATTGAAGATAGGTATTTAAGACACTATAAAATCTTAAATAAGTACCCTGGTAGATTTGAGGTTTTTGCAGGTTTTCACCCGGAAAGAGTGGGAGGACTTGACCTTTTAAAGAAAGGTGTTGAAGAATATGGTTTTTCAGGGATAAAGCTATATCCTCCATTTGGATTCGCAATTGATGATATAAGGTTGAATGATTGTTATGAATATGCTAATTCAAAAAAACTCCCTGTATTAATACATACTGGCTTTTCAATTGAAAAATTAAAAAATGAATACGCTGAACCAGGAAGAATAGTTAATGTTGCGAAAAACTATCCTAATGTAAATTTCATATTGGCCCATGCTGGATTTAAGCTGGACCAACCTTTAATAAGAGAATTGCTGGAAATAGATAATGTTTATGCTGATTTATCGGGATTTATTAATAGCTCCAAGGAGACCTTAAAATTAGTGTTTCAGGAGCCGTATAATTCGAAAATACTTTTCGGATCAGATTGGCCTATTGTCAATTTCATGGAACCGTTGAGTAATTTAATTGATAAGGTTATTTCAATTTATAATGAAGTAGAATTTCCTGCTGAAAATGCACTTGAAAACATCTTATTTCTAAACGCTAATAAAATTTTGTGTGGTGAGTGAAGATGGAAAAATATCAGATCTTTCACCTTTCCAATCTATAACAGAGATTGTAGAAAAAAGAGCGGTTTTATTTCCCGATAAGGTAGCTTTTGTTTTTTTGAATGGTAAAGGGGAAGAAACTGAGCTCACGTATTCTGAGCTTTATGAAGAGGCCAAAAAAATCGCTGCCTATCTGCAAAAAACGGGAAAGAAGGGTGATCGTGTTCTTTTACTTTTTCCTCAAGGCCTGGATTTTATTAAATCTTTCATGGGCTGTTTGATGGCAGGTATGATTGCCGTTCCGTCCTATCCACCTAAAAAAAATAAAAAAGGAGCTGGTTTAATTAAAATCATTGAAGATGCAAGTCCTTCCATCGTTTTGTCTATTTCGGGAAGTGGATTTCTTTCAGGTATAGAAAACAATGCTATTTCACTTTGTGAAATTGATAAGATTGAAGAAGATTTTGCTTATTCATCCGTTGAAATCAGTAAAGAGGATATCGCCTTTTTGCAATATACTTCAGGTTCAACCGGAAATCCAAAAGGAGTGATGGTGTCGCACGGCAATATTTTACACAATGAACTTTCGATAAAGGAAGTCTTTAAAATGTCGGCCAATGATATTTTGGTAGGTTGGCTTCCTTTTTATCATGATATGGGCTTGATAGGAAATATCCTTCAATCTTTATTCACCGGATTTAAAGCCATTTTAATGGCGCCGATTGATTTTTTACAATCGCCGACAAAGTGGCTGGAAGCTATATCTCACTATAAAGCAACGGTGAGCGGCGGTCCGAATTTCGCCTATGATTTATGTGTAAAAAGTATTGATCAGGAAGCTTTAAAAGCCATTGATCTTTCTTCCTGGAAGGTTGCTTTTAACGGTGCAGAACCTGTAAGCGCTAAAACTTTACGTGATTTTCATGAGAAATTTAAAAGCTGCGGATTTAGTTTTAGTTCATTTTATCCATGTTACGGAATGGCTGAAACTACTTTGCTGATTTCAGGCGGATCTGTTTCTGATTATGGAAATTTCACGCTTGCAGGAACGGAGCTGGTGAATTGCGGAAGTGTTTCTGCCTTAGACATCAAAATAATTACAGAAGATTTACAGGAGCAGGAAAATGGAAAAGTGGGAGAAGTCATTGTTAGCGGAGAAAGCGTAGCGCAGGGTTATTGGAATGATGCAGTAAAAACCAAAGAAAATTTTGCTGTTCAACTAAAAGGTAAAAAGTATTTTAGAACAGGAGATTTAGGGATTTACAGCAATAACAACTTATATATAGCGGGCCGGATAAAGGATTTGATCATCATTAACGGTAGGAATTATTATCCTCAGGATATTGAGCATCTGACAGGAATAGCGCATGATTATCTTATTCCAAATTCGGTAGCTGCGTTCAATGTTAATGAAAAACTGGTGGTTGTTGCTGAGGCGAAACTTAACAGTCAGACCAACAAAGAGCAAATCATCAATGCTGTAGTATCCAATTTGTCAACCGAACTGGAATTACCCATTGATGAGTTGGTATTGGTTCGTAAAGGGACTTTATCTAAAACCACCAGTGGGAAGATTCAGCGTGCGGCATGCAGGGAAGCGTTTATGAATGAAAAACTACATGAGGTTTTCCGTTTATCTTCTTTAACTGATACACAAAATTTTGAAGCTGAGGAATTAATTTATACCAGTGAAGAAAAAGAGATTCTGAATGTTTTGAAAGAAGAACTCGGGAAGGATTTTACCATACCTAGAAACCAATCGTTCTTTAATTATGGGATTGATTCAGTAGTAATAATGAGGATGGTTTTCTTCATTAACGAGCGCTTCAATACAGATCTTTCAGCCGATGTTTTGTATGAATATGATACTATAGAAAAATTAATGAAGCAGATATATGCTTCTTTGCCTGTATTATCAACTTTTAATGGTGATTCTTCTGCTCATGGTAAGGCATCAAGTCTTCAAATCAGTATGTGGATCAATCAGCAAAAAAACATTAATAGTTCTGCATACAATATTCCAATGTTCCTTGATGTTGGTGAAGATGTATGTGTTGAATGCCTCCGTGTCGCCACTAATAACTTGCTTAAAAAGCATAAAATTCTTCGGTCAACATTTGATTTGAGAGAAGAGAAATTATATCGAAAATCTGATTCTGTAAATTCAGTTAATATTCAGGAGTATGAAGTCGATGGAGAAAATCAATTTAATCTAAAAGTCACAAAGATCTGCAGAAAAGCATTTGATCTTAAAAAAGGCCCATTATTTAGTTTTAGTGTAATAAAAAATAAAAACGGAGGATCAAGGGTTTTGTTTGTGATTCATCATATTATTATTGACGGAACTTCTTTAATGATAATGGTTAAAGAACTTGAAGAGAGATATTTTTCTATTAAAAGCATAGGAAGTGATACTGTTGATATTTCTGAAAGTAGATATTTTGATAAATATGTATTTGATGAACAAGAATTGTTAAAAGGCGAGGGGAAGAATATTAAAAAGAAATATTGGAAAAATTTCCTTGAGAATTATAATGAGAAAATAAAGTTGCCTACTGAAAACACAAGTATTTCTTTAAATCGTGAGGGGGCAAGTATATATTTTGAATTTGATAGTTCCTTTACTTTCCTTATAAGGGAATTTGCTCAGAGTAATAACATTAATTTGTTTTCTTGTTTATTGGCGGGATATAATGTTTTCCTTAGTAAGATCAGTGGAAGTAAGGATTTAGTTGTTGGGATACCGGTTTCTTTGCGCTCTAAAGAAGAATATTTAAGAGCTTCAGGGTTGTTTATTAATCCTTTAATGTTTAGATCAAAAATTGAAAATTTTGAAACTTTCAGCAGTTTGGTTAAAAAGGTATATTCTAATTCAAGAGAAGCTATTAAAAATGGAAATTATCCTTTTGGAGAGATATTAAAAGATATAGCGATTAATGGTGTTGAAGATCAACTTGCCCTTACTTCAGTATATTTTAATTTTTTAGATTTTGTTCAGGATGAATCAGGGAAAAGGTTCTTTGATGTTTATCAATCTAATATCGGAGTAGATATTAATTTTGATATGAATTTATATGTTCTCCCTGAGGCTGACATAATAAGATTTCGATTAGATTATTGTAAATATTCCTTTTCTGAAGATTCAATAAAGAATCTTGTTTCTTATTTTTCTTCAATAATAAAAGAATCCATAGCAAAACCAGGTGAACTGGTTGTCAATATTGAAGGTGAGT
>JAPLEZ010000041.1 GCA_026390935.1 Bacteroidota bacterium
AGTAACTTTCTTTTTGGTTTTTTTACCGTTGTACAACAACTCAACTTCTTTCTCATAAGAATCTCTTCCCATGTGTCCGTAAGCCGCAGTTAAACCAAAGATTGGGTATCTCAAACCAAAACGCTCGATGATAGCAGCCGGTCTCATGTCGAATAATTTCGCGATTTTAATTGCGATTTCACCGTCAGTCAATTTCACTTTCGCAGTTCCGTAAGTGTTAACATACAAACCAACTGGTTTAGCAACACCAATTGCGTAAGCCACTTGCACCAAAACCTCTTCAGCAACACCTGCTGCAACCAAGTTTTTAGCGATGTGACGAGTAGCATAAGCTGCAGAACGGTCAACTTTAGATGAATCTTTTCCAGAGAAAGCACCACCACCGTGAGCACCTTTTCCTCCGTAAGTATCAACGATAATTTTTCTACCTGTTAAACCAGTATCTCCGTGAGGACCACCGATTACGAATTTACCGGTTGGGTTGATATGGTAGATAATGTCTTTACCGAATAATTTTTTGTTGGCAGCAGACAATTTAGAAAGCACTCTTGGCATCAAGATCGCTTTCATGTCGGTTGCAATTTTCTTCAACATTTTGTCTTCTTTATCGAAGTCGTCATGTTGTGTAGAAATAACGATAGTATCAATTCTTACAGGTTGATTTTTATCGTTGTATTCAATAGTCACCTGAGATTTAGCATCAGGACGAAGATATTTCATTTGTTTGCCTTCCTTACGGATAGCAGCCAATTCCAATAACAATTTGTGAGCGATGTCCAAAGCCAATGGCATGTAGTTCGCAGATTCGCTGGTAGCGTATCCAAACATCATCCCTTGGTCACCAGCACCTTGTTCAGCGTGCAATCCAGCACCTTCATCAACACCTTGAGCGATGTCGGGAGACTGACCGTGAATAGCAGAAATGATACCGCAAGAATCAGCATCAAACATATATTCTGCTTTGTTGTAGCCAATTCTTTTAATTACGTTACGCGCCACTTCTTGCTGATCGAAATGACCGTTGCAAGTTACCTCACCTGCTAAAACAGTTAAACCTGTAGTTACTAAAGTTTCACAAGCGATTCTGGAAGCAGGATCTCTTCTTAAATATTCGTCTACCAAAGCATCAGAGATTTGGTCGGCAACTTTGTCCGGGTGCCCTTCGGAACCTGATTCGGAAGTAAATAAGTAATTAGCCATTTTTTATGTTTTGTTAATTGATTTTTTTAATTGCGCTGCAAATAAACAAAGATTAATTTCCAATAAGAAATTATTTTACAGCTTTTGTTAAGTTCTGGAAAACTTTTTCCAGCGTCTCCCCTTTTTCCAAAATTCCGGAGATGGAATTATCGGCCACAATTTTACCGCTATTGATGATGATTACTCTTTCACAAATCGCCTCTACCTCTTGCATGATATGAGTAGAGAGCATTACTGTTTTATTTTTTCCGAGGGTTTTAATGAGAGCGCGGATTTCGGAAAGCTGATTAGGATCCAATCCTGTTGTTGGTTCATCTAAAATTAAAACTTGAGGATCATGAATAATGGCCTGAGCCAAGCCAACACGCTGACGGTATCCTTTCGACAATTGTCCGATTTTTTTGTTTTGCTCCACCGTCAATCCCGTCATCTCCACCATTTCGCCAACACGGTTTTTCAAATTCTTCACATGATAAAATCTACCTACAAATTCCAAGTATTCTTTTACGTACATATCCAAGTACAAAGGATTGTGCTCAGGAAGATAACCAACCTTTTTTCGAACTTCCATAGATTGCTCCATAACATCCAAACCACACACTTTTATGTTGCCTTCAGAAGGAGGCAAATAACAACAAATGATTTTCATCAAAGTAGATTTTCCGGCGCCATTCGGACCGAGAAAACCAACAATTTCTCCTGATGAAATATTGAATGAAACATCGTTCAGCGCTTTTTGCTGACCGTATAATTTGGTGATATGACTTATGTTAATTGACATCTTCCCTTTTGGCTTTTTACTTTTACCTTTTTACTTCTTTAAAGGTATCCAAATCTTTTCAATTGCTTGTCGTCACTTCTCCATTCCTTTTGCACTTTAACGTGCATTTCCAGAAAAACTTTTTCCTGTAAAAACTCTTCCAACTCAATGCGCGCGGCAGTGCCAACTTTTTTGAGCATACTGCCCTGATGGCCTATGATAATTGATTTTTGAGAATCTCTTGCAACGTAAATGATTGCTGAAATTCTGGTGATTTTTTTCTCACGTTTGAAAGCCTCCACTTCTATTTCAACACTGTAAGGAATTTCTTTATCATAGTTCAACAAGATTTTTTCGCGTATGATTTCGCAAGCAAAAAATCTTTCGGGTTTATCGGTGAGCTGGTCTTTGTCAAAATAAGCAGGCGATTCGGGAAGGTTCTTCAAAATCCAATCGAGTAGGAATTTGGTATTCAACCCTTCCAGCGCGCACACCGGTAAAATGCTAATGCCCGGAATTTTTTGCGCCCATTTTTCTACCAGATCTTCTAGTTTTTGTTGATCGATCAAATCAATTTTGTTGATGATGAGCAGCTTTGGAACAGTTGATTTTATGATCTTTTCCCACAAATTCTGATTTTCGGGTTCGCTTTCTTCCACATCTGTGATTAGCAAAAATATATCTGCATCGGATAAAGCTGAATTCACAAAATTCATCATCCCTTCCTGCATTTTGTACTTGGGATTCATGATGCCGGGGGTATCGGAATAAACGATTTGAAAATCTTCACCGTTCACAATCCCCATGATGCGGTGACGCGTGGTTTGCGCCTTTGAAGTGATGATAGAGAGTCGCTCTCCCACCAATTGGTTCATCAATGTTGACTTCCCAACGTTGGGACTTCCTACTATGTTTACAAATCCTGCTTTATGTGCCATAATGCGAAAATAAGAATTTAAAACGTCTCCCACAGATTTCACAGATCTTCACAGAATCCATACTTGTGGTTTCTGTGAAGATCTGTGAAATCTGTGGGAAATAATTACAACTCCACCCACCAATGCGAGTACTTTTTCATTGCTGCATCCAATTCTTTCTTCTCCTTAAAAATCCCAAAGAACGAAGAACCACTTCCACTCATACACGCGTATATCGCGCCCATTTCATACAAATCCGCTTTGAGTTTTTTCAATTCAGGATAGATTTCAAAAGCGGAAATTTCAAAGTCATTGGTTAATTTATCCTTCCATTCTTCGATGGGCAACTGAACAACATCCTGAACGTTGACAGCAGGAACTTTTGGTGCTACGCGAGAATAAGCCTGAGCTGTACTGATGTGCAAATTGGGATAAACCAATAACAGGTGATAATCTTTCAACCACAGGTTCATCGGCTTCATCAATTCACCTCGTCCCCAGGCATAGGAAGCTTGATTGTCAATAAAAAATGAGCAATCGCTTCCTAATTTTGCAGCATAGGATTTTAACTGATCATTGCTCAAAGGCAAACGACAATAATCGCGAACAACTTTCAGCATAAATGCCGCATCGGCAGATCCTCCACCCAATCCGGCACCAATCGGAATTACTTTAAGCAAGTGTACTTTTAGCTCTTCCAAATCAAAATCTTCATTCAAAAGCGAATAAGCCTTCATCACTAAATTATCCCCGCCATTGCTGGGAATATCTATCCCTGAGGAAATAAAAGAAGTTTTTTCATCACGCGTAATTTCCAAAACATCATTCAATGGAATAGGATAAAACACCGTTTCAATGTCGTGAAAACCGTCGCTGCGTTTGTTCACAATATTTAATCCGAGATTAATTTTAGCGTTAGGATGTACTATCATTTTCTTATTCGATTTTGATTTTCGGTCGATTTTTCTCCACTTCCCTGATCAGTTCTGGCTTAACATTGTTTTTTTTTGCGTAAATCTTAAATTTATCAATAACCAATTTTATATTTTCAAATATCTCTTTTCGTTTCTTGATATTGAATTTCTCTCCAACAAACATTAAATCGGCATATAAAATATTAACTCGCTTGTTGTTCACTCTCATATTATGTCCGTTAACCCACTCATTTGAACTGTTATAGGAATAACAAACATCAAATGCAGGACTCAAAGACCAACAACCATTTTGATCCATCATAAATGAAAAATTTTTGGTGTGATCATCGCAATTATGTGCCAAAACATTAAAAACCATACGCTTAAAAATTTGCTCTAATGCATCTTGACCCAATCCCAAGGTTCGCGCAGTCATAAAGTATTGCTCATAAGAATACTCACCCACTTTATTATAATCCAAACCCAAAATTCCACACAAAGAATGTATGTGGATTTTTTCACCATTTGCAGTACGATCAAATCTTTTAGTTAAAAAATGCACCTTTTCATAAAGTGAGCAATCGGTCATTTGTATTCCGCAATCTTTAGCCATTTGGGCATAGGTAAATTCCAATCTACCAAAACCGCTTGGCTCTCCTAAATTTTCAGTATTAGCGCCATCAATTTTGATTAAATAAGACTCATAATCCGATCCATGATAAATCTGACCGGATTTAATTACTCCTGTTTTTTTGTTGATCGCAATTAATGCTTTTGCTCTCGCGCCTCCTGCGGAAGTTCCTATATGAAGGATTTGAAACAGAGCTTTTTTGTCTTTAATATTTGTATGCAATGCTTCCTTCCCTTTTGTACCAAGAAGCGAAATTTTTTCTATTTCCTCTAACGAAATAATGCCGTCAGTTTGTTCCGTATCAATGGCCGGACGGTACTCCAAAGCACCCATCCCCCTGGCACCAATATATTGCAGTTTCGAAAACACTTCAATGTCTTTTTCAGGAAGACCTTTTTCGAGAAAATAGGTTTTGAGGAGATCTGTACCAAAACGATCGGGAAGCGAATCATAAATCAACCCTGGTATTCCGCCGGTTTCTTTCCAATCAGCTTCATTAATGTAAACTGTTTTTCCTTTTAAAGGCAAATTAATCGGGGAAATCTCAAGGTTTAATTTCACAAACTCAGGGTCATATTGAAATGCCACGCCTTGCGGCGTTTTAACCAATGCTCCAACATATTTATTCCATATGTAAACTTTAATCCCCATTTATTTTCTTACTCTTTTTCTTTTTAGCTTTTCCATCTCCATCAATTGCAAAGGACTAATCGCAGGAAGCTCAGGTATAAGTTGACTGAGATTATTTATCAGCTTCAAGGCCCGAAGAAGCTCAATTAAATTAACGAGTGATATGTTTTTTTCACCACGTTCAAAACCCGAAATTGTCCGTTCACTTACACCACTCTTTGCAGACAATTCTTTAGAAGAAAGGTTTTGATTCAAGCGTTGCTCACGAAGCTTCTTACCCAGATCAACCAGAATGTTTTGATTCAATGAAAGATCGTAATTCATAAGAATTATATTGCTTATTAACGTCAAATATACTAATTAAACAGCAATTTATTGCTATTGAATAGCTTTACTTTTCAGCTAGATTTACAACTGCAATCACCACATTTCCGGTTTTTTCACCAGTTTCTACATATTTTGTAGCCTCCACAATTTGTTCCAGTGGATAAACTCTGTCGATAACTGCCCGGTAATGCCCCTCCTCAATCAATTTCTTAAAAAAATTCATATCTTTTTTACTATCGGTTGGAATGGGGAATTTTACTTTTTTATTACTAAACAATGGAGTCCACAAAGCCATCCACACATTTTGCGACCAGGGTCCGAGTTCCGAAGAAAAATAAACGCCACCCGGTTTCATGATTTTTTTGCACTTGAAAAAAGTGCTTTTCCCAACGGCATCCAGCACTACATCGTACAATTGTCCGTTTTGAGTAAAATCTTCTTTAGTATAGTCCATCACTTCATTGGCACCTAAGGACTTAATCAACTCTAAATTTTTTGTACCGCAAACAGCAGTGATATCAGCACCAAAATATTTTGCCAATTGCACCGCTGCAGAACCTATAGAACCTGACGCACCGTTGATTAATATTTTTGGATTTTTTTTGAAATCAATTTTACTGATGTAGTTGAAAGCCAGCATCAATCCTTCGCACACTGCGGCTGATTCATTGTAAGAAAAGTTTTTTGGTTTGGTCACTATCGACTTCCTTTCCTCCATGCAAATATATTCAGCATGCGTTCCAAACTTAAAAGTGCTCAAGCCGAAGATCGCATCACCCACTTTAAATTCTTTCACATTTTTACCAATGGCTTCAATCTCCCCAGATAGCTCGGTGCCTAAAATTTTGTTTTTGGGTTTGAACAATCCGCCAACAATACGCACAGCAAAATATTCAGCCTTGCGAAATCCGCAATCGGTGCGATTAACCGTTGTTGCGTGAATTTTAATGAGTACCTCGTTATCTTTAGGAAAAGGTTTTTCTACTTCCTTAAGTTCAAGAATTTCAGGCGGACCGTATATGGTGTTTACAATTGCTTTCATAAGTGTTTGCTAATCTAAAAGAAATTCAGGCATTTTCACTGAACTTTAAACATTGAACTTTAAACATTGAACTTATTCTTATATTTGCCCCCCAAACGAATTTAGTATGATTACATTTTTAGAATTCGAAAAACCAATTGCAGAGCTCTACGAGCATTTGGAAAAAGCCAAGGAAATTGAAGTGATCAGCGGTGTTGACGCTTCGGGAACCATAAAAGATATTGAAAGAAAAATAGTCGAAACCAAAAAGGAATTGTATTCCAATTTATCGGCTTGGCAAAAAGTACTGGTATCGCGTCATCCTGAGCGCCCATATACTTTGGCATATATAGATGGCATCTGTGATAAAGATTCTTTTATTGAATTGCATGGCGACCGTAACGTCCGTGATGACAAAGCTTTGGTTGGCGGACTCGCCAGCATCAACGGCGAAGGCATCATGTTCATTGGCCACCAAAAAGGAATCAACACAAAAATGCGTCAGTACAGAAACTTCGGGATGCCAAATCCTGAGGGCTATCGCAAAGCTTTGCGACTGATGAAAATGGCTGAAAAATTCAACCGTCCTGTTGTTTGCCTCATCGACACTCCTGGAGCATATCCGGGATTAGAAGGAGAAGAGCGCGGACAAGGGGAAGCCATCGCAAGAAATTTATTTGAAATGGCTCAACTTAAAGTGCCTATTATCTGTATCATTATTGGTGAAGGCGCATCAGGTGGAGCTTTGGGAATTGGTGTGGGTGATGTGGTATTGATGTTGGAACACACATGGTATTCGGTAATTTCTCCTGAATCCTGCTCTTCAATTTTATGGAGAAGCTGGGACCATAAGGAAACTGCGGCTGAAGCATTAAAGCTGACTTCCAAAGACATGTTGAAAAACAAATTGATTGACGGCATTATTAAAGAACCAGTTGGTGGAGCGCACTCGAACGTTCCCGAAGCCTGCAAATATGTTAAGGAAGCCATTGTAAGCAACCTTACAAAACTCAAAAAAATGAAAGTCGACAAGCGCATTGAAAAAAGAATTGAAAAATTCTGCGCAATGGGTGTTGTTGTGGAGTGATAGTCTATCGTCTGAACCTTGATTCACTTGATGAAAGGATTAAAGGATCTGCATCAAGATTAATCTTTTAATCAAGTGAATCAAGGTTCAGAAATCCTTTGAACTCTCCCCTTTTTTCCTCATCTTTACCTACTCATTCAAAAGCATAAGTCACTTTAAATTAGCTAGTTTATGGACAAGATTCGTGATAGAAAGACAGCCTTTAAAAAACGTGTGACCTCCCTCACCATGGAAGAACAACATGGTAAAGTACCGCCTCAAGCCGTTGATTTAGAAGAAGCTGTACTAGGTGCTTTAATGCTGGAGAAAGATGCGCTTAATGCCGTAATTGACATTTTACAACCCGATAGTTTTTATAAAGATGCTCACAACAGAATATATGCGTCTATTCAACGATTGTTTCAACGATCAGAACCTATCGATTTGCTGACAGTAAAAAATGATTTGCAAAAAAATGGTGAGCTGGAGATGGTAGGCGGAGCATATTACCTATCGCAATTGACCAATCGTATTTCATCAGCAGCAAACATAGAATACCACTCACGTATCATTTCTCAAAAATACATTCAAAGAGAATTGATTCGAATTTCCTCTGATACCATTCGCGATGCTTACGACGAAACAACTGATGTTTTCAGCTTGTTGGATACTGCCGAAAAAAATCTTTTTCAGGTAGCCGAAGGAAATATCCGCAAGAACTACGATAGCATGGCGACCTTGATTAAGCAAGCCAAAGAACAAATTAAAAAAGCCGGAGAAAAAGGAGAAGGTATAAGTGGTGTGCCATCAGGTTTTACTGAATTAGACCAACTCACCTCAGGATGGCAGCCGGGTGACTTGTTGATTTTGGCTGCACGACCTGGTATGGGGAAAACAGCATTCGTGTTATCTGTTGCCCGAAATACTTCAGTAAGATTCAATATCCCAACAGCAATTTTCTCCTTAGAGATGACTGCCTTGCAAATGGTACCAGTCGTGATGCGGAAAAGTATGTGGACGGAGAGGATGAAGTTATTGATTTTGAAACCATAATTAATGAAGTAGCTCTGTTGCGTAATCGTTGGTTAGGAATTTTAAAAGGCCTTGACAGTAAGCAATGGCAAATGGGGCACATTGTTCGCC
>JAPLEZ010000119.1:0-2017 GCA_026390935.1 Bacteroidota bacterium
ACCACCACTCGGTACTGCTTGCTTTTAGCAAGGTTGGTATATACTTGAGTTGCACTTGTGTTTGCAATCGCTGTGGTAGTTGAAAAATTATCTTCAGAACTTTCCCATCTCAATATGTTCCCAACATTTCCAACCAATGTCAATTGTCCAGAATTGCCAGAAGAACAAACTGATGCATCACCACTTAAAACACCTCCATTTGAAACTGCATTTACTGTAATAGCAGCAGATCCTGTTGTTGCTGTTAAACATCCCGATACCAGTACTGCTCGGTATTTCGTGTTTTTATTTACATTTGTGAAATTATAAGAAGTTGCTGTATTAGCAATGACAGCGCTTGTTACAAAATTATCTGTAGAACTTTCCCAATGATCAACACTTCCAGTACTTCCTGAAATTGTAATTGTTCCCGAATTAGATCCAGAACAAACTGTAGCATCACCAGTAACAACACCAATGCTTGGCGCAATAGCCATGGTTACTACAGCAGGTGCCGGACTTGCCGCTGCACATGCTCCCGATTGCACCAGGGCTCTGTATTTTGTTGTTTCATGCACATTACTGTATGCTAAAGTTGTAGTTGTGTTGGCAATACTTTTGGTATGAAAACCACCAAACGTTGCATCCGTTGTACTTTCCCATCCTTTTACTGTACCAGTATATCCCGACAATTTAATTACGCCAGAATTATTTCCCGGACAAACCACGGTTGAACCACTTAATACACCGCCTGCTGATGGAGATGCAACCGCAATTGTAGCTGCTGTTGAATTTGCTGTTGCGCATGAACCCGACTGAACTACTGCTCGGTATTTTGTTGATTTTGACAAATTTGAATACGCTTGATTAATTGTTGTATTGGCAATGGTTGTAACAGTTGCGAAATTATCAGTTGAACTTTCCCATCTAATAATACTTCCTGTATATCCTTTTAAAGTTAATGTACCTGAATTGCCACTTGCACAAACCGACGCACCTCCACTCACTGTACCTCCAACGGAAACAGGATTCACTGATATGGTTGCAGAAGCAGAATTTCCTGCAGAGCACGTTCCCGATTTCACCACCGCTCTGTATTTTGTAGCGCTTGAAATATTAGTGTAAGTCTGACTTGCCGTAGTATTGGCAATTGTTGTTGATGTAGCAAAATTATTGGTTGAACTTTCCCAACGAACAATACTTCCTGTATTTCCCGCCAAAGTCAAAGTGCCCGAATTTGTTCCCAAGCACACCGTTGCATCACTAGTTACCGCTCCAGCCACCGTTGGAGCATCAACAGTAATTGTTGCAGAGGATGAATTCCCTGAAGAACAAACTCCTGATTTTACAAGCGCACGATATTTAGTTGACGCTAAAATATTAGTGTACGTCAAAGTATTGGTAACATTAGCAATGTTGGTTTTTGTTGAAAAATTATCGGTAGAACTTTCCCAACGCACCACACTTCCTACATTTCCAGATAAAGTCAAAGTACCAGAATTAGCGCCTGAACAAACTGTTGCGTTGCTTGAAACTGTTCCGACTACAGTCAATGGATCAACCAAAACTGTTGCAACTGTAGAATTTACAGCCGGACAAGTCCCTTTTGTTAATACAGCTCTGTAATAAGTATTGGTGGTCATTAAAGGTGTAGAATAGGTTGTAGTAGTTGCGCCGATTCCACCGCTTACATTGGTCCATCCCGAAACACCATTTGCCGATTGCTGCCACTGAACATTTCCTGCACTACCTGCAAGTACAATGCTAGTGCTAGTATTGTAACAAATAGGAGTTGCACTTGCATTGGCACTTCCGCCAGCAACTGAAGAATAATCAGAAAAATATCCGTAGCGAGCAGCACCACCAGTTAAATCACCATTGAGCAAACCCAATTGAAAATCGCTGCTACTATTAGCAACAGTGCTATTACTTCCAGAAGGAAAATCTGCTGTACTCACCAGTATTCTTGCAGAATACCATTGTCCAGCCACAGGTGTACCAGGCACAACACTGAATGACGCGCCAGGAATTGCTTGCG
>JAPLEZ010000119.1:2072-62512 GCA_026390935.1 Bacteroidota bacterium
TGATTCCAGTGGCACTGTTGGTGATGGTAAAATTATTTTGACCACCATTCAACACCAAAATATTTAAATAAAAATCTGCTGTAGTAACCCTGGTAATACTCACCGTTCTTGATCCTGTGCAAACTATTGGAGGAAGAAGTGCACCACCCACTTCATTACCAAAACCCGAAACATGCAAAACATAAGCTGGATGCGACGTTTCAATATATTCTGAAGCCAGTGTAACTTGATAATTGTAAATTTGACCAGCGTTGATTGTAGTTTTTAAAACTCCTCCAATTTTAATCGTGGTATTGTTTTCTGTAGCACAAATCACCGCTCTGTCACCAGTATTGACATCAGGCGCGCTTAAAAAGCCTTTATTTACGATATAATTGGTCCCTGCTATACTCACTGGCACCATTTGGTCACCAATCAAATCTAAACCATCACCTTGTAATACTGAGTCATCCTTTATAGTAACAGCAATTGGTTTATTTGAAGAAATTAATGTGCCACCCAAATGATCCACACCTAACGTTCCGGTAGCCATTGCTGAATAGGTTTGCCCTTTATTTAATACAATAGAAAAAGGGATTCCTGCAGCATGACCAACTATATTTTTTGTTGGAGTAATGGTGATGGTCGTATTATCTTCTGTTGCTACAACATCAATTGCTGAATTTCCGGCCAAAGACCAATCTACTTTTCCATTTTGCAATATATCTTGAAACGGCGTGTAAAATTTGGTACCTAAGGCATTTGCGCCTTTTAACACAAAGAGATCCGAGTTCAGCACTCTTCCTGTTGCAGTACCTACTACTTCGTAATAAACATTAATATTTTGTGTGGATGTAATGTGCAAGCCTTTATTCTCAACTACATTGGCTGCAGGACTACCATTTTCAATCATGTCAATCCATACAGATAAATCTTGAGAATAAGTAGTATTGGCTGCAATTGATAAAACGATTGGACTACCTCCATTAAACGAAGCTGCATTGGCAGGCTGCTCAATGGTAACAGTGGCTGCAGCAGCTCCTGTAGACAATCGTAAAAATACTGGTCTATCGGCATGCGTGCTGGTAACTTCAGGAGCAACAAACCAAAAATCATTATCTGTTTGCGCTACCGTAACGATAGGCAAAGAAATTAATGACAATATATATAAGACATGCTGTTTCATAAATTCCATGAACATAGTATACGGGATCTAACTAGATAGGTTCCAAATAAATACGAAATGCATGAAAAATACGCCATCCCACTTAATTGCCTCACGAACAAATACGTAGATGATTTAAGGATTAAATCGCAGCGCAATCCTGCGTTTTCAATTCAACGATAGAAAAGGCAGAAAAATTCACAAAGGATACTTCAACGTGAACAGAATTGAAATACTTTCTTAGGAGCGGGTTTTATTGTATTTCATTTTTAATAAACTCCAGTAGTAATCAATCCAGCCTTTTTTAAAGGTTTCGGCAACAACAGCAGGAATATTTTTATGGGTAAAAACAATTTTACTTTTTGTTTTGTCTACTTTTTTAAATTCGAAAATCACTTCGCTCATGCACTCTTCAGGCCATTTTTCTTCATGCGCTCTCCACGACTGAACAATTAACTTACCAGGAATAATTTTTAAATTTTTACCATAAGCATAACCGTCATAAACCGAAAAGCTGTCGCCTACTTTTTTACCAATCACAGCTTTTGCACCTGATAAATCGGAGTGTTTTTTCGAATCCATTATTTGCTCGAAAAGCTCATCAACAGAAGCATTCAATGTTACTTGTTGCTTGAAAGAAGTTAATTTTATTGCCATACTATTTTTTCTTTTTTTTACTTGCTTTTGCTTTCGGATTAAATTCAATCGCCAGTTCAATCCACGACTGTAAATCATCGTCCATATCCACCCCTTCCGGCGAAACAAACACGTAGCCCTGCATTGGTTTTTTAGTAAAATCCATGATGCGTGCACCATTTCGTTTTAAAACCTCCTCTTGTAAATCTGGATCAAAACGAACCATCAGCTCATTTTTTACAACTCCCACACACATCTTATCATTGAGTAAATAACACAATCCACCCATCATCTTTTTTTCTTCAACAACAATTTTCTTTTCCTTGAAAATTCTTGTGATACGCTCACCCAAGTACTCGTCGAAGGCCATATTATTTTTTAAGTAAATCACGAATCTCAGTCAGCAACACTTCTTCTTTTGTTGGTGCAGGAGCGGCTGCAGGAGCTGCCGCTTCTTTTTTCTTGGAAGCATTCATTCCTTTAATGACCAAAAAAAGCACAAAGGCTACAATGATAAAATTGATAACGCTTGATAAAAAAACGCCATACTTCACGGATCCAAAAGCAGTTAAATCCTGAATTTTATCCATATGAGCTCTTTCCAACAAAGGCTGCAACAACAATGGCGTGATGACATCTTCAATAAAGGAAGAAATTATTTTTCCAAAGGCACCGCCAATAATCACTGCTACGGCCAAATCCACAACATTGCCCCTCATTGCGAATTGCTTAAATTCTTTTATCATGCTCATAAATTAAAATTTTAGTTTGTGAATGTTAATACAGCAAAAATGAAAGAAAAAAAGATCATCTCTATGCTTTGCAATAATATATACTACGAATTAGATCAAAAACAATAGTTTACTCCAATAAAACTATCATTCCTCCACTCCTGTGAACTGTCATTGTATAAACTTAAATAGGAAACCTCGCAGCGAATGAAAGCAGCAACTTTTTCATGAAAACGAAAAGAGAGTTCTGGCAAAATTGTATGTGATATTCCATTGCTGTAAAACCGCGTCCAACATGGCACAGCAAAAAAAAGTTTTTTGTGCGAGCAATGAACACCCAAACTCAAAAAAGGTTCGGCGCTACTCACAGCTGTGCTTCGTTGATCATTAACTAAACGAATGCGTGCATCCAATCCGAATCCTGCAGAAAATTGCAACGATTTAAATTTACGTGGAATAACATACTCCAAATGTGGCGTAATATCATATGCGCTTAAACTAAACACATACAAAGTACCATACGATCGCAAACGCAATGATACTTTGGTATTAATCGACTTTATAATCGGACTGGTGTATTTCAAATTTGTAATTGGATACAAATATCTATTGCGTAGGCTACCAAAATCCATCGACAAATTATGCTGCGCTAACACTGAAAAATATCCAGTCAAAAGAAAAAACACTATTGTAAATATTTTCTTTTTCATGGCGCTACTTCACTAAATGATTTGCCAATTTTAATTTCATCAAAGAAAACAATGTTGCTGTGTTCAGTTTTCTCTTTACCACGATACTGGCCAAACTTAAAGTAGTTGCCGCTTCTGTTAAACAAATTTCTTTTGTAAAATTTGTAATCGCTCCCATTGAAAGGAGTTAAATAATTTCCATTGATCCATGCTTCAACAAAAGCATCCTCTTCATCCGACCAATACACATGAAATACCACATCATACCACAATCCTTTTTTTGCATTTGCAAAAGACGCAACGGTAAACGTATGATCATTTGAACTAGGATTTTCATTCATCTTTAAATCCAAATTCCCATCGGCATACACCAAAGCCATTGGCGGTGAAGAACCTCGCAACACAGGAGAAGGCGTCCACCATTCCCCTTGCTCATAATTGGGCAAATCCTGCCATTGACAGAGTAAATTGTAATGCATGTCGGAGTAGTTGCTATCAATCAAAAAGCTAAATCCATAATACACTTCAGTTTTGTATTTGGCACAATCGTAAATAGCAAATTCAGCACGGTAACCATTGTTAATGAAATCATCGGGACGCAAAGTGTTTTTAAGTGCATACTTTCCCTTTCGAACCGGATTCGTAACCAGTACGGTGTTGAATGTTGTATCAGGAACCAAATAATGAAATCCATCAATACTGGCATTTTCAAAATCAAAAACCATTGATTGTACTTCAGCATTCGGGGCTGGGGAAGGAACCTTACCACAAGATAAAATCAATGCAAAAAAAGTAAAACAGATAATAAGTTGAGTTGCTCTCTTCATTTGCATATTAAGTACAGGCGCTAATTTCAGAAAAGAAAATTAGAATTCAGAATTTGAATTTTCACAAAATCCACTTCGTAGCACGACCAATTAATTTTCTACCATGGCAAACATCTCTCCTGAGTACCTTTATCAAAGCATATTAAATTTTTGCAGCAACGATGAGAGTTCAGCGAAGGAATTACTGGCGCTCATTAAGTCTTCTGTAGCGGAATCATATGAAACAATTAGTGCTTTGCAACTGAAAGAAAACAGCGAGGAAATTGCTCAAATAGCACATCGCTTGCGATTTTCATTTTCAGTGATTGGCTACACAGAGATGCAAGACGATGCTGCAAACATTGAAAACACAATAGTAGAGAAAGAAATAAATGATGGACTGGAAAAGGAATTTGAGCAGTTCAAAAATAAATTCAATGATCTAAATACAACACTAAAATTAATGTAATGAGCAAGCAAGATAAATTAACGATTTTGGTGGTGGATGACGACGTGTTTTATTTAAAATCCATTATTATCGGATTAGACGGCAAGTATCACGACAAAGTAAATTTTAAATATTTTTTCAATCCAATTGATTTGCTCAATCAATTGAAAGCAAATGAATTTCAAGTCGACCTAATACTTTTAGATTACAATTTAGACAACAGTATTTCAGGCATTGAACTGATACAAAGAATAAAGGCAATCAATCCACAATTTGACATTGTGATGGTAAGTTCGCAACAAAATTTACAGACTGTATTTTCTACTATAAAAAGTGGTGCTAGAACTTATATTCAAAAAGGAAGCAATATCTTAAAGGATTTACAAGATTGCGTTGACAACAAAATCGCCTCTAAGGAAGACGAAAGACTAGCAAAGAAAACAAAGAAGATTGCAATATTTGCAATTCCGATTTTAGTAGTGATTCTTTTTACTCTTTATTTGTTGAAGAAATAAGGCGAGTGCTAGCAAAAAGCAGCAGTTATTTTATCGTCTTCTGCTGCTTTTGTAAGTATTGGCCAGCATATAACTTGCTGATATTTCAAACCCACCTAATCCTCTTGTAGCGGTTCGTAAATCAGAATGATTAACATCGTAACTTAGACCAAAACGATAGTCGGAAAATTCATATTGAAACACTGCCACAAATGCATCGGCCAAGCGATGAAACAATCCGACAGAAAATGCCGAGCCTTTAACAAAACCTGTGTATCGGCTGGATTGATTCAAACCATATCTCATTAAAGCACCATAAAAAAACTCCAAAGAACTTCCTTGATTGTAAAAAGTAAATCCTGGAGCCACAGCCATATTTGAATTACCCAAACTAAACAGTCCTTGTCCGTGCAAAACTATTTTCATGTACATTGGATCTGCCAATTGCGTGAAAGAAACATCGGGTCTGTTGACGTGAAAAACCGAAAGTCCGACATTAAATTTCTTATAATTATTTCCAATTACTTTCGCCGTAAATGCGCGATTGCTGTAAGTCCAATTAATTCCTAAAGCACAGTCTACATAAATTTTGGAGGGCAATCCATCTATTTCATTGCTTGGCAAATTAGGATCATAATAAGTTCCGTTGTATTGACTACCCCACTGAAAATTTCCGTAATTAATTCTTCTTTGCGCAAATCCACCTTGCAATCCACCTCCCAGCACATTATTAGCATTCAATTTAACGTGATAAGCTAAAGTGAAATTAATTGCATCAATTCTCAATTTGGAAGACCCTGCATCATCGTTAAATAAATTAACTCCAGTGGCCCAATAACTCTTCGATTTTTTCCTGTTGTTTAACTTCATATCAAACGATGCTGATGAAGTTGAAAAAGGTTGCGCTACTGTGCCCCACTGATTTTTGTAATTGATGTTCGCTTGCATATCGTACACTGCACCAGCCAATGCAGGATTTTGCATCAGCGGCGCAGTGCTAAACTGACTGAAATGCTGATCTTGTGCAACAACACTAAAGCTGCACAAAAACCATAAAACAAGTTGATATGTTTTTATATACTTCAGCACTTATTGCACTATACTTAAGTTTCCTCTTTTGTGAACAACTTCTCCACCTAATAACTTTGCATCCAGAACATAAATGAATTCTCCCGAGTTCATTTGCATAGTTCTAAAAACTCCATCCCAACACAATTCTTGATCTTCCGTTTCAAAAACTTTTTCTCCCCAACGATCAAAAATCACAAAATGCATAGTCTCAATACAACTTCCGTACACACATAATTTTGCATTTTCTTCATTCCCACTTTTCGGATTCAATGCATTGGGAACAAACACTTCACTGCAATCTTCTACAATGATATTCACTGTGTCTTGCGACTTACAATTTTTATTGCTTCCACTTACGATATAGGTAATATTTTCTGATGGTTTTGATTTTGGAGAAGAACAATCAGTGCAGCTTAAATCGGTTGATGGCGTCCACAAATAATTGCTGGCTCCGCTTGCTTGCAGTTGAACAGTTTTTCCACGAGGAATTTTCATATCATCAGAAACTTTTAATTGAGGAGTATTTACTATCTCCAGCGTGTCCTTTGCAATAACTGCAGCACATCCACCAACAGCAGCTATGGTATTTGTGATATAATAAACTCCTGCAGCGCTTGCACCAATATTTACAATTCCCGAAACAGAATCAATCACCAATCCAACTGATGAATGGAATTTTCCTGAAACACTTCCACCACTTAAAATAGGAGAAATTGAAATTGAATCTTTACAATATTCTTTATCAGGATAAGAGAAATTAGCTTTTCCTTGAATGCTGATTTCTACACTTTGAGTTGCACTCGCTGAACCACAACCCGCTACTCCAGCAATATCATTGGTAACGGTATATTTACCAGCTGCACTAGTTGTTAAATCAATTGTTCCATTAACAGAATTAATAGTTAATCCTGCAGGACTTGCCGAGAAAACACCGGCGCTGGCACCTGCAGCTAATTTCACTTTTGCACTTCCAGCACTCGTGCACAACGATGAGGACGAATAAGAAAAATTAGCATTAGGACTACTTGGGTAAATCACCACCAAACCAGTATCACTAACCTGAGCGCAACCACCAGTTGCGGCAATCGTGTTTGTCACAACATATGTACCTGCTGTACTTCCAGCCAAATCAACCACCCCACTTGAAGCATTTATTTTCAATCCCACTTTTGCAGTAAATACTCCGCTCACACCTCCATTAATAAAAACGGGAGTTGCGGTACCTGCCGACTGGCAATATGGACCGCTATATACAAAATCGGCCACAGATGCATCGTTAATGACAACAGTAGTTGTGCTGCTATCGCTTCCACAAGAATTAGAGACTTTATTTTTTACTGAATAAGTTCCTGCTGTGCTATTCACTATATCAAGTTTTCCGCTAGTAGCATCAATTACTAAACCACTTGCAGAACTAAAAACACCCAACGCACCACTTCCAAAAACATAATCAACATTTGCGCTTGCAGTGCCTTTGCAAAAAGGTCCCTTGTAAGAAATTGTAGCAGCCTTAGGAGCAGCAATAATATTTATAGTCACTGTATTAGAAGTATCTTTTGATTTTGCTGTGCAACTTAACGAGCTTGTCAAAACAACTTTTACTACATCACCATTTTTAAAAGTAGTGGTGAAATTTGAATCTGCACTTGCAGAAGAAACTCCGTTTACGAGCCATATGAATGATGGAGTAGCTCCTCCATTTTTCACAGTCGCTTTAAATGCAATGGTAGTTCCTGCACACACTGCACCTGGATCATTGATAACAACATCTGCTACTGCTCCTGCACTCACGGTGATATTCACAACATTAGAGGTGTCGCTTGATTTATTAATACAAGTGGCGTTCGACTTCATGATCACACTCACTGCATCACCATTTTTCAATGTTGTGCTGTTAAACAAACTATCGGTTTTACCTACTATATTGGCGCCGTTCAATTGCCATTGAAAAGTAGGCGTTGTTCCTGCATTTGCTTTTGATGACACTTTAAAGCTCACCTCTTTTCCACTGCAGATAGTTGTGTTGTCAGCCGTGATTTGTACATCGGGATTTTGTTTGCTATTCACTTTAATTTTCAACGCTGATGAGTTCACAGTTTTAATTGAAGCACAACTTGAACTGCTTGTCATTTCAACATAAACACTATCGCCATCTTTAATGCTTAAAGGAGTATAAGAGGTATCGGTAACGCCAGTATTCACGCCATTTAAAAACCATTTATACGTGGGTGCATTCCCTTGTCCGCTTCTGCTGCCCAAAGAAAATTTAACTGATGTTCCCTCGCAAATTGTTGTTCCCTGATCCGATGTAATAGATACTTTAGGAACCAATGCTGAAGTAACAGAAATTAAAATTTTATTGGACGATACCGGAGAATTGGAAACACATTTTTCATTCGAGGTCAATACCACCTTTAACGAATCACCATTTTTCAAAGTGCTTGAATTGTAGGTATCTGATGTTGCGCCAACCACTGCAACTCCATTCAAATACCATTGATAAGTAGGAGTAGTTCCTCCCAAAGTTGGAGTTGCTTTTAGCACTACCGCTTCACCACTACATATCGGTCCCGGATCGTTCACTACAACACTAGCGGTGACACTGGTGACAATTTCAATTCTCACCGATCCTGTAAATACTGTATCGCAAGTTCCGGAAATTACTTTTCGACGGAAATAAGTTGTAGTATTCAATTTTGGAGGTAAATAGGATAGTGAAGTGGCCGATGCAATGTCGGTCCATTTTATAAGATCAGTCGATGATTGCCATTGATAGCTATAAATTCCAGTACCACCTGTTGGTAGTAAAATATATTTAATGCTATCGGGATTCACCGCGCTGCATACTGTTTGGTTTTCCCCAATGCTTCCCGAAGTTGTTAATCTAGGATACACCGAAATTTTTATTGGCAAGGTGCTAATTGTTCCGCACAAAGTACCAGTGATATTTCTGCGGTACCATCGCGTTTCAGTTAATGCCGCAGGAGCATAATCTTTTGCTGTTGCGGCAGCAATATCAGTAAACACGGAACTATCAGCTTCTGTTGACTCTTGCCATTGATAATTGTAGGGAGGAGTTCCTCCTGAAGCATCGGCTGTGCTGGTTAATTTTGCAGGGACTTGATTGTAGCAAATAATTTGTGAAGCTGAAATTGTTCCTGCCGACAAAGTTCCGTTCACCGTAATTTTTATTCCCGCAGTGTATGCAAAGGTGGTTGCATCAGTCACTTTTCTTCTGAAATAAGTAGTAACCGCCAATACGCCCGGTGCGTAAGCAGTATCGGTTGCCAATGCAATGGCATCCCACTTCGAACTATCTAGTGACGATTCCCATTGGTAAGTATAAGGAGGCGTACCTCCGCTTGCAGTAGTTAAATTATTTATTTTTTTAGGTGCTGTTCCTCCGCAAATGGTTTGCTTAGTACCAATGGTTCCTGGCAACAAAGTACTCGCCACAGCGCCACACGTTGCTACGTTTTGTGCACCGATGGAATCAACTGTTAATCCAAATGCGTTGACATAAGCAATGTTGATTATTTTTCCGTTGGCAGGACATGTAGCCAATTTCGCAACTACAGTGTATTCCACTGAATCATTGTATAAAACCGGACCAGCACGTTTTGGCCATTTTACGCGCGGAGCAGTGTAAGTGCCCCCGGCTGTTGCACTCACGAAAGTTAAGGAAGTTGGCAAAGGATCCGACACCTCTAAATCAAAAGCCGAATCGAAATGCGCATCCCAACTTAATATCTTTGGTTTACTCCAAACGCCGCTGCTTTTTGCAGCATCCCCTTGCGCAAAACCAGCATACCCAGCATCAGTAGAAGTAAATCCGGTAAAAGTTTTAAATGGCAAACCAGTGATATCGTTGAGCCATAATTTCATGGTACCGTCAATCAACTCAAATTTAATTTTTGCTTTATCAAATGGTGCAGCGTAACCTTCAGGCGCAATAGTATATTTTAACACACCATTTTCCCATATTTTTATTCCTGCCATATTTCCCCAATAAGCCATTTCCATTTCCACATAAATTCCTTGCACCGCAGTTGAAGGACGTTGCCCGCTTTTGTAACGAAATACAAAACCGAATTTTTCCTGTCCATCATGATCGATATCGGCCACTAAGGTTCCATTTTTTCCATGTGAATATTTTTCTTTGATGAACAACGCATTTTTACCGTTAAAGTCCATGCCACCTGCACCAAAAGTTGGCAAATCGCTAGCTGACCCGTCAATTGCCGACCAGCGTGTTGCGTCGCTCATAGCAGGGCGAGATGTAGTACCAATGGTTTGTTTAAACTTTACTGTGTAATTGATATTTTCATTCAAAGCATAAGCCGCTTTGTCGGATTTCTTTGTCATCGTTGTGCCGCTTACTGGCGGTGACACAAAAGCACAAGTAAGCGTAACATCGGCTGAAGAAGATGTTGGTGAATCGGTAGACGATGAAATCCAAACAGTGTTTGTTACTTTTTTATCGGGCATTCCCGGACAAGTTCCTTGCGCTTTGGCCACATATTTTATATCACCATAAATACCTACCAACATCACAGGAACAGTCCATTTAATAATTTCTCTACCTCCCGAAACGGTCATGGTAGCTTTTACTCCCGCCAAAGTATCGTCGGTAAATTTCACAAATTTGAAATCCAAAGGAATGGTGTCCACCATAAACACATCATACATTTCTCGTCCTGGAAGCGGACCTTCACCAGAAACTCGTCTCCAGGTAAATCCATCATATTCCTCCACCAGCAATTTATCATAAATTTTATCGGGAGTAAAAATTGCTGTGCACGCATCCTTATCAAATCGGTCCATTACTAAGCCAACACTTGAGGTAGGATCAGCATAGTTTGGACCGATTAAAAAATAAGGTTCGGCACCACTTCCAACGGCATTTTTAAAAGAAGAAGATTTATATGACCAATCGTCTTGAACTCTTCCGGTAAAAAGTGGATTTGGTGGATTGGACTCCATTTGAACCGAATACCAAATGGGGCGCAACGCACCTTTGTGCAATTGATATCTGTTGCCTAAGTGCGACAATACTGCATGTGTTGGCGCGGTGATATCGGCAGGGAATTTAATGATTAATCGTTGATCCCATTTTTTTCCTGCATCATCCCCCACTGGAATAGGCTGACCTTTAAAATCGAAATCGGCCAATAAACCTGTTTGCAAATTTTTTCCGATTAAGGTCCATCCAAAAGGATTTGTTGCAGCATTGTAAATTCCCTTATTCACATTATCAAACATGAAATACGACACTCTATAATTTGCTAAGTTGATGTATGCTTCTTGCGCATTGTTCCAGTTTCTAAACAAATGAAAATAAGAGTTCGGACCAGCCTCCGCGTATGCATAAGAAAAGTTTACATTTTTTCTACCGCCGTTCAACCAACCACCATCCGAAGAATTTTTGGCCACCAAGGTAAAAGTCACGTCACTGCCCGGATTCACTTCAGTTTTATCTGCAGTTTTTTCAACGACAAGAGATCTGTTTTTCAAAATATCCACACAATTTCTTTGCATGTTGTAGGTAGCATTGTTTGGATATTCGTTGCTAGTCCAACCAGAACCATTGGTCGCTGTGATTGTTGCTACTTGACAAACTCTGTCCACTGTTTTTGGGCTAAGCACTTTCACTGTAAAAGTTTTTTTGCCGGTAGTGGGCACTATACCACTTGCACTTTTAAAGCCGGGAACGGTACCAATTGTAAAAGTTAAATTTGAACCAGACACCACTCCTCCACCAGCATTCACCACTTGATATTGCGCAGATATAGGAACGGTGATCACCACACCAGTAGCATCCAATTTTCCGTAATTTCTGTAATCAATCGTATAAGTAATTTGATCTCCCGTAAAGGCAAAAGTTTTATCCACCGACACATAAACTTTCATGTTTGCGCCTGCCACCATTTCTTCAGGAGCGTGATAGTTTCCTGAAAGCGTGAGCATGCCTAAAATTCGAAACCAACCATGAAAATATTCCGCCTCACTTTGAACGATAATCGTATCACTTTCTTTTAAACCTTTATTGACGTCGTCCCATTTCAACTCGCACTGGCGATACAATTCAGCAATTAACGTTTCATCTCCAAAAGCCACAGCAGATGGCGCAGCTGTTCCCAATGAAAAATTTATTTTATCGGGGCCAACCAGTGTGCCACTACCTAAAATATTGTCTACAATCTGAGAAATTCCTTTATGATTTACAGTGGTTGAAACAGGATCAGGAGAAGATCCTAAAGAAGAACAAACTCCGGGATCTTTAAAAAATGTAGCCAAACGAGTAGCGTTGTCTTTCATAGTTGTGTTGGTACCCAAAGAATAAGCATGTGTTGCAGGATTCCAGGTGTATATTCCGTCACCTCTCCACATATAGTTTAAAATTGTTCGCCAAGGCATACGAAATGCCTCTCCTTTACTTTTTCCTTGCGTTGGATCACCATCTTTAAAAGTAACAGCGCTTCCGTTCACGTCATAAGCACCGGCATAAGGTAAACGGCCTTGCGCATAACTTTGCGCCATCAGCCATTCGGTGGAAGCCTCAGCTCTTTTAAATTGTTCTATGCACCAAGGTGATCCACCGTTGGCTTGTAAAAATGTTGCAAATGAGCGATAGTAAGCCGGAGCGATGTAACTGCCAAATCCATCTTGATTGTAATCGTTGCTTGGTACTTCAACCGATGGCCTGAACGGACCATTCAATATCCCCCAATCGGTATTTTCACCAAAGGTATTTCCACCTTTAGGATAACCATCGAGACCAATATGACCAGAAAGATAACCATCAATTCCATTTCCACTTCCGTCATCAATCCCTACTGTGTCTGCCAATTCAGTAATAATGTTTTTTGCTTCTTCTAAATACGACATTGTTTTAGTACCTCCGCTTCCGTTGTTTACTATAACTCCAGAAAGCGATCCCCATTGCTTGGTGGCCACCAATAAAGCTAAAGCAATGTCGTAATCACCATCGGCAGCAGCGTCACCACTACCTTCTTTGATGGTGTGAACACCATAGCGGTAGGTAGGCCATGTTTTAATGCCGTCTCTGTATCGAGGCACTTCGGTCACCATATCGTCGTGCACGCGCATCCATAAACCATTGAATGTAACTTGATCGCCCATATACGCTGCGGCAAGCATGGCGTATCCTTCTCCTTCGGCGCAATCATAAGGGCAACCTAAATTTCCTTTTATGTATTTCACTCCTCCGGCGGTAGCGCCTGTATAACGAAAATGATTGGCCATAACTTGATAGGCCTCCCGCATGGCTTTTTCCATATCGGCATGAGTAACTCCTTCAGCGTTATATTTGGCTAATGTTTTTCCTTTGGTATATTCTAAAAATTGAGGAAAAGGATAATTTGGATTACCTGAATTTATATTTACTGGAACCTGGGCAATAGCACTTTGCGCAATGCAAATTAATGCAAGAAAACACAAACTCTTTAAAATGGCTTTTTTATAAAACGTGATCATGAAATGATTAATGTATAATGTTAAACAATAAAGCAAAGTGAAATTGGCGCTAAAAAACACCGATAACAACCTATAAAACTCTATACAAAAGTTAGCAACGCTTCATGTGAGCGTTAGAAAGAAATCACAGAAAATCCCCACAATTATTCTGTGTATAAAAATTTAATCTAAAAATGATACCCTACCTGAATAATAAATTCAATCCTGTTTCAGCATTGAATCGATAACCCAGTATAAAACAATCCTAGATCATAAATGTTACAGCTTCGCTAACTTTTGCACAGCTCTCACGAAATTATCGATACAGGATCTTTTAGTATGTAAATAATCATTCACATAATACAAGTTTTCATTCAAAGTAAATTACTGAAAAAAGACTATAATGTCTAGTAGAACACTAAAATCATTAACGAAATTCCAAAAAGAGAAAATCACCAGTGTTTGCAGGCTACTATTCAATGTGCAAAACATACAACAATGTTTGCCCAACTGCTTTCAAGGTTTGTCGACTAATATTTTCAATATTGTCATCATGCTTGTGCCAGGTTCTGGCAAAACCGGGAGTGGATCTGTCAATAAGATCAATACATGGAATAGAAGTATATCTGTTGACATATGCATGATCATCTGTAATCGCCGACGTTTCTTCGTATGAAAAATATTGTGCGTAACCTAAACCATGCGCCGAGCGCCAAACCTTATCCAATACACTTTTTGCCGTTTGCACTGAAACTCCTTCGTAAGTAAATTTCGCATTGACATCACCTACCATATCCAAGTTAATTCCATAAAAGGGCTTATACTGGAGAGGGAAATTTTTAGCCCAGTATTGAGAACCATAACAATACGAATCCTCAAATTCCGGTTTACCATAATCTTCAACATCGAACAACACAAAGTCGACACCCACATTTAATTTTTCTTTGGAAATAACTCTAGCTAACTCCATCATGATGCCAATTCCACTTGCACCATCGTTGGCGCCATCAAAAGATTTTTGTGGTTCCTTGCTGTCTTGATCAGCCCATGGACGGGTATCCCAATGCGCTGAAATCATTACACGATTTGTTTTTTCGGGTTGGTATTGTGCGGTGATATTATTAAAATTCAATGTCTTCCCATCGTAGGCTTGTAAGCTTCCCTTTTGCTGATGAATTTTCATTCCATGGGATTCAAAAAATTTGACCAGGTATGCTGCACAAAGATCATGTGCTTTTGTATTGGGAATACGCGGACCGAAATCGACTTGCTTTTTCACGTAGGACAATGCGGAATCCGCGTTGAATTCAGGAACAGAAATTTTTGATTTGCTCTCGCTTTCAACTGGAATATTTTTTGGCGCATCGGGACCACATGAAGTAAAAAAAATAACAATCAACACCACAAACTTTAGGGCTTTGATCAAAAGAATTTTTTTCATCATATCTCCTTCTCCGCTTCTTCTTTTTTCAATTTCAGATTTTTGAAAAAGATTGGAAACATCCTCTAACAATTGATTTCTTTTAGTTCTCATAATTCCATTCTGCTCCGTCTTTTGTGTCTTTCACAGTGATTTTCAAATCTTTTAATGTGTCGCGAATTTTATCGGACATCGCGTAATTTTTATTCTCTTTTGCGTCCTTTCTCAATTCCAAAATAACGTCCATCAATCCTTTTGACAAACCATCATTTTCGTCGGCACTTTCCAGTTTCAGTCCCATGATGTCAAAAAGGAAATCGTTGAACAATTTTTTCAAAGACTCCAAGTCACTTTGTGATATGGCTTTAGTTCCCGCTTTAAGTAAATTGATTTCTTTCACTGCATCAAACAATACCGCAACTACCATTGGTGTGTTGAAATCATCGTTCATGGCCGCATAGCAGCGTTTATTTAAATCAGCAACATCTACATCCGATTTCTCGGCCACCTTAATTTCATTCAACTGATTCAATGCAATCAATACTCTTTTATAGCCTTTTTCTGCCGCTTGCAATGCTTCGTTGGAAAAATCCAAGGTACTTCTGTAATGACATTGCATCATAAAAAAGCGCACTGTCATTGGCGAATAAGCTTTGTCGAGTAATTCGCTTTCACCAGAAAAAAGTTGAGAAGGAAGAAAAAACTTACCCGTGCTCTTCGACATTTTTTCTCCGTTTAACGTCAGCATATTCGCATGCATCCAATATTTAACAGGCTCTTTACCATTGGCAGCTTTATTTTGCGCCACTTCACATTCATGGTGCGGAAATTTCAAATCCATACCTCCACCATGAATATCAAATTGCTCTCCTAAATATTTCGTGCTCATTACCGAACATTCTAGATGCCAACCCGGAAATCCTTTTCCCCATGGCGAATTCCACTGCATAATGTGCTCTGGCGAAGCTTGTTTCCACAAAGCAAAATCCAAAGAACTTCTTTTGTCTTCCTGACCATCGAGATTCTCCCGAGTTGCAGATAATAATTCATCAATTTTTCTTCCCGACAATTCGCCGTAACTATTAGTTTCCGCGAATTTCTTCACATCAAAATATACCGAACCGTTGGATTCATAAGCAAATCCGTTATCGATGATTTGCTGGGTAGTTTCAATTTGCTCCAGCAAATGTGCTGTAGCAGTAGGCTCTATGCTTGGAGGTAAATTATTGAAATCCTTCATTACATCGTGAAAACCATTGGTGTACTTTTGTACGATTTCCATCGGCTCCAGATTTTCCAGCTTTGCTTTTTTTGCAATTTTATCTTCTCCTTGGTCAGCATCATTTTCCAGATGCCCCACATCCGTTATATTTCTTACATATCTAACTTTATAACCTAAATGAGTAATATAACGGTAGATGATATCAAAAGAAATAAAAGTGCGGCAATTGCCAATGTGCACATCATTGTACACTGTTGGACCGCACACATACATCCCTACAAACGGGGGATTCACGGGTTTAAACTCTTCCTTTTTGCGGGATAAGGTATTATAAATGACTAGTTCACTTTGCATTTTTCTGACTTTGTAAAAACGAAAGGTGAAATTAAGAATAAAAGAGAAGAGTTAAAACAAAAGCAAGTGCTTAGAAATAAAGACTTATCTGCCTGCTTCCTCGTGATTGATAATCTGCACGATCTTGCCTTGCTTGTACACGGTGGTTTTAAATAATTTACCGTCGGAAGTATATTGAAAAACTTTACCCTCTTTCAAAAATCCATTTTCAAATAAGCCCTGACGTGCAACGCGGCCCTGACGGTCTTTCAAGCGATACATACCATTTCCGTCAAAAACACCATCTTTATATTTCACCTCTTCACCTCCATCATTTGCTGGAGCTGGATCTTTATCCTTAACTGGTTCTGCTTTTACAGATGCCGTGCTGTTAATAGGTGATTTTCTTTCGTAAACTTTAGATGTTGCTGCGTCAAATTTACCATCCTGATAATTCTTCTCTGATTTCAATTCGCCGTTTTCGAAGTACTCTTTCACTACTCCAGTTTCCTTTCCATCAGTCCATTCCCCCTCAATCATCAGCTTTCCGTTTTCGTGATAGTATTTTTGAACACCAGTTCGTGTTCCCTGATTGTTGTATTTCCAGTCGCTTGCGATTTGTCCGTTTTCGTAGTAGTATTTGTACTCCCCTATCCATCGGTTATTTTTCCAAATACCTTCTTCTCGTTTATTACCATTAGGATAATAAAATATAGCGTAACCATTAGGGCGGTTACCCACATAGGTAATTACGTCTTTAATTTTATCGTTGTTAAAGTAATGTGTCCATTTACCGTTTTTCTGGTCATCAAGGTAATCACCTTCTTCTACTTTCTGGTCGTCTCTATAATCAGGCAATTTTTTGTCTCTGTTGAAATATATCCAGTGACCTTGTTTTAGATTGTTTTGATCAATGACGTTATAGGTGCCGGTTTGCGCCATACTAGGGAAGCCTAGTCCTGCAATTATCAATATGGCAAACCAATTTTTCATCCTTGTTTATTAGAGTATCAATCTATACTGTTTTTTACTTGCATTTAACAAAAATTGTTACGTTTCACAGAATAATTTCCGTGTAAACACGTAGCCCCCTTTTTCAAATATAAAGCCATTTTATTTATTTATTGTTAAGCTAAGGTCAAGTAATTGTTTTGCATCAATAACAGAAGGGGAATCGATCATTACATCTCTACCCGAATTATTTTTCGGGAAGGCAATGAAGTCACGTATTGAATCCTTTCCTGAGAAGATGGCACACATTCTATCGAAACCGAACGCCAAACCAGCATGTGGAGGTGCTCCATATTCAAAGGCATTCATTAAAAAGCCGAATTGATTTTGAGCTTCTTCGTCAGTAAAACCAAGTATACTAAACATTTGTTTTTGCAATTCTCTGTTGTGAATTCTCACCGAACCTCCACCCAGTTCAACACCATTGATCACCATATCGTAAGCATTGGCTCTAACTTTTCCAGGATCTGAGCTCATCAAAGCAAAATCAGCTTCCATTGGAGAAGTAAAAGGATGGTGCATGGCAAAGAAGCGCTTTTCATCTTCGTTCCACTCGAGTAAAGGAAAATCAAGTACCCACAATGGTTTAAAAACCTTAGGATCTCTCAAGCCAAGTTCATCTGCAAGATGCAAACGCAATTCAGATAAAGCTTTGCGGGTTTTATCGGCCCCACCAGCCAGCACCAAAATTAAATCGCCTGCTTTGGCGCCAAAGACAGCAGCCCATTTCGCCAATTCCTCAGGAGAATAAAATTTATCTACAGAGGATTTATAAGTTCCATCCAAATTGCATTTCAGGTAAACCAATCCAGTAGCACCTATCTGCGGTTTTTTAACGAAATCGGTTAAGGCATCCAACTGTTTACGGGTATATTCCGAACAGCCGGAAGCGTTGATTCCCACTACCAATTCAGCAGAATCAAAAACAGGAAATCCTTTCTCTTTAACGATACTGTTCATTTCCACAAATTTCATATCAAAACGAATATCGGGCTTATCGCAACCATAATAAGTCATGGCGTCGGCGTAAGTCATTCGTGGAAAAGTAGGCAATTGAACATTCAATACTTTATTGAACAAATGAGTGATTAAGCCCTCAAAGGTTTGCAATACATCTTCCTGAGTAACGAACGACATTTCACAGTCGATTTGTGTAAATTCAGGCTGACGATCAGCTCTCAAGTCTTCATCCCTGAAGCATTTTACAATTTGGTAGTAGCGATCAATTCCCGCAACCATTAACAATTGCTTGAAAGTTTGAGGTGACTGTGGCAATGCGTAAAATTCACCCGGATTCATGCGTGATGGCACCACGAAGTCACGCGCACCTTCAGGTGTAGATTTGATTAAATAAGGTGTTTCAACTTCTAAAAAGTTAAAGGAATCCAAATACTTTCTAGTTTCAATAGATAAGCGGTGACGCAATTCCAATGCTGTTCTTACCGGAGTTCTACGGATATCGAGATAACGGTATTTCATACGCAGTTCATCGCCACCATCAGTATCGTCTTCAATAGTAAAAGGAGGCGTTTTTGATTTGTTGAGTAAGGTTAATTTAGCAACCAGAATTTCGATATCACCTGTTGGGATATTGGCGTTTTTAGAAGATCTTTCAATTACTGCACCCTCTGCACTGACTACATCTTCCC
The DNA here is from genome assembly GCA_026390935.1 of Bacteroidota bacterium. Taxonomy (GTDB): domain Bacteria; phylum Bacteroidota; class Bacteroidia; order Flavobacteriales_C; genus JAHEZL01. Next base: position 21,203 of record JAPLEZ010000119.1, read on the forward strand.
TGCTTAAACCTCTTGCTATAGAAAGAATGGCAGCATCTGATTTTCCTTCTTCCAAAATTAATTGGGTAATGCCATAACGATCTCGAAGATCTATCCACAACATTCCGCCTTTGTCTCTTACCTTTTGAACCCAACCGCTCAAAACAACCGTTTTACCAACATTTTCAATTCTTAGCTCTCCGCAAGTATTTGTTCTTAACATATTTATTTAGTTCAATGTTCAAAGTCCGAAGTTCAATGTTTGCTAACTTTCAACATTGAACATTACACTTTGAACTAAGTTAATATCCCAGCGCCTTTCTTACTCTTGTAAGTGTTACCGAAGCAATGCTTCTGGCTTTATCGGCACCAATTTTTAATTTTTTATCTAATTCTTCTTTATTCAACATGTAATGATTGTAGGCTTCACGCTCTTTGGAGAAGCGACGCACCAATTCTTCAAACAACTCTTGCTTGGCGTGGCCGTAACCGTAACCACCTTTTCGGTAATTGTCCTTCATCACCGCAACCTTCTCCGGAGAAGCAATCAACTCATATAATTTAACCACATTGCATGTTTCAGGATCTTTGCTTTCTTCCAAACCTTTGCTATCAGTCACTACCGACATCACTACTTTGCGCAATTCTTTGTCGGCAAGGAACACATTAATGGAATTGCCATAAGATTTGCTCATCTTGCGGCCATCAGTTCCAGGGACATACATTGTTTTTTCATTGAATCTTACTTCAGGAACCACCAATAAATTGGGGTGCTGGAAGTTCAGCTTATCAGCCAAATCCCTAGTAAACTCAAGATGTTGCTTCTGATCCTTTCCAACCGGAACTATTTCAGCATCATACAACAAAATATCAGCTGCCATTAAAACCGGATACACGAATAATCCTGCATTTACTTCACTAACATTTTCAGATTTATCCTTAAACGAATGCGCCAGTTGTAAGCGATTGTACGACATATAACAATTGAGATACCATGCCAATTCGCACACTTCGGTGGCATCCGACTGGCGGTAAAAAACATTTTTTTCAATGTCAAATCCGCAAGCCAACCACGTTGCAGCCACCGAATAGGTGTTCTCCCTACGCAAATCAGCATCTTTAATTGTAGTTAAGGAATGCAAGTCGGCAATGAATCCAAAGGTTTCGTTGGCCGAGTCTTTTGAAGATTCCACCACAGGAATAATAGCCCCCAAAAGGTTTCCCAAATGAGGAATTCCGGTGCTTTGTATGCCTGTTAATATTCTAGCCATTGATCAAATTTGCACAAAACTAGTCAATTAACTAAATACTACAAGATTATTCACTTTGTTTGAGGAGGGGTTTCAATGACATTGCTCTTATGTCCGGCGCGATCCACCATCATCAGCTTCCATTTATAAGGATAAGGAGTTTTGTAATTATAAACTGGCGTTACATCAGGATAGGTTTTAATGATTTGCAAGAATGTACCTTCAATACCTTTATTGTTCCCATTCGACGTTAATTTAGGAACAGAAACAGCTCTATCTAGATCAGGCTGATGAACAAAGCCATTGCCGTCGTCTTCATAATAGGACATGAATAAAGATTCAACACTTTCATCGTCACTTCCCAAATCTCCATCTCCATCAGTAAAGGCGAAAGTTAGGTACGCTGAATCTCCGAAAAACTTACCATCTATTGAATCGTAAAAAACTGTATAATTTTGAAAAGTCAGTTCGGGCACTACATTAAATTCTTTTTTCTTGATGCAGGAAGCAAGAAGAAAAATAATCCCAAAAAGTACCGCTATCTTTGACGTCAATAATCGCATTAATGAATATTTCACAACTTGAAAATACAATATTTAGTCTGCATTCGGAAAATGATTTTTTTGAAGCAGCGCTGGAAGTATTCGCTTATCAATATGAAAACAATGCGGTTTATATGGAGTTTGTAGATCTCTTGCCTTCCTTCAAAAAAGAAAAAATTAAATCTGTAAACGATTTTCCTTTTTTGCCAATTCAGTTTTTCAAATCAAAACAAATCATCAGCACCACAGCCGCCCAATACACCATTTTTAAAAGCAGCGGCACCACTTCAGAAAACCCTGGAAAACATTATGTTTCTGATATAAAATTGTACGAGAAAAGTTTTTTAAAAAGCTTTCGTCAATTTTACGGAGATCCTGAAGGATTGTGTATTATCGGTTTGCTTCCCTCTTACTTGGAACGACAAAATTCGTCGCTGATATACATGGTGCAGCATTTAATTCAATTGTCGAAAACTCCAAAAAGCAGATTTTCACTTCAGCCCGATGATGAACTCATTTATTTTTTGACCACTTCTGACGAACCTAAAATATTATTCGGAGTTACTTTCGCACTGCTTGATTTTGCTGATAAAATTAAAGCTCCTCTAAAAAACACCACCATAATTGAAACCGGCGGAATGAAAGGAAGGGGAAAAGAATTGACTCGATTGGAATTGCATGCTACTTTAAGCAGCAGCTTCGCCTGCCCAATCCGTTCGGAATATGGCATGACAGAATTATTGTCTCAGGCTTATTGCAATGACGACCTCACTTTCAAGGCTCCATCTTGGATGAAACTTTTGGTTAGAGATCCCAACGATCCCTTTCAAATTACAACTCAGGGAAAAGGTGCTTTAAATGTGATTGACCTCGCCAACATTAACTCCTGCGCTTTCATAGCAACTGATGATCTCGGACAAGTGCATTCCAACGGAACTTTTGAAGTGAGCGGAAGATTGGACAATTCGGATTTAAGAGGTTGTAATTTATTGGTGCTGTAAATTACTCCACCACTACTAAGTGATAATTCTTTTTCCCTGTTTGGATCAAAATATATTTATCACTGATCAAATCATTATGATCAATGTTCTTAGTCTCATTCACTTTAGCTTTGTTGATAGCTATCGCATTTCCCTGAATACTTCTTCGTGCTTCGCCTTTAGATGCAGACACCTTTGTGACTTCAGATAAAAAGTCAATGACAGCAATTCCTTGCAACAATTGTTCTTTCGCTACTGAACTGCGCGGAACTCCAGCAAATATTTCCAGCAAATCCTGCTCACTTAAATTGCGTAAAGTTTCTTCCGTCGCTTTACCAAAAAGTATTTGCGACGCCTCAACTGCGCGATTATAATCTTCTTCTGAATGAACAGTGATGGTTACTGCTTTCGCCAACGCCTTTTGTAAAGCACGCTGCCCCGGATCAGCATTATGTTCCGCAGCAATACTCTCAATTTCTTCTTTCGATTTTGTGGTGAATATTTTAATGTATTTCAACGCATCCACATCAGATGAATTCAACCAAAACTGGTAAAATTGATAAGGCGAAGTTTTCTTCGCATCTAACCACACATTTCCTCCTTCTGATTTCCCAAATTTTGTTCCATCCGATTTTGTAATCAATGGCCCTGTTAAAGCAAAAGCTTCTCTGTCGCTTTTTCTTCTGATCAATTCGGTTCCAGTGGTAATATTTCCCCACTGATCTGAACCACCCATTTGCAATTTGCAATTGTGTTTTTCATTCAAATGAAAAAAATCATAGCCTTGAATCAACTGGTAAGAAAACTCAGTAAACGACAATCCTGTTTCCATTCTGTTCTTTACAGAATCCTTGGCCATCATATAACTTATAGTGATGTTTTTTCCTGCATCGCGCAAAAAATCCAACAATGAAATATCTTTGAACCAATCGTAATTGTTCACAATAATAGCAGCATTGGCCCCGGCAGAAAAATCTAAAAATTTTTGCAATTGATTTTTGATGCATTCCTGATTGTGGCGCAAAGTATCTTCGTCCAAAAACTTACGTTCAGCCGATTTCCCCGAAGGATCACCTACCATACCCGTAGCTCCACCCACCAATGCATAAGGCTTATGACCGCATACCTGAAAATGCTTTAGCAACATAATGGCAGCCAGATTTCCAACATGCAATGAATCGGCCGTTGGATCAAAACCAACATATCCTGCAGTCATTTCTTTTTGCAATTGTTCTTCGGTGCCAGGCATCATATCCTGCAGCATACCTCGCCATTTCAATTCTTCAATAAAATTCATGTTGCCTATTTATAAAGAGCAAATATAGAATTTATTAAAATCACTATCTTCGCCAACAAACGATTTAAATGAATTTTGTAACAGGGGGAACAGGCATATTAGGCTCAAGGTTGATTTACGATTTATTGTTGAGCGGCGAAAAAGTGCGCGCCTTAAAAAGGAAAGACAGCAATCTTGATAATTTCAATAAAATCATTCGATTTTATACTGGCGATAAAAACATTCTAAACAATTTAGAATGGGTAGAAGGCGATATCAATGATATTTCTTCATTAGAGGCAATGGAAGGCTGCGACTATGTATACCATTGCGCTGCGGCGGTTTCGTTTTTTAAAAATGATAGAGACCATCTTTTCAAGGTAAATGTAGAAGGCACTACAAATGTGGTGAACACCGCTTTGAAAACCAAGGTTAAAAAATTCTGCCATGTCAGTTCCACTGCTGCTTTGGGTGGATCTGTGGTAGACGGAAAAATTACTGAAGAGTCTTTTTGGGTTAGTGATGAAGGAAGATCAAACTATGCCATCACAAAAAAATTAGCTGAACTGGAAGTTTGGCGTGGAATTGAAGAAGGTCTGAATGCTGTTATCGTGAATCCTTCGGTGATATTAGGTCCTGGAAATGACAAATCCAGCGCAACTATTTTCACTAAAGTAAGAGATGGTTTAAGATTTTACACACATGGTATCAATGGCTATGTAGACGTGCGAGATGTGTCCAACATCATGATAAAACTAATGCACAGTGATATTTCGGGAGAAAGGTTTTTGGCGATTTCAGAAAACATTTCCTTTAAAGAACTATTTGATAGTATTGCAGAGCACTTGCAGAAACCAGCACCTAGCATGGAAGCAAGAAAATGGATGGCGGCTATTATATGGCGCCTAGAAGCATTGCGATCAGCGCTATTCAACACTCCAGCTTTTGTTACTAAAGAAACAAGTAATTCGGCCTTTTCCAAATCATACTATTCCAACGAAAAAGCAAAGTCAATGCTGAAACACGACTTCATTCCAATTAGCACTTCCATTAAAGAAATCAGTCGCTTTTACAAAAATAGCTAAGCTTACTTTTTTGCACTTGAATCAGGCACCGCCTTCAGCTTAGCTTGCTTTTCACTTAGAATTTCGAGCACCTTTGTATATAGGTGATCAAATTTCACCGGACGTGCCGAATAGTAATTCATTGTTGAATCCCACTGAGACTTTGGAATATCGTAATTTTTTAAAACGCCGATGTACTGACTATACTTATTACTATTTTTTCTGTTGTCGGGAAACATTTGAAATTTCGAACCTGCATCAACAATATGCATATCAGCAATAATTGCAACAAAGGTATTGGTGTCGATTAAGCCTTCAGGCATAAGCTCCTCCGATGATGCATCATTTGGAGCACAAGAAAAGAGAATGAAAAAAACGGAGACACAAAAAAAATACTTCATATTTAAGGGCGATTATTTAGAAATCTGTAAAGTTTTTACAACTTTTGCAATCTAAATTAGAAAATTACGCGTAAGAAGGTTGAGTATTTTTTAATATCTTAACCGCGTCTTAAAAAAATAAGTAAGTATGAGAAAGGCATTTTTGATTGTATTATTAATTACTTCGGTGCTTTATTCCGGTGAATTAAACGCGCAGTGTTTTAAAGGAAATTGTTACGAAGGCAGTGGTTCATTCAAATTCCCAAATGGCGATCAGTATGAAGGACAATGGGTAGCCGGAAAACCTCATGGCAAAGGAACCTACATCTTTGTAAATGGAGACAAATACTTTGGAAGTTTTGTTGGTGGGAAAAGAGAAGGTATGGGACAATACACTTGGGCAAAAGGCGGAAAATACATTGGTAATTGGAAAATGGACAAAAGAGATGGATACGGAAAGTACACGTGGATAAATAGCGCACAATATATTGGCTACTGGAAAGATGATCAAATCATCGATATGAATGTAAATACCATTACTGATTCACAAGCTAAACCAGTAGAAGGAAATTAGAATTATCGGGAATAACGAATTTGCTGAGCGGCTCTGTTTTCAATAACAGAGCCGTTTTTGTATACCAATGTGCCATTTACCCATGTAGCATTAACTTTCGCGTCAAAGGTAGTTCCTTCAAAAGGACTCCATCCGCAGTGGTACAATATATTGCTTTTGTCCACTGTCCATGGATCATTCAAGTCTAGCATCACCAAATCGGCATGATATCCTTTGCGAATAAAGCCTCTCTTTTCAATGGAGAAACAAGTAGCTGGAGCATGACACAATTTTTCAATTGCTCTTTCCAAAGTGATGCGTCCCTGCTTCACCATTTGCAACATCGCCGGAAGTGCGTGTTGCACCAAGGGTCCGCCAGAAGGCGCTTTTAAATAACCGCCTTGCTTTTCTTCCATTGTATGCGGAGCATGATCTGTGGCTATTATATCAATATTGTTTTCTAAAATTCCTTTCCAAATGGCATCTCGGTCCTTAGTTGTTTTTACGGAAGGATTCCATTTAATCCAAGGACCCTTCTTTTCATAATCCTCGTTGCTGAACCACAAGTGATGAGTGCAGGCCTCTGCCGTTATTCTCTTTTGTGCTAAAGGAACATTGTTTTCAAACAAGCCCACTTCACTGGCAGAAGAAATGTGGAGGATATGGAGTCGCGTATTGTGTTTTTTAGCAAGTGCCACTGCAAACGAAGAAGACTTGTAGCAAGCCTCTTCACTCCTAATTAAATGGTGAACCTCAAAAGGAATATTTTCTCCGTATTTGGCTTTATACAGCGCCAAATTATCTTTAATCGTTTGCTCATCTTCACAGTGCGTAGCGATTAACAATTTTGCTTTACTAAAAATTTCGTTGAGCACGACATGATTATCTACTAGCATGTTTCCTGTTGAGGAGCCCATAAATATCTTAATACCCGCTGTGATGCTTGGATCTGCCGCTAAAAGCTGAGCAATATTGTCATTGGTAGCGCCAATAAAAAAAGAATAATTGGCGATGCTATTTTTTGACGCAATATCAAACTTATCTTCCAGCAACTCAACGGTTGTAGTTTGTGGATTGGTGTTAGGCATCTCCATAAATGAAGTGATTCCTCCCGCCACTGCAGCGCGTGATTCACTGTAAATATTTCCTTTGTGTGTCAATCCGGGTTCACGAAAATGAACCTGATCATCAATCAATCCGGGGATAATGTACTTACCCTTGGCTGAAATTATTTCGGTGTTTTCATCCTTGTACTCATGAGCAGCATCGGTGAAAATTTCAGCAATCAAGCCATTTTCAATCAATATACTTCCGAAAAATATTTTTCCTTCGTTGACTATTGACGCGTCTTTAATTAGAAGTTTCATTGGCCTGCTTGTATTTGGTAAACCATGATTTTACTTTCATGGCAATAACTCCCCAAAGCGCTTCTTTGATAATGCCCTTGCTCATTTTGGAAGCACCTTGAGTTCTGTCTTGAAATATAATGGACACCTCTTTTATATTAAATCCATGTTTCCAGGCTCTGAATTTCATTTCTATTTGGAAGCCGTAACCAATCAACTTAATTTCATCAAGATTGATGGTTTCCAGCACTACTCTCTTGTAGCATTTAAATCCAGCTGTGGTATCACGAATGGTCATCCCTGTGATTGCTCGCACATAAGCCGAACCATAATACGAAGTCAACACCCTGGACATTGGCCAGTTCACTACATTTACTCCATTTACATAACGAGAACCGATGGCCAAATCAGCACCATCTTTACAAGCCTGAAACAAACGTATTAAATCATCAGGATTGTGCGAGAAGTCGGCATCAATTTCAAAAATGAAATCGTATTTATTTTCGATGGCCCATTTAAATCCGAAGATGTAAGCTGTACCCAAACCTAATTTACCTGATCTTTCTTTTAAATGAAGTCGATTAGGATATTCCGCCTGTAAATTCCTAACAATTTGTGCTGTTCCATCGGGTGAACCATCATCCACAATTAGCATTTCAAAGCTTTCAGGATAAGACAAAACCTTGCGGACAATAGCCTCAATGTTTTCCTTCTCGTTATAAGTTGGTATGATGACAAGTGATTTCAATGGCAAAATTTCAGATGGTTAAATTAGTGGTTTTTAAGGAAACTAAGAACTACAGCTAAAAATTCTTCAGGTTGCTCAGCATGAACCCAATGACCCGACTTAGGTATTGTTGCTAACTTGGCACTTGGAAAAATCTGAGTTATTAAATCAATATCATCATCTAAAATATAGTTTGATTTTCCTCCTCGGATAAATAAAGTTGGATTTGGAAAATAGGCAGAATCAGGCAAAGCTTCACCAATGTTTTCAACTTCTTTAGTCAATCCGCTTAAATTAAATTTCCAGGAAAAACTTTCGCCAGATTCTCTTTTTAAATTTTTCATCAACCATTGAACGACACCAACATCTTTCAATTGTTGCATTAGGTGAATTTCAACCTCTTGTCGAGTACTAATCGTAGTTAAATCAACTGAATTCAATGCCAATAATATTTGCTGATGGTGTTGCGGATAATATTTTGGACCAATATCCACCACTATTAATTTATCAACTCTTTCAGGATGTTGCGTTGCAAAAAACATGGCGGTTTTTCCACCCATGGAATGTCCTAAAATATGTGCAGATGAAATATTTTGCTGCTCCATGAAATCCAGTAAATCATTTTCCATGAGCATATAATTGTGCTTTTGAGCATGCTCACTTTTTCCGTGATTGCGCAAATCAATAATGTACACTTTATAAGATAACGACAATTCTTTAGCCAGCGATTGCCAGTTGTCAAGCGAACCCAAAAAACCATGTAAAATGATCAGTGGCTGTCCCTCACCCGTTACTTTATAATTCAGCTGCATTTCTTAATTGTCGGAGATATAATTGAATGGTGTTTTCCAAACCGAAGTACAAAGCATCGGCAATCAAAGCATGACCGATAGACACTTCCAGAAGGCCTTTGGTATTGTTTGCAAAATATTCCAAATTGGTCAAACTCAAATCATGCCCCGCATTTAATCCCAAGCCCAATTCAAAAGCTTTTTCAGCAGCCTTTTGATAAGGGAGAATTGCTTTCTCTTTATTTGCAGGATAATTCACCGCATAAGCTTCCGTATACAATTCAATTCTGTCACAACCGGTTTTAGCTGCCCATTCTATTTGCTCTTCATCGGCATTCATAAAAACGGAAGTGCGAATTCCCTTGTCCTTAAACGCTTTTATCACCTCCTGTAAAAAAGAAAAATGCTTTTTGGCGTCCCAGCCTGCGCTGGATGTAATAGCTTCAGGAGGATCGGGCACCAAAGTCACCTGATCGGCCTGAACATCAAAAACCATTTTCATGAAATCAGGAGAAGGATAACCTTCAATGTTAAATTCTGTGCTCACCACTTTTTTTAAAGCGTAAACATCAGCGTAACGAATGTGGCGCTCATCGGGCCGCGGATGCACTGTAATCCCTTGCGCACCAAACCTTTCGCAATCTTTTGCAACCTGGATAAGATCTGGAACATTGCCTCCTCTTGAATTCCTGAGGGTAGCTATTTTGTTAATATTTACACTTAATCGCGTCATGAATGGAACATAAATAAGAAAGTAAAAGTAAAAAATACTGAGTATGTTTGTTTAATTAAAAGTATTCGATTGCAAGCACAAGAATTAATATCCTACGATCTTCCCTTCCTGAAACCTCAGGAAAGCGGCGATGATGCGTTAGCCATGATGGATGAAAACAGGGTTTCTCATATACCTCTGGTTAAAGACGGCGAATATTTAGGTCTTATTTCCGATAATGACATTTACAATTTCTTTGAGGATACTGCAGATGAGATCAAAAGTCAGAAATTGTCCCTCATGCGCCCCTTCGTTAAAGCACAAAACCATATTTTTGAAGTGATTAAAATAATGGGGGAAGCACGTATTTCAGTGGTCCCAGTTTTAGATGACAAAGAAAATTTCATTGGCTGCATTCTTTCTCAGGACATAGCTTATACTTTATCAAAACTCACGTCTGCAAATGAACCTGGAGGGGTGATTGTATTAGAACTCAATGTAAATGATTATTCCTTGTCGCATATTGCGCAAATTGTTGAATCTGACGGCGCAAAAATTTTAAATTGTTCCACCTCTACACCCAACGATTCCACAAAACTGGAAGTGGTTTTAAAAATCAATAAAATAGACTTGTCGCGCATCATTCAAACTTTTGATCGATTCAAATACAACATCAAGGAAAGCTACCATCAAAGCACCTTTGACGAGGATTTACAAAGACGCTACGACTTGTTTATGAACTACCTCAACATGTAACAATGTTTAAAATAGTTGCATTTGCAGGACTATTATTCCTCTGTACTTTCTCTCTTTCAGCTCAAAATAGTATTGTCATCAATAAAATTTTTATTGAAGGCAACAAAATCACTCAACCTTACATTATTCACAAGGAGCTTACCTTTCATGAAGGCGACACCCTTTCACTACCTGATTTTATAGAAAAAACCGTTCAATCAAGAAAAAACCTGCTCAACACTTCCTTATTCAATTTTGTAGACATTTTATACAACAATGACAGCTTAGACTTCAACGTAACTATTGCTGTGAAAGAAAGATGGTATACCTGGCCACAACCTATAGCAATAGTGGAAGACAGAAATTTTTTCGATTGGTGGCAATACAAAACCCTTGATAGATTGAGCTATGGCTTGTACTTATATCAGTATAATTTATGGGGGCGCAGAGAATCCATTGAGACAAAACTTAAACTTGGGTATTCGCAGGAAATTGGCGTAGCGTACAAAATTCCCTATCTCGTAAAGCACAAAAACCATGGTTTGAATTTCTCCTTCCTGTCCGTTAAGCGGCATGAGATCTACTACAAAAGCTTCAACGACAAAATCACTTACATGAAAGATCACAATAATATAATGCGGACGGAATTCAATGCCAACGTAGAATATGTTTACCGAAACAAAATATACCAGCAACATTCGTTAAAATTTGATTACGATGAAGTAGAAGTTCGCGACACAATCGTCAATCCTATTGAAAACCCTAACTATCTCATTGATGGTAAAAACCATGCTTCGTATTTTTCATTCCGCTACTTATATAAAAAAGACAAACGCGACTCAAAAAACTATCCGTTGGAAGGATATGATTATGATGTAGAAATAAAAAAAATAGGCTTCAATTTCGGAGCTGGTAACATCAACACTGCTTCCCTAACCTGTACCGCTGAAAAATTCTGGAAATTAAAAGAGAAAATATATTTCGCAGCCGGACTTAGAGCTAGGGCGTTCGCCACTCCTACCGCACCTTTTTACATTGCGCGTGGCCTAGGTTTTAGTCCCGATTACGTGCGAGGATATGAACCCTACCTCATCAGCGGAACCAATTTCGTCGTTGTAAAATCTAATCTCAAGTATCAACTATTAAAACCTCGAATCTTCAAAATACCTTACCTCAAAATTGAAAAATTCAACACTTTCCATTACGCCTTTTACATCAACGCCTTATTCGACGTGGGATACATTCAAGATAAAACCTATACTACAAATAATTCCCTAGCAAATACTTTATTGATAGGTTATGGTGTAGGACTCGACTTTGTGACCTACTACGACAAAGTATTGCGGGTGGAATATTCTTTAAATAAAAAAGGACTCTCGGGGATTTATCTTAGCTTTATAGCACCTATTTAAGTTACAAATATGAAGTTGGCCATTTTCGGAAAAGAATACAACGAGCAGAAAAAAGATATTTTTCTTGACTTCTTTCGTTATCTGGATGCCCACAAAACCATTGAATACACTATTTACGAGCCTTTCTTAAAAAAAATTTCACACAAGATATCTTTTCTAGAAAATGCTTCCACGTTTAACCATCCCGACGAAATAAAAGGCATCGACTTTTTATGCAGTTTAGGTGGCGACGGAACGATATTGGAATCACTGCTCATGGTGCAAACGGGAACTCCAATTATCGGTATCAATACCGGTCGACTAGGATTTTTGTCCAGCATCACTTCTCCTGATACAATAAGCTCTATTGAAAGCATATTGAATGGCGACTATTTCATTGACGAAAGAAGCATGGTGAAAGTAATTACCAATGACAAGCTGTTTGGAGAAACCAATTATGCCCTAAACGAAATTACCATCCATAAGAAGGACTCATCCTCCATGATCATTGTTCATGCTTACATTGACGATGAATATTTGGCCTCTTACTGGGCAGACGGACTAATTATTTCAACTCCAACAGGTTCCACAGGCTACTCATTGAGTTGTAATGGCCCTATCGTTATGCCACAATCTGGTGTTTTTATCATAACACCTATCGCTCCGCACAATTTAAATGTAAGACCTTTGATTATCCCTAACACCAAAAAAATAAAACTAAAAATGGAAGGGCGCGGCAACGAATTTTTGATTTCGCTCGACTCCAGAAACTACAGCGTAGACGAGAAAACTGAACTTATCATTGAAAAAGAAGAGTTTAAAGCCAATATCGTGCGTATCAAAGGCCATTCATTTGCAAACACCCTTAGGAATAAATTGAATTGGGGCCTTGACACAAGAAACTGAAAAAATCTGTTTGGTGCTGGCTTATTTTTTTTATATTTGCCTCTACGTGAAAAATAATTCCATGAAATATCTTATTGCTTTCCTGAGCATAATTGTGCTCTCTACTTCTGCTAAAGCACAAACTTATGCGCAGTGGAAAAGACTCAGATACGAAGTATGCTTTGGCTTAGGTGTAGCCAATTTCCTTGGGGATTTAGGAGGAGCCAACATGATTGGAACCGATTATTTTAATGACCTTGAAATTAACACCACTCGCCCTTCTGTTAACATTGGGATGCGTTATAAATTAGATCCTCGCCAGGCTGTTAAAGTCGACTTCACGTGGGGGATAATTGCAGGAGATGATAGATTGACTGCATGGGCAAACAGAAACAACCGTTTATTACAATTCAGGTCACATATTTTCGAATTCGGAGCACGTTATGAGTTCATGGCCATCAAAGAACGTGTAGGTCACCGTTACAGACTTAGAGGTATCAAAGGTCAAAAAGCATTAGAGTTGTATCCATATGGTTTTGTTGGTATAGCAGGATTTTATTTCAATCCTCAAGGAATGGATGCGGCTGGTACATGGAGAAATTTAGCTCCTTTGCACACTGAGGGACAAACAATGATTGCAACACGCCAGCAATACAGTCAGTTTCAATTGGCCATCCCAATGGGTATCGGATTCAAATACGCTATCGACAAACTATGGCTCATTGGTATTGAATACGGCATGAGAAAAACTTTTACTGATTATATAGATGACGTTAGTACTACTTACTTTGATAATGCAAGCATTATGGCAGTAAACGGTGCATCTGCTGCTTATTTGGCTGATCCAAATTTAGGCGCAAACATTGACTACGCTGCTGGACAACAGCGTGGAGATCCTACCGACAAAGACGTATATATGTTCTTGATGGTTTCTGTGAACTATAAGCTTAAAACAGGAAGAAACAACCTTCCTAAATTCGGCAACTAGCAATTTTCTTTTAGCAATGGCGTTTCATGGGCATAGAATTTATAGTATGCTTCATAAATGCTCGTTAGTTTTATTGCTGCTGTTGTTTTCAATCCCTTTTAAAAGTTACTCTTCTTTTACGATAAGGCCATATTCGGAAATTGGAATTTTCGGTGGAACATCTTACTACCTTGGGGAACTCAACCACGTTCATTTTCCAATGAAATTATTACAACCGGCAGGTGGCCTATTTTATCGATACAACCTAAATGGTCACTACGCACTCCGGTCCTTCATTAATTACTCGGAAGTCAAAGGCTACGATGTGTATTCAAATAACGTTTTTGAAAAAAACAGAGGTCTCTCTTTTGCATCAAAAATTTTAGAAGTAGGGTCAATTTTAGAATTCAACTTCTATGAATTTGCCTTGTACAAAGATGCAAAACGAAAAATCACCCCCTTCATTTTTGGTGGACTTAATTACTTTTATTTTAATCCGCAAGGAAACATTGGCGGAAGCTGGGTTGACCTTCAGCCTCTCGGTACTGAAGGACAAGGCACGTCGGCTTTCCCAAACAGACACAAATATTCTCTTCATCAGATTGGAATGCCTATGGGAATAGGAGTAAAAGTGAAAATTCAAAGATTTGCCATTACAGCGGAATGGGGAATACGAAAAACTTTTACCGATTACATCGATGATGTCAGTACTACGTATGTAAATCCGAATTTACTTTCAGGGGAAGCTGCCCAATTGGCCAACCGCGGCACTGTTCCTTCAGCCACCTTAACCGACAAGCAGAGAGGCAACAGTAAAACCAGCGATTGGTACGTGTTTACCGGCATCACTATTTCATTTAAACTAGCGAAAGAAGCACCCTGCCGGGACAACAACTAAAATCCCAAGAAAATCAAGGGTTTAAGTATAAAAAATATTGAAAAAAAAACTACATTTACACCGCTTTAAAAAAGGCCTTATTAAGAAATGTCATTACTGGAGAAAATAAATAAAAACAATGTTCCTAAACATGTTGCCATTATTATGGATGGTAATGGCCGATGGGCAAAGAAAAAAGGGATGATGAGAATCTTCGGACACCAAAACGGTGTTAAAGCAGTGCGTGCTGCGCTGGAAGCATCGGTTAAAAGTGGTGTTCAAAACCTTACTCTTTACGCCTTTTCTACTGAAAACTGGAATCGTCCACAAGCAGAAATCAATGCCTTAATGGAATTATTGGTGGACACAATAAATGGCGAAACCAAGACACTAAATGAGAATGGCATTCGTTTGCACACCATTGGAAATGTTGAATCATTGCCGCAAAAGTGTCAAAACAAATTACAGGAAGCCATCAACAACACGAAACACAATACAAAATTAAATTTGATTCTGGCTTTGAGTTACAGCTCTAAATGGGAAATGACCTCTGCTGTAAAAAACATTTGTGCCGACGTTGTTTCAGGCAAACTGAAACAAGAAGAAATTGAAGAAAAAACCATTAGCGCCTACTTAAATACCGCTCCTTTTCCTGATCCCGAACTCATGATCCGCACAAGCGGTGAATACAGAATAAGCAATTTCCTTTTATGGCAACTGGCTTATGCTGAACTTTATTTTACCGAAACATTGTGGCCCGATTTCAGGGAAGATGATTTTTTTAAAGCGATCATAGATTTTCAGCAAAGAGAAAGACGATTTGGAATGACAAGTGAGCAAATTACAGCCTAAACATGAAGTATTTAATTTCCATCTTCCTTCTATTTATTTCGCTTAGCGGATTTTCACAAATCAATACTCAGGCTGATATTCAGCAAGAATACATCATTGACAATATTGACGTTTCTGGAGAAGTTACTTTTCCTAAATCCAGTATCGTTTCATGGTCGGGATTGTATGTAGGTAACGTTTTTAAATGGCCGGGGGATCAGGCAGCAAGCGCCATCAAAAAATTATGGGACCTGGGATATTTTGAAGACATTCAAATTTTATACACCAACATCGACGGCAACAGAATCAACTTACTAATCGTTGTGAAGGAACGCCCCAGACTAGTGTCTTATACCTTTTCAGGCGTGAGCAAAACCGACAAAAAAGACCTACGCGAAAAAATCAATTTACAAAAAGACAAACCTATTACCGAAAATCTGTTACGCAACACCAAAAACCTTATCATCAAACATTATGTTGATAAAGGCAGAGCAAATGTTAAAGTAGATATTCAGGAGAAAGCGGACTCTGCTGACGCTAGTAAAGTAACGTTGAAAATCATTGTCAACAAAGGTGAAAAAGTAAAAATTCAAGATATTAATTTTCATGGAAACACTGCTCTAAGCGATGCCAAATTGCGTGGCGCCATGAAAGAAACCAAACGCTACAGATGGTGGAATGTGTTTAAAGATGGCGCCTTCTCAGAAAGCGATTACAATAGCGAATTGGCGCAAATTGTTACAAAATACAACGCCAAAGGCTTCAGGGATGCGCGTATTGTAGCCGACACTGTTAAAAAACTCAATGCAAAGAGATTGGTGATTGAAGTTTATATAGAGGAAGGAAAAAAATTCTATTTCAGAAATATAACCTGGGTAGGAAATACCAAATACACCACCGAAGATTTAAACCGACTATTGGCCATCAAAAAAGGAGATGTGTACAATATGGAAAATCTCAATTCAAAACTTACAATGGATCCTAACGGACAAGACATAAGCTCATTGTACCTCGACGATGGTTACTTGTTTTTTAATATTCAGCCAAAAGAAATAAAAATTGAAAACGATTCTGTGGATGTTGAAATGCGCATATACGAAGGAAAGCAAGCGCGAATCAACAAAGTGACCTTGATTGGAAATACTAAAACAAGTGATTTTGTGGTGATGCGAGAAATTCGTACTAAACCCGGACAATTGTTTCGCCGCTCAGACATCATCCGTTCTCAAAGGGAATTATCTCAATTGAAATATTTCAACGCACAAAAAATGTCGGTGAATCCTAAACCAAATCCAGCCGATGGTACAGTTGATATTGAATACATTGTAGAAGAACAACCTTCCGATCAGGTGGAATTATCTGCTGGATATGGCGCAGGGAGATTGATCGGAACACTTGGATTGTCTTTCAATAACTTTTCTACCAAAAGATTCCGCGACCCAAAAGCTTGGTCGCCGCTCCCTTCAGGAGACGGACAAACATTAAGTATCAGAGCGCAATCCACTGGTTCATACTATCAAGGCTACAACTTATCATTTATTGAGCCTTGGTTAGGTGGGAAAAAACCAAATTCATTGAGCTTTTCTTTGGCGCACACACGTTACAGCACTTTGGATGGCAGCGGATCGAGCACGGGGCATCAGTTCGTCTCTACTGCAACTGTAGGTTTCGGAAAAAGATTAAAATGGCCTGATGACTTTTTTACTCTTCAAACTTCATTGACCTACCAATACTATGATGTATTGAACTTTGCTAACTTGAATGCCAACGGTTTCTTAAACAGTTTTAATGGCAAAGTAGTATTGTCGCGAAATTCAGTAGATCAGCCAATTTACCCAAGAAGCGGATCAAACATCACCTTAACACTGCAGGTGACTCCACCTTGGAACTACCTGGTAAAAGAATTTACTCCTGGTGTTGATCCCGCAAAATTCAATTGGATAGAATACAATAAATTTAAAATTCAAGCGGAGTGGTACAACAAAATATTCGACAATCTGGTGTTGTACACCAAGGTGAACTTTGGTATTCTGGGCAGATACAACACCTCACTTGCCTACTCACCATTTGAACGTTTTTACTTAGGCGGTAGTGGATTAGCTAACTTCAACGTAGATGGACGTGAGATTATTTCACTTAGAGGCTCGAAGGGAGAATACGCAAACGAAAACATTACCCCTGCCTTAGGTGGAGTTGCCGCAGTAAAATACACCATGGAATTGCGTTATCCAATTTCACTCAATCCAAGCGCAACAATATTTGCATTGGCATTTGCTGAAGGAGGAAGAGCTTGGTCGGAAGTATCACGTTTCAGTCCGTTTGAAGCAAGAAAATCAGCAGGTGTTGGTGTTCGCATATTCATGCCGATGTTCGGTTTACTCGGACTCGATTTAGGATATGGCTTTGATGCAGTTGTTCCAAGCTGGCAAACAACGTTCATGATTGGCGGTAACTTTAGCGGGTGGTAAAATTGGATCGGTGTTTGCAAGGACAATTCAATATCTGCTATTAAATTTTTAACTTCGTCGGCATTTGACAAATAAAATGAGAGCTTTTTTAATCATATTTTCTCTTCTTCTCACTGTATCGCTCAGCGCCCAAAAGGTAGGTTGTGTGGACACCAAGTATATTCTGGATCATATTCCCGATTACAAATCAGCGGAAAATAAGTTAGAACAAATGTCCAATGAATGGCAAAAAGAAATTGAAGTAAAAAAAGTTGCCATTGAGCAGATGTACAAAAATTACCAGGCCGACAAAATTTTGCTTTCACAAGAAATGCGCTTAAAAAAGGAGCAAGAAATTGAGCAAGCAGAAAAGGAATTACAAGACCTTCAGGAAAAATATTTCGGTATTGATGGTGAATTAATCAAACAAAGAGAAAAGCTCGTTAAACCAATTCAAGACAAAGTATTTGCAGCCATCAAACAAATGGCAGAATCAAAAGGATACAACCTCATTATTGATAAAGCCGGCAGCACATCGGTTTTGTACATAAGCTCAAAGAACGAACACAGTAATGATATTTTAAAACAACTCGGATACTAATTAATCTAAACCAAATGAAAGCTCCAAAAATTTTTTTAACTCTAGCCATTGCCTTAATGTGCAATCTTTCCTCTTTTGCACAAACACAAAAAATAGGGCATGTCAACTCTAGCGACATCATCATGGCGATGCCAGAAAAAGATACCATTCAACAAAAACTAAAAGACTTCGTTGATTTTTTTCAAAATGAATTGAAAGAAAAAAATGCAGAATATGAAAAGAAAGTCAGCGAATATCAACTTGCACTTAATGGTCCTAATAAAATGTCAGAAACTATCCGACAAATAAAAGAAAACGACATTATCGCGTTGAGAGATCAAATGAGTGGAATTCAAGAAGGAATGCAAGCACAGTACCAACAAGAAGAACAAAAATTATTGGAGCCTGTTCAAAAGAGAGTTCAAGATGCCATTGAAAAAGTTGCTAAAGCTCACAAATACAGCTATGTTTTTGATATGAGCACGGGTGCAGCGCTTTACTCTGATAAAGCATATGACATCACAGAATTGGTTAAAAAAGAATTAGGAATAGCAACTACTCCTGCAGCCACAACAACGGGAGCAACAACTAAACCATAAAGTACTCAAGCGCCCTTTTCAAGAGGGCGCTTTTTTTATACAATGGCAGCATCCAACCAACCCATAGGAATTTTTGATTCAGGCATTGGAGGACTTACTGTTGCCAACGCCATTCAAAAATTATTACCCAACGAGAAAATCATTTATTTCGGAGATACGGCTCACGTTCCTTACGGAGATAAATCATCAAGCGCTATCCAGTTTTATTCTAAAAACATTGCCGATTTTTTGCTCACCAAAAAATGCAAACTCATTGTTATTGCCTGCAACACCGCATCGGCTGCGGCGCGCAAAACAACAGCTGAACACATCAAAGAAATTCCTGTGCTCAATGTAATTGATCCAGTGGTGGAATTTACTGCAACGCATTTCCACAAATCCACAGTTGGACTCATTGGCACTAAAGGCACCATACAATCACGAGTGTATCCTAATGCCATAAAAAAGGCCAACAAAAGCATTCAAACCAATTCACTGGCAACACCTTTATTGGCACCAATGATAGAAGAAGGTTTCTTCAACAACAACATTAGTAAAACAGTAATTTCTGCCTACCTGGAAAAAAGCGCATTAAAAGAAATTGACGCCTTGATTTTAGGCTGCACCCACTATCCGCTTATTCAAAAAGAAATTGAAGCGATATACAAAAAGAAAAAGCAAAAAATTAAAATTCTCAATAGCGCCGATATCGTTGCGCACTCTGTGAAAGACGCTTTAAAAGCACAAAAGCTTTTATCCAAAACAGAAAATCCAAAACACGAATTTTACGTATCCGATTACACTAAATCTTTTGAGGAATCCACCAAGATTTTCTTTGGTGCTGCGGTGAAATTGAAGGAAGTGAATTTGTGGAAGTAATTAAACCTCACTTCTCTTTCCAAAACAATTATAAGTATATCCCAAATATAGGATTGCTTCAATTTTTGAGTACAAAAATTGAAGCAATGACGGCGTGATCCTTATGCACTGCGTGCGTGTTTGATTTGATTGTGCGTTGCACGAGCATGGCCGCTAACTTCGAGCGAAGGCCCGAGCCAAGAGGCGAGCGAGCGCATGATTTTTCGTGCGGTGGCAGCATCTCTTGGCTCTTGAATTTTTTGGATACTTTTTGTTTCAAGACAAAAAGTATCGATTTGCTTCTTTTAAAAGAAGACATAATTATTTAAACCACCCCGAATATTTCACATAATTATTCGCGATTCTATTGATCTCCCCTTCTTGCAATTTGATGTCCACCTTTTTAATAAACTTAGCTGGAACACCAGCAAAAATGGAACCTGGCTCAACAATAGTTCCCTGCGTTAACACAGCACCAGCAGCGATGATGGAATTTTCACCAATCACACAAGCATCCATTACGATGGCACCCATACCAATCAAAACATTGTCGTGTACGGTACAACCATGCACAATAGCATGGTGACCAATAGAGACATTATTTCCGATATTAGTAGGGAATTTCTGATAAGTAGCGTGAATGCAAGCACCATCCTGAACATTCACTTTATTGCCCATTTTAATGTAATGCACATCACCACGCACCACGGCATTGAACCAAAAACTGCACTGATCTCCACACACAACATCTCCAACAATAGTGGCATTTTCAGCGATATAACAATCATTACCAAACTGTGGGGCTTTTCCCTGAACTTCTTTAATCAATGCCATACTTATAATTTTACAATGCGTGTTACAAATTTTTTATCGGCTTTCCACATGACCATGAGGTATACTGCTGAGGACAAATGCGACAAATCCAAAAATAACGTTTGCTGCGTAAAGTTACTAAAGGCTTCCATTTCCTTACCTTGAACATCATAAATGAAAATTTTAAAAGTCGCAGGGGAAGATCCCGTGTTAACATACACTCCATCTATAAAAGCAGTTGGAGAAACAGTATAATCAAATAATTCTGGAGGAACTTTTTCCACGTTAGAAATATCCGGCACGGTACAAGTCACTACTTGATTTCCGGTAACATAAACCAAAGCCGCAAAATCCTTTTGATATTGCTTGCCTCCTTCAGTAATACTGAAACGATGCACAAAAGTATAGGGTGCAGCTCTTCCATCACTCAATAAAGTAGTCCATTCTAAGGTATCAGAAACAGATGAGGAACTAAGAACAGGATTGGAACTTACGCTAGCACCTGTATTGTTCCAGGTAGAATAAGTAATGGTATGCGTTCCTGCCAGAGAAATACTGCTACCGTATTTCAAAACATCTGCCGGATTGATAGTATGCTGGCCAGCCACAAACTGAGGATCCAATGAAAATATGGGCGCAGTGGTAAATTCTGTTGAAACGTAAAGCACAAAATCAATGGAACTCTCTCCTATTTTCTTTCCCTTCCTGAATTCATTCACCTTTACCGAAAAAGCGTATCTTCCTTTTAAGGGATTTGTCCACGTTAATATTCCAGTTAGAGAATTAACACTGACACCTGTCGGAATAAAATAATTTTCCACTGCTAAACCATTCACTCCTCTGCAATTAATCAGTTCATAACTCAAACTATCTCCATCCGCATCATACAAACCAAAGGAAGTACTATACTCTACTCCTTGATAGGCATAAAAAATAGGAGTAAGCTGATATTCTGCAGAGTTGTTCACACATACTGAAAGGCTGGCATACACTGGCACAATCGCCGCCAAATATATATTTGTAAAAGCTGAATTTCCAGCATTAATATTGAGAATACTGCCTTGACGGAAATTCTCAGAAATAAATACCTGAAAATTTCCTTCGCTGGTATAAGTGTATTGTCCTTTATAAATGCTTTTCAGAATAGCGGTATTCACTTTAGTTCCGCTACCATTCACACGAGGTAAAACCACTGAATTACCATCGCCGCAAAAAACAGTGAGCATGTCTTTGTCACTTTGTGGATGATCAGTGGCGGTAAAAGCTATTACAGTGTATTCATAGGTAAAACCGCCCAATGATTTATAAGAAATACTGGCACCTAAATAATGATCAGCCTTTAAGGAAAAGCTAAAAGTAAAAAGGCAAAAGCCAAAAAGAAGATATTTCAAATTTGCAGACAATATCATGTAAATGTAAAACACACTAAATTATTGTATTTATCCTGAATAAAATACCTAAACTTGAATTCAAATCTCAATGAATGAAAAAAATCTTCTATCTAAAAACCTGTTCTACCTGCCAAAAGATTTTAAAAGAAGTAAAACCTGGAAAGGACGTAGAACTACAAGACATCAAAAGCGAAAAAATGACCCCCGAACAAGTTGATGCCATGGCGAAACTGGCGGGATCGTACGAAAACATTTTCACTCGAAAATCTCAAAAATATCGCAGCATGGGATTGGCCGATAAAAAACTCACCGAAAAAGATTACCGTAAACTCATCATTGAAGAGTACACTTTTTTAAAACGACCTGTTAGCGTGATTGGAAATGAGATTTTCATAGGCAATAGCAACGCCGCTATTGAAGCGCTGAAAGTCAAATTGAAAAAATAGAATGACAAAAAACACCCTCGCACATATCACACTTACTATCGTGAGTATTGTGTATGGCGCCAATTATGTAATCATTAAGTTTGTTTCGCCAGAACCAATGGGGCCTAGCGGACTTGTTCTTATTAGAACCATAATGGCTGTTGCGTTTTTTTGGGTGGCGGGCATCTTTGTCAAAAAACAAAAAGAAATTGAAAAAGCCGACTGGCCTAAAATTGTTTTGTGCGCCTTTTGCGGATCAGCTTTTAATCAATTGTGCTTTTTCCAGGGAGCAGTAAACACTTCGCCTATTGATGCGTCACTTATCATGACCAGCAATCCCATCATCGTTTTGCTTTTTGCTTCGGTACTGCTGAAAGAAAAAATCAACTCCACCAAAATGCTTGGAATAGCGCTAGGTTGCATTGGAGCTGTGTTTATCATCATGCAAAAAGAAGGTGGAAATACTTCTTCCAGCTTATATGGAAATACCATGATTTTTGTGAATTCCATTCTTTTCGGACTATACATCGTGCTTGTAAAACCACTAATCACGAAATACGACACCATTACTTTAATGAAATGGATTTTCTTGTTCGGATTGCTAATGCTTATTCCTTTTGGATATAACGAAGTAATGACTGTAAACTGGGCTAAATTCGATGATAAAATTTGGTGGTCATTTTTCTACTCCTCAGCCATTGTCACCTTCTTCGCGTATGTCCCTAACATACTAGCATTGCGCTGGGTTTCGTCGGCATCGGTTAGCTCCTACTTGTACGTGCAGCCTGTAATCGCTGTAGTATTGGCGATGTTGTGGCTCAATGAAGCGCTTTCGTTTTCTGCGATATTCGCTGCTATCCTCATTTTTATTGGGGTTTACCTCGTTGGTAAAGAAAGCAAAAGCTAATCCTTCTCCCACTTTTTGGGAATCTTTCCTGAATCATGTATGTTTGTTAAAAGAAAGTGCATGATAAAATCAATGACGGGGTTCGGGAAAAGTGAAGCACAGCTGGCCGGCAAAGTCATCACTGTTGAAGTAAAATCACTCAACAGCAAACAGGCCGACATTAGCTTACGCATTCCGAATCAGTACAAATCGAAAGAAATTGAATTGAGAAACCTATTGTCTCAAACTCTAAACAGAGGGAAAATAGATTTTTCAATGTACAGCGAATCCGCTGGCGACAATACTTCCGTGAAGATCAATAAAGATCTTGCGCTCTCCTATTACGCGCAAATCAAACAACTGGAACCTTCTCTGGGCGATCAACTTTCAGTAGAAATGATTTCAATGCTCCTGCGCATGCCCGATGTCATGAATACCGATAAAGCCGAGTTGGATGAAAGCGAATGGGTGCACATTCATAAAGCTGCACTGGCTGCTATTGCCAACATGGATGAGCACAGAGTGAGTGAAGGAAAAAATTTGGAAACTGAATTATTGAAAAACATTCAGAATATTAGTGACCATCTGCTTAAAATCACCGAATTGGATAAAGTGCGCATGGCTAAAATCCGCGAACGTCTGGAAAAAGCAGTTTCGGAAATGAAAGAAGGAATGGTAGATAAAAACCGTTTCGAACAGGAATTGATTTTTTACATTGAAAAGTTAGATATCAACGAAGAAAAAGTTCGATTGAAAATACATCTCGATTACTTCTTACAAACTATAAAGGACGAACAATATCCTGGAAAAAAATTAGGCTTCATCGGACAAGAAATCGGACGCGAAATCAACACCATTGGTTCAAAATCCAACGATGCAGATATGCAGAAGTTAGTAGTGCAAATGAAAGACGAATTAGAAAAAATTAAAGAGCAAAGTTTAAATGTACTCTAATGCACATAAAGGAAAACTGATTATTTTTTCTGCTCCATCTGGTGCAGGAAAAACAACCATTGTTCACCATTTGCTGAAAAAAGATTTCGGTTTGGAATTTTCAGTATCGGCCTGTACGCGCAAACAACGCGAAGGTGAAGTGCACGGAAAAGATTACTACTATTTATCCATTGCCGACTTCAAACAAAACATCGATTTGGATGAATTTGTGGAATGGGAAGAAGTGTACAAAGACAATTTCTACGGCACTTTAAAATCAGAAATTGAACGCATCTGGAAAAAAGGCAAACACGTTATTTTTGATGTGGATGTAGATGGCGGACTCAATCTCAAAAAAGCTTTTGGCGACAGAGCCCTCGCTATTTTCGTAATGCCTCCTTCCATTGAAGCCTTGCGTGAACGACTGGAACAACGCGACACCGAAACTCCCGAAAGCATCGCTCGCCGAATAGGAAAAGCTCCCCTTGAATTGGAAAAATCATCACTGTTTGATACCATCATTGTAAACTCCGATTTAGAAATTGCATGCGCAAAAGCGGAGCAAGTGGTGGGAGAGTTTTTGAAAGGGAAATAAAATGACGAGAGTGGCGATAGATCCTTCCTTCGTCAGGAGGACAACCTAGTGTAAAAATGGATGAGTATGTCCTCCTGACGAAGGAAGGATCTATCGCCCAATAAATAACAAAATGAAAAAAGTAGGTTTATTTTTCGGTTCTTTCAATCCCATTCACAATGGCCACATGATACTGGCCAATTACATGTTGGAATATACCGATGCCGAAGAAATATGGTTTGTGATTTCCCCACAAAATCCACTCAAAGAAAAATCAACTTTACTTTCCGAAAATCACCGTTATCAATTGGTTTTAGAAGCCATTGAGCAAGAGCCAAGATTCAAAGCGTCGAATATTGAATTTAAATTACCACAACCCTCTTACACCATAAATACTTTGGTGCACCTCAACGAAAAATATCCTAATTATAAATTCTCTTTAATCATCGGTGAAGACAACCTGAAATCCTTTTCCAAATGGAAAAATTACGAAAGGATTTTAGAACTCTGCCAGCTCTTGGTTTACCCTCGCCCCAACTGTGAAAAAACTGAATTTCATTCACATCCAAATGTATCCATCCTCAACGCACCACAAGTAGAAATCTCTGCCGACTTTATTCGTAAAGCCATCAAAGAAGGAAAAAATGTGCAATATTTTGTTCCGGAAAGAGTTTGGAAATATATGATGGAGATGGGGTTTTATAAATAAGAATATACTATGGTACTACAATTTGAACTGGAAGAAGGCGATTACTTAACCTATCAACTTTTTATCGCTTCCAGATCTGAAAGCATAAAAAAGAAAAGAAAAAAGTCGCGAATCACTGTCCCTATTATCTATTTAGGATTTGCTATTTTTCTTTTTTACATTGAAGGCTATTTTATAGGAAGCTTATTCCTAATGTTTGGAATGTTATGGTATTTATTCTTTCCTAAATGGGAGAAGAAACGTTATGTTAAGCATTATCGAAATTTCATCAAGGAAAACCATTCCTCTAAACTTGGAAAAAGAATTCAAATCGAAATTACAGATGGCTTTCTTATTGCTAAATCCGAAACCAGCGAATCAAAAACGAGTCTTCCATCAATTCAAGGATTTATTGAATTGAAAGATCTGGTTTTAATAAGAATTGATGAATCTCAATCCTTCCTTATCCCAAAACGAAACATATTTGCAACTGAATGGATAAGCGAACTAAAAAAAACTGCAGCGAAGCATAATAAGGCGTACATTGAGGAACAACAATGGAATTGGGAATAACAATCCATCTTACACCCTAGCTCCGTTCAGTTTAGCGAAGCGTAACTGGACGGAATCTTTTCTTGAAGCTTTCAGCTTCTTTTAGACAAAAAAAAATCAAAGTAAATCGAAGCTGAAAGCTTCAAAAAAAGATTCCGCTAAGTTGAAAACTTAGCGGAGCGAGCGCAACCACTCTCTAAACTCACTCTCACACTGATTTCAACCCCCGTATTCCATCAAATACGCCTTAATAAACGGCATTAACTCACCGTCCATCACAGCGCCCACATTGCTTGTTTCATGAGAAGTACGCATGTCTTTCACCATCTTGTATGGATGCATCACATACGATCGAATTTGTGATCCCCACTCAATTTTCTTTTTATTTCCTTCAACAATAGCTTGTGTTTCCAAACGCTTGCGCATTTCCGCTTCATACAATTGCGACTTCAGCATTTGCAAAGCCTTCTCTTTGTTTTGCAACTGAGAACGTGATTCTTGATTTTTTATAATAATCCCCGATGGCTTGTGATACAAGCGCACCGCGGTTTCCACCTTGTTTACATTTTGTCCGCCGGCACCACCTGCGCGGAAAGTATCCCATTCAATATCTCCTGGATTGATTTCAATGTTTAAAGTATCATCGATCACAGGATAAACATAAACAGAAGCAAAGGAAGTATGACGCTTGTTAGCCGAATCAAATGGTGATAAGCGCACCAAACGATGCACACCATTTTCTCCTTTTAAATAGCCGTATGCATATTCCCCTTCAAATTCAATGGAACATGATTTTATGCCCGCTTCTTCACCATCCTGTATCTCGAGCATTGTCACCTTGTACCCACACTTGTCTCCAAACATTTTATACATCCGCATGAGCATGCTTGCCCAATCCTGACTCTCTGTTCCGCCCGCTCCGGGATTAATTTCCAGAATGGCACTCATGTGATCTTCAGTTCCTGAAAGCATGTTTTTAAATTCCATCGCCTCCAGCTTATATATAGCTTTTTGATAAGTAGCTTCAATTTCTTCTTCGCTCTCTTCCAGCTCAATCATCACGTTCAAATCTTCAATCAAAGCTTGCGCCTCATTGTATCCTTCTATCCACGATTTTTTTTGTTTGATCTGACGCAGCATTGCCTCCGCAGCTTTTGGATTGTCCCAAAAACCAGGTGCCTGGGTTTTTTCCTCTTCTTCTTGAATTTCTATGAGTTTCCTGTCGAGGTCAAAGATAGCCCCTTAACTCTCCGAGGCGCTTTAGGATTCCTTTATATTGTTCGGAAGTAACCATTATTGTCTTACTTTTGCTGTAAATTTAGAATTATCCGTGGAAACATCATCATTCAATAAAGTATTTAGTCTGCAATCCGGCGAATACTGCCATTTTTACAATGAGCTGGTTGTCATTAACGACAGGACTTTGGTAGAGAAAAGAGATCTGAATATGGATATGAATAAAACTGCCGATTACAAAAAATTGCGGTTAGCAGTGAACGTACTTTTCACTTTGAGTATCCTCACTATGGTCATCATTACTGGATTTTATCCACTGGCTTTATTAGTTTTTGTGTCGGTTTGGAATTTAAAAAACATCAAACGTCAGAATTTGCCCACTTTAGTGAGCGATTGCTTTCCGGTAAAAAATATCAGCTCTGCAAGATTCATTGGCGGGAAACTCGGATTTAATGAAATTGATCTCACCATAGTGAACGATCAAGGTAAAGAAATGACGAAGGTTTTAAAGCTCTACGACAGCAAGGAAGAAACAATGAAGGCCATTGGTATTTTCCAGCACTTGGGTTTGATTCAAGACAATCCTCTCGACATCAACAAAACCATTTTAGTGAACCAAAAATCTTTTAAAATCAGCGCAACAGAAAATTTGTATGTTTTAGAAAATGAAGTGGTCATCAGCAAAAAAAATGAGTACCCTGAACGAGGTGAATTTGTAGGCATCAACAACATCATTTTTCTTTTTGTGCAGCTTTTACTTACCGGTGCTATCTGCATTAAAACCTACCAAACATTTATTAAAGATCCACTTCATGTGGCCGACTTTGTAGTGATATTGTTACTGTTATTGCTTTATCCATTGCCCTTCAAATACTTTAATAAATCTACTGCCGATCTTATACAACGAAAAGATGTTTTGAAAACCTATATCCAAGAAAAGAAAGGGAAAAACACGTTGGTGATTGAATTTAAAAGCGACTGGTATTTTCCATTAAAAAGAAAGATTTTGTTTGAGGATGCTGCAGAAGCGAAGGCGGCTCTAGATGAATTAAAATAAAAAGGCTGCCTTTGCAGACAGCCTTTTCAAATGAGCTAAATCTTACTAATTCTTTTTCCAGCTTTTTTTCTTGGTTTGCTCATCCCATGGTCCAGTGATGTCAGTCCAAACACCTTCCATATCGGTTTTGAAATCCTCACCATATACTTGCAATACATCTTCTGAAGTATTGTCTTTGTAATAAATGTATAAACGAACAGAGTCAGGCGCTACTTCAAACAATTTTAAATCACCAATTTTTGCTCCATCGTAACTCACCGTAGCGCTGATTTTTGAATTCACCTGATCAACAGTTGCCGCATCGCCTAAAGCAGCAATTTCAGATACTTTCACATTAGCTGCGACTTCAAATTTTTCAAAGCCAAAAGTTCCTTTCACCAAAGTAACATCTTCATCAATAACACTGGAGTAATCGGAAGTAGCTAAATCAATCTCTACATCTACATCATAAACACATGAACTATTGTTCGACATATCAAACTGAACTGTAAAGTTGTTTCCAACTTTAGTTTCCTTTAATGTAATAACATATGGATCAATGTACGCACTTACGTCAACCGCCACAGGGAAGTAAGAAGAATCCGCTTGATATTCAAAATCGATGTTGTTTAAACTTAACTCCAAAGTTTTTGAACCATCTACAGCAACTGTGATTTTGCCACTTTCAGGATATAAGGTTGTATCTCCATCATTAATGTACTGTTTCGTCACCAATTTGGTAGAAGTAATTTGCACATTACTAGTGGTTTTGTTTTTATCTGACGGGAAATTAACAATGATTTTATCTGTTGGTGCACTAGAATAAGTCCACTGCTTGGTTCCTACTGTATAAGTGTATGTTCCTGCT
Source organism: Bacteroidota bacterium (assembly GCA_026390935.1). Classification (GTDB taxonomy): domain Bacteria; phylum Bacteroidota; class Bacteroidia; order Flavobacteriales_C; genus JAHEZL01. Next base: position 50,354 of record JAPLEZ010000119.1, read on the forward strand.
GCATTATCAAAATTAAAACCATCTGTTTCATCGAAAACGTTCTCTGCAACAACAGAACCTAAACTATCCAATAATCCTTTCACAAAAGTAGTGTCCAGCGCATCTCCGTTGACCACATTGAAAAAATCAACAACAGACTGAACTCCCTTACCATCGTGCAAAGCTTTTACACAAGAAATCAATCCGTTTTGAGTAGCAGCCAGGCTTGCCTTATCTTGCGCAACAGTTGTTACTACCGTTGTGTTATCATCATTTCCATCGTCTTCCTTGCTACAAGACGACAAACTAAGTAGTGCTAATGCACCGAATCCTAAAATCAACTTTTTCATATTACAATTTATTTGGTTTATAAACTAGGCTTAAAACGCTATAAACGAAAAAAGGTTTCCTCTATTTAACTATGCCTTCTATGATTTGCAACACTAGATCAGACTCAAAGCCTTTACCAGCAATATAACGGAAAACCTTTCCTTTTTGATTGTACAGAGATTCGCCTTTTACCTCACGCAACTTTTTTAAGGCTAGCTTACTTATTGTTTCCCGGTATAAAACAGGATCAATTTCCTTTTTTGCCTTGGCTATGCAGTACGATGATATTTTTCTTTGTCGAAGTTCATTCTCAATTTTAATCCAACCCCACTCGTTATTTTTAAATTTTCCACGAGCGTATGCACATGAGAAGCGCTCTTCGTTAAGAAAATTTTGATTCACCAATTCGGCAATCACATTTTCAATGATTTCTTCCTCCAAACCTAAACCAGAAAGACTTTCCCGTACTTCTTCCTGACAACGTTCCTGGTAAGCGCAATACTTTTGCGCCTTTTGCAGAGCCTGAGTGTAGGTGTATATCTTCTTTTCCACGGTGAACAAATTTAGCACAAAAAAAATTCCCACAGATTCCACAGATTTTCACAGAATAGCTCTGTGAAAATCTGTGGAATCTGTGGGAAAATATTCTTCTTAATTCAAATCTATTTCAACACCTTCTTTGTCAAAGTACCTCAACTCAATTAAATCGTAAGAATCCAAAGGCTGAACTTCTACTTTTCCACCGTATTTAGTGCCAAGCTTGCGGCGGATAGGCCACCAACCTTTTGTAAGGTATGCGGAAACAAATGGGTGAACAGTAATGATCACGTGCTTTTTCTTTAGATCCTGGAAGATGTATTTCACATCAGCTTCAATTTTATCCATCATCACGATACTTGGCTGAACGTGACCAGTACCTCTGCAAGTAGGACAGTTTTCGTCTGTCACCACATCGGTTGCCGGACGAACACGTTGACGAGTAATTTCAATAACACCAAATTTGCTTGGAGGCAAGATGCTGTGTTTTGCACGATCATCTTTCATGTTATCGCGCAAATGCTGGAAGAGTTGCTTGCGGTGATTTGGATTTTTCATGTCGATAAAATCCACCACAATAATTCCGCCCATATCACGCAAACGCAACTGGCGCGCCACTTCTTCCGCAGCTTCAAGATTTACCGCTAAAGCGTTTTCCTCCTGACTCATTTCGGTTTTTGAACGGTGACCGCTATTGATATCAATAACGTGCATCGCTTCAGTGTGCTCTATAATTAAATAGATACCACTTTTCAGGGTTACTGTTTTTCCGAAGGAAGTCTTGATTTGACGTGCAATTCCAAATTGTTCAAAAATGTGTAAACGATCTTTGTACAGTTTTAAAATATTAACCGACTCAGGAGATTTATCCATTAAATACTCCTTGACCTCTTCAAACACGTACTCATCATCCACATAAATACTGTGGAACGAAGCATTAAGCAAATCTCTAAGTATAGAAGACGTACGACTTAACTCACCCAACAATCTGTCGTTAGGTTTTGCACCTTTTAAATTATCACATACCTGCTTCCAGCGCTCCAAAACATCCGTTAAATCCCTTTCCAAATCAGCAGCATTTTTCTCTACCGCATTGGTACGAATAATGACACCGAAATTTTTAGGTTTTAAACTGGTAATGATTTGCTTTAAGCGGTTTCTTTCACCGTTATCGCGCACCTTTTGAGATACCGACACACGGTCGGAAAAGGGCACTAACACAAGATATCTTCCGGGGATAGATATCTCTGATCCGATTCGAGGACCTTTGGTAGAGATGGGCTCTTTAGCCACCTGCACCATCACTTCCTGTCCGGGCTTAACAACTTCAGTGATCGATCCTGATTTTTGAATATCAGGTTCGTTTTTGAAGTACATTAAATTGCTTGTATTCTCCTTCCCTTCACGCGCTTTTGCTAAATATTTATTTAGCGAATTCACCTGAGGGCCTAAGTCGAAGTAATGCAAAAAAGCGTCTTTTTCATACCCAACGTCAACAAAGGCGGCATTTAGTCCTGGAACTACTTTACGTACTTTTCCAAGATAAATGTCTCCTACTGAAAACTTTGTGTCTCTCGACTCGCGATGAAGTTCGACTAACTTTTTTTCTTTTAGAATTGCGATTACTACTTCGGAAGGAGAAGAATTGATTATTAATTCATTCACAACTTCTTAATAGATTGTGGCAGAGCCCTCCATAGGGACCTCCACCTGGTTACACATTCAAAAACTGAAAAAAGAAAACTATTTTTTCTTTTTGTGTCTGTTTTTTCTCAAACGTTTTTTTCGTTTGTGTGTAGCCATCTTGTGTCTTTTTCTTTTTTTTCCGCTTGGCATAATGTTGTTTTTTAATAATTATTTTAAATGTTCTATAATTTGCTGTATCGATTCTTTTTGCTTTGAATCGGGAGTGGTTTTGTACAGCTTAACAAAAATACTCCTGGCTTTCGCCGTGTCTTTTAATTCAAGATAAGTCTCGCCTAATTTCCATTCAGTTTCTAAACTAGGTTTTACTTCTTCCAGTCGTTCTAAATATCCAGCCGCCTTTTCGTGCTGATGGGTTCTTAATGCCCCAGCAGACAACTGTTCCAGAGCCCTCACATTTTTTGGATCTTGCTCTAAAACCTCTTTTAAAAGTTTTATGCCAGCCATCGGATTGGGCTGAGTATTTATGATGTTAATGGCTTCATCCACCTTTTTATCCAAAGATTGATGTTGCTCTGTTTTAACAACAGAAGAACTCTTTACAGGTAAAAAATATAAAAGAACGACGGCGGCAATGGCGCTTATAATGACTATCAGTTGCTTATTGCTCATCCTGTATTAGCTCAACTACTTTTTTTTTGAAGTAATTTTTACTTTCTCAACAAAAACCTTTGCTGGTTTAAATGCCGGCACGTTATGTTCAGGGATGATGATGGTAGTGTTTTTAGAAATGTTTCTACCAGTTTTTTGAGCTCTTTTCTTAACGATGAAAGATCCGAAACCTCTAAGGTATACGTTATCTCCTTTTGATAAAGAAGTTTTGATGGATTTCATCATTGCTTCAACAGTTGCCTGAACTGCAACTTTTTCGATTCCTGTTTTGTCTGCGATCTCGTTTACAATGTCTGCTTTTGTCATGTCTGTTAATTTATATATCTCAAATAATCAATTAGTTCGTAATTTAGGGGCTGCGAATTTACATTTTTAATTCATTCTACAAAAACCCTGAGTGATTTTTTTTCTTTGTAAGTAATTCAATCTTAACTATTTGCTGAATGTTTTCAGAAAAACTCATTTCTTGGTACCATCAAAACAAGCGCGAGCTGCCGTGGCGAAACACGCGAGATCCTTATAAAATATGGCTTTCCGAGATCATTCTGCAACAAACAAGAGTGGAACAAGGACTGCCTTATTACCAAAAATTCATTGCTGCATTTCCAACTGTTGTTTCTTTGGCGAAGGCAAAAGAAGATGAAGTGTTGAAATTATGGCAGGGCTTGGGATATTATAGCAGAGCGAGAAATTTACAACATGCTGCGAAATCTGTAGCCACTGACTTTAAAGGAAAATTTCCGTCGGAATACAAAGACATATTATCGCTCAAAGGTGTTGGCGAATATACTGCTGCAGCGATTGCTTCTTTTTCTTACGACTTACCTTATCCTGTTTTAGACGGCAATGTGTTTCGTGTTATTTCTCGTGTTTATGGCTTTCATGAGGCCATTGATTCTTCAATAGGAAAGAAAAAATTTATTGAACACTTGCACACCTTAATTCCTCATAAGGATCCCGCATCATTCAATCAAGCCATTATGGAGTTTGGGGCAATGCATTGTACACCAAAAAATCCCGATTGCAATGCATGTATTTTTAAAAGTGAATGCTATGCTGCAAACAATGACAAAGTGGATTTACTGCCAGTCAAAGAAAAAAAGATAGTAAAACGTGATCGATATTTTTATTACAAAGTGAGTCTGGATTCGGAAAAAAACATTCTCATTCAAAAGAGAAAAGGAAAAGACATTTGGGAAGGGATGTATGAATTCCCGAATGTTGAATCTCCTGTACAGCTTGACAATCCTTTAAAAGAGCTAAACATCAATAAAAAAGAATTACTCTCTTTTAGCGAAATTCAAAAGCACTTACTCACCCACCAAAATATTTATTTCAGTTTTTACGTGGTAAAAGCAATCTCTTCAAAAAAAGATTTGTGGGTGAGCGCTGAAAAATTACTGGAATATCCTGTTCCAAAAATAATTCAGGATTTTATCCACAAAACATTAAATTTGTATCTTCCTCACAAATAATAGTATGGCAGGCGTTAACAAAGTGATTTTAGTTGGAAACCTCGGAAAAGACCCGGAGGTGCGCTATTTAGAAGGAGGCACTGCTGTAGCAAATTTCACATTGGCCACTACCGAAACATACAAAGACAAAAACGGAAATCGTGTGGAACAAACCGAATGGCACAATGTAGTAGTGTGGCGCGGATTGGCTGAAATTGCTGAGAAATATTTAAAAAAAGGCAATCAGGTTTATGTGGAGGGAAAACTCCGCACTCGCACCTGGGATGATAAAGATGGCGTTAAAAGATATACCACTGAAATAATAGCCGACAACATGACCATGCTTGGTGGCAAGCGCGAAGACATCGCGGGAGCTCAGGTTGAAAAACCAAAAAATCAAAAAAGTACTCCTGACGAATTGGGAGATCTTCCTTTTTAAAAATTACGAATATCGACCCCTACGCTCATATCCATTTATTACTGGTAACAGGCTCCAACACAGCCATAGTATCCATGTCGCTAATGTTCATAGGTATGCTGGTTTTACTCATTGGCGCTGCATTTATTTCGTCCACTGAAGTCGCCTTTTTTTCTATGGACAAAAAAGCTCTGGAGTTGCTGGAACTGCGCCATAACAAGGCAGGAAAAATTATTAAAAAATTACTGGACACTCCAGAAAAACTGCTAGCAACCATCCTTATCACCAATAGTTTTTTCCATATTTCATTCGTTTTTGTTTCTACCGCTTTTATCCAAAACTTGGAAAGCATAGGCATTGCCAATGTTATTCCAACTGTTGTTCAAATCATCATTATCAGTATTATGTTAATTCTCTTTGGAGAAATTATCCCAAAAGTTCTGGCTACTAAAAAAGGTGATGCCATTGCGGTTTTTATGGCCGCACCAATGAGTTTTTTGATTACCATTCTTAAACCATTTTCAGCCTTTCTCCTCCTTTTCAGCTCACAAAAAAAGAAAGAACAAAAAACAAAAAACATTTCTGTTGATGAACTTTCGGCAGTGCATGATCTCATACAAAATGAAGAAGCTACTGAACAGGAACAAAAAATACTTTCGGGAATTTTATCGTTTGGTAATACCGACGTAAAACAAATAATGACCGCCCGAACAAATATTATTGCACTCAACGAAAGTCATCCTCTGCCAACTGTGATCAATGAAATTCAATCTTCAGAATTTTCAAGAATCCCCATTCACAACGGCAACATTGATAAAATCACCGGTGTACTTTACATTAAAGACTTGTTGCCTCACCTCAATGATGGCGACAACTTCGATTGGCGAACATTGAAACGAGAAACTTTCTTTGTTCCCGAAAGCAAAAAAATTGATGATCTCCTGAAAGAATTTCAGGAAATGAAAATGCACATGGCCGTTGTGGTGGATGAGTACGGCGGAACATCTGGCATTGTCACGCTGGAAGATATTATTGAAGAAATTGTGGGTGACCTGAGCGACGAATACGATGATGAAGATGTGATTTATTCAAAATTGGATGACAGAAACTACGTGTTCGACGGCAAGACTTTACTCATTGACATGTATCGTGTTTTGGAAATCGACGAAGAACCATTTGAAGCTGCAAAAGGCGAGGCCGATACGATTGCTGGATTTATTCTGGAACAAACAGGCGTGTTCCCTAAAAAAGATACAGTAGTTGAGTTTGGAGGAATTCGATTTAAAATTGATAGTCTGGACAAACGAAGAATTGTAAGCATCAAAGCAACTTTACCTCCCGATAAACAAAACAAATAAAATGGGAAGATTTTTATTCATCGTAGTTCTTGTTGTTATGCTATTTGCAGGTTGCAACGAAGAGGTAATTCCAAAACCTAAAGGTTATTTTCACATCGCCTTGCCCGAAAAAAAATATGTTCATTTTGAAGCCGCTTGTCCTTTCGAATGCGATATTTCTGCAAGCACCAAAATAGCATTAAAAGATTCCATCAACTGTTTTTATAATTTGGAATATCCTAAGTGGAAAGCAACATTATACCTCACTTACTTGCCCATCAAAAACGACTTAAAAGAATTGATTGACGAGGAGCATCGACGAAAGGAAAAACATATTCAATTGGCTTCTTCCATTGAAGATTCTGCTTTCGTTTTTTCCGACCGACATGTAAGCGCTACTGTTTTCAATATCAATGGAACAAAAACTGCAACTCCACTGCAATTTTTTATTACCGACAGCACCCACCATTTCTTCCGTGGAGCTTTATACTTTTATCATTCTCCAAATAATGATTCAATAGCTCCAATCATCAGCTTTATCAAAGATGACGTAAGAAAAATGATTGCAACATTTAAATGGAAGTAGTTTTCTCTTTCAAACCGAAATACAAAACACAGGAATAAGTCAGCAACAAACTCGCCAGCACCAAATGCGTTGGCTGCATCACTTGTGGAATTTCAAAATACCCCATCACAACACCAGTCAAAATATTTGAAACAATTAAAACTAAAATGGCGCGTACTGCTATGTGTTTAATTTTCGCCTCATACAAAAAGTAGATGGCCGCTCCTGCAACTGCGGCATACAACAAGGAAAAAGTGCGGTGGGTTAAAAAGATCCACCCCGAAAGATCCACCCATTCTTCACGTAGCTCCCCTGCTAAACGCAAATCATCAAAACTTTGACGAACCAGACTTCCCAAAACCAATTGTCCGAGCAAAAGGAAAATTGAAATCAGCAACAACTTTTTTATTGATTTGAATTTCCCTTCCTCTAAAACGACTTGCTGTACTACTTTAGATCGGGTGTAAGCCACTACTATCAATATTAAAAATGCGGCGTGCAAATGAATGCTGATTTTGTAAGGTTTTAAATTAGAGGAAACCACCATGGCCCATAACGCCCAAAACAGCACCACATAAACGGTTGATGTATTCAATGATAGTATGCTCGGGTTTAAATATGGCGTAATCATGCTTTTTGTATTGCTCCCACTGACTTTCATCAAAAGCAGCAGAAGGGAGGAAGTCTTCCTTGGCAACAAGTAATTTATTATCGTGCACGATGATCTGACCTTTCTCAAAGGTTTTTCCCGATTGCCATTGCACTTGCTCCTCATCCAAAGGTGGCACCCAATAACCATAACATTTAGGCCAATCGGGACACCCCATTCCGGCACCAGTAGCCTTTACGAGACTACCCGCCAAAACAACCAATAAAGAAAAAATAAGCGTGAGTCCGCTGAAAAGTTTAAACCGCTTTTCTTTTTTGAAATCCATTAGTGAACGCTGTCTTTAGGCATCGCAGCAATCTCTTTGATATCTGTGATTTGGTAAGCTCCTTCAGCGATAGATTCAACAGCAGACTTGATGGTTTCGGGATCAGTAATCCCGCTATCATAGACTACCAGCGCAGTTTTTGTATCGAAACTAACCTTTGCCTCCTTAACACCATTTGTTTCCAGCAGCTTATCTTTGATAGTGGGTGCACAGCTGTGTGCACATGACATGCCTTCTACAGTCATCGCCACATTCTTAATTTCTCCAGGAGTCGATCCGCAGGAAAACAAAACTGCCAATATTGCCAGCAAACTAAATCGCTTTATATATTCCATCTTCATTGATTGCTGTTTTAATATTTTCAACTGTTTGACTATCCGCATCGGCAATTTCAACGTTGTTTGCTTCCAAATTTACCTTGAAATTATCAGCGCTCAATAAATTATTAATTAGCTTAGTAACGTAAGCCGCACAGTGCCCGCAGGTCATGCCTTCTATTTGAATAATGGACTTCATGACCCAAAGTTAAGAGGAAATTTAAAAATCTATTTGTTTATTCAGCTTATTTTATTAGTTTTGCCTCCCTTAATTTTTTAAACGCGAAGAAAATGTACGCAATTGTAGAGATAGCAGGGCAACAATACAAAGTAGCCAAAGATCAACAGATCTATGTACATCACTTAGGAGCTGAAGAAGGTAAATCACTTACTTTTGACAAAGTTCTTTTGGTTGATGATAACGGAAAGATTTCTGTTGGCGCCCCAGCTGTAAGCGGTGCTAAAGTCACTGCTAAAGTAGTTACTCCACTCGTAAAAGGAGACAAAGTTTATGTATTCAAAAAGAAACGTAGAAAAGGGTATCAAAAGTTGAACGGTCACCGTCAACAATTTACTCAAGTTCAAATTGAAGGCATTAGCTTAAAATAAACATTAACACTTAAAAAGAAAAGACCATGGCACATAAGAAAGGGGCTGGTAGTACCACCAACGGTAGAGAGTCAGAGTCGAAAAGACTTGGAGTTAAGAAATTTGGCGGCGAAAAAGTAATCGCTGGAAATATCTTAGTGAGACAACGAGGAACGGTTCACAATCCAGGCCTGAATGTAGGAATGGGTAAAGACCACACTCTTTTTGCAACAGCTCCTGGAGTTGTTCAATTCAGAAAGAAAAAAGACAACAAGTCTTTCGTTTCTGTTGTACCTTCTGCTGAATAGGCTTAGCATTTGTAAAACATACAAACCTTCTGATTCGAAAGAATTGGAAGGTTTTTCTTTTTTAGCTTAACCTATGAAGGCATTGATGTTTATATGGAAAATATGGTTTTTGATCGTAATGATCATCACTACACTATTCTATTTTCCATTTATATACCTGAGCATTGTAGTTCTCAAGCGCTACGATATTACTTACAATATTTTTTACCGTTGCTGGGCCTGGAGCATTTTAATTCCTATTGGCATCTTTCCTAAAAAAATTATGCAAGGGAAATTCCCTGAAAAACAAGGATTCATCCTGGTGGCCAATCACACTTCGCAATTGGATATTGTAGTACCCTACACCTTACTTTCGAAACATTTTGCCTTTTTAGCGAAGCGGGAACTGACTAAATTGCCTTTGTTCAGAACCAATTTCAGAGGAATGAATATTACAGTGGATAGAAAAAGTTTGATCTCCGGACTAGAATCTCTTACTGAATGCAAAACCAAATTGGATCACGATATCAATATTTTGATTTTCCCTGAAGGCACACGTTCTAAAAAAGCACCTGAAATGATTCCCTTTAAAACAGGCGCATTCAAGCTCGCTATCAAAGAACAAGTACCTATAGTTCCAATGGTTTTTCTCGACAATTATAAAAGATTAGAAGGTGGCAAAGGCTTGTTCAAAAGCATAGCCGGACCGGGAAGAAGTCGCATGGTAGTGCTAAACCCCATAGAAACAAAAGGACTCACACAAAAAGATGTGGAGTCCTTAATGGAAAAAGTTTATTCTGTAATGGATAAAACGTTGAAAGAATTTGGTTTGTAGAGACGCAAGATTTTGCGTCTCCCACCAAATTCATCATTTTCTGAGACGCAAAATTTTGCGTCTCTACGGAAAACCTACCTAACAGTATTCCTCAAAAGCAGCAACCAGATTATCAGCAATCAATTCAGCCGGACGGCCTTCAATCGCATGACGCTCTATCATGTGCACCAGTTTACCATTTTTAAATAAGGCAATGGCAGGAGATGACGGAGGATAAGGCAACATATATTGACGGGCACGAGCAACTGCATCGGTATCAAATCCGGCAAATACTGTAGTGAATTTACTTGGCTTTTTTCCGCTTGTTGCAGCAGCTTGTTTTGCAGCCGGACGAGCATTTCTTGCTGCACAACCGCAAACTGAGTTGATCACCACCAATACTGTTTCGTCTTTTCCTGAATTCAATGTGTTATCTACTTCTTCCGAAGTACTTAAGTCTGTGAAGCCTGCGCTCACTAATTCTTGCTTTAAAGGGAGTACTATTTCTGCTGGATACATATGATATAAGTTTAAAGTTCAATGATAAAGGTTTAAAGTTAGCTAACATTGCTATTACAAAAATGTAAAAAATGATAAATAAAATCTATCTCTTCTTTTCAAAAAACGATTGAAGCAACTGACGGCTTTCTTCAGCTAAAATCCCTCGACTCACTTCGGTTTTAGGATGCAGCATATCTAAGCTCACCAAACTGTATCCGCGCTTCGGATCAGAAGAACCAAAAACAACACGCTTCAATCGCGCCCAATAAGCCGCTCCAGCGCACATACAGCATGGTTCCAGTGTAACATACAAAGTACATTCGTTCAAAAATTTGCCACCTAAAAAATTTGCTGCAGATGTAAATGCCAGCATTTCGGCATGAGCGGTAACGTCGCTCAGTTGTTCGGTTTGGTTGTGCGCACGCGCTATAATCTGATTTTTACAAACAATCACTGCTCCTACCGGAACCTCATCTTCTTCATAAGCCTGCTGCGCCTCCACCATCGCTTGCTTCATGAAATACTCGTCGGAAAATACACTTAAGTTCATGAGGTCAAAGTTAAAAGAAGATTCTTACATTTGCTCATCTTATAAAACTCAAAAAAATGGAAAGTTATACCATCCTCAGTAAAGCGCATATGTTGTTCGCGCTGCTCTTTGTAATTTCAATGTTGATCAAAGTAATTTTGATTTTTAAAAACAATGAAGCCTTTGACAAATACAGAGGAAAAACCAAAATTGCAGAAATGGTTGTCACCATTTTGTTTTTGGCGTTAGGAATAATTTTAATGGTTCAAAAGGGCGGTGGATTCCACATGCTGTTCTGGATTAAATTAGGAATTGTTGCGGCAGGTATTCCATTAGGAATTATTGGCGCAAAAAAACACAGCAAGGCATTGGTTACTTTATCTTTCCTCTGCTTCTTCGGTGCATACGGATTAGCTGAAGTAGCTAAAAAGAAAGCAGTAGTGCAAGAAGTTGTTGTGGAGGAACCAAGCCAACTAGGCACTGAATTATACAAAGTAAACTGCGTTGCTTGTCACGGCGAAGACGGCAAAAAAGGATTAGGTGGTGCATCTGATCTATCTGCCTCTGTTTTAAGTGAAGAAGAAGCTAAAAATGTAATTACCAATGGTAGAGGCGGCATGGCTCCTTATGGCGGACAAATGAAAGAAGAGGAAATTACTGCTTTGGCAACATACTTACAATCATTAAAAGCAAAATAGGAAGTGGCGAAAAAAGGATTTGATACACGCGGAAAAGGTTATGAAAGAGCCGTATTGGTGGGTGTTATCACCGATCAATACTCCAAACATCACGCTCAGGAATACATGGACGAGCTGACTTTTTTAGCCGAAACCGCTGGTGCAAATACACTTAAAGTTTTTCAGCAAAAGTTACCTCGCCCCGACTCTACCACTTACGTTGGAAAAGGAAAACTGGAAGAAATTCAACTTTTTGTAAAAGCGGAAAAAGTTGAACTGGCGATTTTCGATGATGAATTATCACCTTCGCAAATCAGAAATATTGAGAAAGTTTTAGAAATAAAAATCCTCGATCGCACGAATTTAATCCTCGATATTTTTGCAAAACGAGCCACTTCTGCAAATGCTCGCATGCAAGTAGAATTGGCGCAATACCAATATCTCCTGCCGCGACTCACAAGATTGTGGACCCACCTCTCCAAACAAAAAGGGGGTATAGGTATGAAAGGTCCCGGTGAAACAGAAATTGAAACGGACCGACGTGTTGTACGCGACAAAATATCCTTGTTGAAAGA
>JAPLEZ010000009.1 GCA_026390935.1 Bacteroidota bacterium
TGGCCGGAGCAATTGTTGGAGCGGGATCAGCTTACCTTTGTCACAAACTCAACTATTGGTTAGCGCATAGAAAATGATAGAGTCGTTTTTAAATTTTTTCACTTTCAAAAGATTTGCTTTAGGTGCCATTGTTATCTTTTTAGCTCCCTTAGCCGATGTTTCACCTATACTTTTTGATGGCGAAGTTGCTGAAGCAAAATGCACAGAAGTGTTGGGCGGAACCTCCTACGATTTCAGTCGCTGCTCAATTGAATTCATCGCAAGCGATTACGCTTACACTGTTGAAGGAGATGGCGTTTATGATAAAGGAGAAGATTTGCATTTGATGTACGAAAAAGAAAATCCATCACAATTTGTTGAATTGTCATTCACCGGAATTTATCTCAATGGCTTAGGTATAGCTTCCATCTTTTTATTTCTACTGTGGTTTTCTGGCTACTATTCTTCCTTGGATAAAAAGGTAGTTAGCGCTAGCACGAGTGAAAAAATTTACGACGTACTTTTTAAAATTTTAATCGCTTTTTTAATCATTGTAGCAGGAGGTATTATTTTAGTTTTGCCTTGCTTTATCATTGCTAAAGGAACCTACGAACAGTTGGTTGGCTGGGCAATTTTTGTAACAGGAATGTTTGCCTCATTTATTCTACTTTACAAAAACAATCCTGATTTTGCTGGCAAAGTAAATTTGTTTTTCAAAAAGAAAAGCAGCGAAACAGAACTGAGTAAAGTACCTCATGAAAATCCGATTTTCAATTCTCCTCCTGAAAAAATATCCTTTTTCAAAAATTTATTCCACAGCGGAACCGATCATGATTTTGAGCGCTTCAGTAAAAAAATGTTTATCATCGGCATTATCGTTTTACTTTTTGCGCCAGCTATTGGCGCACTCGGTCCATTTATCACCGCGCGACACGGAGAAGGAAAATGCATCGGATACAGCTATAACCGAAGTCAGAATATTGTGTATTCAATAATTGAATTTTATCCTAAAGACAGTAAAATCGCTGTGCATTATCCCGACGATTTAAATCTCTTTGAAGTAAATCAGCAAGTAGATTTGCTCTACATTCCTGAAAATCAGGGGAAAGTATTAACCCTAACGTTTTTTAGTTTGTACACTAATTTCTGGACTGGGATCGCCTTTGGATTGCTCATTATTTGGATTGCTGCCTACTACGCATCAAGAGCGTAAAATTCCTATTAGCTTTTCCCGTCTCTTTTTTCTACTTTTAAAAAAGGGGTTAATTTTTCCAATTTTACAACTGAAATGAAAACACTATTTACAATCACAGCTCTTGCTTTGAGCTTAACATTGAGCGCGAAAACTTACAAAGGCGCCGAAATTTATTCCACTCAAACTGTTCTATATGGCAAGTTTGAAATGTGCATGCAGGCTTCAAAAGCTAGTGGCATTTTATCCACCTTTTTTTTATATAAAAACGGATCCGAAGTTTCGGGCGCAGGATGGGAAGAAATCGACATTGAAATTTTCGGAAAAAACAATGCGCTTAGTTTCCAATCCAATATCATTACTGGTGATGCCAGTGCAAAAGTGAACAGCGAACAAGTACATACCGCCAGCTCTTCTTTGGCTGATGCGTTTCATATTTACACTTTAGAGTGGACTCCCGATTACATCGCCTGGTATTTAGATGGCGTTGAATTGCGCAAAACTACTGGCGCTCAAGTGGCGGCTTGCAGCAAAGCAATGTCGTATCGATTCAACACATGGATTTCCGATTCAGCACCTTGGGTTGGCACTTTTACCGAGAGTGATTTACCAAAGCATCAGTTTGTGGATTGGTTAACTTATTCCACTTACACCAAAGGAACAGGAGACGATGGCAGCGATTTTACTTTTTCGTGGAAAGATGATTTCACCACTTTCAACACTTCCCGATGGTCGAAAGCAACATGGACCTTCGATGGCAATTTAGTAGACTACAATATAAATAACGTGAAAGCACAAGATGGAAAATTAATTTTATCCATCACCACTGCAGTAGCCACAGGATTTACCGGCACAGTGCCCGCAGGAAGCTGCAGTAGCAATTCATCTGGAAGCATTAACTACGAAAATTTAAATGTGTTTGTCAGCAACAAAACTTTATTCATCAGCAATGGAAGCACTACCAATTTGGTGACATTGACTGATATCAGCGGCAAAAAAGTCTTTTCAAAAATGGTCAGCGAATTTGCACTCCTGAATGATTTACCATCAGGAATTTATATTGCAACCGTGTACTCTGAACAAGGCTCATTCAACAAGAAAATTGTTTTGGAGTAGCAACATGAAATAAGGGAGTTTTCACACTTTGATTTTTTGTGAAACCCAATCGCAATTTAAAGGTTTAAGTCTTTTAATCTCAACCAAAGAATTATGAGCAACTTTTACAAAGCACAAGCACTTTTACTCTTCAATATTGTATTTTCTTCTTTAGCAATTGCGCAAGTTAACTCCTGGAATTCAAAAGGAATTGGCAGCGGCGGCGCTGTGCAAAACGCGGCGATTAGTCCCTTTGATGGCAACCGTGTATTCATGAGTTGCGATATGAGTCAGATGTTTGAAACCAAAGATTTTGGTGACAACTGGCAAAGTCTCAACTTCACAAATTTACAAGGTGGTATTCGCGGAAAAGTTGGATTTACCAATGATGCACAAAAATTATACGCTGTGGGTTCCAATAGTTCGGGAGCCTACCTTCCTAAAAAAAGTGTAGACGGAGGAAGCACGTGGACTACCCTCTCGCCTAACCCTTGCGTGAATTTCGGAGCTTTTCAATTGTACACTAATTTAAACGACTACCATCAATTTGTGCTTAGCGATAAAGCAAATATTTATTTCACTAAAGATGCCGGCGCAAGCTTTAGCACTATTGAAACCGACAACTCCAGCAATGGTGTGCATTTAGCTGGTGCTTTTTTTGATGGCCTCAATATTTATATCGCTTCCAATAAAAAAATATTTATTTCTAGTGATGGCGGAAAAACCTTCCCAACGGTAGTTGTTAACAGCTCAGCAAATATTTCTGCCTCCGAGGGTGTAGTAAGTTTTACCGGCGCTAAACAAGGATCTATCACTAAGTTTTTTTGCACCACCATTAGCTCTTCTGTTTTAAATTGCAAGACTTACGGTTTCGATGTTCAAAGTTTTGTGGGTTTGTACACCATTGAAAATCCTTTTTCATCGTGGACTAACATCACCGCAAATCTTAATGCTTCTAATATTAACGACACTGAAAAAGCTTACTATGTGGCCATGCTTCCAAATGACACCAATCACATTTATTTAGGTGGAAGCGTTTTATCAAACGGAGCAACCTATGGCACTGTGTACAAATCCACCAATAGTGGCAGCACCTGGAATAACGTTTTTTTAAACAGTACTCCAGCAGCAAACAACAACAATATTTCCACTGGTTGGTTTGGTGCGTGCAGCTCACCAAATTATTCACACGTATGGTCGGCCATCAACACTACAGAAGGTCTTTGCATCGACCCCAACAACATCAACCGAATAATAATGACCAACAAATCAAACGTGCATTACAGCTTGGATGGCGGCGCCACTTGGACACAAATGTATGTGAAGGCGGCAGATGCGCACGCAGCAAATGCGAAGTTTGCATCAAGTAGCAGCTACGCAACCACCGGATTGGAAACTTTAGTAACCTATTGGCTAACATGGATAGATCAATCCAACATGATCGCTTCCTGCGCTGATGTGACTGCCATTAAAAGTTCCGACGCCGGTAACAAATGGAATTACAATTACAGCAATACAAATATTTATGCCGGTGGCAATTTAAAAATCAACGACATCAGTATGCTTGTGAAAGATCCAAAGACCGGAATTCTATATGCTGCTACAGGTGATGTTGTTGGAAGCAACGGCGTTTGGGACGACAGCAGATTGAGCTTGTCGCACGGAAGAATTTGCTTCTCTGCAGATAATGGAAGCACGTGGCAAATCCTACACGATTTCGACCGACCAGTAACGTTTTTGCATTTCGATAAAAATCATCCCGACTCCTTATATGCTTGTGTACAAGATATTGCAGGAGGAAATATTGGAGGAATTTATCGTTGCAATTCGGTGGCAAAAGGAAGCAGTTCCGTTTGGACAAAATTGAACGCGCCTGCTCGCGCTAGCAATCGACCTAATAATATTTATGTGTTGAGCAACGGCGATTTAATCTCAGCATATTATCCTTTCGATTCCACCAGCAACTACAATTACGCTGCAAAAAGCGGAGTATTTTACAGCAACGATGGAGGTTCAACATGGAAAGATCGAACGCACACCAACATGCAACAAAAGACCTACAACATCATTCCTGATCCTAATGATCCTAACGAAAAAACTTGGTTGGCATGCGTTGGCGCAGGAGGCCCATCCAACAGCAGTGGCTTGTATAGAACAGATGACTTGGGCGTTTCGTGGACAAATATTACTCCCGGACAAAGTACATTAAGTTGCACCTTCCACCCTTATCTGGCCAACGAAATGTACGTTTGTACAGAACTTAACGGACTCTATTATGCCAAAAACACCAACAGTTTTTCTTTCACTCCCAGTCAGGTTAGTTCCTACGATTTCAGAAGTCCGCAACGTGTATTTTTTAATCCCTACGATATAAATGAAGTGTGGGTAACCAGTTTTGGTAACGGACTAAAAGTTGGAACAACCAATATTGCAACATCTGTTAATCATGCTTTGGTGGCAAACAATTTATATGCTGCTTATCCCAATCCGGTTCAAGACATCATTAGCTTCAATTTAAATGGAGAAAAATTACAATCGATTTCTATTTACAATGCCACCGGACAATTGGTGATGGTGCAACATGATTCTCAATTCTCTGTTGAATCTCTCGCCAATGGAATTTACTTAGTTGTAGTAAATGCGAACGACAAAGTTGTGACAAGCAAGTTTTTAAAACAGTAGAATTTGTGGTGCAGTCAGTAGCGAAGTAGGCTAAACAATTGAAAGATTATAATCCTTGTGATTGTCCGAACGCATAGCTGAATTTTATTGGGCAATCAAAGGGATTGCCCCTACAAAGATTGTTTTATGTGAAAAGAAAGATTTAATTCGGTGACCTAAATCTCTTCTATTCGAATGTGCTAAATTTGATATTCTGTAAAGAATATGCTTTTATTCTTCCTGTCAATAAAAAGATAGTAATGCACGACCCCGTACTATACGCTACCGAAGGTTACGTTCAACACCGCCTTCATCGTTTGTCCTGCGGACGCATCGAAGGCTTAGTTATTATGTGCTTGATTACTCGAAGTATTCGATGCCATTCTGTCCAACATATTTTATATCTCCGTTTTTGTCTTCAATAAAGAAGACATAAAATCCATTTATGGATTCACTCATTCTCCGCGAAGCTTTCAGCTTCGCGGAATCTTTTCTTCAAGATTTTATCTTGCTATCAAAAGGAAGCTGAAAGCTTCAAGAAAAGATTTCGTTAAGTTGAAAACTTAACGGAGAGAGGGAAACTACGGCTTTACTCGGAAGTTTTCAACTTCCTTTTTCTGCAAGAAAAAATATTTTCGGTTTTGTTTGTCTTCGAGAAAAGAAGCTGAAAGCTTCTACGTGCATTCGCAAATTCTACAAGTTCGCTGCGCTAAAGTTGGAGAAGCGAAGTCTGCACCTTATTTTTTTTTAATCACAATAATCATCTTCTATTTTTCTTACTTCACAAGGGGCAACACGTGCAATTTGTTCATAGAGTTCATTAGTGTCATGGTCATCGGGCATATTGAACACATGTAATTTTGTTCCGTCAATAAAATTTACAGCCAGCGTCGTTGAAGTACCAAAACGATCCCCAATTATTCGTTGAAAAGACAAGAATTTAATCACCTCTAATTCAACAATTATAGCATCAGCACCAGAAGCAAATATTAATTTATTGTTTACTTTATCCTTTGCCACATAAGCTTCTTCATTAGATTTTAAATCCGACAAAGTAATACGTTTTACATTCGTACTTTTTCTGTAATCCTTGTTTATTGAAAATTTTGATTTTGCTCCTAGTACGCTGCGATCATTAAAATGCAATTCGAAATTTACAGCTAAATAGGAATCGTGTTTTCGATTATTTTCAATCGATAATATTAAGTTGTCATCTTTTGCAAGAAATGCATTTTTGTATTCAATGGATGCGCTGAATTCTATTCCTTCAATCTCAACACAAAAAAAATCAACATCAGAATTATGCACTCCATATTGTTCTTCATGAATTAATTGAGCATTTTCCATAGATAGAAGAGAGCTATAAAGTGTGTGAAAAACACATTTTGGACTCCCATCGGAATCGATATTAATACTTGCTCGACGAAGAGGCACTTCTTGTAATTCATCATTCGATTGGCAGATTTCAATATCTGAAAACATGAAATTACCTACTCGAATCCGACTTTTGAATTTTATTGTTTTATTTCCTAATCGATCGGTTTCAACAATAGCATTATTACATTCGGATAGGGATTTATATGTTGTATCCCAACTTAAAATTTTTTTTGGTGAGCTTTGAATTTCAAATCCATCACCGCAATCAGCGAAAAAAGAAGACGAATTTCTTACATTGGGAAGAGAGCTTCTTTTCAATATTTTCCTTCTCTCATGGCGAAAGGAAAGCTGATATAAGAAACGAGATAATAAGGTAATCATGTACAATTATTAAGGACGGGACTAATTTACGAAAATTGGTTGCTGTACGATATTTATTGCAAAAAACACCCCAGTTCGCTGCGCTAAACTCTTGGAGAAGCAGGGTGCGGTGTAGGAGCGAAAAAATTTTCGCCCAATCCACTTCAGCATTTCAATAAAGGAGCCACTGATTACAATAAAAAATAAAAGGGCGAAAAATTTTTCGCCCCTACAAATCTTTCGACTTAAATCGAATTGAATTTCAATTCAAACTCACTATCCATGCATTGATATAAGTGGCTACTTCCTGCCAGTTATCTTGTCCGCAGATGTAGTGCGTACGACCAGGAAATTCCTTGAAATCAATTTTACTATTAAGGTCTTTATAGGCTTCGTAATTTTTTTTGTTGAGGGAAGAAGGTGTAATGTTATCTTTCTCTCCTGCTATCATCAGCAAAGGTTGATGCGGTTTTTTGAAATCAATTTCACCAGCTTTACCAGTTACACTTCTTGGAATATTTCTGCTTTCGGGCACCACAAATTTTTCCAATTCAACCTGAGTTTGCTCAATAGTCATGGTATTACAAAATGCATATTGAAACCATTTTGTGGTAGGTATAAATACAGAATTCCCTTTTAAAGGATTTATCACCGGTAAGTTCGCTTTAAGGAAACTCCATTTCAGTGAAAATATACCCTTTGGCGGAGCCGAATCAATGCAAATTCCTGCAACACCTTTTCCTAAATTAATTAATTTTTGAACTGCCAATCCTCCCATGGAATGACCAATTAATATTGGTTTTTCGGGTAGTTTATCAATAAACAAAACCAAGCTATCCATCACCTGATCAAAGGTTAATCCACCTAGTGAAATGTCAATTTTATTGCGCAAAGATTTAGGCTCACCACTGTGACAAGCATAAGCTGGAGCATAACAAGTATATCCTTTTGCTTCGTAAAATTTTATCCACTCTTCCCAGCTGGTGGGATTCATAAATAGTCCGTGAATAAACACTATGGTTTTTGAAGAACTCATTGAATTTCCTTTTAATGGAGTTAATAATTGTACAACAACAAATAGATAAAAAAGTGGTTTTATTCCTTTAAGCACTTGCTATTTTTTTTCAAGTGCCTCTGCAGCATTTGCAATATAAACCAGTGGTGCATTCCAGTTAATTGCGATTTCGTTGGAAGCATAACTACACTCTTCGTCCATATACGACATCGCTGGTAGCTTTGAAGCATACACCGCCGTACCACAATTTTTTGCATCTTGCTGCGCATAATTTGGTCCGCCCGACAATAAGCCGGGAACTGGTTTTACATTATCATCGGATTGCGACGGACGATGATGCGGGTGCATGGTAGGTTTTGATCCAAAGCCAGTAACATAACAATATCCAGTAGCATTTCTTCCCAATAAATAATCAAAGTTGGTGATAGCCGCTTCATACAAAGATGGATCATTGCTCATCAAAAAAGCCTTCATCATAAACACACATTGGTTGCCCGCAATGGCATTGCTTCCCCAAACAAAATCTTCCCCATCCAAGCCCATAACAGTGCTATACGCAGAGGTGGTACTTTTTAGCTGGTAGCTTTTGGCAACACGTAAATATTGCGCTTTTAAAGTATCAATATCAACGCTAAGGTCCTTACTGAAAGTAAATTTATCGGCATTTTTCACCAATGAATACACACCCAACATTCCTACACTTTGCCAATTGGGAATAGAAATAAATTTTTTTCCATTCACAGTAATGTTCATGTCTTGAAAATATGCGGGATTTAAAGTAGTGACAAACAATTCAGATGCAGCCCAAAAAAATTCATCACTCACGTTGTCGTCTTCATAAGCCCCAGTTTTAATTTCGGGATCGTGCAAATCATCTTGTGTTTTGTTGGTATACAACACCGACGGATGCTCTTTTGCCCACTCGTAAGCTTTCAAACTCGCCTTCAAACAAGAGTCGGCCAAGCCAGGCAATTGCTTTTGAAATCCTTTAAATATTCTGTTGGCATGCGCCATAGAAGCAGCAAAATCCAAAGTAGCAGAAGTAGTTTTAATAATTACATAGCGCTCCGTTTTTGCATCTTTTGGTAACACCACACCATCAAAATGCGAGTTGGTTAATTTGTGATACACGCCACCATCTTCAGGATCTTGCATAGTCAACATCCATCGCAAATTGTAAATTACCTCATCTAAAATATCTGGTATAGCATTGCCACTTTCAGGAATATTTACGTTGAGTGTTTTATAGTATACTGGGAAATCTTCGTAAGAAGAAAGCAATGTAGAAATGCTAATTCCCGAATTGACAATGTACTTATTGTAATCGCCCGCATCGTACCAACCACCAGGTGATGAGATTTTACTTCCTGCTGGTCGTTTTGCAGAGGCAGCCGAATTGTGAATCAGCACTTCATTGTCGGGATGCCCCGCAGCTCTTGCATATCTTCCGGCAAATTCCTCCGTTAATTCCATAGATACCCTTTGGAAATAATAACCTTTAATACTGGCCTTTGCTATTTTTTCATATACGTGATTTGCAATTTCAAAAGGATAGGAATTGTCCATGCCTTTCACACAAAGCACATACGTTCCAGGAGTGGTAAAACTTGAAAAATCGGCTTGCGAAACATCTTCTTTGGAATACCTCCACACACCAGCCTTTTTTAAATTGGCAGTGAACAAAGTATCCTTTTTATTTTTCGCAGAAATGATAGAAAATTTAGTTTCAGCAGTATTTACAAGCACCGCGATTTTTTTCTCGTTAGGATAATACCCAATCTGATTTAATCGGATATTTTCACTGCCCAACTTTTTTTGAGCACACGCCATATTTACAGTCGAAAGCGCTACCGCACCCATCAATACTAATGATTTCAACTTTACTGCCTTTTTCATTCAATCGATTTTTTAAGTTTTACCAGCTCCAAAATGGAACATATTTTTTTATTGTACAATAATTTTCAATGTTTCTGTTCGGTTATTTCCCGAAAGTTTCAAGATATAAATTCCTTTTGAAAGATCTTGCAAAGAGATAGTTTCCGACAAAACATTCAATTTTATTGACTGCACAGCTTTACCGCAAACATCCATCAACACTGCATTATCAAACAACAATGATTTTTGTTGAACTGTTAATTGGCTAGAAGTAGGATTTGGAAATACTGCCAATTGCCCCAACAAATCTTCTTCCATGCCTGTAGTGTTCAAGCATCCTGTTACATCTACTAACTCACCTGGAAGTGAATTCAAACAAAGATCAACGTTGTTTTTAACACCGTCATTATCATCATCGGCCTGAGCGCTGGAACAACCTTTACCGTCAACAATGGCATTGAGCGCAGTTCCCGGACAAACATCATCGGCATTTGTAACACCATCCTTATCGGTATCCAATTGAGTATTCGCACAACCATCAACGTCAACTGTAGCACCAGGAGTTGTACCTTGACATTTGTCTTTTTCTTGAGCAACACCATCTTTGTCGTCATCTCTTATGGCAGTACAAGTTTTAACAGTTGTTGCATCGTAACCTAAACTGAAGTCGTCAATTTTCCATGTTCCAGTAAAAGCTGGTCGCGACCAGTTTGCTCCAGCACTTGGATTGACCACCAACTTAACTTTGTTGACCTTTGAAAAATCAAAGTTTTTGATGTAGCATGGAATAGTGCTGCTTCCTGTTCCGGCCAAACATTCTGCTGGTGTGTACGACTCTAAAGAACCTCCTTTAAAATCCACCAATATATCTGTCCAAGTGGTGCCGTTATTGGCTACTGTAATTGTTTTTCTTGCATTCACTCCATTCACAGCATTGATTGATTTTCCATTCACATCTTCTAAGGCAATATCCAACAACACAGTAGACGAACCATAAGCAACCACACCATCTTTTTGAAAATTCACTCTCATTCTCAACTGAGAATTTCCTCTGATGTCCAAAGGAATTAAGTTGTTGTCTTTATCGTGTCCGAAAGAAAAGCCCATAGTAGCGTAGTTCACATCGGCAGCAGTACATTTCACCACCAATTCACCAGAAACAATAGTTGCAGAATACACCGGATTTTTGTCGGCAGGTGCATCCCAAAAATCAACGTTAGTCAAAGATCCATTATTAAAATCGGTACGAGCATAACCTTGCACATTGTTAAAGCCTACGCATACATTGCTTGAAAAAGGATCGGTTAAAGTACAACCATAACGGTTTACAGTTGATCCAGCAGGAGTACTAGCACAAATATCGTTGGCATCTACCACACCGTCAAAGTCGGCATCACCTTGTAAAGCCGGACAACCTCTGCTGTCGACAAAAGTGCCATTAGGAGTACTGGCGCAAGCATCGTTACTGTTGGTTACACCGTCGCCATCGTCATCGGCAGCACCGTTACAAGCCAAAAAATTATCGGCACTAGAGATATAATTATAAACATAATTACCGGTAGTGGTTCTGTTGGCCCAATTTTGCAAATCGCAAGCACCAACATTCAAAGCCGATGATGTTTCGTTTTTATCAACGAAAGCCCAGTTACAAGAGCTCACCTTTACCCCACCACTATTATCGCCATCCATAACTTTTATCCAGTTGCTTGCTCCATTAGGATCGTAGCCACCATCTCCCGACGCAGAAGTAGTTCCCCACTCGCTCACAAATACAGGAACTTTCCCTAAAGCATCTCTTAAATAGTTATAGTCGTAATGAGAACCACTATAAAAGTGAAAAGTAAACATTACGTTGTATGCATTTGCAGTAGAAAGAGGATTAGCAATTACATCACGAGGTTTGCTACTCCACTCAGGAGTACCTACTAGGATAATTCCCTCTTTGTCGTTGGCACGAATTACAGGAATTACCTGATCGGCATAAGTTTTAATAGCATTCCAATCGGTACCCGAATTTGGCTCATTACAAATTTCATACAACACATGAGATTCATTTTTGTACTTCAGAGACATTGCGCCAAAAAAAGTTTTGGCTTGAGTCACGTACTTATTAGGATTTCCATCGGCCAAAATATGCCAATCGATAATCACATACATCCCATTTGCTTTTGCAGCCTGCACCATTTGATCAATCCAATCGTTCCACAAAGTTTTATCGCCATTGATATACCCCAAAGTTCCGTTGATGTCTTCGGTGTACACAGCTAATCTGATGACATCAGATTTCCAATCTTTGGCCAAGGCTTGCAGCGAAGATGGGGTAATACAATTTTTATGAGGTTGCACTGCATGTGAACTCATACCACGCAATTGCACCGGACTCCCGCACTGGTTGCTCAATTGTTTACCAACCAATTTTAATCGTCCGTTCAAAGAAAGTGGTGTTTGCGCGTTTACTAGCACAGCAAGCAAAGTGACAAACAATAATGTAATTGTTTTTTTCATAGTTAATGAATTAGGTTTGAAATAGGTTTTAAAAAAATGAATTGTCTTTTCATCCTTTTATTCAAGGCATTGAATAAAGCCACAAAAGCCATTGATAATGAAGTCAATCATTAAAAATGAGTGCAAATGCCTTAGAAAAAAAAGGTTGAAATAAAATGAAAAATCCCGTTAAGCCGTTAATAGATGTAGTTACTAAAACTACTACTTTTTTCTTAAACAAAATTACCGACCGCCATTTTTTTCAATGCAAACCAATTCACGTCAATTCCCGTCCACTTTTTTATTCTTATAGTTTCAATTGTATTTAATTACTAATATCAATTGCAAGGTCGTTAGCAATACGCCAAATCACTTTTGAATTTTGTTCAAATAATTGAAGATTTTACCCAATAAGAAAAATCAGATAAAATTGCACTCAAATAATTTCATTGAAAGAAAGAATTAGCTTTGCTATTATTAACGCTGCATAAAGTGGAAGCCAACAACTCAAAACACGACCAACTCTTTCTTATTGGAATGATAGCAAGCATGTTTTGCTGGGGCTTGAGTTGGGCATCGGCAAAGGTTTTGGGAAGTTACGGAAGTGCGCTTTCCATATCGTTGATTCGATACGTTACTACTTTTATTTCCTTATTGATTTTACTGCTGATTCTTAGAAAGGACCTGAGCATAAAACGAAGCGGATTAAAAGACCTCATCATCGCTTCTATCATTCTTGCCGTATATTTCTTTTCGTTTTTTAAAGGATTAGAAGAAGGATTAGCGGGAGCGGGCGGCGTTTTGGTAACGATATTAAATCCGATTTTTTCTTATTTACTAATGCTCCTAATTTCATGGAGAAAGCCAAGTAAAAACGAAACCATTGGTTTGTTAACCGGAATTTTAGCGGGCGCAATTTTATTGAAAGTTTGGGATCAATCTACTAGTTTATTAAGCGCCGGCAATATTTACTTTTTACTAGCTTCTGTTTCCTGGGCGGTACTGAGTGTGTTTACCAGCAAGTTTTCCAAGCATGGCTCACCGCTGGTGTATAGTTTTTGGATGTACGGCATCTGCTGTTTCATTACCTTTTTATTTACTACCTCCAACGAAAACATAAGTGTTTTTCAAAAAGCCGACCTATATTTTTGGGGAAACTTATTTTTTAGCGCCACCATTACAACCGCTATGGCTACTACCTTTTACTTTATAGCCACTTCAAAATTAGGCGCCAGTAAAGCCAGCTCATTTATTTTTTTAGTGCCATTCACTGCTGCTATGGGATCGTGGTTTTTTTTAGGAGAAATCCCTCAATGGCATACCATCATTGGCGGACTCTTAGGCATTGCTGCGGTGTATGTTTTGAACAAAAAAGTGAATTAGCTTGCGACTGTATATTGTCTCATTTTTAAATATCCTACAGAATTTTACACAAGTTTCTACTTAAACTATAACAACATTCTATTAGCAATCTCGGTTATTTACAAAGCACTAACATTAAATACCGCAGCTATGAAAAGAGAATTGAATCCTACCCTAAAAAATGTATTTGCTATTGCAATACTTGTATTGGCAACAATTTCAAATCCTGTAAATGCACAAAGCAACAAAATTGAGCAAGCCTTTTCGCAAAGTTATTACTATGAGCACATCAGTGATTACAGCAGTGCTATAACGGTAATCAAAAACGTTTATGATTTTAGTTCTTATGAAGAAAATTTACGCTTAGGCTGGCTCACTTACAAAGCCCAACTGTACCAAGAATCACTGAAATACTATCAAAACGCCATGGACATAAAACCTAATTCCATTGAAGCAAAATTAGGCTTTGCCTATCCGCAGGCAGCCCTTGGCAATATGGATAAAGTAATTGAACTCTATAAAAACATATTACAAGTTGACCCTTGCAACTCCATCGTTTTATATAGACTAGGCAGTGTATATTATGACAGAAAAGAATACCAAGCTGCTTATCCTTATTTGGAAAAAGTAGTAGAACTTTACCCATTTTCTTACTCCACTACTTTACTTTTTGCCTGGACGAGCTTAAAGCTTGAAAAACACAAAGAAGCACGAGAATTATTTAATTCAGTGTTGCTTTACGCACCTGATGATGCTTCGGCTATCGGTGGTTTGCGACTTTGTAAGCAATAAAATTATCTATTGCATTGAAAAAAAAATAACTAGTGGAATCCCTTCCACTAGTTATCAAAACAACAACCCAACATAAAATCTGTGCAATCTCTGCTCACATTTTCTTTTCCCTCCCTATCCATAACAGTATTATTCCTGTTTTCAATTGCAGGCTCCGTATTGGCATGCACATATCCCCATTGCAATAAAACATCCACTACCAATGCAATGCAAATAAGTACTTTTTTATGTTTCATGGTTGACGGATTTACTGACAAATAATTATACACCCGAAGCTACTCCCTTGTATAAGATACCGTTTGCCAAATGGCAAAGGTTGGGTTCAGCGACTACTTTGCAGTTTATCAATGTGCAAATGCGTACGAAATTCAATCTTATGAGCTATTGCTTTTCAATTTGAGATTGTCTGAACAAACACTAAAATGGTATAACCTCAGCCTCTTTCCCACCGTATATTAACTGTCAGGAACCAACAAGTACTAATAGCTATGCAAATGAAAAAAACAATTACTCTGGTATTAATGGCGTTAAACTTCACGCTGCTTAATGCCCAAGACTTCACCCTTGGTACTTTACCCGACATTCAAAACTTAACGGTTAATGACGTTTTAGCAGCAAAATACTATGCTGAAATGCAGTATTTCATTGATAACAAAACAGCTCTCAATCTTCAATTTGTTTCTTCCTTGGGCGACAACACCGCTTATGGTTACAATGGTTATCAAAGTCCTGCTGCCGATTTTCAACGCGCAAAAAATGGCTTCGACATGCTGAAAAATGCAGGTATCCCCTACTCACCATGTCTAGGAAATCACGATATGGATTACGTCCCATGCATGGATAAACAGGAATTATCCCTCACGCGCTTCAACCAATATTTCCCGGTGAGCGAATACTCAAGCACGCCCAACTATGGCGGTTCATTCAGAAATATGTCGAACAACTATTTTTTATTTTCTGCTTCAGGAATGGACTTTATTGTAGTTACTATTCAATCCCACGATCCACACGCTTATTACGATCAAACATCTATCGCTTGGGCCAACGGAGTAATTGACCAGTACCCTAATAGAAGAGCTATTTTAATGACTCACGATTTTTACGACAACAGAGGATTGGTGGCCGACATTATAAAAAAACACGACAATTTATTTATGGCTGTTTGCGGACATACTTGTGCTCGCGAATCCTACTGGACTGAATTATCTCCAGGAGGAAATATAGTGCATGTATTGGTAACCGATTATCAGTGCGATGCCGACAAAGGTGCCACATTGAGATACTATACTTTTAAACCAGCCGAAAATAAAATTTGCGCCTACACTTATAACGCTCCAACAAAAACCTTTGAAACCGACGCCAACTCACAATTTTGCATGGACTATGTAATGACCACCAATGCACCGTCAATCGCCTTATCTCAAAGCGCATCAATTATTGAAGGTGCCGAAAACGGAAAATCATTCACTGTAAAATTGACCAACGATCAATTTGTTGCTAATCTTACCAAAACCAATTGGACAGTTTCCAACTTACCAGCCGGAGTTTCTGTTGCTTCTGTAAATCGCATCAGCGCTACCGAAGCCACCATTACCTTAACAGGCTCATCCACCATTGGAACTTATACCAGCGACATTACCACCGTTTCAGTAACAGTTGCCAAAGCCGAATTGTCATCGGGTGTAACCAACGTTACCGCAAACAAAGGAATCACATTGAGTAAAGCGCCTTTCCCTATTCCTGGTAAAATTGAAGCAGAAGGTTATACTAGTATGTTGGGCGTGCAATTAGAAACATCTACTGATGCCGGTGCCGGACAAAACGTAGGTTTTATTGATGCTGGCGACTGGATGAACTACAAGGTAAATGTTGCTGCCGCAGGAACATATACCGTTAACTTCAGAGTAGCTTCTACTACCACCGGAAAATCATTATTGCTGCAAAACAACAATGGATCTGCTGTATACGGCACAATCAATTTACCCAACACAGGCGGCTGGCAAACATGGCAAACGGTTTCGGCTGTGGTGCAATTAAATGCTGGAGTGCAAGAATTGGTGGTAGGTTCAGCCACCGGCGGATTCAATGTAAACTGGATGCAATTCACCAGTTCTACTCCTACACCATTTATCACCTTGTCGCAAAGCGCTACCATCAAAGAAGCTGAAGAAGATGGAAAAACAATCAAAGTAACTTTACACAATGATAAATTTTCGCCAAATCTTACTTCAAAAAACTGGACCATCACCAACTTGCCAGCTGGTGTTACAGCAGGAAATATTTCAAGAAGTAACGATACCGTGGTAGTTATATCTTTGATTGGAAATTCCGTAAAAGGAACCTATACTGCCGATATCACCAACGTTACCGTAGCCATTACTTTAGCGGAAATGATGAGCCAATCGCAAAATGTTAGCGCCAATTCAGGTGTAATTCTTACTCACGTGATCAATGTTGCGAATGGTATTTCTTGGAATTCTTACGACTTAGTAATGGGCTCTTCTTCACCTCAAGCGATCATTACTTCCAACAGCATCAACGCGAATTTGGAATTTTATGAATCATCCAACGATGATGGTGTAGATAAAACTTCCTTGTTCACCACCTTTGATGCAACGGCACATCAAAATGCCTTCAACAATGTAAACAACAGATGGTTCACTGGCAGCTATCCTTATGCAGGCGTGAGCACGGTAGCACGAGGCAGCGATGCAAACGAAAGCAACACTCCTACTCCAACTGGAGCAATGGATTTAATGCTCCACCCACCAAGCAACAATCATTTAACTGTGTGTGCTTTTATTGTTCCGCAAACAGGAAGTTATTCGGTATCAGGATTGGCAGCGCGACGAGTTTCTGCCAACGGAGCAAGTACTTTATTTAAAGTGTTCAACGCTCAAAAACAATTGATCGCTACCATCACTGCCACTAACAACAATGCTTGGGCATCAGATGCAAACATATACACTTTGGGCACTTTGCAAGCAGGCGATAAAATATATTTTGCTACCGACAATGATGCAGATTTCGCTTATGACGCTACCGAAATTTCGTGGACTGTTACGTTGGATGTTACCACCGAAATCAAAACAAACGTGGTGTATGATAACCTGGATGTTTATCCGAATCCGGCCACCAATGGTATTTTAAACATTGATTGGTTTGGTGATAATTCTGTAGCCAACAGCATTCAAATTTATGATGTTCAAGGCAGATTAAGAATGAATAGCATCGTTAGAAAAAACGAGACTAAAGTTCAAATAAATATTCAGGCTTTACCTGCTGGAGTATATATGCTCAACATGAATAATACTGTTCGAAAATTTGTAGTACAATAAAAACTATTTGAACAAGTAACACAGGTATTATATTCTAGACACTACAACTATGAAGACTTTGAAATTGAAAATAAGTTCGATATTGCTATGCGCTGCCACAGCGTTTTTTATCAACACAAACGTTGCTGTTGCACAGGTTCCGGTACCCGATCACATTGTGATTGTGGTAATGGAAAATCACAAAGGATCAGACATCATTGGCTCAGCCAACGCTCCTTTCATCAACAGCTTAGCCACAGGTGGCGCGCAATTCACACAATCCTACGGAGTAACACACCCTAGTCAGCCCAACTATTTGCATTTGTTTTCGGGCAGTAATCAAGGTGTGGTTGACGACGCGCTACCCAAAAACACTCCTTACAGCACCCCAAATCTTGGCGCTTCTTTGTTGGCAAAAAGTTTAACCTTTGGCGGTTACTCCGAAGACTTACCATCTGTTGGATCATTGATTGAAGTTTCCGGAACCTACGTGCGCAAACACAACCCATGGTGCAACTGGCAAGGCAGCACGAACTACAATGTTCCTTCCAATTTGAATATGCCGATGACAAGTTTTCCTAGTCAGAATTTTGCTTCACTGCCAACAGTATCTTTTGTGATTCCCAACATGGCTCATGATATGCACGACGGTGGTTATGTGGCTTCCATCAATACCGGAGACGTTTGGTTAAAGGCCAACTTAGAAGCTTATGCGCAATGGGCACTCGCCAACAATAGTTTATTGATTGTCACTTTTGATGAAGATGATTTCACTATAACCAATCAAATTGCAACCATCTTTTATGGTCAGCCGGTTAAAGCAGGAAGCTACAGCGAAAAAATCACCCACCACAATGTGTTGCGCACCATTGAAGAAATGTATGGCTTGCCATACATTGGCGCAAGCGCTAACGTAAGTGCCATTACCGATTGCTGGAACATCAGTGTTGCAAAACCATCCATTGCGCTTTCGCAAAGTACTGCCATCAATGAAGGATCTGAAAACGGAAAAACCATTACCATTACCCTTAGCAATGGAAGCTTCGCAGCCAATCTCAGCGCTGCCAATTGGACATTGGCAAACCTTCCAACAGGTGTTACCAAAGGAAGTGTGGTGCGCACCAGCAACACAGTGGCCACTATCACATTGAATGGAAATTCAACTTTGGGTACTTATGCATCTGATATTATTAACGTAAGCGTTACTGCTACTGCAGCCGAAATCGTTAGCGCTACAAGCAGTGTAAGTGCAACATCAGGTATCACCTTATCAAAAGGTCCATCTGCCATTCCCGGAAAAATTGAAGCTGAAATATTTAAATCGATGGTTGGTGTGCAATCAGAGACAACTGCAGATGTCGGCGGCGGACAAGATATAGGATACATTGATAGTGGTGATATACTCACCTATGCAGTGAACGTACAAAGTACTGGCACTTACACGGCAAGTTTCAGGATAGCATCCACTGCAACTGGCAAAACATTAAAACTTACAGGCGCAGGCGGAACTCCTCTATACGGCACAGTAAATTTGCCCAACACCACGGGCTGGCAAGTATGGCAAACTGTTACAATGGATGTTCAATTGACTGCAGGAATACAAGACATTTCCATCACCACTGCCACTGGTGGATTCAACTTAAACTGGATCGATTTCGCCGCTAAAATAAGCAACGCAAGCATCGCTCTATCTCAACCAACAAGCATTACAGAAGGTGCTGAAGACGGAAAAACAATTGTAATCACTTTGAGCAATGATAAATTCGCAGCCAATATTACTGCGGCCAATTGGACTCTTGGAAATCTTCCAGCAGGAGTTACAAAAGGAAGTGTGGTGCGCAACAGCGACACTCAAGTGACCATCACTTTAAACGGAAATTCAACTGTTGGAACTTACAGTGCCGACATCACCAACGTATCGGTGACCGCAACACAGGCCGAATTTCTGGCAGCCAGTTCAAGTGTATCGGCAAACTCTGGTTTAACTTTCACTAAATATATTGTGGTGTCCAACGGAACAGCATGGACCTCCACCGCTATAACCATGAATAGCACGCTTCCACAGGCCACCGTGAGCGCAAATAACGTTAGCGCTAACTTAGAATTTTACGAATCCACTAACAACGATGGTGTTGATCAAGGAGCACTTTTTTCAACCTACAGCGCATCTGCACATCCAGAAGCAGCTAACAATGCAGCGCAAAGATGGTACACTGCAAATTACCCTTATGCAGCAATTAGCAACGTAGCCAGAGGTAGCGATGCTGGTGAAACAAACGCACCAAGTCCGGCAGGCGCATTCGACTTAATGCTTCACCCACCAAGCAACGCGCATTTATCTGTTTGTGCTTTCACCGTTCCAACAAGTGGCAACTACGTGATATCAGGTTTAGCTGCGCGAAGAGTTTTAAGCAGTGGCGGAAATAGTTTATTCAAAGTATTTAATTCATCTAAACAACTTATTGCTACTGTCACCGCAACGAACAATCGCGCATGGGTGACCGACGCCAATTCCTATTCCTTAAGCAATTTGCAGGCAGGAGATAAAATTTATTTCGCAGTAGACAACGATATCGATTACAGTTATGACGCCACTGAAATTGCTTGGACCATCAGCATTGAAATCGCCACAGAAATTAAGACTTCTCCTATTGTAAATTCATTGATGGTTTATCCAAATCCAATTGCCGACCAATTTCAAATTTCAGGTACAGATAATTTGAATTTGAAAGTTCAGGTGTATGATCTTAGCGGACAAACTATCCTCAACTCTGCCTTCAATAAATCCAACAAGAGCTTTGATCTTTCTGATGCACCAGCTGGAATATATTTTGTAGCGATTACAGATGAAAACAATGTGGTGAATCGAGTGAAAGTTGTGAAGCAATAATTTACAAATGAATTGTTTTATTTTACTTGGAAAGCGTACTTTCACCAACCAATTTCAATGAAATAGAAACACTTAAATTCATAATTAATAAGTTGATGCCCATTGACGACGCCAACTGGCAATTGCTAGTGCCGCAGCTTTCAGTGCTTCAACTCGATGAAGATGAATTTTTGCATCAAGCAGGCGACACCAATACTTTCATTGCATTTATCACCAAGGGATCAATGCGCGCTTTTTTTACCGACGACCAATTGGTTGAAACCAATTTACTTCTTTGTGGAAAAAATGAATTCATTAGCGACTACGAAAGCTTTATCACTCAAACTCCAGCGAAGTACGCTATACAAGCGATTGAAAAATGTGAACTAATTTTGCTACCCAAAAAAGCACTGGACACTTTATATGAAAGTTCTTTTTACTGGAATAAATTTGGACGAATTGTAGCGGAAGGAATTTATTTAAATTCAAAAAAGAGAGCCGAAGAATTGCTGTTCAACACTCCCGAAAAAAGATATTTAAATTTAATGAAGCAACATCCCGAATACTTTCAAAAGTATGCTTTAAAGCATTTGGCGGGTTATTTAGGAATAGCACCACAATCATTGAGTAGAATTCGCGCCCGACTCACACAGCATTAATTAACCCAAGTTAAGTGCTGCATTAAAAAATGCAATTTACTTTTACTGCACTTATGATAACAATACTTTCTCTTTTAATTTCTGCGGTTTTCCTCTTTGTATCGGGAATTCATTTTTACTGGCTCTTTGGCGGAAAATGGGGCGTACAGCAAGCACTACCTTCCAATGCACAAGGTGAAAAAGTGCTGAAACCAAAAAAAATTGACACTGCAATCGTGGCCGTAATTTTTCTTGCTATCGCAATTTACTATGCTATAATTGCAAACATAATCTCTATTGCTTTGCCGCTTTGGATGCATCAATATGGAGGATGGGCCATGTGTACAATTTTCCTTTTGAGGGCCATCGGCGAATTTCGCTATGTTGGATTTTTCAAAAAAGTAAAAGGCACTCCATTCGCCATTGCCGACACCAAATATTTTTCTCCTTTATGTTTGATCCTTGCTATTTTCTCCTTGCTGATTCAGGTGTTTAACGGCAACTAATATTACCTTTTCTCTATTTTTTCATAGCGTTCATTCCCGTATACATCTACAATCTTCAACAGATAAATTCCTTGCGAAAAATTTTCTCCGAAACCTTCCTTCACATTTTCAACCACAGAAATTTCTTTCCCCTGAACATTGAAAACACTTATTTTAAGTATATCAGCAGAAGAACTCAGCATGAAATTTCCCGTAGAAGGATTTGGATAAACCACAGCAGCAATACTATTAGCATTTGTAATTTTAACGCTATTACTTGCTTGCAAGGCCTCTTTCATAGCTGTATAGGCCGGTTTAGGCTGATAATTATTATCGTAAATTAACGCTTCTCCGCAACCAGAAAAGAAGCCTGGTATCCACGAAGATTTATCGGTAAATCCCCAAAGCAATAAAGAATTGCAATTGCTTTTTGTGAGCAAAATATTGACGAAGTGTTTGTACTCATCGGCCTGCTCCGTTATAGAAGAAGCACTGCCACAAATGCGCAAATCCAATTCGGTGACGTTGCATTTCAAACCCATCACCCCTAGTTTATCCATTACTTTCCCAACTTCGGTGTACACCCAATCACCAGTGTTTACGCCACTTTCAAAATGACATTGCAAGCCTACACCATTAATAGGAACTCCTCTATCTACCATTCCCTGAATGACGGTAAGCATACTACTTTGCTTGTTGGAATAACTTGTTTCAATGCTGTAATCGTTGTAAAACAAGTCGGCAGAAGGATCGGCCGCATGCGCATAATAAAAACAACTATCAATAAAAGCTTGAGGCGATGTTGCCTTTGCATACCAGGTATCTGCGCTGCGCAATGCAGGAGTAGAATTGTCATTAATAGCTTCGTTCACCACATCCCACTCTGCTACTTTGCCTTTGCAATGACCGGCCAGCAAAGTGATGTACTGTTTAGTGAAAGAATACAATTGCGCCTCGCTCCAGTTAGCGGCTTCAGTTGTAAGCCAGCTGGGAGGAAATGCGTACCACACAAAATTATGGCCTCGCAATCTGATGTTATTGCTTTGAGTGAAAGAAATCAATTTATCGACGTAGCTGAGATTTAAATCACTCAACTTTAAGTTCAGTGGATCGGCCGGTTTGTTAGCCAAAATGCTTCCCATTTTAAAAGCATTTTCAGCAACAAGTACATTGAAGTCTTTTTTGACAATGGTCTCATAATCGGCTCCATTGGCTGAAGGATTATTAAAAAAATTGTCGTTAACAGCAGTGCCAATGTATTTTCCTGAAGGCAAAAAACTTTGCAAACCCTGAGCTTTGGCCAAACTAATAATAGAAACAAGAGCAAATACTCCAAATAACTTTTTCATAAATAAAAGATTAGTGTAAATAACAATCCCCTTGAACTTCACAAGCTAGTTAAAACTAAAGATAGTGTTATTATTACATCATCTGCAAATTAAAAATGAAAATAATAACAAAAAACAACCAAAGCCATTGCCTCATTCGCACTTGAATCACTATTATTGTACTATGTCGGAACTCATTACCTATATCCAATCGTATTTTGGCGTTGTACAGGAAAAAGATGTTGAATTGATTGCTTCCCTATTTAAAAAAACATCCATTAAAAAAGGAGAGTACTTTTTAAAATCGGGAAAAAATTCAAATCAATTGAGTTTTATCCAGGAAGGATTGTTGCGCATTTTTGTAGCCACAGAAGATAAGGAAATAACTCAATGGATTTCTACAAAGGGTTATTTTGTAACCGACCTCTCCAGCTTTGTATTTCAAACCCCATCGCGATGGAACATACAGGCCTTAAGCGACACAGAACTTTACACCATTAACAGAGACGACTACACTAAAATTGGCCAGTTGATTCCAGCTTGGCATGAGTTGGAAAAACTTTTCATAGTGCGCTGCTTCATCATTTTAGAAGATCGCATTTTTAGTCACTTATCCATGACTGCCGAAGAGCGCTACCAATTTTTCTTTGCACACAACAAAGAACTATTCAATCAGGTCCCCTTGCAATACATCGCTTCTATGTTAGGTATGACCCCCGAGACATTTAGCAGAATAAGAAAAAAACAACTTTCCTAATTTCTTGATATTTATCAAGAGCCAATCGATTCTTCTGTTGCACCTTTGTATAGTAATGAAACAACAACCAATCATTACTAGAAAAATAAATACAATGGAAATTAAAACAGAAATCACCATCAATGCTGCACCAGAAAAGGTTTGGGCAATTCTTAGCAACTTCAAAAATTATCCGGCGTGGAATACCTTTATCACCTCCATCACAGGCGATGTAAAGGTAGGCAACAAAATCACTGCCCGCATTGAACCTCCTGAAGCTTCAGCAATGACCTTTAAACCTACAGTTTTAAGCTTTGAAACAAATAAAGAATTTAAATGGTTGGGCCATTTGTTATTTCCCGGACTCTTTGACGGCGAGCACAAATTTGAACTTATCGCCAACAGCAACGGCACCACCACATTGATTCAAAGTGAAAAATTCAAAGGAATTCTTGTACCGCTTTTCAAAAAGCAGTTAAACAACAATACCAAAAATGGCTTTGAAGCAATGAATAAAAAGTTGAAAGAATTGGCTGAAGAAAAGTGAGAAGTCAGAGAAGTAGATTTGCCTCCCAAACAAAAAGATTATAGTTTATTCCTTAATCTTTTGGGAAGACGCAATTTTCTTTCTTTAATTTCTCCAATGTGCCATAAGCCCGACCAAGCAAACTTATAAAAGTCGTCAAAGGACAAAGTGCCATATCCGTTTTCACCCCAATCCTTTCCCCAACTGTTTCTCACATAAAACACTTGTGCATTTAAGTCGTATCCACAAAGCACCGTAAAATGCAGCTGACAGTTCTCTTTTTGCGGAGATATAACGGTGTCGCTATAATTTATTTTCCCACTACTTGGCCAATCTTTTTCGGCGACATTGCAAGGAAAGAGGAATACAATTGGCTTTTGTTCTTTGGCAAGAATTTCAATATTGTGACTGAGCTCGAAATTAGTGTCTAATAACAAAGGAAATTCCACTTTAAATGCTTTTCTCAAAGTTTTTTTATCAGGACCGTCGTGACTAAAACACCTTCTATCCACAGTAGAATCTGAACCATCGTAAGCTCTTCCTTCACAAGGATAACCCGCAGCAAACCATGTTGGTTGGTAAGGATAATCTTCTTCCAATAAAAAACCCTGCTGCATTTTATTTCCTGTATTTACCATATTATCATCTTCATTGAGAGAACTTGTTTTATCGGATTTTGCCAAATAAATTAAATATTCTTCCGACAGATCAACATCAACATCGAACATTCTTTTGTACTCAAATTCCATTAAAGATATTGCAGCATAAGCAAAGCAAGTGTTTCTGTCACCTTGGTTTTTTACGGGTGTCATATAAGGGCGCAAATCAACACTTTGAGGAATGGTTTTATAAATGCTGTCGTTTGGATTGAAAGTGCTTTGGCACAAAAGATCAAAGCTAAAGCCAAGGCAAGTAAGAAGTAGAAGCATCATTTTCATAGCCAGCAAAAGTAACAATACTTGAAGGCTTATACAATTTCAGGCGAGCTAGATTTTTCGATGTACTTACATTTTATTGTTGGATCATCTCTTGATTTCGCCAACTTTATACCTGAATAGACAATCTCAAAGATCAAACACTTATGAATTCACCCCATTCTACCTGCTGCGTGAAGGTGAATCATTTTGTTGAAGAGTGTACCTTAAAGTAAGTAATTGCTACTTAAAGAGCCCTTCCTCCTGTCACCCCCGCGCATATTGAAGTTTCTCGTTGTAACTCGCTATTAATTAATATTCTGCCTATTGATTTTTAAAATATATATATTTAATTTCGTTCCGCTTTATGAGACAGACTTCGGCGACAATAATAGCTTCAAGAGGAAAAAAGACTCATATTACTTGGGGGCTTTCACTGTTTTTTATGCTCGTACTTTCTAATGCATTTGCAACCCCATACTACGTTAATGACGGCACTTACAGTGGAGAAAGATGGTGCACGGCTGTTGGCAATGACGCCAACAATGGCACTGATCCATCCACACCAAAACTCACTTTGCTTTCTGTGTTAACCACCTACGATTTAGGAGCTGGTGACATTGTGTACATTGACAACGGTAGTTATTCGTGAAATAGTATCGACTGGGGAGCGAGCGCTAGTAATGACTACGGCACAGGCACAGGAGCTAACGTACTCACTATACAAGGAGCAGGAACTGGCGGCACTTACACTACGGCTATTACAGCTACAGCTAACGACAATTTTTATTTCAATGGCGACACCTACGACTATATTACTTTTGACGGTTTAAAAATTACAGCGATCACTACAAAGGATTGTTTTCAGTTGAGACAATGCGACTACATTACCATTTCCAACTGCACATTAATTGCTGTTGATGTTGGCAGCTCAGCAGTATATAACTTTAATTCCGCAGATTATAACACCATTACACGTTGCGACATTCGCGTTACAGGCACTGCGACTATAGGAATTGAAGCAAATCAAGGGTCGGCGGGCACCGACTTAACCATTGAAAGAAATCATATGGATGGGGTTACTGGAAGTGAAGCTACCTACGGGTATTACGATGATCAGGGCATTACCAATCTCATTTTCAGAAATAATTTTGTTTCAGATTTCCTTTATGGCGTTTACTACGACCAAAACAGGACAGGGGTTAGTTTTTACAATAATTCATTTTATTGCAAAAACTACTGCCTTTACCTTGGACCAGTAGCTGCACAAGTTGCAGTTAAAAACAACATCTTTCATTGTTACGGTACCACTGCTTCCGATTATTGTTTTTTTTTAAATAGCACATCAAATGTCACTTCTGGCAACATCAACTACAATTTGTACTACAATGCCGCTGCAGCAAATAATCTTGTTCGTTGGAACAACACCGATTATACCACAATTGCAAGTTGGCGCTTAGTCACCAACACCCCCGATTTGCAAGGCACAACAGGAAACCCCAACTACACCTCCCCCACTGGTTGTAATTTAGCTATTTCGGCGGGTTCTCCGGCTGAAAACGTAGGCGTTACCGGACTAGTTACCAATGATGTCACAGCAGCTGGAACAAGAGCCAATCCGCCTGATATGGGTGCTTTTGAAATAGGCACAAGCTTACCTGTAGAACTAATTTCCTTTACCGGCAAGAAAGGAAAAAATTTCAATGAGCTGCATTGGATCACCGCCAGTGAAATTAACAGTGAGTATTTTGAAGTGATGAGATCCTTTGATGGAGTAACTTTCGAAAGTATTGGCAAAATAAACGCCGCTGGTAAAAGCAATAGCCTTTTTAATTATTCATTTCTGGATTACGAGCA
Organism: Bacteroidota bacterium; assembly: GCA_026390935.1. Lineage (GTDB taxonomy): Bacteria > Bacteroidota > Bacteroidia > Flavobacteriales_C > JAHEZL01. Next base: position 26,863 of record JAPLEZ010000009.1, read on the forward strand.
ATTTGAAGGAACAAGTTACTATCAACTGAAGCAATATGATAACGACGGACAACACGAAACCTTCAACATTGTTGCCATCAACAACAGTAGTTCGGAATTTAAAATAAATGCTCTTTTCCCCAATCCTTCTTCTAATTATGTGAGCGTGAATTTTCAATCCAGCGAGGCAGGAGCACATTTTATTTACATCAATGACGCGCAAGGAAAGGAAGTGTTTGCTGCTATGATTGCCAGCTTAAAAGGAGAAAATAAATTTCAACTATCAACCTCCACTTTCGATAGTGGAACTTACTTCGTACGCATCGTCAATCCAAACATGCAAAGCACAAACAATCAGCTCGTGATTCAACATTGATTAGCACGGAAAATATCTTCTACTAGTTATTTGCTATTGTAGTCGGCAGCGACCAACAAAAAAAAAACATTTGTATGTACAAGTAATATTATTATATTTGTACATACAATCAATGTTAACACAACTAAATATTAAAATTATGAGCTCTAAAGTATCTTTCAAAAAATCTATTATCGCAGGTTTAATGGCAGCAGGACTTGCCACAGTAGTAAATGCAATCCTATTTTTTGTATTGCATGCAGCAGGAGTTTTTGTTGACACAATATTTCTACAGCCCAACCAACCACTTACTGTGCTGCCTGTAATAATTTCAAGCGTTATGCCTTCAATAGTTGCCAGCATAGTATTTTTCTTGTTGGAAAAATACACCAACAATGGTTTCAAAATTTTTAAAATTGTTGCTTTGGTTTTGGGTGTAATTAGTTTAGTGAATCCTTTTATGGGAATTGAAGGTGTTACCACTGCCTTTGCGATCGGACTAGATGTAATGCACGTTGTAGTGATCTTGTCATTGCTTTTCTTTATTGGAAAAGCAGTGAAAAACAATGCATAGCGATGACGCTCTTAAAACAATACATTCACTCTAATACAGCCGCCGCCGAAGTAATTATCTTCGGTGGCAACGCTGTAATGATGGATCAGGTAGTACGCGAATTTATTTCAGTAGCGGATGCAAATGTATTTGGCGCTCTCTCTTTAGAAGAAGGTATTGAATTGCTGCGAGAGCATCCCACTGTGAAATTTGTTTTGATAGGCGGCCGATACGACGAACAACAAAGAAAAATAATCAGAAAATTTGCGCAAGAGAATTTACCACCTGCAGTAGTATCCGAGCCAGGTGTAAACTATCTGTACAATCACGAAAATATTATTAAACACTTACAAAGTACTATTCATTCATAAACCATGAAATGTGATAAAGATAACATGGGGATAACATATGACCATTAAAAAAACAAAATATCTACATATGAAAATATTGGCTTTCGGAGCTTCATACAGCAGCTCATCAATTAATAAAACATTTGCTGCTTTTGCCGCAAGTAAAATCAAAAATGCAGAAGTAGAAATACTGGATTTACGCCAGTTTGATTTACCCCTATTTACTGTCGACAAGGAGCAAGAAATAGGTTTACCTGATGCGGCTCGAGAGTTTTTAGCAAAGTTGGACAATGCCGATTTATTAGTGATTTCAATGGCCGAGCACAACGGATCATACACCACTGCATTTAAAAACCTGTTCGACTGGACTTCTCGCGTAAAATTGAAAATGTTTGAAAATAAAAAAATGATATTACTGAGCACTGCACCCGGACCTCGTGGTGGAAAAGGCGCTATGGATGCAGCATTTGTTCGTTTTCCAATTCATGGCGCAAACATTTTAACCACCTTCACTTTGCCTAAATTCGGGGAGAATTTTAGTGCCGACAATGGCATTATTAATGAAGAATTAAATCAAGAATTCAACGAAAAAATAAATTCTATTTTACTATCAAATGCGCGATGACTCTTCCCGAGATATCGGGACACCATTGAAGATTCGGCGAATACCATCTGACCATTAAAAATATAAACATCTACATATGAAATATATTTTAAAACGTTCCTCTGATCGCATGCACAAAAAAGATGCATGGAAAGAAAGTTGGTATGCCTTTGTGCCTTATCAAAGTCATTTTGGTGAATTGTGTGGCTTTGCCGACGATATTGTAAATGCAGGAAAAGGTTTTGGCATGCATCCTCATCAAAATATGGAAATAAGCACTATTGTTCTTTCTGGCGCACAAGCCCATAAAGATGACACAGGTAGTGAAGGTGTGTTGACTCAAAACTCAGTGCAAACAATGAGTGCCGGCACCGGAATAATGCATAGTGAATTTAATGCTTCTGCATCCGAAGAATTTCATAGTTATCAAATTTGGGTGTATCCCAAAAAACAAAATGTTTTGCCTCGCCATGCTAAGTTTGATTATCAGCCAGAGGACAAATTAAATAAAGTATTATTGGCATTATCTCCCGACGAAAGAGGTCAAAGCAATTTGATCAATCAAGATGCTTTTTTTAGTGTTTCTAAATTACAAGCGGGGGAATCCATTGTTTACAAAATGAATATTTCCGGCAATGGCGTTTATGTGCATTGTGGCAGTGGCACGGTTGAAATAATCGACAAACATTTGTTGGCCGGAGATGCATTGGGCATTTATGAAACTGATCAAATCACGATTTTAGCGCACGAAGATGCCGACTTAATTTTTGTAGAAGTGCCGATGCAAAAAGGAATTACAATTTAAAAATCAGGTGGCGCCAATAGGGGCCATGGGATAGACATGCATTATTCAAATTTACGAATGTCCTTTATGCCGTTATAAAATGCAGCATTACTAATACTGATACCTTTTAAATAAATATTTGTCGTCAGCATCCTGCAAATCAACAATATGATTTTCCGCTTGCATCAAATTCAAATTACCCGCTTCAGTCCAATACATTACCAATGCCTTCTGAAATGCTAAGGTCTGCTTCTCGTTGAGTTGCAAATAAACGTGTTTGGCAATAATTTCAATGTCATCGGTATCTGGGAAATTAGCATCAGATTTAACAAAGGTGATAACCCAGTTGATTGTTGGGTCTTGCTGGAGTGGTAGGGAAAGCACAAAGGATTTGAAGGTCATGGTGGTGCAAGTTAAGCAGGAATTTCAACAAAGCGGTACACTGCTTCTTTTACTTTTTTTAATCGAACTAACTCATCGTATAGCTCTTTGTCTAATAAGGCATTTTCTAATTCGGTAATCTGCAGTTTTAATTTATTTGTTACCTGTTTATTTGGCGTATTACTCATTAAATAGGCTAAAGAGTGGTTAATGTATTTTCTGTTTTTCTGAATTCCGTTCAGATACAGAGTGATATTGTTCATTACCAAATCAATAGGTTGTGCATTGGTGAATTGAGGTATGTCGGTCATGTGGTGAAGATAAAAAATTACCGATTTGTTTCGGCTCTGCTGCATGTTAAATATGAATAGGCATAAAATTAGAATAAGGGCCAGACGAACATTATTCTAATTTATTTTACTTCTGTCGCATATTCCCTCACCCCCCACTTATACTGCGATCCTCGTTGGTCACCCCGCCTTGCCGGGTGATGACCCAGATTAAGGCAAATCGGCTTTGTTATTGAGAATGATTTGCGTAGAGTCGAGCTGAGCTCGACTTAAAATAGAGAATATTCCATTGAATTTATCGGAACTAATCATTTTTAAGACGAGCGCAGCTCGTCTCTACAAGAAACCATATCCGAATTTGCTTAAAATAATCTCTTAACTTAATGACATTGCGCGCGTCTGTGACGCGCGCGCGAGGAAGTTCAATGTATTCCGAACAGTAATGGGCGAAGCCTCTACACAAATAAATACCACGCCGGCGAAGCCGTGAGCGCGGAGCGTGAAATCTTAGTTATTTGTGGTTTTGCCTTAATCTGGTTCATCACCCCTTGCCGAGGGTTCTTTTCCCTATCCCTATCTCTGCCTCTTTAGTTCAAAAAAAGAATATATTAGTAAAAAAAATAAGCGAAACATTTCAACTCAATCTGCAGTGATTAATAGCTTACTTTGTTGGATGAAAAAAAATACTGAAAATAATTGCGTAGTATACGCAATGCGCAAGTACAGATGTTAGTGGCAAGCGGCCCGAACTCACAAAAATTGACATTAAACATGGAATTAGAGAAATTAATTTATGACATTGACTATGAGGGTCGATTAAAAACTCAAGTTGATTGGATTGCTGGTGGAAATTTTGATGGTTATATTTTGAGAGAATATCTGAGATTCTCAAAAACTGATAATACGGTAAAAAGAATAACAAGAGTTATTGATAGTTCCAGATATGATGGAATAATTGAGTCAACCGAAATTAAAGGAACTTTTTATGAAACAGATAAAGCTACAATAACTTGCAAGTTTGAAAATTTCGAAATGAGAGGTAAAATCTTAGGCGATAAAAATCAATATATTGCTTTTTCAATCAACGGTTTGCATTCTAATACTATTCCTAATGAATGCTACCAAATGAATGGAATATAAAGAATAGAATGTTCACTGAAAGGCTTGAAAAAAAACCGCCAGTCATTAATAACAGACAATTAATCTTAAAACAAAAAGATATGAAGAGTAAATCTAATTTAGACACTGCAATCATAATGACTGTCCTTGTAGTATTTACATCATTAGGTAATCTTAGAGCACAAATTGCCAATTCTTATCCTTATGACAGTTTAATCAACAATGACCCGAATGTGATATTTTCTGAAATGTTTGAACAAAGTTCAATTAACACAATGATATCATCTTCTACCTACCAAACCTCTCAAATGCTATCTCACATTAATTTTGAACTTGCAACAAAAAATGGGACAAAAAGTTAAGCGACATTTCTAAATTTCATTAATTGTTCAAATTCCACGATGGTTAAATTGCCTAAAGTCGAATGTCGTCGATTTCTGTTATACCAAGTTTCAATCCATTCAAAA
>JAPLEZ010000087.1 GCA_026390935.1 Bacteroidota bacterium
ACTTCAGCTTCTTGGTTAGCTTTTTTAGCCATTGTTATTTCACTTGTATGTCCTTCGTGTAATAGCCGCCGGACAGCGTTTTTAAAAGTTTCTCGGCATTGGTTTTCTATTACCTTTTCAATACCACCCCGATTTTCGGGACGGCGAAGATAGGGGACAAAGATAGAACATGAACGGGGAACAACAACATTTTTAAAATGGTCAGGCAGCGTTTTTATAAAATTGACATCTTCACCTATAGAAACGAAAACTCTACAGAATGAAAAAACTATTGATTATTTGCCTTTTGACAACTGGTATTTGCAAAGCTCAGGATCCTATTTTTACGATGGGATATTCTTCTCCAATGTACCTCAACCCTGCATTAGCAGGACTTCAAAAAGGATATCTCGCCAACATGCAATATCGCAACCAATGGCCAAAAATCAGCGGACACCCGATCACTGCAACATTGGGTATACAAAAGAGAATTGACACCATCAATACTGGTGTCGGATTGACTTTTTTGCATGATGCAATTGGAGAAACCATGTTCACCACCAACATAGGTCTTAGTGCCTCTAAACACTTTTCTTTATCAGAAAAATGGAAGCTCTCCATCGGAGCTTCATTCAATTATCAACAAAAAGCACTAGACTGGTCGAAAATAAATTTCACCAACGATCCACAACTAACCCTTACTACGATAGATTATTTTAACCTCAACTCAGGAATTGCGCTGACTTCTCCATTCTTGAATGTTGGCTTTGCATTGAATAACATCACAAGACCCAACCAAAACTTCTTTCCAAATAGTACTTCGCGACTCCCAATACACTTCACTATGCATGCCAGCTACAACTATCACTTGAGAGGGGCATGGATACTAAACCCTTCCATTTTTGCTCACTACCAACAAACCTCCTATTTAATTGCATCTATGCTTAGCATCCAATACAACGGGCTAAAAATTATTGGGGGTTACTCTTTTAAAAATGCTTTGATTTCAGGAGCTGGTATTGAAATTAAAAAATTCATGATCAACTACATCTACGAAACCACCGTTTCCAGTCTGGGCAATAGTACAACCGGAGGAAGCCATGAACTAGCGATGAGCTTCAGGTTTGGAAAAAATCTGTAGTATTTATTGATTGGCCTTCTCCTCTACTTTTTCTATCACCAAATCATAAGCAATATCAGCTTGAATTTGACGGGTTAAAGTAGTAGTGTCAATGATGATAGCATCATCGGCTTGTACTAGAGGACTCTCTTTTCGATGGGTGTCAATGTGATCTCTTTTTTCGAGATTGAGTTTTATTTCTTCTAAAGTTACTTTATCGCCTTTTCCTCGCAACTCATTGTACCGACGTTTGGCGCGCACTTCCGTATCGGCAGTGACAAACAATTTCAACTCGGCATCCGGAAAAACTACCGTTCCGATGTCACGACCATCCATCACTACTCCTTTTGACTTTCCTAGTTCACGCTGCAACGAAACCAACTTCTCTCGCACTTCCTTGATCGCTGAAACCGCACTTACGTTATTGGCAACCACTAAACTACGAATTTCATTCTCCACCATTTCCCCATTCAAATACACTTCACATTTTTTAGTCTCGGGATCGCACTGGAAGGTTATCGTGATATCATCCAAAAATTCCTGCACCTTATACACTTCCTTTCCGTCTTCGTTGATGAGATTATTTTTCAAACAATACAAAGTAACGGCACGATACATAGCGCCAGTATCTATATATATGTAATCCAATCGGTGAGCAATGTCCTTGGCTAAAGTGCTTTTCCCGCAAGACGAATATCCATCAATGGCAATGGTGATTTTGTGCATGCGGCGAATTTACAATTTTCCGCAGAAAGGATGAATTTATTTGGCTTCTTCTTTTTTCGATTTCTTGAAATCAGAAACCTTTGCCGATACAGATAGGAAATGAGCCGATCCAGCAACACTATAACTTGCCCAGGCATATTGAAAAGTGAGCATTTTAATTTTTATCTGGAGTCCGAGAGAAAATCCAACCATCCCCAACTTATTATCGCCACCCAACTTCATCTCCTGCTGACGCTGGTAATTGTACCCCACTCTTAATGCAAAACTTTCTACCGGCACAAATTCAACACCCAATGTTGCCCTGCGCGCAATTTCCTGCCCCAAATTACTTTTTGAAGTTGTTGCAGTGGAATCAGCATTGAATAAAGAAGATGTTTGAGATTTGTCGCCTAAGTTTTGAAACCAAATGCTTTTGGTTTGCAGATTGTGCCCCACAATCACAAATCGAAAGGGCGCATGTGCTAGCTTTTTTGAAATGCCTACCTGAAAATCCAAAGGCAGTGGTTCTTTATTGCCAGGAACATATGTGGTAAACTGAGTCCCTACATTTCTTACTACTATAGAAGCACCAAAACCTCTATCAGGATTGTAGTAAGTTCCTGCAAAATCCATTGCCATTCCCACCGATTTGTATTGAAACAACTGAGAATACACAAGTTTTAAATTGCTTCCGATTGAAAACCTTTCTTTGATTTTATGCCCCCAACCTATATTCAATGCCGATTCTGATGCAGTGAAAGCGCCAAGTATCTGAGCAGTTTCATCTGCTTGGATAAAACTTCCGTAATTGAAATAGTTGATTCCTAAACTAAAGGTGCCGTATTTATCAAAATCCTTAATATATCCCGTGTATCCGTAATTGATATCACCAATGTAATTCACATAATTCAACACCAATCGATTGTCCATTTGTTTCGACAATAAAGAAGGATTGGCGTACACCTGACTTTCATCGTTGTCCATCACCGGCACAAAATAACCTCCAGTTGCCGCTGCACGTGGTGAATTGGTGAGATTTAAAAACTGATACGTGCCCTTACCTCCAATTTGTGAAAAAGCAGGAAGACCACTTGCAGCAAGCAAAACAAAAAGAAAAGTGTTTTTTGTAAAAAATCTCATTTGAACGAAGATAATAATTATGACAGTGTTTAAAAATTGAAAAACGGAATATTATCCCACAGATTGCACAGATTTCCACAAATCAAAAACCTTCTGTGTTAATCTGTGCAATCTGTGGGAAAATATTCCCTAAATTCGCGTTCTTAAAAATATGTTCTCATGGTCGTTAAAACAAAAAAATACCAGCTTACTCACTCTAAATATATAAAACTGGCTCTTGGAATGCTACTGCGCAAAGAATGGTGGTACGGTTTCGGTCCGCTGGCTTTAATCGCTATTGGAATTATTGCCGATTATTTCTGGACTTTCACCATCATCGCACTGGTTATTGCAATTGGATATATTTTATTTTGGTTGATTCAGTTCACCGGACTTACTCAACATGAAATGGGAAAAGTGATGTTTTACAACGTAAGCTACGATATCGACAGCAAGCAAATCATCATGAAATTTGATGCCCAACGCGGAATGCCAATGCAATGGAACGCTATCAAAAAGGTTGTAAAAACCAAAGATGCTTTCATTCTTTCTTTTTCAAAAGCGCAATTCTTTCATTTACCCTTCGATATTTTCAGATCTCAAAACGACCTTAAACTCATGGAAACCATCATGAGCCGCAAGAACTTGTTGTAGATTGAACTCTTTTTTAAAAGAAAATAAATCGATAGCTTATTTCTTGGCGATCAGCGCTGCTGTGATGTTTTCATCCAAAGCGGTAATGATTAAACTAAGTTATGAATATGATGTTGATCGACTCACCATTTTAACTTTGCGACTCGGTTTCGCATTTCCCATTTATGTTATCATCAATACGCTGCGCTCCAAAAAAGAGGATACTACCACAGTTTCTTCCAAAGACTGGCTGCTCATCATTTTTCTCGGCTTCATTGGTTATTACATCTCCAGCTATTTGGATTTTTGGGGCTTGCAATACATTAGCGCCGGATTGGAAAGACTGATCCTCTTTGTGTATCCCACCATCACCACCATTTTAGCCGCGTTAATTTTAAAGAAGAAAATCACTACAAAACAAATCATCGCGATTGCCATTGCTTACTTCGGAATCTTTATTTCTTTTCAAGACAATATGGAAGGCAACACCAATATTTGGTTGGGAAGTCTCCTCGTTTTTTTAAGCGCACTCACTTACGCATTTTATTTAGTTGGCGCCGATAAACTGATCCCTAAATACGGAGCAATACGCTTTACTTCTTATTGCATGATCGTCTCCTGCATTGTAGTATTTATTCATTTTTCCATTGAACAACCTTCCAACCTTTTCAACTTATCATGGGAAGTATACTTACTCGGATTTATCCTTTCCATCTTCTGTACAGTATTGCCTACTTATATGATAGGCGAAGCCATCAAAAGAATTGGCGCCTCTAGCACCTCCATCCTCTCCACTGCCGGACCGGTTTCGGTGATTTTTATCGCTTATTTTGTTTTGGGAGAACCGATCACTTCTACTCAAATTATGGGAACCATAGTAGTGATCGCAGGCATTGTGTACCTTACCCGGCGCTAGCGCTAATGTTGAACAATCATTTTTACAACCTCTACCCCTTCTTCACACGATACTTCAACAAAATACATTCCGTCAGAAAAGTCACTTAAGTCAATTGAATTTCCTTCGGTAAAACCCTTTTTTATCAAGCGACCTCCACTATCGAATACAGAAATATTAAAAACTAATTTATCTGTATTGAGTGTAAAGAATCCCGAACTTGGATTTGGATATAGATTAAACCCTACCGACTTGTTCACTTCATTTACATTGTTTTTAGTCTCACCAATCAATCTCACTAATCTGTTTTTAGGAAGATCTTTATAAATAACAAAATAACCTGCAAGCAATATCTTACCGTCTTTTTGCACACAAATAACCGACGGACTCTTATTAGTGCCTTCCCCTGAATCAAAAGAATCATCGCGAGATCCATCGGTGTTTAACCGGGAGACTGTTGAATAGAAATCCCCCAAAGAATAGAAACCTCCCACCAAAATTTTTCCATCAGATTGAAAAGCAACAGCAGCAACATCAGAAACAGAAGTATTAAAACCAGTATCAATATCGCCATTACTTTCTACCCTAATGAGGCCGGAAAGGACATGGTCATCATACTTGGTAAACTCCCCCCCTACCAAAATCTTCTGATCAGATTGGACAGCAATTACAAAAATTCTTCCATTTGCTACCGCCGTATCAAAAGTATTATCTGACGTGCCGTCAGAATTCAACCGAAGAACACATGGTCTTGTGTACTCTAGGTCATCAATTACAAGCATCCCACCCAAAACTATTTTACCATTCTTCTGCAATGCAAGCACGCTATAATAACCCGTGCCTACTCCATGAGCAACGAAAGAACTGTCCACAGACCCATCTTTATTTAATCTCAAAATGTTTTTTTCGTCTATATATCCTTTGATATTTTTTACAAAATAGCCTATTAACAAAATCTTATCATCAGGCTGAATTTCCATGTCGTAAAGAACGCTGTATTGCCCTATGTCTGCTGCCTTAAAAGAAGTATCAAGCGTCCCATCCGTATTCAACCGTGCTATTTTACTTGCAACCTGACCATTGTATTTTGCAAACGTTCCGATGATAATTATTTTTTCATTTTTCTGTAATTTCATTTGTATCACAGGTGCATCAGGACCAAAACCTTTATAATTAAAAGGAAGATCATGGCTGCCATCAGGATTCAAACGAGTAATGTAACGGGCACTATCACCGTAATAAGAAAGAAACTCTCCGGCTATTAAAACTTTCTTATCCTGTTGTTCAACGATAGAAGTTATTTCTTTTTCTGTGCCGGAGGAGTGAAAGTCCGGATCTATCGTTCCTGCTTGCGCAATAGCCAATGCACCACTCAACGTCAACGCTAAAAACAAAACTGATTTCATTGTTAATTTCATATACTTAATTTTATTATTTCACCAACATCACTTTCGAAAACTCAATGGACTTCTTTTGATTTACTTGCACCAGATACATTCCATTGGCAAAAGATTGAAAATCTAAAACAATATTGGAATGCTCAGGAACTAGCGCTAAAACAATTGCTCCGGAAGGATCATACACTGTTATTTTTTCTGGCAATTCTTCTGCACTAATTACATGAAAGATCCCATTGCCTGGATTAGGATAAATTACAATCTGCTCATTTCTCGTAAAATCTTTTATCTCATTTGTCTCAGACCCATTTAATCTGGCAATGAAATTCCTGTCCGTTCCATTCCATGAAGTAAAAATGCCGCCGACTAAAATTTTTTCATTTGGATCTAAAAGCATGCAATTCACTTTGCCGGTAGGCCCCACTCCTACACTGAATGACTGATCTATGGTGCCATCTACATTTAATCTCACCACATGATTATTAGGCTGAAAGTTGGAATGAGTAAACCATCCTGCCAACAAAATTTTGCCATCGGCCTGAAAGGCAAAAGATTTAATATCATCATCAAAACTTTGATTGGTAAAACCTGTGTCTACAGAACCATCCGAGTGGTATCTTATTAAGTAATAATCATACTGATTATTGATAGTACGTTCACTCGCAACCAATATTTTCCCATCATTCTGTACAACAATTTCATAAAAAAGCTGCCCGCTTTCATATATAACACTAAAGTCTTTTTCCATTTTACCATCGGGAAGCAATCTTAATACAGAATACTTTTTCTCTGAAGGGTATTCAGTGAAGAGCCCAGTAATTAAAATCTTTCCATCGGACTGAAGGGCCATACTACGAAGTGTATAATTGATAACACTTCCCAGATCCATTGAAAAACTTGTATCTTGAGAGCCATCTGTATTTAATCTGATAATTGGTTGACTGCTACTTCTGGTCACCAAAATCTTGCCGTCAGGCTGTATAAAGATTTTATATAATTGAGAGTTTTCATCTAAACAGGAGTGAAAGGTTGTATCTAAAGAACCATCTGTATGCAATCGGGCAATATGATAAGCCTTCACACCATCATACTTTTGAAAATCACCTCCTATCAATATTTTTCCATCCAACTGCATGGCCACTGCCTGAATAAGATGATCTGGTCCAACGTCAACTTTAAAAGTGGGATCTAATGATCCGTCCGGATTTAATCTCGCAAGCGATTTAGCATCCTGGAACGAACCTTCACTACCAATGTACAGACCACAAATCACTATTTTCTGATCCGACTGTTGAGCCATTGAAGTAATCTCACCCAATTTCCATTGTAAATAAGAATACTGTTTAAGTGGAGAAGAAAAGGAAGCATCAATACTTCCTGATTGGGCAAAAGAATTTGTTTTAATAAGCAACAGCGAAAACGCCAATAACAATTTAGTACAAGAATATATTTTTAACATAGGGATGAATTTGAGTCAAAAGTAATTTCAAAAACAGCTCCATTATGATTAATTATTAAAACTTTAAAAAAAAGATTTGCGAATAATGCAAATCACATCCAACCTTTGGCCCATCTAAAAAAAAACAAGGCTATAAAAAAACGACAAAAAGAAAACGATATAAAATGTACGAGATAATTTAATCCGACAACATCCCGTTCCGTTATGTTTTCAACTTAACGGAATCTTTTCTTGAAGCTTTCAGCTTTCATTATTTTGAAAATTTTTATTGAAAAAAGAAGCTGAAAGCTTCAAGAAAAGATTCAGCGAAGTTACGCTAACGCTAAACTTCGCAGAGCGGGGATTTCTCGCTTTCGCTCCGTTAAGTTTTCAACTTAACGGAATCTTTTTTTGAAGCTTTAGTCTTATGCTGCAAAAAAAAGAATGAAAAACAGCTTTAATTCATGATTAATTTACCAATCATAAAGTCATTATTAGGCTCTGACAGAAGATATAAACCATGATCATTTCGGAAGATTTCATTATTTGTGTAAAATCTAAACCTCCTAACTTTAATTGGAGAAGATATTATATTTTCTTCTTTATCTAAATCAATAAATTGAGTACTGATAACACCCGATTCTTTTGCAAAGAAAATAACATCTATATATTTACTAAAATCAAATTCATCAAGCTCGTTCATGTTTCTACCTGTGAAAACAATTTTAATTTCACTTTTTTGTTCAATTACGTACAATTCATTTCTCCAAAAAGGATCAGCTTCACTAATTTTCAAATCATGCACATTTGCCCACTCTAACTGTCCGCTAAAGTTCATTTTCACAACTAACAAAAAACGAGGACTACCAACATCATAATGTCCCCTCAAACCAGTATATGACATAACAAAAATAATACTTGAATCTCGACTAAAAATTGCTTGTTCCTCCCTAATTGAAAAAGCATTTAATTTCCATTTGCTTTGAACATCAAATAGCTCGGATGGAACGATACTTAATTTAATTGCAGACTTAGCAGAAAAATTATCCTTAGCAACAGTATAACAATAAACACCAAACTCCTCAAAACCTTTTTCACTTGCTGAATTTTTATAAGTTCCAAAGACCTTAATTTGCTTATTTTCAATTTTTATATTTACGGACAGTGCTTCTTTATCTATATCAACTAATCTATAGCGCATTATTCCATTGGTATCAATTACACCGAATCCGTAATTTAACTTTTTGTAATTTGAAAAAGGGCATACCTGATATTTAAAATACAAATTCTCGTCATCTCCCGCTTCAAAAGAAGTTGACTCAGAAACATAAAGATAATTATTAAGCAACGGAGCTGGAAATTCGATTTTTTCGAATGTAGTGGATTCAAGATTTTTTTTAATGCTGACTATTTCCATTTTATTTATATTTCTCTTAATATCTTCAAAACAGTTAATTAAAAATAATCTCCCCTCTCCTTTTGAATTTATACACGCTTTAAAAGTATTATATCCCTGAAATGCTCCCGAGGATGAACTAAAATTTGCGCTAGTACGTTCATAAATTTTTCTCAACTCAACAACTCTATTTAAATTTTGACTACTAAACCTTTCCACAAAATACTCTAATATCGATTTATTGGGCAATACCCACAAAACATACATAGAACCTTCATCAATATATGCATCAACGAGATACATTTTCTTTATTTTAACATGTATTTCATTCTCCAAACCAAAACCTTTCAAAGACACAGCATTAGACCTTTTCATGTCTTCTTTTCTAAACATTATAATTTTATACTTTTTAAAAGATACACCATAACCATTATTTTCAGCAGAATAATTACTGAAAAGAGCATAAATATATTTTGAATTATCTCCGACTATTTTCTGAAAAAAGCCATCTGCAGTATTATTTGATTTAATAATATCGGACCAACGAATTACATTGTCCTCTGCCATCAATGTTGTTGCATACACTACACCCAAAACGAATAAAAACCCTATCTTCTTCATGATTATATAATTAAAACTAATCCGACAACACACTCAACCTCAAAAACCTTTTCAAGAATAACGCCATCACCACCACCGACAACACAAAAACCCCAACCGGTATTAGCATCACTTCCATTGAAGTTTCCAACACAAAATTAGGCATGAATTCATTTAATCCTGATTGAATTCCTGAGTTGATAAGAGGCAACAATACGAATATTAAAATCAGCGGAAGCAGCTGCATTACTAAAAATCCGTAGAACATATAGCCGAATAATGTTTTTAAGCGATAGCCCAAACTGAACAACATTTTCAATTCGGCTTTGGCTTTTGAAACCAGTAATTGAATGTTCATCACTAAGGTGTTGAGCGTTAAAATAACGATGAGTCCGCCTATCAATCCTAATACCGATAAGAACAATTTGATTTTAGTTTTCCCGCTTCCCGACAGCAATTGATCTTTGTTGGTAACGTAGCCATTTTCTTCGAGATATTTATTCAAACCCGGACTAGATGCATCTTCCACTTCCAACATCACACGAGAATAAGTTCCTGTTTTTCCTTTGCCGATATTGGCATTTGCCCAGTTCAAAAATTCCTGCGGAACGATGAGAGAATTGATTCTATCGGAATAACCAACGATTTGGGTTTTCATTCTTTTTTCACCTTTTTCGCCGCGGATATACAAATCGAAAGTTTTGTTGAGTAACAATGATTTAGGGATTTGCGGAATGCCTTTTTTAGTGGGTGTGAATCCGAAACTCATGAGGTTATAAAACTCTGTGGACATGATAATGGGAACCACCTCTTCGCCCTCTTTCCAGGTCCAGGTAGAAGGAACTTTGTCAATGTATTTTTTAGAAATCGACTCGAAATAAATTTCCATGCGAAGATTGATCGGCTCGCCGGTTTTCAACTCCACATCAAATTGGTTGGCCTTGAAACCTTCGGCATCGAGGATTAATGGATTGCCTTTGATATCAGCAATCTCATCATCATCAAAAGTAGTAGATGAAAATCCGAAAGTATTGAGATAACCCACCGATTTATTGACTACTAAATAGTTGTTGGAAAAGGCATCGTTATCGCTCAGCAAATCTTTAAAATTCAAATAAAGATTAATGGTCACCGCCATTAGAGAAACGCCAATCACCAATGCAATCATTGTCAGCACCAGCTGAAAAAAGGATTGCTTCCCCCACAATATTTTAACTAAGAGCTTATTCAAAGTTTTAGTTTTTTATGGTAGTTAAAATGACTGTCTTCAAACAAATTGCAAGAGATCACTCCGGCGGAATTTTTTTGCGCAATTTCGTTGATGAGCGCAATGCCTTTATTGGTGTTGCCTTCATCGAGATGACTGAAAGCTTCGTCGAGAATTAGGTACTTGAAAGGCTGACTCAAAGCGCGCAAAATGCAAACGCGCTGACGCTCCCCTCTCGACATTTGTTTGCAAGGTTTTTCCAGCAAACGGGTAATTCCCAATTTATCGGCGTGAGCGATAATTTCCTCCGTGGTGAAGAAATTGGTGAGTCGGTTTTTAATCTGAATGTTTTCAATCCCTGTGTATTCTTCCAGCAATTTTAAATCCTGGTAAATAATGGAAATACGGGTTTGGCGCAACAAACTCCACTGATCAGGAGAAAAGTTTTTGGCTTTTTTATCATCCATTAAAACCTCACCATTGTAATCGTGACGGAGGCCGTACAATATATGCGACAAAGTAGTTTTTCCTGTTCCCGACGGTGCGCAAACGTGAAAATTCAAGCCCTGATCAAAAGTCACTTCCTTTCCCCACACGTCGGACAGTGGTGAAAAAGTTTCTTTCACCGGCAGCGGAATAACCTTATCGAAAATGATTTTATCCATTAAACTCCAGGAGTAGTATCCAGTTCTTTTATCAATTTTAAAATCGTGATCAGGATATTTTGTTCCTTGTTAACAGCATTCAATTCAATTTCAGAATGAGCAACATTCGACTTCACTGGTTTATTTACCGCTTTAATTCCTTCGATGCTGGCTTCAATTTTTTTAGCAATTTTTTCAGCATCCGGACTCAACGCTGCCAAAGGTAATTTCTTGGATACATCTTTTAAATTGATCACCATTCCTGCTGCAAAATCATTTAAGATATCATTAGAAGCAATCGCTTTACCACTTTTGATGGCAACAATTGAAGCGGTATCAGAAACATAAAACATGTTTTTTTCTTTGAAGAATACGTATCCTTTCTTACCGCCTTCTATTGCATAAATTCCTTCCTTATTGATGGCAGAAAAATTATACAACAATCTGTTCACATATTGTTTAGCCATAGCGGTGTCGGCCAATGAGAGTCCGGCAACAATAGTAGGATAATACCCTGGACCCATTTCAGTTGTCATTTCATATTCACCGGATGCTTCATTCATGTCCCATTTTTCTTTCTCTTCCATTTTGATTTGAATACCATCAAAAGAAACAAAAACATCACCGTCAAGCATTGCAGCAGCAGTATCAGTCGTGACGCCAGAAGAAGCAAGCATCATGTCTACTAATTCTTTCAGTCCGGCAGTCCCCATATATTCAGCCAAAGCTTTCATATTAGCAGAAAATCCTAGAGAAACGAACGACTTATTCATATCAGCTGCTGCAGCCAATTCTTTCAACTTGCTTTCTTTTTGAAACACTTTCAACAATGAACTTTTCTCATCAAAATATTGATCGCAAGTGATGGCCAGTTTTCCATTTTTAAAATTGACAACTCCTGTAAACTCCGATTTTTCAGGTTTCATAGCAGGAGCTTGAGCCATCAACGGATTGGCCAACATTCCTTTTTGAATATCGCCTGAATTCACCCAAAATGCAATATGATCTTCTGCCGTTAAAACGGTTTTACCTTTAAAGTTAGTAGACAACAATCCGCTTTTTTCATTTTCAATTAAAGCAGATACATAAGCCACCGCTTCCTTAATATCATTTTTTCCACTTACATAAAAAGCAGTTTTGCTGTTCCAAACCAAGCGTGCCTTAAGGGAATTGGCAGCTTGAAAATCACCTTCAGTCACCACCGTATCTCCTTTAGTGCTTAAAAATTCAGCAAATGCATCGGCGTCGTTCAAAGGAATAATTCCCACCACAATTGGCTGTATTCCCACAGTAGAGTCAACAAACAAATAAGTTCTCTCCATGAACTCCACACCTGTTTTAGTTGGATCTTCCACCAATTGCTTTACAAAAGGATCATTGCTCGGGGTTTTAAATTTGAACAAATCTCCTCCAAATAAAATGTCCCATTTGATTTCGTCAACAATGCCTTTCATGTTGATTGTCACTACTGCCTTTGCAGATTTAGGAATGTAATTTCCTCGCTCAGGAGTGCAACTGCATGAGTACAACAAAACGGCTGCGGAAAGGATAAAAAGTAATTTTTTCATATGTAATTATTATTTGTTTTTTGTCATATGGAATGCCATCATCTTTGATTTTTCATTTTTTTGAATGATGGGCATTTCATGTTATTTAATTTATATCAATAATTTTCAAAAATAATAAAAGCGCTATTTAAAACAATCTTAAAAACTTACGAGGAATTGGCGTATCAAAACGCATTTCTTTTTTGGTGGTTGGATGGACGAAGGAAAGCACCCAGGCGTGCAGAGCTAGTCGACCGATTGGATCATCTTTCGCTCCGTATTTTTTATCACCAGTCACTGGATGCTTGATGTCCTTCATGTGCACACGCACCTGATTTTTGCGTCCGGTTTCCAAATTCACTTTCAACAAAGAAAAATCCTTTGTTTTTTTCATCACTTCGTAATGCGTGATAGACAATACGCCATGTGCGGGATTCTGACTAGAGAAAACCGTTAATGCCGAAGTTTCTTTCAAATACGATTTAATAGTGTCTTTGTCCTTTTCTACAGAACCTTCTACCACTGCGAGGTAAGTTCTTTCTTTCACTGCTGTGTTCCAGCTTTCCTGCAAGGTTCGTTGTGCAATTACATTTTTGGCGTACATCATTAGTCCGGAAGTATCTTTATCCAAACGATGGATCACAAATACTTTATTGTCGGCGTGCTGAATTTTAACGTGCGTACTCAACATGCTATAAGCCGTTTCTCTTTTTTCGGTAGCGGTAGCAACGGATAAAGTGCCTGAGTGTTTATCAATCACAATGATATCGTCGTCTTCAAAAACGATGGAAATACCACGATAAATCTTTGCTTCAGGAACCCTGCTCCAGCGCACTTCCACTTGTTGTCCGGGTTCCAGCGGATGATTAAACTTGGTTTCCGCTTTGCCGTCGATGACGATGTGACGATCACGCAACAAGGTTTTTATGTTGTTTCTGTTTTTTCCTGGCAAGTTTGCAATTAAAAACGTCATCAACTCTCCCTTCTCTTTCACTTTAAAAACGGCGTTGGGTTTTCTGGGAACCCTATTGTTGGGTGAAGCTTTTCTCATAAAATAATTTTAATTCGTTTGGTTTTTCGACAAGTTGATATCGGCAAACTGGTAATCGTATAATCTTTTGTAATATCCTGACTGGCCCAGCAATTCATGATGTGAGCCACTTTCCACAATTTCGCCTTTGTCGAGAACAATGATTTTATCACAACTTTGAATGGTAGATAAACGGTGAGCGATGATGATAGAAGTTCTTCCTTCAGTTAATTTTTGAATGGCTTTTTGAATCAGTATTTCCGATTCGGTATCAATGGAAGAAGTAGCTTCATCCAGCACCAAAATTTTAGGATTGTAAACATAGGCCCTCAAGAAAGCCAGTAACTGGCGCTGTCCCACCGACAGCATAGCACCACGCTCTCTCACACTATAGTCGTAACCTCCAGGTAAACGCTGAATAAACTCATCTACGCCAATTAACTTTGCAGCATCTTCCACCTGTTGCCTCGTAATGGCGGGATTTCCTAAAGAAATATTTCCGTAAATACTGTCATCAAACAAAAACACATCTTGTAAAACAACAGCAACATTTTTGCGCAAAAGATCCAACTGAATGTCTTTAATGTTCACACCATCAATTAAAACCTCACCACTTTCAATTTCATAAAAGCGACTCAGCACATTGATAATGGAAGTTTTTCCTGCACCTGTTGCACCCACCAGCGCAATGCTTTGCCCTTTAGTAGCTTTAAAGCTGATGCCTTTTAAAACCGGATGATCTGCTACATAGGAAAAATGAACATTCTTGAATTCAATATTTCCTTGCACATCCATTTTTTCAACTTTCCCTTCATCGGCAACATGTTCATCACTATCTAAAACTTTAAAAACCCTATCGCTAGCCACCATTCCCATTTGCAAAGTATTGAATCTATCAGCCAATTGGCGAATCGGACGATAAATCATATAAGTATATAAAATGAAGGCCTCAATGGGCACATTCAAATTATCGTTGTCTACTACTTCTTTCACGCCATACCATATAATCAGTGATAAAGAACAGGCCGACAATACCTCTACCAAAGGAAAAAATATGGAGTTGGCCCAAATGGTTTTGATCCAACCCGACATATGTGCGTGATTCACTTCCTTGAATTTTTTCATTTCCACGTCTTCGCGATTGAACATTTGAATCACCGCCATTCCGGTAACGTGCTCTTGAATAAAAGTGTTGATGCGCGCCACTTCTCCCCTAACTTCCTGAAAAGCAACTTTGATTGAATTTTTAAATATGTTGGTAGCCCACAACAACAAAGGAATGGGAATCAAGGTCACTAGCGCCAATCCTGGATTCATCCAGAACATAAAAATCAAGGCCACTATCAACTGAATAATATCACTTACAATGAGTAAAATTCCATCCGAAAAAATATCAGAGATATTTTGGATGTCCGAAGTCACCCTTGTAACCAAAGAGCCAACCGGCGTATTGTCGAAATACTTTGTTTTAAAGCCCAGCATTTTAGCAAACAACTCTTTACGTATGTCGAAAATCACGTGTTGTCCGAGCCAGCTGGTATAATACGATTGGAAAAATTGAAATAAAGTGTGCAGCAGTATAACCGCAAGAGTGTAAATCAATAAAAC
>JAPLEZ010000145.1:0-39637 GCA_026390935.1 Bacteroidota bacterium
ATGAGCGTCATAAGAAACTGCGCCATCAATCTACTAGCTAAGGCCAACATAGGTGGAATATCTAAAACCATTAGATTTATCGGAAATGACATAAAGCAATTAATCAACCTTGTGATCAAAGAATGAATCAGTCCTGCTTTGGAAAAGGAGGAGCGCGTTGACTGTGTGAGGGGAAGGAGGATTTCGTGAATCTTTAAAACAAAAAAGCGGGACAAAAATATCCCGCTTTTCCTTTATCTATATCTAATTTTTACTCCACATCAAAAACCACTTTCTTCACTTCCCTAACACCATTGCTTTCAAAGCTCACCCAATAAATTCCTGAGTTCAGATAAGGTGCGGAAATGGAAACAGAACTGTTGTAAGTTGCTGCAGCAAAAGTACGGTTGATCAAAACCCTTCCCTGATAATCAATCACCTGAACATTCAGATCTGCTGAGTTATCCAAAGTTTGAAACTGAATCACATTATCAACAACAGGATTCGGATACAAAGTGATTTTTGAATTTGGATTGATTACTTCCGCTAAACCAGTAGTGGAAGGAATATACTGCGTTCCTGTAGCTGTATTTGCTCCGCCTGAAGGGCCGGTATTTCCTGATTGAACAGTACCATAATAACTTGTTCCTATTACAAAAGGATATTCAGGTGTTCCGCTATTGTCGGTAGTTACAAAATAAGCGTAGATCCCGTTTGGATATTCTGGAGTTACACAAAAACGACCATTGTAAGCATCCAAATCGCCGTAACCATTGGTGTATACATAGTCCTCACAAAAAGATCCGGCAGCATATACCGAACCGGAATAAGTACTGGTCATATTCGGTCCGTTGGTTCGGGTAGTTGCAGTGGTTAATTTGTAGCTGCTGCGCATTCTTTTGATTGCGCCTGTACCGTTGGTGTTGGTATAGCCAAAGGCTCCGTATATAGGGAAGCCGTCAAAAGCATAACCAATGATGGGTGAATGCACCGAACTTGCCGTTGGATCATACAAACATTTTGGATTCACGTGATTGTGGTACGAGCCACTTTGATCGGCATGACCCAAACAAGCATCAAAACTCACTGCTTCATACACAAATGCATTTCGGTTCCAGGTACCTGTCCCGGGTGATTTCATAGAACTGCTGTTATTGTCCCAATAGTAACCATCTTTCGGATTATAAATTCCAACACCATTCGACCAAACGCCAATCATTCCTAATCCTGGAGAAGTTTTTGTTCCAGTATTTTCAGCCGGCGTACGTGTTATTTTCCAGCATTTGTTTTGATCGCTTGGCACATTAGGATTACTCGGCCATGGACCAACGTTATAACTCGGAACACCGCTGCAGGTAACAAAAACATTGGCGCTGGTATAGTACACCGTTTTAACATTGGCGGTAATTGTACCGTTATGTGCAGGCGTACAACCCGAACAATTGTACCCCGTGGCACCATCCGTATTCACTACCCATGAGGTGATGGCGGGATCGGTAACTGTTTGTGAAAAACCTGTAAAGGCCAGAAAATTTAAAGCTAAGAAGGGTAAAATTTTTCTTTTCATTTTTTCGATTTTTATAGTTGTTTATTTTTAGACGTTCAATAAAAATTAATCCTTCGCCACTTCCGAATAATTATAGCGAAACCTGGAGTTGTACATAAAATACTTGTCGGTCAAGGTTTTTAAAAAAGCAATCAAATCCTTTTTCTCCTGCTTTGTCAATTCAATTTTAGATTTCAGCGATTCAGCTACTGTAGGACCTACTGCGATTCCCGTGGTATAGTGTTCCAGCACATCTTTCAATTTATTGACTCTTCCATCGTGAAAATAAGGTGCAGAAAATTCAATGTTGCGGAGCGTTGGAACTCTAAATTTTAAAGAGTCTTTGGAATTTTGTGTGATTTTCATTCTGCCGTAATCCATTAAAAAAGTATCTATCGGCAATCCATTATTTTGAAATGAATAGTTGGTAAACAGTGGTTCAGTATGGCAAGACGAACAATTTTTTTTGAAGAGCGCGTAACCATTTTTTTCGCTGGCGGTGAAAGCTACATTTTTTTCGTGTCGCATAATGCTATCGTATTTTGAATTGTACGTATTCAACTGAGAAGTGAACTGCGCCAAGGCTTTCAGCAATAGCTGTGAAGTAATCACACTATCGTTAAAAGCGCGATAAAACATTTTTCGGTACTTAGGCGATTGGTTTAATTCCAGCACCAACTCGGGTAATTGACTGTCCATTTCCAAAGGATTTGTCAAAGGATTGATGGGCTGCACCTCCAAATTATTTACACCACCATCCCACATAAATGACGGACTCCAAATCAGGTTCATCAAAGCTGTGGAATTGCGTGTGCCGATTTTTCCACCAATACCATGACTCAAACTGTGATCAGCATGCGTAAATGCAGTGAACGGCAAATGACAACTGGCGCAGGAAATGGTGTTGTCGTGAGATAATATAGGATCGTAAAACAAAGCAGAACCCAATTTAAATCCTTCTTCCGTCAAAGGATTTTTTGAAAAATCATACAGTGGTTTTGGCCAGCCTTTAGGAACAATAATTTTTGTGTTTTTACCCGGAGAAAAAAAAGCAAAAGAAGCACAGAGCGCAAAAATAAAGGTGAGCACTATGTACGTTTTTTTTATCCTCATTTCACAGAAAATATTTTAGCGCAGCTATCAGCTATTTTCATGGCTTCCTTGCTGGGAATCATGATGCTGTTGGATTTTGATAAATCTATGTTTTCAAAAAAGCGGGCTAAATCGATATTAATTTCAATTTCCTTAGTGTTGGCTACCGGCAATGTTATTGTTCTTAAGGCATAGAAAGGATGCATGTAGCCACCAATATGAAAACCGAATTCACTTTTATGAGTTTTACAGCTTGGACTGGTACCTTCAATTTTTAAGTTGACGTATCCGCTTTGCCATGCCCAGTACATTCCCTTTCCCGGATCGAGATCACCGCCCAGTGCACCGGAAACACTGGCCAAGGAATCAACGCCAATGGAAAAAACTATTTTTTGCACGTTGTTGATTGAAGCTGGAAGCTCTAAATCAAAAGAGCTTATGTCATCGATGTCCAATAAATGATAGGAGTTTTTTTCTTTGAAAGTAGTTCCGTTTTTATAAATCACCTCAATGGAAGAAATGTACATTCTAAAAGAAGAAATGCGGATAGAATCACCTTTAGAAGTGAGGTATAAGGAATCTGTATTCAATGCAGCATTTTTAAATTCCGGACTGAATTTCAAATGCAGAATATCTTGTGCCTGAACAAAATGGATTCCCGCTAAAAGTAAAAAACAGAGTGTGTTCTTCATCGATACAAATAACAAAAAATTGCATTTTCATTCCTTTACAGAATTAAAACAAAATGTTATAAAATTAAAGTGTGAGTTAGTTTAAATCCCTCTGCCTACGCACAGAATTCCTTCGCACCTCCCTTTTTCCAAAGGGAGAAGCCCACATCCTGAAAACCATTGTTGAGTATATATGAGTACTGCACTTCTCCCTTTGGAAAAAGGGAGGTGCGAAGGAATTCTGTGCGTAGGCAGAGGGATTTTGAACAACTAATCTTTCAGCAAGCCAAGTGCAATCCACGACATGAGTCCCATACCTGTTTCCAGTGCTGATTCATCAATATCAAAAGTAGAAGTATGTAATCGGGAAGTAATTCCTTTGTTGGCATTTCTAACACCGAGGCGATAAAAGCAAGAAGGAAGTTCTTGCGAGTAAAAAGCGAAATCTTCGGAAGTCATTCGCAAATCCAACTCCTGAACGTTTTCTTTACCTAAAAACTCATCGGCCAATTGCCATGATTTTACGGTAGTATTTTCCTCGTTCACTAAAAAAGGATAGCCTTTTTGTATGTCGAAATCCACTGTTCCACCCATTCCTTCAGCCACACTGGTGGCTAATCTGTGCATGATTTCGTGTGCTTTTTTACGCCATTCTTCATCCATCGTGCGGAAAGTTCCTTCCATTTTTACAATATCAGGAATCACGTTGGTAACGCCCAATCCCTCAATTCTGCCGAAAGACAAAACCGATGGAACGGTAGGTGACGTGTGTCGACTCACCACTTGCTGCATCGACACGATCATGTGCGATGCGATTAAAATCGGGTCGATAATATTTTGAGGCATAGCCGCATGGCCGCCTTTTCCTTTAATGGTAACATATATTTCATCGCAGCTCGCCATGTACATTCCTCTGCGGAAGCCTACTTTACCGGCATCCATCTCAGGGAAAACATGCTGACCGATAATGAGCTCGGCATCGGGATTTTTTAAGGCTCCTTCTTTAATCATAAGGGACGCTCCACCCGGCAATACTTCTTCCCCTGGCTGAAAAATCAATTTCACCGTTCCTTCAAATTCTCCTTTAAGCGAATTGAGGATTTTGGCAACGCCCATGAGGGAAGACGTATGCACATCATGTCCGCAGGCGTGCATCACACCAACATTTTGAGAGCAATAAGAAGCTTCGTTTTCTTCTGTGATGGGCAAAGCATCCATGTCGCCACGCAGAGCGATCACTTTTTTCGAAGGATTTTTTCCTTCAATCACCGCCACAATTCCTGTTTCAACAAAGCCTGCTTTGTAAGGCACGCCTATCTGATCCAGAAATTCGCGAATGTATTTTGATGTTTTGTATTCTTTAAAAGACAACTCCGGATTAGCGTGCAAATGCCTACGTACCTGAGTAATCTCCTTCAGGTAATCTTTGGCCAATGCTTTAACTTTATCCTTCATTGTTTTTATAAGAGGCGTAAAGATATAAAATTTAGATGTTAGAAAACAGAATGAAAAAATTCAAATGAAACATGTGAATTACATAACAAATTCAGGAAATTGTATAAGACTTAAGACGTCAGGGTTAAGCAACTTTGTAGCATGAACCATCCATTAAAATTTTTCACTCTCGTCATTGCATTCTTTTTATCGAACACTATTCACGCTCAAATTAACATTACAGTAAATGTTCTTCCTCCGTGGGCTCCCTATGGCTATACCGAGCAAGAATATTATTACTTACCCGATATCGAAGTATACTACGATACTCGTACCGCAGTATTTATTTACTACGAAAACAATGTGTGGGTGCGCAGAACTTATCTTCCTGCGAGACACAAAAATTACGACCTATACCATGGCTACAAAGTAGTGCTCACAGACTACCATGGCTCTTCGCCGTACGATCACTTCAAAGAACACAAAGTGAGTTATTACAAAGGCTATAAGGGAAAAGCGCAAAAAAACATTGGGGAAAAACCAGGGAAAGGAAGTGCAAACGAGGGAAATTCAATGAAAAGCAATAAGCACGGAAAAGGCAATGGAAAAGGGAAAAAAGGATAATCTGTAAACTATAAATACACGTTCTCACTTGTCAATTTTACTCCGGCGCCATATAGTTCGAATAAAGTTTTTTTCTAATTAATTTTCCTCTTTTATTATAGAATGTCCATTCACCTGATTTAACAGGAGTATTATTATTAGCCACTTTTCTTTTTTTCATATTTCCGTCCGCATCACAATCAAACATAGTATCGTATCCATTGGTATGTCCATATTGTCCTTTAATTTTTATCTCCCCAGACGGATAATATTCAATGTATGAACCATATGCCTTATAGTGTTTGTAAGAAATTTCTTTTTTCAAAGCACCATTTTCATCAAAAAATTTCCAGATTCCTTCTCTGCCCCCATCTATTTTTTGTCCGGATTCCTTTATTTTTCCTGAAAAGTAATAAGATGTGTAAAGCCCTGTTTCCTTACCTTCAATATAATTTGTTTCATAAGATACATTAACCAACGAGTCCTTAAAATTCCATAAGCCAGACATAAGATTTTGATTATAAAACCCTCTCTCTACAATTTTGTAATGACCTGTTTTATCCGCGCTATACCTTAAAAAAGGGCCTGTCTTTAAACTATCTTTAATTTGAAAAATCAAGCTGTCATTGTACTTATTACCTCCATATTCAATTTCATGATAATATCCATTGCCAGATTGTAATACTTGCTCGCCTTTTGGCAACCACAAATTAACATATTTAGTTTTTCCGTTTAAATCATAAAATAATTCTACTTCCAATTTCCCGTTTTCATACCAATATTGCCATAAGCCTATTGGACGAAAGGCCAGGACTATTCGTCCTTCCCATTGCATTGAATCACAACGTTGATAGCCTTTACGCTCTAATTGTCCGCTAGAATAATATTCCTCCTCTAGCTTTATGTTTTGCGCAATTGCTTGAGCACATAAAAAACAACAAAGAAGAAAAATTAATTGTTTAAACAGGGTTTGATTCATGATCATAGTGTAAGATAAAAGCGAGAGTGGTCGCTCTCGCTCCACACTCTCACTCTGCTTTTAGTGGCCCCACCCAGAATCGAACTGGGATCCACAACTTAGGAGGTTGTTGTTCTATCCAATTTAACTATGGGACCGAAATTCAAAAGTACGCAATATTTTAATTTACTATTTTTACGGCCATGATAAACGTAATTAAAGTGGGCGGCGGAATTATTGAAGACCAAAGCTCTTTATCCGAATTCTTAAAATCCTTCGCTCAATTAAAAGGCAAGAAAATCCTTATCCATGGCGGCGGACGATTGGCTACTACGCTGGCAAAAAAGCTTGGCATTGAAAGCAAAATGATTGAAGGCCGACGCGTTACCGATGACGCTACTTTGGAAATAGTGACAATGGTGTACGGCGGACTCGCGAATAAAACCATTGTTGCAGGATTGCAGGCTTTGGGCGTAAATGCCCTCGGACTCACAGGTGCCGACGGCAACGCCATCCAGGCACACAAACGCACTGGCTGGGAACACGATTTCGGATGGGTAGGTGATGTAGATAAAGTGAATGGTGAACTTCTTCTTTCTTTACTAAATCAAGGACTCATTCCTGTAATTGCTCCTCTTTCCCACGACGGACAAGGACATATTTTAAATACCAATGCTGACACCATTGCGTCGGAAGTGGCAAAAGCCATGTCAACAATGGAAGATACGCAATTGATTTTAGGTTTTGAATTGGATGGCGTGATGAAAAATCCTAAAGATGCATCTACACTAATTACAAAAATTACCAAACAGGATTTTGAGAATTACAAAGCCGATGGAACTATCACCGATGGCATGATTCCTAAGCTAGATAACGCTTTTAAAGCGATTGGCTCGGGCGTTAAAGCAGTGCGAATTTGTAATGCAATGAAAGTGGGTGATGAAAAATCGGGGACTTTGATACAATAAAAATCTCCCACAGATCGCACAGATCTGCACAGAACCGATCTGTGAAAATCTGTGGAATCTGTGGGAAAAAAATTAATTCATGAATTTCCAACATCCACTTACTTCCAAACAACCCAACATTGGCACCACTATTTTCGCTGTGATGACAGGCCTCGCCAATCAGCATGGCGCAGTGAATTTAGCGCAGGGATTTCCAAATATTGACGTTGATCCAAAACTCATCGCACTCGTCGACAAACACTCCCGCGAAGGCAAAAATCAATATGCGCCAATGCCGGGATTGCCCGCATTGAAAGAAAAAATTGCAGCAAAAATTGAAGAACTCTACGGCGCAAAATACCATCCGCTAAATGAAATCTTAATTACCGCCGGAGCAACGCAGGCCATTTATGCAGCCCTTTCTGCTATTGTGTTTCCAGGCGATGAAGTGCTAGTGATTGAACCCGCTTACGATTGCTATGAGCCTGGAATTAAACTCAACGGCGGCATTCCCGTGAGAACGCAACTCACTGCAGAACTGAAAGTGGATTGGACTGATGTACAAAACAAAATCTCTCCGAAAACGCGCGCCATCATGATCAATACGCCGCACAATCCTACCGGTAGTATTTTGCGCAAGGAAGATTTGCTAGCTCTAGAAAAAATTGTAAAAAATACCAATATCATTATCATCAGTGATGAAGTGTACGAACATATTGTTTTTGATGGTGAAACACATGAAAGTGTTTGTCGCTATCCTTCGTTAGCAGAAAGGAGTATTGTGATCGCTTCTTTCGGAAAAACCTACCACGTTACAGGATGGCGATTGGGCTATTGCATCGCTCCCGAAAACATCATGAAGGAAATTGTAAAATGCCACCAGTTTCAAACCTATTGCATTCATACACCTTTACAATACGCTGTTGCAGATTACATCGACAACAAAGAAAAATACCTGGAACTGAATGCCTTCTTTCAACAAAAACGAGATTACTTTTTATCGCTGGTACAACAAACCAAATTCAAGGCATTGCCATGCAAAGGAACGTACTTCCAGTTGTTAAGTTATGGACATTTATCAGACGAATCCGATAGAGAATATGCCAACCGTTTAACAATAGAATATAAAATTGCGTCCATCCCGATTTCCGTTTTTTATCACAATTTCCGCGATGATAAAATTTTGCGTTTTTGCTTCGCGAAAACAGATGAAACACTTGAAAAAGGAGTAGAAGGCTTAATAAAAGTAAAATGAGAAAAGAACTGAATATCGCCTTAGTGCAAAGCAACTTGGCCTGGGAAAATCCGGAAGGAAATTTCGCCATCTTTAACCAGCATCTAGAAAAAATTACAGCTGCTGATTTGATTGTTCTACCCGAAATGTTTTCCACAGGCTTCTCCATGGAACCTGCGCCATTAGCAGAAAAAATGGATGGAAAAACCATGCAGTGGCTCACTCAAAAAGCAAGGGAAAAAAACTGTGTCATCACTGGGAGTTTCATCGCAGAAGAAAAAGGAAAATATTGTAACCGACTCATTTGGATGCGTGCCGACGGTACTTTTGAAATGTACGATAAACGTCACCTCTTCCGCATGGCTGGCGAAAACAATAAATACACAGAAGGACAAAAAAAACTAATCGTTGAATTGAATGGCTGGAAAATTTGTCCGCTCATTTGCTACGATTTACGCTTTCCGGTGTGGAGCAGAAATGTGAATCAGGAATACGACATTCTACTCTACATCGCCAATTGGCCTGCAGTACGCAGCCATCCTTGGAAATCGTTGCTAATTGCCCGCGCCATTGAAAATCAATGTTATGTTTTGGGATTGAATCGCGTGGGTACAGATGGTTTAAGTTTGGATTATTCGGGCGATAGTTCAATCATCGATCCTCTTGGAAAATACGTGGCAGAAGCTACTCCAGGAAAAGAAGAAATAGTTGCAATCACATTGAAAGATGAGCTTTTGGAGCAGTGCAGAAAGAATTTTCCAGTGACATTGGATGGGGATAAGTTTAGATTGGATATTTAGATCCATCTCCCTTCCCTCACACTATCCAACGCACCCCTCTCCTCCGAGAGGGAAGCACTTCCTGACATCCAATACTTAAATCATCTGGTTCAGAGAATGGGCCGCTAACTTCGTGCGGGGGCATGAGCCAAGATGCGAGCCAGGGGCTGGAGGTGAGACAAAAAGTGCTGCCCGCAGGGCAAAGCATTTTTGCCGAGGCGGGTGGAAGCATATCTTGGCTATTGATTTTTTGTTACTTTTTCATCAAGGAAAAAGTAAAAAGATTGCTTCTTTTAAAGAAGACAAAAAGCTATTCAGGCAAAACAATCCACTCTATCTCCATCTCCCAATTCGCGCGCACTGTAAGTGCTTTCTCATAAAAAATAATCTTCTCCGGTTGTTCTTTCAAATAGTAATTTCCACTCTCCCAGCGACCGTTCCCATTCCCATCAAAAATCAATTTTATTTTATATTCTCCTGGAGGAAAATTTTTGTAGTTGAACTGCATTTTAGGTGAAGTAAATTTTTCTTCTTTGATCACTTCCTGACCAGACATAAGTTGAAGCACAAAAGGCGTTGCAGGAGCTTCCTTGATTTCCAGCTTCAGCGCTAAAATTCCAAAAGCACTCTCATCGGCAAGTGTAAAAAAACTGTTTAGTGTATCCTTATTGCTTCTACCGTAAATATCAGTCACGGCACCAGGTGCAAATTTAATTTTACATGATTTTGCTGGAACAGCGCTTACTTTAAAACCAAGTTTTCTATCGCCGCTCAACTGACAAGAAAAAGTTTTTGTTATGGAATCTTGCGTTATGCTGATCAATGATGAATTTACCGACTGCAATGGAAAATTGAAGGACAAATAAAGGGAATCACCAGGCACTATCGCACTTAATGTTGGGTCCTTCACGACTTTTAATGGCAGCGCCTTCAAACTTCCTGCATCCTTCAAGAAAAAAGTCAATGTATCCGAAAAATCCTTGTCGCTCACCTTCACCACTATAGAATCTTTATCGCTCAAGCCAGGATTAAGCCACAACACCAAACTATCTCCTCCTAGGAATCTTTCAATAGAATTTATTTTACCTTTTTCATTCTCGATCTCCACCTTAGCGCTTTTGTTTTTTTTATTGAAGGCCAAAACAATTTCCCTTTCGTTCACTACTTTTTTGGTGGAGAGGAATTGGCGTTTATAATCCTGCACAAAGGCCCCCAAATCGAGGTGGGAAATACTATCATAGATTTTTATAGGCTCGGAATGATATGCGATCTTCTCATTCGGTTGATCAAATAGATAATTGCTATTAATGTCTTTAAGGGCAAACGCGCGGTACTCCCCTTCATGAATATTTTTAATGATGTACTTTCCTTCTTTATCTGTTTTCCCAAAATAAGAAGGCAGCGCTTTGGCGACTACAGAATCTTTTTGACCATTGGGATACAGCATTACAAACATTCCGGCTTCTGCTTGACCATCAAAGGTGTTTTCTACTTTTCCCGATAATTGTAAAAAATCGAGTCGACTCCCGGTAGAAAAAACAATAGTGCTTTCTGCCCAAGGATTTCTCTCCGTAAAATCGGCAATGCCATCTCCAAAAAAGAGCGAATAGGTAGTGTTTTCTCTAAAGAGCGTATCAAAAGTTAAAATCACCCTCTTTCCCTTTACCGCCACTTTTGGAAAAGTATTTACAGGAGGGGAAATAATGAGTTGTTGCTGAATATTGCTGAGTTGAACAAACTCATTGAAAATGAGCTCAATTTTAGTTTGATTGAAATTAGTGGCTTCGTTCTGAGGAAAACTTTTCACCAACTTAGGAGGAACAATGTCCTTCTCTCCGCCGCTCAGTGTGCCCACCTGCGCGCAACCTGCCAGCAATAAAACTGATAAAAATAGGATTGCAATTCTCACCCAACAAACATACAGGATTCCCTGCGGATTTTAAAATTCAAAGCGGCTGCGGTGCGAAGGCGAGCGATGCTACCGACACTTTTACATTGCCCATCTCAAGCAAGGCAGCAACACAACTTTCAATGGTGGCTCCGGTGGTAATCACGTCATCTACCAGTAAAATATGCCGGAAAGATCCTTCCACCTTGCTATTCAGCGCGAAACAATGGTTGATGTTTTGCCAGCGGGTAAATTTATTGTACTGGGTTTGACTCTTCCTTTGCTTTACCCGCAGCAAATAATTGGGTAGCACAGGTTTTTGAATACTTTGAGATATCCCTCGCGCGATCTTTTCACTTTGATTATACCCTCTCTTTCTTCGCTTACTCTTACTCAAAGGAACCGGCACTATGGCGTCAACATCCTTAAAATGAAAACTTTGAGAAATTTGTTCTCCCAACATTTTGCCGAAATACAACCCTACATCGGTTTTGTTTTTATACTTCAGGTGATGAATAATCGACTGCCCAACTCCACCTTTTATAAAATAAAAAAGGGCACAAGCTTTTTGCACGGGGACCTTTCCGTAAAAAATTTGATCAATAATTCCCTCCTCAACTTGAATTTGCAAATGATTAATTTGGTGAAAACAGGAGGTGCAAACCAAATGCTCCATGCTTAAAAGTGGTTTTGCGCAGTGAACACAAACTTCGGGAAAAACGAGTGACAGCAGGTGATTTAACATAACATCCAAAAAACAGGCGAAATAAAATGTAACCTAGAATATCAAAAATAAGTATATTTGCCCAAAGGAGGCTCTAACAAGTATCTATTTATGGAAAACAACGAGGAAGAAACGAAGAAAAAGAAAGGCGGCATTATCATGGGAGCTCTTATTGGGCTGATCGCGATTTTGTTGGCTACTTCTATATATTTTGGTTACGAGCTAAGCGGTACCGAAAAGGAGAAGATTGTAATGGAAACTGAAGGCAAGGTTAAGCAAGAAAAATACGACCGTTTACTGACCGACCTTAATAAAACAAAAGACTTATTGGAGCAGGCAAAAACCGGAGATCCAGTTAGAGATCAAGAGCTTCAGGCGAAAAGTGCAGAAATTGAAAGATTAAGAGAGAAATTAAAAAGCTACGAATCAGAAGGTGACGTTGAATATTTCAGAAAAATTAAAGCCGAACTTTGGAAATTAAGAAACGAGATCCGCGACCTTAAAAAGAAAAACGAACAGTTGTTGGCTGAAGTAGCTAAATTAACTGATGAAAATGGTCAGAAAAATAGCACCATTAATAGTTTAAACTCTACTACTAAAGATTTGAAACAAAATCTTCAGTCGTTAGAAGAAAGAAACCGATTGGCAACACAAATCATGGCTCGCGACATGGTAGCGGAGGGTATCCGTCAAAGAAGAAACTCTGAACGTGTATCTAAAAGCCCACGTAACGTTGAAAGAATTCGCTTTGCTTTTACTTTAAATGCCAACCTAGGAGCTAGAGCAGGAATGAAAACCATTTACTTGCGATGCATTGAACCAGGTGGAGCAATTTTCACAAATGGCGGAGCAAAATTCACACTCAATGGACAGGAAACTCTATATAGCGAAAGACAAGACGTTGATTATCAAAACAGAGATTTAGATGTAATTATGTATGCCACTCCTTATTCTTCGCAATTCGTAGCAGGGACATATACATTAGAAGCCTACATGGATGGCTACAAATTAGGAACCGCCACTGTTGAGCTGAAATAATCTTAAAATAACATTTGAACTTGAACACCTCCGGTATGAACGGGGGTGTTTTTGTTTGATGCCCTTCCCTGATAATTCAAACTGATTTGCATGTTGTTGGCAAAACGATTTTGAATGCTCACCGTCCACGTAAAATTGGTTCCATTGTGCAAACCTTCCAGCATCTCAAATTCCAATGGCGAGGAATTCTCTGTATTCATATTATAAGCAATGCCTATATAGTTAAAAGTAAGATCCATGCGCCCTTTGCCAACAAAGTTGTAGGTCACTTCAGTGCCCAGTTGGTTTAATGTTGTTTTTTCGGTTCCGTAGGCCGGCGCATTCTGCTTGTCTTTATAATTGTACAAAATTGTAGCACGCAAATTATTATTGGGT
Organism: Bacteroidota bacterium; assembly: GCA_026390935.1. GTDB lineage: Bacteria > Bacteroidota > Bacteroidia > Flavobacteriales_C > JAHEZL01. Next base: position 13,269 of record JAPLEZ010000145.1, read on the forward strand.
TGAAAAGTAAGTTTAGGATTGACAATATAAGCGTGAATGTTGTAATCGGTGGCGGAGAAAAACTGAGAAAACTTGCCTTTGTTTTGTTCTTCGGAATTCAGCAATACCGACCACTTATTACTAAAATTCCAACGGATGTTCAGCACCTTGCTGGTGAGCTGGCGCGACTCAAAACCATTGGTGAGCAAGGTTTTATTTTGATTGTCGGTATAAGTAAAGTCTATAGTGTACAGCGGATTTCCGCGATTAAAGAAAATGGTGTTACGAAGAGAGGAGTTAGTACTTACCAAACTTGTATCGGCAACGTTACGCGAATAAGGAACAAGGGCTTGATCTTGCGCACTTTTATTGGTTTTCATGACCGCGCGGTAAGCCAGCTGATTGTGGAATTTAGAGATGAATAAAGGCAAGCCTGTCAGTTTCTGACTTTTATACAATTTAGAAAACTGAATGTTGAGCACTTCATTGAATTGGGTAGAATAGGATTTCACAAAATCGCGGGTTGGCGTGTACACCTTAATGAAACGCATGTCATCGGAAAACTTGGCGATTTCAAATTCATTCAACTGCTGCACATTGTCGCCATTGTAATCTATCCAAGCGTAAGTTCCTTGTCCGGGAGCTACCTGCAAATACGAAAACTCCCTTTTGATTTCCAGTCCGCTTCCAAATTCGTAGTACGTCCTGGTGTTGATAAATCCGCGAAAAGCATTTATAGTCAAATCAACTTTATTGAGCAAAGTGTTCTCAGGCGTTTTCACGGTGCTGAGCGTTGAATCTACAATACTCAGGGATCGGTAAACCGATGATAAAGTAAGCTGCACATATTTATTTTGAGCGAAGGAAATTTTCCCCTGAAAATTATCGGCCGTTGTGCTTTTGCTGAAAGCATTGTTTTTAGTAGCGTAATCATTTCTTCTGTCGTAGGATAAAGTGAAAGAGTTTTTCAATTCTTCGGAAGTGGCGACATAAGCGCCGCGCTGCGTGTATATGAACGAGCTTTGAAGCAAAGTGTCGTTCAATGCATTCACAATTTTATCATTGTCTTCTTCGACCTTGATCCCGAAAACCAACTTACCTACCTTTTGAGATAGATTGCTGTTGTATCGCAAAAACTCCGTGTTGCTGGTATTCCCAAAACTTTGCAACCAGCTGGCATTTCCCACTAATTTGGTTCCAACCCCATTAGTGTAATTCGCCTCACTACTAACATTGTAGCCTTTATAAAAAGCACCTTTCGTAAAGAAAGAAGAATTCACATTGACGAATTTTGTTGGCGATTTACGCAAATCAAATTTCATGTTTCCGAAGTGTTCATCCTCTATCACATTGCTCAAACCGGCAATGTTCCAATCTCTCTCAAATTCAGTACTCCTGAACCTTTCAATGGCAGAGAAATTTTTGTTGACCATTTGGTAATCGGCCGTTGATTTTAATGTCCATGCCGTGGAAGAAGAATCCATTCGTTTTGTGCTTTCAAATCGCAACTGAAGCGCCACGCCCTGATCATCGCTTTTGTCCTTGTCGGAAAAAGTATTGAGATTTCTATTGCTTCCTGCCAACTCAGCTTCAAAAACAGTATTTTTTCCCAATTGATATTGAGCGCTCACAGTGGCCATTTGTCGCTGCTTTGGTGTGATAAGCAAGGACTTTGGTTCATAGCGCCCCTGTGCTACGCCGCCTACTGGCGCCACCCATTTATAGGTGCGACCATTGACGGAAGTGCTGTTTAAAATATAATTTCCATGACCCTGACCCAAATCACTAAAAACCAAGCGATACTTGGCATTCACAGGATCTACAGAATACACAAAAACATGGTAGCTAATGCTGTTTACTATAGTATCCACCTTTTTATACAAAACATAATTAGCGGAATACACTGTGGAATCAACATTGTCGGAAAGTGCCATACTTAAACTATCACCCACATTTTGCAAAATAGAAATTTGCGCCGGATTCAATTTCTGTTGCAATTGCTGATCGCGCACATCCTGCTCAGAATAAAGATTGAAATTCAATTTTAAATTTTCAAAAATCACCTCCTGATGCGTGTGGAATAACGTGCGTGTGTAGTTTTTATCGGAATACTGAAATTCAACAATAATCCTTTTGTCTTTGGTAATGAGCTGCTGAGCGGTGAAAGTCACCTCGGCATTGTTATAATCAATAATGTAATCTTTATCCTGTCCGCGTTCCAGCAATTTTCCATCCACATAAATTTTCTCGGTTCCCGATAAAATAATGATGAAACTTTCATTTTCAGCGCCATGCAATTTATATGGCCCCTGATTGCCTTCTACTCCTGCCAATTGATAGCGTGAAAATTTTCCTTTGGAGAGCGCGGCATTGACATCAAATTTATGAATCGGACGAAAACCACTTTTGGTGGCCGGCAAAAAATACTCCGATGAAAAACTCAAGCCCTGCGCCTTCTTATTGAAGCGCAAAAATTTATCCTGTGTTTCCTGTATCTGAAAATCACCAGTGAGCAAACGCGTGTTGTTCTTCTTGAATTGAATGTACACTTTGTCGAACTCCTGCAACTGCTGCGTATTTCCTTCGGCCTGAATGGGAATATTATTATCGGTAATGGCCGCCAGCACCTCAATATCATCGTAAATTTTACCCGACAACTGAAGATTCAAATTAGAATTTACCGTTAAATCCTGATTGTTCCCGAAGGAAATTCCACGAGAAATACTCCCCGCTTTTTTTAGTCCGCCGCTATTAAAAATATCTTCTGTCCCTTTTTTGGAAGCATTGAGTTGTTTGATGGTTTGCTGATTGGGCGTAATTTTCAGAGGATCCTTTTTGTACACAGCAGCATTGATCTTAAAAGGGAAAACGCGATAAGTGCATATCAATGTGTCGCTAGACAAAGAGCTTTTTGGAACCACCACTTTCCCGTTGATGTAATCAACAACAAATATATTTTGAGGTAATAGTAAAGTGCCATCCGACTTCCTTAGCACAAGTGATCCAGGAACTAAGCTTAAGCTATCCAATTGAAGGGTGTCGGCACTCAACACTATTTTCTTCACTCGCACATTGGAAAGATCTCCTTGCGCAAAGCTACGTGGCGACAGCAAAAATGTGAAAACAAATAGCGCCGCAACAGAGAGATATCGGAAAAATCCTTGTGTCATTCAGTGTCAACTAAACTATATAAACGAAAACAATTGATCAATAATATAAAATATCCTGCGATATAAGCAGAGGAAAATGCCGTCCTACGCACATCAAATTGTTTATAAAATGCCCTAACAACGCATAAAGTTTAGAGGGGAGTCGTTTACTTTTAAAATTGAAAAAATGATTTTATGAGAAAATATATTGCATTGCTATTTGTTGCCGCCCTGGCATCTTGCGTTCCACAACGCCAATTCCAGGAAATGGAGGAAAAATACAATAAGGCCATGACGGAAAACAAAGACCTGAAAGAAAAGGGCATGGAAACCGAAGCCAACTTCAATGAAGCCAATGCCAGCTTGATATCTTTAAAAAAATCGGCCGATGCTATGAAAGCTGATACTTTAATTATGGGAACTGCTTTACGCCGACTCACCTCAAACTACGACCAGCTGGACAAAACCTACAGAGAACTGCTAGATGTTAACGAAAGAATTCATAAAGGCAGCTTGAAAGACGCCGAAGAATTGCGCAAAAAATATGAAACAGCCTTGGAACAACTCCACGCCAAAGAGGACGCTGCTAACAAGCTTCAATCCGAATTGAGCAAGAAAGAGCAATCGCTTGCAAAACTGGAAACTGAAATCGCGGTTCGCGAGAAAAAAATGCGTGAAATGCAATCTATCCTCAACAGAAAAGATTCTATCGTTCGCGCCTTAAAAGACAAGCTATCACAAGCTTTATTGGGCTTTGAAAACAACGGACTCACCATTCGCCAGCAAGACGGCAAAGTGTATGTTTCCCTGGAAAATCAATTGTTGTTTAAATCGGGAAGCTATGAAGTAGATGAAAAAGGAAAAGATGCCCTAAAAAAATTAGCGAAAGTGCTGGAGCAAAATCCCGATATCAATGTTACTGTGGAAGGACACACCGACACCGACAAGTACTCGGGATCAGGAGCGTTAAAAGACAACTGGGACCTCAGCGTTATTCGCGCAACACAAATCGTGAAAATACTTTTGACCTCTGCCACCATCGATTCCAAAAGGTTAACCGCTGCAGGAAGAGGGGAATTTTTACCTATTGATCCGGCCAACAACGAAACAGCCAAAAAGAAAAACAGAAGAACCGAAATCATTTTGACTCCTAAGCTGGATGAACTTTATGAAATGTTGAATGAGAAATAGTTGCTGATACATTTTTTTACTATAAATTAGAACGCACTTTTAAACCTTTTTATATGAAATTAAAACTACTTCCTCTTGCCATCGCTTCTGTTGCTATGGTGTTGTTTTCCTGCCAATCTTCGGTGAACATTGCTAAGAAAAGATACAGCAATGGCTACTATGTTAGCGTATCACATAATGTGGAGGAACAAACAGAAAACAAAAAAACTACGGAATACAAAAAAGACCTTTCTGCTGCAACAAAAGAAGTGAAAATGGAAAGTGCTCCTTTAGCCGAACCACTATTTAACATGGAAGTACGTAAAGTTGAAAGCACTTCTGTTGAAATAGAAACAGCTAATGTGTCTGAAAGCAAAACAATTACCGCCAGCGCTGAAAAAACAGTTGTGCCTAATAAAAAATCAGAGGCGAAAAAACTTAAAAAAGAAAGCAAATCCTCTGCATTGGAAGATATCAGCGAAATGACCTTGCTACTTATTATTCTTTGCTTTATTATACCTCCTGTTGCAGTAGGATTGGCAACCAACTGGGAGATAACTCCTTTGGTGATCAACATTCTTTTAACTTTCTTGTTCTGGTTGCCGGGTGTTATACATGCCTTAATCGTAGTTCTTAGATAAGAAAAAACATCAACCTTATTGCAAGCGGGTAATTTTATAAAATAAATTACCCGCTTATTTTTTTTCAAATAAAATGCACTTTATAAACCTAGTTGTCCAACAATAATTAACTAAACCCTTTGCCATTTTGCCTTTAGCTTCTTTTTCCTGCCGAAGTATAGTTTATCCATCCATCATTTGTTTGATACCAAATGAAATTTCTCATTCCATCGCACAGAATTTTCCCTAAACATCCCTTTTGAAGGTGATGACCCAGATTAAGGCAAATCAGCTTTGTTATTGAGAATGCTCCGCGCTCACGGCTTCGCCGGCGCGGAATCTTTTTGTTTAGAGCTTTCAGCTCGTTGCAACCCTTTGAAAATACGAGGCGAAGCCCATTACTGTTCCAAACCTTACGCATCCTATATTTAGTGCGTCCTTGCGAAAATTTTGTACTCAAAATTGAAGCAATCTCATTCCTGATAAGCTATTGTTTTTTAAGAGAAAACTATCGAAATGAGAAAAAACAGATGATTTCAATTCTTAAACAACGATGAGATTGCTTCAATTTTGAGTACAAAATTTTCGCAAGGACGTTGTGGGTGTGAAGTTCTACATGTTCCGAACAGTAATGGGCGAAGCCTCTACACAAATAAATACCGCGCCGGCGAAGCCGTGAGCGCGGAGCGTGAAATCTTAGTTATTTGTGGTTTTGCCTTACACTGGGTCATCACTTTTGCAAAGGGAGAAGAGCAAACTTATCCATGTTCATATGTTCTTCAGGAATTGGTCGCTAACTTACTTCCTCCTTTAAAAAAAGAGGAGTGCGCTGACAGTGCGAGGGGAAGGAGGATTTCTTCACAATGGGACAAAAAAAGGATTGAAGATTTCTCCTCAATCCTTTTTTGTTTATCATCAGATTACTATTTACCATCCAAACTGACTATCATCTAAGTCATTAAAATTAGGAGCAGGATTCATCTCCTCACAATTAAAGCTTTCTCCTTTCAAACTCTCCGGCACAGGAATACTTCCTTTAGAAACTTTCAGCTTAGGATCTTTCCACAAACTATTCATGTAATAACCCCAGATAGGCAAGGCTGTATTTGTTCCCATACCCAACTGCAATGAGGTAAAGTGCGCACTTCTATCGTCGCAACCCACCCAAACTCCCGTCACCACATCAGGTGTAATGCCCATGAACCAACCATCAGATTGATTTTGAGTAGTTCCAGTTTTACCCGCTATTTTAATAGAATATGGAATCCCTCCGTAAGGCTTGGCAGGGTTACGCAACCTAACTCCTGTACCATAAGTTTTTTGTCCTTTCACCATCGGTCCGTAAGCAGCAACACCCGATAACAACTCCACCATTTTATATGCATTTGCTTCGCTCATCGCTTCACGTGAAGCAGGATGAGGAACAAAAATAACATTACCGTTTTTATCTTCAATTCTTAAGATGAAAGTCGGTTCTTTCCATGTTCCTTTATTGGCGAAACATGCGTAGGCCGACACCATTTCTCTCAAAGATAAATCTGCTGTTCCTAAGCAAATGGATGGATTGGATTCCAGCGGACTTGTAATTCCGCATCTTCTTGCAACATCTACAATCGCAGCTGGTCCGTATTGCTTCATGAACGATGCTGAAATAAAATTGATGGAGTTGGCCAGTGCCATTTTTAAGGTAATAGGCTCACCATCTAAAATAGAAGCTGCAGAGTTTTTAGGTGTCCAACTGCTTTGCAAACCATACATTCCCGCGGGGAAAGTCACTGGTATATTTAATACTTTATCACACGGTGTGTATCCATTTTCAATTGCCGCGGCATATACAAAAGCTTTAAAAGTTGAACCCACTTGACGACGACCCTGACTCACGTGATCGTATTGATAATGCTTGTAGTTGATGCCTCCCACCCATGCTTTGATATATCCCGTTCCTGGGTCAACCGATAACATACCAGTTTGCAAATATTTTTTAGCGTAGCGAACAGAATCTCTCAATGAAATAATGGTATCAATATCACCCTTCCATGAAAACAATCTTGTTTTTACAGGCTTATTGAACGCTGTCATCATAGAATCATCAAAAGGTTTCCATGCTTTCTGATAATCTTTCCAAGCATCTTTTACACCATCTTCCAAATCAGCAATTTCTTCTTTAAGCTCATCCTTCTTGGCCATGTAATATGCCACAGAATCACGGTACGCTTCCAATTTCTCTGCTGCGCCTTCAGCGCTGGTATCTTTTTTCAATTCATTCACACCCGACTGATAGAAAAATCTTTTCTCTTCCATCATCCTTCTTTGATCTACCAAATCTGTTTGAGGAGCTAAGTACTTGTTGTACTTTCTTAATAACTCCCGAATGTAAATGTGGCGATCCAGTTCGGCATTATACCTTGAACTTGCACGGATACCATCCACAATAATTTTATTTACCGCAACTTCATATTCCTTAGCTCCCAATCCCGAAAAATAAAATGGCGCCATCTTTTTCATGATGCCAGTTTTGTTGTTCCAGTGCTTGAAAAACTTATCCTGCAATTCACCTCCTAAGTGACTTTTAACAGCTTCTTCCGCATGCATCTGCATTCGGTAATTGATGGTAGTGTATATCTTCAATCCATCGCGGTACAAATCATAATGCTCGCCTGTACTTGGATTAATATTTTTTGAGCACCAGCTCGACATGTACCTTCTCAATTCCTCACGAAAATATGTAGCAACACCTTCTTTATGCGATGCGAGAGAAAGCTTTAAAGTGAGCGGAATTACCTTGATGGAATCCATTTCATTTTGCGTGAGGGTTTTGTTTCTCACCATTTGACCTAACACGACATTTCTTCGTTGTTGTACTTTTTTCGCGCGTTTGCGCGGATCAAACATCGCCGGATTTTTACACATTCCAATGATCATTGCTGATTCTTGAACGTTTAAATCCACTGGCATTTTGCTGAAATAAATTCGCGCTGCCGATTTAATTCCAACAGCATTATTTACGAAATCCACCTTGTTCAAGTACATCGTTAAAATTTCATCTTTGGTGTACTGACGCTCCAAGCGCACAGCAATAACCCACTCTTTCAGTTTTTGAATGACACGCGTAAATATATTGTCGCTGGGTCTTTCGGTGAAAAGCAATTTGGCCAATTGTTGCGTTAAAGTACTTCCTCCACCAGCACTTCCCATCCCTTGTATAGCGCGGGCAAGAGCGCGCGGATCAATTCCTGAGTGCTCGTAAAAACGTTCGTCTTCTGTTGACACCAATGCTTGTGGCAGGTATGGAGAAAGTTCTTTGTACTCAATGTTTGATCGGTTTTCTGCGAAAAAAGTTCCCAATAAAACCCGGTCAGAAGAATAAATTTCTGCAGCCTGATTGGTATTTGGATTTTCCAACTGCTCAAAAGAAGGCAGAGGTCCAAACAATTCCCACTCGGAAATCGCTACGAAAAATAGAAACACCAGTAATACTCCGCCGAAGAAAATCGACCAAAACCAGATGAGTTGTTTTTTATAATCTTTAAGTGCCATCTACTTGCTTTATTTTAATGTCAAAACTAAAAATTTCTTTGTTTTATTATCCAAATAAACAGATCCTGAAACAAGTTCAGGATGACAAATGCGAACCATGCTCTTCAGGTAATACCCGCTAATGTCATCCTGAACTTGTTTCAGGATCTGAATTATATATTTATTGCTGTTTTTCAATTTTTATTCTGCCTTGCGCAATTTAAATCCTACGTCTACCATCTCTCCCAAAGTCTCATCAGTCATGCCTTGCTCAATTTTAAACTTGTAAACCCCAGGTTTCGGAAAACGAAAGTTTTTACGGTATTGAGGCATGAATTCCTTTTCTTTAATCGTTCCAAATCCCGAAACATCATCCTTCCAATTTCCTTCTGCATCCATCAGCTCATCCTGCACGGTGTCACGAATCATTTGTTTGTCGGGCATTTCAATAGTCACGAAAAAATAAATGTTGCGGTATTTGTAATCCAAATTGACTCTGTAATCAATAAAAGCATTATAGCCTTGTTGAACGTCAGCAATTGAATCTGTAGTGAAAACAAAGGGCTCCGATCTTTTCCATTGCTGGTTAGGAACGGGATAGCTCTCGGTATAAACCAATCCAGGATCACAGGAAACCAACATCAAAAGTAAAAAGGCAAAAGCCAATGGATATGCCGACTTCATTATTTAGACGCTTCGTTTTGAGGTGGATTGTTGCGTGGTGGATTATTGGGATTGTTCGGCCTCGGCTTGTTTTGCGGCGGACGATTGGGATTGTTTGGCCTCGGACCACCATTGTTCGGACGCGGTGGATGGTTGGGTTTGTTCGGATTATTATTCGGACGCTGTCCGCCTTCGTTGTTGTTGCGTGGCGGATTGTTTGGGTTGTTGTTTGGTCGCGGACCGTTGTTGCGCGGACCGTTATTATTGCGATTGTTGTTGTTGTTGCGCGGATTGCCCTTCTTGCGATCAAAACGTGTTAAATCGTCTTCTCCAACCACGTTTGCATAATCAGGTTCAGCTTTCTTAATTTGCTTGCTTTGTGGTTGCTCAGGCAATAAAAATTCTGGTTGCTCGCCTTTGCGGTTCATCAGAATAATTTCTTTCACTCGCTCCACAGGCACTGGATGAAAAACACCCGGTTCATCCTTCACGATGTAGTACATCAAGCCTTTGAAAATATCCACTTTAACGTTGAAGGCTGCGCTTCTTTTCAATTGCAGTTCGGGATTGCCCTGAGGGAATTCCTTAATGGCATCGAGGTAGCTATCCAACTCGTAATTCAAACAACATTTCAGCTTACCACATTGTCCGGCCAACTTTTGCGGATTCAACGACAACTGCTGATAACGTGCTGCCGAAGTATTTACCGAACGGAAATCGCTGAGCCATGTGGAGCAACACAATTCACGTCCGCAAGCACCAACACCTCCTAATTTTGAAGCTTCCTGACGTGCACCAATCTGGCGCATTTCAATTCTAACTCGGAAATTTTCGGCGTACATTTTAATCAGCTGACGGAAATCTACGCGACCGTTAGCCGTGTAAAAAAATGTTGCTTTGGTTTTATCCCCCTGAAATTCAACATCGCCAATTTTCATGTTCAAACCTAAATCAATGGCGAACTGACGCGCCTTCTGCATCGTTGGTTTTTCCAAAGCGATGGCTTCGTTCCATTTGTCGATATCGGTTTGACGGGCTTTGCGATAGAGCTTTTTCATTTCTTCGAAAGCCACGCCTCGCTTGCTCATTTGTAATTTTACCAACTCACCAGTTAAGGACACTGTCCCTATATCGTGGCCCGGAGAAGCTTCTACCGACACCGCGTCGCCCACAGCCAAAGGCAGTTTATCCACATTCAAAAAATATCCTTTTCTGTCGTTTTTAAATCTTACTTCAACTCCTTGAAAAACTTCTTCTCCAGTGGGCAAAGCCATGTTGCTTAGCCAATCAAAAACCGTGAACTTATTGCATCCCTGGGTAGCGCAAGTACCATGACTTCCGCAACCTGCCGGTGGTGTATTTGTGTTGGTGTTACCTCTTCCTGTTTCGCATCCGCTGCATCCCATAAATCTATTTTATCAGCCTTAAAAGTAATAACAAATGACGGGAGTACAAAGGGGAAAATTTCCCCTTGTAGTTGTTAGTATTTTTTTACTTTTAATCCTGTGATGAAACTCTTCCGGAAAAAACCAATAATCCTCATTTTATCTGAAGGTGATGACACCAAAGAGAAAACTGGTCTGGTGAAAACCCTTCGCGCCAAAGACCTTGCTGCTTTTGGTATTGCATCCATTATTGGAGCTGGGATTTTTGGAACTATTGGGAATGCTGCGTTTAATGGCGGACCGGCGATATCTGTACTTTTTATTGTTACCGCGATTGTGTGTGCTTTCTCTGCTTTGTGTTATGCCGAAATGGCTTCGTCGATTCCGGTTTCGGGAAGTGCTTACACCTACTCCTACGCTTTGTTTGGAGAAATTATCGCTTGGATAGTGGGTTGGGATTTATTGCTGGAATATGCCATCGGAAACATTGCTGTTGCCATTTCGTGGTCGGATTATTTCACTGGATTTTTAAAGGGACTCGGCATCGATATTCCCGGTTTTCTCTGCACCGATTACCGCACTGCAAAAAAACTAGGAGGAGAAATTTGGAACTCCGCTCCGCAAATTGGCGACTTAAAAATCATTCTCGATATCCCCGCTTTGCTCATTGTTTTTTTAATCACCTGGCTGGCTTACAAAGGCATTAAAGAATCGCGAAACTCTGCCAATGCAATGGTAATAGTGAAATTGGTAATTTTGGTTTTTATTATTCTCATTGGTGTTTTTTATATCAACACCGATAACTGGTCACCTTTTGCACCCAACGGCGTGTCGGGAATGCTGAAAGGAATATCGGCCGTGTTTTTTGCCTATATTGGTTTTGATGCCATCTCCACCACCGCCGAAGAATGTGAAAATCCGCAAAGAGATATGCCCAAAGGAATTCTTTGGTCGCTCATCATCTGCACTGTTTTGTACGTGATAATTGCTTTGGTTTTAACCGGAATGACTTCCTATAAAAATTTAAATGTAGGCGATCCACTTGCGTTGGTTTTCGACAAAGTGGATTTGGGGTGGATAGGCGGAATTGTTGCATTTAGCGCCATTATCGCGATGGCGGGAGTGTTACTGGTTTTTCAAATCGGACAACCGCGCATCTGGATGAGCATGAGTAAAGACGGATTACTGCCTAAAAAATTCTCTAAAATTCATCCAAAAAATCACACACCAGGATTCGCTACCATCGTCACCGGATTTTTGGTTTCTATTCCTATTCTCTTTATGAACTTAACGGAAGTTACCGACTTGTGCAGCATTGGGACTTTATTTGCTTTCACTTTGGTTTGCGGCGGAATTTTACTCTTGCCAAAAGACGGAAAAAACATGCATCCCAACAGATTTAAAGTGCCTTATGTCAATGGGAAATTTATTTTACCAGTGATTATCCTTCTCGTTTTTTTCTGTTTGGAATATTTTGAAAATAGTATTCTGAAATGGTTTATGCACGACTGGCACAATGACAAAATTCCTACTTTGATTTTCATCGTGGTTTTACTCGCCATGACAGTGCTTACCTTTCTCAAAAATCTTTCTCTTATTCCCGTTTTGGGCTTGCTGTCGTGTTTGTACTTAATGTCGGAACTGGGACTTCAAAACTGGATAAGATTCTTTGTTTGGATGGCTGTCGGACTGGTTATTTATTTTGTTTACGGATATAGAAAAAGTAAAATGAAAAGTATGAGTTAACAATTTTTCAAAAGGATTTTTTAGTTTAGCAGCAGCCAACTAAACAAAATTATTTATTCATGAAAAAAGAATTAATCACTGAACTTTTTATAAAGTTCGAAAACGCCTGTTACACCTATAAAGGTATTGAATGCTGGAGCGGCAGAGAATTACAAACTATTTTTGGGTATACTGATTGGAGGAATTTCATAAAGGCAATCGACAAAGCTAAAAATGCCTGTATTACCTCTGGTGAAAGGGAGTCTGATCATTTCGTTGACGTCAACAAAATGATCGAATTAGCCAAAGGCGCTCAGAGACAATTAGATGATTTTGCTTTAACCCGTTATGCCTGCTACTTAATTGCACAAAATGGTGATCCTAGCAAAAGTGCCATTGCTTTTGCACAAACCTATTTTGCAGTACAAACGCGACGACAGGAATTAATAGAACAAAGGATTTTAGATGTTGTACGTGTGAATGCCAGAGAAAAACTATCCAACTCAGAGAAAAAATTATCTGGTTTAATTTACGAAAGAGGGGTGGATGAAAAAGGATTTTCTCTAATTCGTTCAAAAGGTGATCAGGCTTTGTTTGGTGGTTTCTCTACCAATGACATGAAAAAGAAATTAGACATTCCCGACAACAGACCTCTTGCCGATTTTTTACCCACTCTTACAATCAAAGCGAAAGATTTTGCCACTGAATTAACGAGTCATAACCTGATTGAAAAAAGTTTGAAGGGTGAAAAACAAATTTCTAATGAACATATTGAAAATAATAAAGCTGTAAGAAAAATACTCAATCAACGCGGCGTTAAGCCCGAAAAACTTCCGGCTTCCGAAGACGTCAAAAAAGTAGAAAGAAGAATTAAAGGTGAAGAAAAAAAGATTTTGAAAGGAACGAAGAAGAAAAAGTAAATTTGAAAAATGACAGAGCAAAAAAGCAGAATGCCAAAAATCACCACGCAAATTTTCATCGGTATGATAGCCAGTGTTGCTGTTGGTTATTTTTTCAAAGATTTTGCACCGCAATTAAAACTGCTGAGCGACGTGTTTTTGCACCTCATCAAAATGATTATTGCGCCTTTGGTTTTCACTACACTCGTGATGGGCGTTGCCAAAACCGGCGATTTTAAATCGGTGGGAAGAATAGGAATTAAAACGTTGTTGTATTTTCAATTTGCTACTGCACTGGCGCTAACGCTTGGTTTACTCATCGTGAACATTTTAACTCCAGGAAAATGGATGTCGCTCACTCTTCCTGCAAAAGGAGCGGATACAGGATTGGCAGTTCAAAAAATTCACGACTTCAAAACGTTTATTCTCGACTTGGTTCCTACCAGTATTTTTGATGCAATGGCCGACAATGCCATTATTCAAATTGTGATCTTTGCTTTGTTTTTTGGAGTAGCTGCAGCTGCTGTTGGAGAAAAAGCAGAGCCTGTTTTAAAGGTGGTGGATTCTGCCGGACACATCATGCTAAAAGTTACCAACTATGTGATGGCATTGGCGCCCATTGGAGTATTTGGCGCGATGGCGGCAGTAGTGGCAGTCAACGGACTAGCAGTTTTATCGGGTTATGGATTCTTGATTTTGTGTTTTTTCGGTGGCTTACTTTTTTTCATTTTCGTGATTCTAGGCTCTATTTGCCTTGTCTTAAAAATTCCGTTTTTCAAATTGCTCAAAGAAATAAAAGAACCCACATTAATGGCCTTTAGCACAGCCAGCTCCGAATCGGCCTTTCCAAAAACTATTGAAAGTTTAGAGCGCTTCGGCTGCAGTCATAAAATTGTAAGTTTTGTTTTACCTCTCGGCTATTCCTTTAATTTAGATGGTTCCATCATGTACATGACCTTCGCATCGGTTTTCATTGCGCAGGCTTATGGCATCGATTTATCCATGCAGGAGCAAATTACCATGATGCTAATTTTACTCATCACTAGTAAAGGGATGGCAGGAATTCCACGCGCATCTTTGGTAGTGATCGCTGGTACTTTAGCTACCTTCAATATTCCGGTAGAAGGACTTGTACTCCTCATGGGGATTGATCAGATTTTGGATATGGGCCGCTCTGCAACAAACGTTGTTGGGAATGCTGTTGCAACGGTGGTGGTATCGAAATGGGAAAAGGAATTGAAATTAGTATCTTAGAAAACCTAATTAAAATCTTATGAAAAAAATAATCACTGTAATTTGCGTATTTACAATCGGCTTTTTAAATGCTCAATATCCTGCGGACACAATAAATTTTGATGATAAAGTAAATTGGGACAGAGTTGACACTTTAACCTATAACACAAATAATTTATGGCAGGTGGGCACTCCCGATAAAATCAATTTTTCTGCTGCAAACTCTCTTCCAAATGCCATGGTAACAAATTTGCAAAATCCATATCCAATCAATACTAATTCATCTTTTGTAGTGGGAATGGATTCGGGAGACGAACTGATTTTTTCGCACAAATTTAACACTGACAAACATAAAGATGGAGGCTATATTAAAATTTCACCAGATCAAGGATTGAATTGGTATCAATTGCCTTCTTCAAAGTGCTATCCAAATTGTAATGGTGGAACGGGTTGGAATTACAATATTACTCCCTCGTTTTCATCTACTGACACTTTGTATGACGGTCAGTTCGGATTCAGTGGTACGCAATCTTCATGGAAAAAAGATACTATTTCGATGTGCCATTGGGGAATTAAGACATCATTCGGTTTTTTAGTGAAATTCACCTTTATCAGTGATGGTATCTATGATAATAAAGATGGTTGGATGATTGATGACATCAATATTAAATATGTTTTTCAATGTCCGGGAGCAGTGAACGAAATCAATCAACAACCATTAATCATTTCACCTAATCCATTTAGTGACTTCACAATGATTAGCACAGATAACAATCGTTACATGCATAACGCTTCTCTATCAGTGAAAGACATTTCCGGAAGAGAAATCTATCATTTAAACAACATCAACGACAATAAATTTATTCTTGAAAAAGGGAATTTAAATTCGGGAATCTACTTTTTTACAGTGAGTGAAAAAGGAAGTGTTATAGGGCAAGGAAAAGTAGTGGTTCAATAAATATATCAAATGACGTCCTTACAAGAAATAACATTAAACTTTCGAAGAAGTGATTTCGAAGAAATTTACTTTCGAAATAATAATGCCAATTATTTTGTGGGACCTACCATAAAAAGTTCATTCAGAATTTTAGTTGTGTGTACTGTTCTGCTGATCGGAGTCATCATATATTATGCCGGTTACACGGATTCCGCTGCCATCTTGGCCTTCCCTATTGCCTTTTATTTTTTTCCGCTAACCGACTATATTAAACATGCCAATGTGATTAGAAAATGGAAAAAAGAAATTGATGTTTTCCTTGATGAAGTAGGAAGAATTAAGTCTCATAAACTGATTTTATTTGAAAATACTTTTTCGCTTGTTCAGGATGAAAAAGAAACAATAGAAAACTGGGGCAATTTTAAATCTGTTGAAATAAATACGCTCTTTATTGGTCTTTCAGGAAACGTCAATTATACTATTCCGGCGAAATCCATGACGGCGGAGCAATTTCAAAAACTCCGACAATTGATATCCGAAAAAGTGAAGTAAAATTATTTATCTTTCGCTAATGATTAATGCAGTTAAAATATTAAGTGATTTAATTCAAATTCCGGCCTTCAGCGGCGATGAATCAGCGCGTGTAAGCTACCTTGAAAAAGTGCTTACGCAAGAAGGAATTCCTGCCAACAAATTTTTGAATAATCTTTGGTGCACCAACAAATATTTTGAAGAAGGAAAATTTACCATCCTTCTGAATTCCCATACTGACACAGTAAAGCCGAACAAAGGCTATACGCGTGATCCGCACAAAGCAGAAATTATCGACGGGAAATTATACGGACTCGGAAGTAATGATGCAGGCGGACCATTGATTTCATTGCTCTCTGTATTCTGTGAACTGTATTCTGTGAACTTACCCTTCAATTTAATTTTTGCCGCTACTGCGGAAGAAGAAATTTCCGGAAAAAACGGCATCGCTGCTTTATGGCCGGGCTTACCGAAAATTGATTTGGCTATAGTTGGTGAACCTACCAAAATGGAATTGGCTGTTGCTGAGCGCGGATTGATGGTGCTGGATTGCACTGCTGTTGGTAAAGCCGGACACGCTGCACGTGAAGAAGGAATCAACGCGATTTACGAAGCACTGAAAGATATAAAGTGGTTTAAAACACATCAATTCCCGAAAGTGAGCAAAGTGTTGGGACCAGTTAAAATGAGTGTTACTGTGATTGAAGCGGGAAGTCAGCACAACGTTGTTCCGGCGGAATGCAAATTCGTTGTCGACGTGCGTGTGCCCGATACCTACTCCAATGAAGAATTACTTCAGCTCATCAAGGAAAATGTATTGTGCGAAGTCTCAGCACGCTCTACACGCTTGAATTCATCAGGCTTGCCAGAAGGTCATCCATTGTTTACAGTCGCAGAAGAATTATCCATACCAACCTATGGTTCTCCAACTACAAGTGATCAATCACTGATGCCTTGCGTGAGCGTGAAAATTGGTCCGGGCGACAGCGCACGATCGCACATGGCCGATGAATTTATTTTTGTTGATGAACTGGAAAAAGCACCTGCACGCTACAAAGAAATTTTGTTGCAGCTAGGAAAAAAAATGTAATGAAAGCTGCTGAGAATTATATCTACGATGCTCCCGAAAAGTATCGTGATTTATTATACCGATTGCGTGAAATTTTACTGAACGCATCTCCCTACATCGAAGAAAAAATTGCGTACATGGTGCCATTTTACAAGCATTTTGGAATGTTGTGCTATATCGCCCATGGCAAAAGAGGAGTGGAAGTTGGATTTTGGCGCGGACATGAACTATCCAACGAACAAGGAGTATTGATTAGCGATGGAAGAAAAATAGTTCGTTCGCTAGTGTATGAAAAAATGGAGGAATTAGACGAAAGCATTTTAATGGAAATTGTGCAGGAAGCCATGCTTCTGAATGAGGAACACTTCAAAAATAAAAAAAAGAAAAAGTAAACATCAATCACTCCGTCTCCTTTATCAAATCTGTTTGAAATCCTCCTACAATCTGCAGGAATTTTATTTGTGGAATTCTATTTTTATACAACGATGCATAATCCCATTGCAACACACAAGCGCTGTACTTATAGGCCTTTGAAGTACTTTTGTTTTCTTTGTCCAGCTTGAGTAAAACAGCAAGCAAATCTTCGGCGAAGGTTTTATAAGTATAATTTGGAATTGCAACACGTTCTTGCTTTTTATCTTGTTTGGTTGGTCGCTCACCATAAAATAAATGCAGTTCGGTATCCACATCTTTCTTGTTGTAAAAAAATATTTTGTTGTTGTAATCAATGGCATTCGACTGCAAGGCATTCAGCTCCACCAGCGTTCCTTTAAATCCATTTTGTTTGGCTTCTTTCAGGATATTTTTCGCAAACTTTTTTCGAATGATTTCTCCATTGGAGAAATTTTTATTTTCAACTTTTGTCATGCAGGAAAGCACCAATTTTTGCAATTCGGGAGAATACAAAAAAGGTTCTTTTCCTTTTTGCTCACGCATTTTATTAATGGCGTGAAACACAGTGGCATTAAGCAATTCAGGATCTGTGTCGGCAAGAGTCAAGATTTTATCAGCAACACCTGAAGAGAAAAATTCTTCGGAAGTTTGATCGTAGTAATTGTTGGAAATATTGAACGATGAAAATAAAATAAAAAAAACCATCAACAGTGAAAATGGTTTTACGGATATGCCCTTCCCTCTCGGAGGAGAGGGGTGCGTGGGGATAGTGCGTTGGGAGGGAGATGGAATCAATGAACAATCCATCTCCCTCCTCCCCGCAAGAGCCTGCACACCCCTCTCCTCCGAGAGGGAAAACCATTCTCCAAAAACAAATTTACTTGTCACTTTCACGATAAAATTTTTCATTTAATTGATTGCGATAGGCCTCCAATTTTTGCTCATATTTTTCAAATACAGTGAGATATTTTTTATCCAACTGCTCCCATCTTTCCTCGCGTTTTAATCGTTGCTGCCAATAACTATCGTATTTGCTTTTGTGCCATTTCTGTATTTTTTTTGCGTCAATCAAAGACAATGCAGGAAGTGTTTTTATTTTCAAAGTATCGAACCCCCTTGAAAATGCCATGATGTAGGTATCTTCCTCTTTTTCGGGATAAATTAAAATGTCCTGCAAATTCAAAACGTAAATTTCTACTGTCGTTTTTTTCTTTGCTTTTTCCTTGTTTGTCTTTTCGCTTAAGGCATACATTTTCAACAAATCAGCATCCATTTCCGATCCTGTATACTCCCAATGAATTTCCTTGTACACCTTGAGTTCGGGATAGGCTTTGATTTTATCGCCGAAGAGATCTAAATATTTTTCGGTGTAGCCGTACTGTGGTTCAATGGTGAAATAAAATTTGCTTTTGCTGACTTGCTTTTTAATGGTGAGAATCACCTTAGAAGTGAGCAATTCATATTCCATTTGTGGTGTTTCGCTGCGGTGCGTTTTTGCTATTTCGTTAAATGTGCTATTGAATGCAAAAGGCCTGTCGTTAAAGGCATTTTCAATCACCAATTGCTTTTTGCTCGCCACTTCATTCTTCGATATTTCACATTGAAACAAATAGATAACTTGCAAAGAATTTATCTTGTCGAGCTCCATGAAAAACTCCTTTTTATCTGTGAGATTGCAATGGTGAAAATATATGCTTTGCAAATTCAAATCTTTAAATGAAATTGGCAATCGCGCTAACGATGCTAAATAAATATGCATTTCATTTAGCGACCGCAATTTTGAAATATTAAATGGCACCACCGTCATTTTTGCATCTCCGATATGCAGCTTGCTCAGCTTTTTCAAAGGCGCCAAAAGCTCAATTGCCACGCTTAAATCTACCGAGCAATTGCGGAGATCTAAAGTGCGTAACAATGATAACTGCGAGATTTCCGAAGGAAGCACTCTGAAGCTTCCTTTTGAAAGATCGAGATTTTGTAGATTTTTTACTTTACCAATTCCCTTTGCAATCTCTGTCGATTCGCGTAAAATCAGACTTTGCAAAGAAGGTAGTGTAGCCAAAATATCCATATTGTAATCTCTGTTCACTCCTTCATTTTTAGAAAAGTCGAGCGTCTCCAATTTCAAAAAAGAAAAGAACCCGCTGTTTAAACTATCAATTCTGTTGCTAGAGATATTTAGATATTCCAGAGGCAAATTTTTAAATGTTACTGGCAAATATTCAATGCCATTGCCTTCCAAGGAAAGATCCTTCAATGCTTTAAATTCACCAATCACAGAGGGAAGAAAAAACAAGTTGCAATAATCCATGTTGAGACTTTTCAAATTCGGGAGTTTCGATAATTTTTTGAAAGTGTCAATCACTTTAATCTTTCTGTTTCCGCTCAAGTTTATGCGTTTTAAATGCACGCAGGAGGAAATAAAAGACGGAAGAGTGTCAATGTTCATTCCCGCTAAGTTGAGCTCTTCAGCGTCTTTAATTTTAGCGTAATCCAAAGCGCTTTGGGCTGAGGACAAACTGAAAGTAAAAAGTAAAGCAGCGAAGAGGATTTGCTTCATAGCTGCAAGGTAATCACGTTCTCCGTCATTGCGAAAATTTTTGTACTCAAAAATTAAAGCAATCCCTCATATATTTCATCTGAATTAACAGATCCTGAAACAAGTTCAGGATGACAAATGTGAACCATGCTCTTCAGGTAATTCCCGCTAATGTCATCCTGAACTTGTTTCAGGATCTACATTGAGAACAAAAATTTTCGCGATGACTTTTGCTGGTGGACTAATAAGCCCTCGCATTTCTTCCTTCAACATAATTGATGAAAGATCTGTTCACTACTTTATTACCGCCTGGAGTTGGATAATTACCAGTAAAGTACCAGTCACCAGTGTGATTAGGACAAGCTTTGTGTAAGTTTTCTACAGTTTGGTAAACCACCTCCACCTCAGCATTGATTTCCTTTGGCGTGAGCAATTTTGTGATTCGGGCAGAAATTTCTTCGTCGCTAAACGGCGCGTAAATTTCTTTTACGTAATTCACTATTTGTTCTTTAGGTAATTTCTCTTGCGCCTTTGATTTTTTGTAAACTTCATCAATCAAAGCTTGTTGCCCTCTTTCTTTCAATAAGGAAATAGCAGCTTGAAAAGCAATGAAATCGCCCAATTTAGCCATGTCGATACCGTAACAATCTGGATAACGAATTTGCGGCGCTGAGGAAGCAATCACAATTTTGCGTGGTTGCAAACGATCCATGATGCGCAAAATACTTTGCTTTAATGTAGTTCCGCGAACAATGGAATCATCAATTAAAACGAGATTATCAACGCCTTTCTTAACTACACCGTAAGTGGAGTCGTAAACGTGAGCCACCAAATCATTTCTACCGGTATCGCCGGTGATGAAAGTACGGAGCTTAGCATCTTTGATGGCAATTTTTTCGGTGCGGATAACGATATGCAAAATCTTATCGAGTTCGGCATCGCTCAACTTGTCTTTCGACAACAATAATTCCTTTTGTTTGGCAATGCGGTGATCACTCAATCCGTCGCGCAATCCGAAGAACGAAGCTTCTGCAGTATTAGGAATGTAAGAGAAAACAGTGTTTTCAAAATCGTAATCCACTGCTTTAAGTATGCGTGGCGCAAGGTATTTCCCCAAGCGCTTTCTTTCAACATAAATATCTGCGTCGCTACCTCTAGAAAAATAAATTCTTTCAAACGAACATTCTTTGCGTTCAGTAGGCTCCTTCACCAGTTTTTCACTGATGTCGCCATTTTTTTTGATGATCAACGCATGACCAGGTTTAATGGCAGAAATAGATTCTATCGGCACATTGAAAGCCGTTTGAATGGCTGGTCTTTCAGATGCAACCACCACTACTTCATCGTCTTTGTAATAAAATGCTGGTCGAATTCCGGCAGGATCTCTCAACACAAAAGCATCGCCATGACCAATCATACCGGCCATTGCATACCCTCCGTCGAAATCGCGGGAAGCGTTTTTCATTATCTTTTGAATGTCCAAATGAAGCGCTATTTCATCGGAAATCTGCTGATTGGTTAAGCCTTGCGCCTTGTATTTATGAAACAATTCCTGATTTTCATTATCGAGAAAATGTCCCATTTTTTCCAACACAGTCACCGTATCCGACTTTTCCTTTGGATGTTGACCCAAAGTCACCAATCTATCAAACAACTCATCAACATTGGTTAAATTGAAGTTTCCAGCCAATACAAAATTTCGGGTTTTCCAGTTGCTCTGACGCAAAAAAGGATGACAATATTCAATGCTGTTTCCTCCAAAAGTTCCGTAACGAAGATGACCCAAAAGCAATTCTCCCATAAAAGGAATATTGTTTTTCAACCATTCGGGATCACGCAATCTTTCTGGCGCTTTGTCTTGAAGAGCAGCAAAATTGGAATTGATTTTTTCGAAAATGTCTTTGATCGGTTGAGGAGAGTTGGAGCGGTAGCGGGAGATGTATCTTTTGCCCGGACCGGAATCGAGTTTTATCGTTGCAACACCTGCGCCATCCTGACCACGGTTGTGCTGTTTTTCCATCATCAGCCACAGTTTATTTAGGCCGTACATGGAACTCCCGTATTTCTCGAGATAGAAGTTTAAAGGCTTTAAAAGGCGTATCAATACGATACCGCACTCGTGTTTTATTGCTTCACTCATTTGACCTCCTCAATTTGCTCGGCAAAGTTATGTACAATTTATGTGAGCCCGGCGATTTTAACGCAATTTATTTATCCTCAACGACAAGGTATCCATAAAGTCCTTGGAGGCAGCGGAATTCATTATTAATGGACAAATAAAATTCGACTTTTCAACAGCGAGTGGCAATTGTGCAAATACCCAATAAGGATTTCCGTACTCTGCTGAAATATTTTTGATTTTTTGCAGCATCTCCAATCGGTTGGGTTGAGTAGTCAATATGCCCGCATAACCTGGCGATTCATACACCACCACTTTAATTCCTTTATCCTGCGCTGCCTGCAAAATTAAACGGAAATACTTTTCACGCTTTGCATCCCACACAAACGATTTGTTTTCAGCGTCCTCAGGCTTATTTCCGTATTCATCCAATTGCACAAAGTGCAGTGGATTGGCCAAGCTCCTGCTGGAAGGATGAGCTTGATGGCCATTTTTAAAATAGGGCTCCTTTTTATTCGTAAGCCAATGTTTAACCCCCTGAATGGCAGGGAAAGTCAGCTGATTCCCAAAATAAGTATACCTAAGCAAAGGGACTTTCATCCACGTAACATATTCTTTATCATGTTCGGCGACAACGGCTTCTACTGTGCTATCCGACAAAAACGCTGCAAAGCGATAAGGATGAAAAGTATTGAATCGGGTATCAAAAGACTCGGGCGTAGCAAAAAGAAATAAATATTTGGGCGCAGGATTGTTTTTCAAGTACAAGTGCAGATGCAAATAATTATCAGCAAAATCCGAATGATTCAAACTAAGATTATAAAAGCTTTTCCCTGTTTTTAGTTGCAGATAAGCAGGATCCATAGTAAATAAAGGCTCGCAGGGACCATCCACTAAAACCTCTGTCAGAAGCTCCCCACGGGAAACGTGAGTTGCTTTTAAATTTATATTGTGTGAGAGTCCAAATTGAAACAAACGATCCAGTGCAAAAGCAAATGCAACGATAATGATAAACGATATGAGTGCTTTTTTTAGCATTAAAATCTGGAATAAATAAATTGTTCTCCGTTGCTGAATACACCAAAAACAGTGATCAATAAAACTATTGTGACCACCCACGCAATTGAGAATTTTTCACTGTTTGCCTTCGCATTGATTTTATTTTCAAAGAGTAAAAAGACGACTACAAAAATCCACGCAGTCGACAGATTATAAAGATCGTTCAAATCGGCGCCTCGTCCGAAAATCGCAACGAATTGTGTAAGCCAGTCTTGGGGCCAAAAAGACGAAGAAAAGACTTCATTCATTAGTTTTTTTGATGTTTCAACATCTGGAGAACGAAAAAACAAATTGGCAAAACTCACCGCAAAAATGGTCAGCAAAAAAGCAATCCATTTCGGTACACTAAATTTTATCTTTTGGGCAATTAATTCTATGGTGAGATAAGTGATATGGCAGAGGGCCCACAACATAAATGTTAATCCCAACCCATGCCACAATGCCGAAAAAATAAGGGTGATCACTATTCCTGCAAAGGCTGATAAGAAAGCGTTCTTTCTTAACCAATACGACACCGGATAATACACATAATGGGTAAGCCATTGCATCAAAGTGATGTGCCAGCGTCTCCAGAACTGGGTAATTGAAACGGAACGCAAAGGCGTGGAAAAATTCTCAGGAAGTACAATGCCGAACAATCGTGAAATTCCAAGAGCCATATCGATGTATCCAGAGAAATCGAAGTACACTTGCAATGTAAAAACGAATCCCGCTACAAGCACTGTAAAACCGCTGTTTACATCGGCAGTATCAAAAACCGAAACCAGCATTGGCGCTAATTTATCGGCAATAACCAGCTTTTTAAAAGCCCCTAAAATAAAGCGGTTTAATCCGGCGGTAGTATTTTCTTCTTTATAAACAGGAACAGTCGTTAACGCTTTTTTCATTACCGCGAAAGTCACAATAGGACCGCATAAAATTTTAGGAAAATAAGCAGTAGAAACAACATAAGTCAGCGCATTTTCTTCAGGCAAAATTCGTTTAATTTTTACATCAAAGAGATAGCCGATATTTTGCAAACCGTAAAATGACAATCCTAAGGTAAAGGCGATGGATTCTAACGAAAATGTATTGGCAAAGGCGAAAAATTTGAAGCTAAGCAATTCTGTCAAAATCAAGATTACGCTCAAAATAAATAAGGTGTTTTTTTGCTTTGTGGCTGCAGCAATTTTCTGTGCCGCATAAAATGTAAACAAACTGTTGAGCAGCAAAAGCGGAATCGCTCTCCACTGAATAAATGCGATGAAGCCCAAACTGGCAAAGAAAAGTATGATGAGAGGCTGCTTTGTTTTATAAAAAAGATACAGACTGATCCCTACAAACAAAATGAAGTATAGTGCATTTTCAAGCATTAAAATCCTGTGATTTTTTTGTGAATGCAATCAACAATATCTCCCAAGGAATAAAAATCAGTGATTTCCAGAAATGAGAATTTTATGGAGAATGCTGTTTCTATTTTCGACATCAAGGGCAAATGGGAAAAAGAGTTCCATTGCTCCACATCAGCAGCAGAAGTGCTTTCCGAACAAACAAAGTCCTTCAGCTGAAAAAAATCAGCAATGACCAATCCTGTTTTCTGTAGAATTTCACTTCGTTCCATGAAGCTAAAATACACAAATAAAAAAAGCGCCCCGATTGCCCGGAGCGCCTTAATGAAAAGCAATGCTATTTTACTTTGATTTTTCTAGTGACCAACCCATTGATACGCCAACCGTCCAACCCTCCTTACTTGGAATAGTGTACAAATTCACCGGAATATTCAAAGTACCTGAAGTGAAAGTTTTTCCAATGGCAAACACCCATGCACTGGTAATTTGGCTGCTCCCCCTGCTGTCTAAACGTTCTACGATATTCTGTTCCGTATCTTTAAAACTGTCCAGATTCTTATCTGCTTCCAAATGCCAATTCTTGTTTTCATCATAAAATCCAGATGCTCTTTTTTGGATGTTGAATGTTGGACCGAAACCGAATTCCCATCGTGATTTTTTCAAACGGAATCCATGAATGATAGAAAGAGAAGGGATAAATTTTTGTTGTTCCATACCTCCAACCAATCCAAAGAATTCAATAAGAGCCATCACATTTCCTGTATTCAAATAACGTGCTTCAGTATGGTAACCAAATTGTGTCATCATTGGTGCCATGTCAAATCCACCTTTGTTTTTCGGTCGGGACAAGATATTCGAATTTTCTCCTGTAGCGAATGACAAGCCGAAACGAGGACCAGATAAATTCAACTTTCTAACGTTAGGTTTTTCAACCAAATCCGCCTCATTCTTCTGAAAAAGATAAAGGTTTTCCAAGGCAGGATTTACCGCTACACCAAACAAAGTCTCCACCGAAAAGCGAATTAAGGTTTGCAACTCTAAAGGCTCATAAATGTACTCCTTCATCACTGTGCTTTCCTGTGCGCCACTTTTAACATTGTACTGGCGTAAGTTGATGGCCAACATTCTTCCAATTTTTTCAACTGTACCTGAAACTATAAAGTCGAGGTGGAGTTCTTTTCCTGCTTTAAGCACACAGGATTTACTCATGCAGCCATTTTTATCGAGACCATTGGCTTTGTAATAATTGTCGATTTCGTAGCGGTCAACGACTTCAAATTTCTGCAGTTTTTCAATTTCAATTCGAACAATGGAGGTTATTTCATTTTGAGAAAGTTCGATGCCTTGAACATCGATGTAAGAGACCCCGAGCAGTTCTTTCTGACTGGTTTGGGCAAAAGATTGTGTTCCGAAGAACAACGAAGAAATTAATGCGATTTTGTTAAAGTATTTCATACATATAGTTTTAAAATGCGCAGCAAAACTATAGGCTGAATGAAGGGCTTTGTTATTGATGTTTAATAAAGAAAAAAATTATTATTGCAGAAATTGCAACTTCGCTCGCAACTACCTTATAATAGTGATGCTTCCGGTTTTAGAACCATTTTTACCACTGTAGAATTGAACTTCTGCATAGTAAACATACGACTCCATGTTTTGAGGCTGACCTTTATAAATGCCATCCCATCCTTGATTGATATCCGATGATTCAAAAACGATTTCACCCCAGCGATTGAAGATTCTGAACACAATTAATTTTTCAATTCCCCAACCTTTTACAAAAGCCAAATCATTGATTCCATCACCATCAGGAGAGAAAGCCGAAGGAACGTCAACAGTGTATTTCTTTTCAGCGCAGATGTAATATTCTTTAAGCGACTCGTAGCAGTTAAGAGTATCTTTTATTACGAGTTTGTAAATTCCATCCTCCAACACCTTTAAACTTGGTGTAGGACAATCGGTACAACTTAAATGCTTTGTCACACCTGTATTCCAGTTGTAGGTATAACCT
This sequence comes from Bacteroidota bacterium, assembly GCA_026390935.1. Lineage (GTDB taxonomy): Bacteria > Bacteroidota > Bacteroidia > Flavobacteriales_C > JAHEZL01. The sequence goes on from JAPLEZ010000145.1 coordinate 39,594, forward strand.
TCACCCATATCTATTCCCAAATCAACCACTTCACCAATCACCAC